>NZ_JAAKMI010000001.1:0-811053 GCF_049170315.1 Aeromonas sp. 604443
CTTCCTGCTTCCTGCTTCCTGCTTCCTGCTTCCTGCTTCCTGCTTCCTGCTTCCTGCTTCCTGCTTCCTGCTTCCTGCTTCCTGTTTATCTCTTTGATGGGGAGTGCACCGTTCTCCTTTGCGTCGTACAGCCTTGCTCGCAGCAGTTTGGTTTGACCGTTAGAGTCTGGCAGCCCTTGCAAGGGGCGGTGCTATTTGCGCGGATTGCGTGGATATTGAGGGGGCATACTTGCTGGATGTGAGGCAGCGCCAGGGGAGGGTATTGAGGCCAGTCAGCTGTGGGGGCTCGACGTAGGGCCGAGCGTGACTGACGTCAGTGTTTAAATCGGTAACAAATAAAATGGGAAGATGCCCAGGCATCTTCCCATTCTGGCGATATGAGGTAGCTGCTTTTGCAGGATCAGCCGTGTTGGCGGCGGTCGTTGGCCTGGGCGAGCAGCATGCGGCTTTCACGCAGGAACTGGTCGGCATGCTCGCCGAAGAAACCGGAAACTTGCGAGAATGCGTTGATGAAACCGTCCCTGTCTCCTCGCTCCAGCAGCCCCAGCGCTTCGCCGAAGTTTTGGTAGTAGCGACGGATCATCGCCAGGTTCTGCGGTGACGACAAAATGATGTCGGCATAGAGGTGGGGATCCTGGGCAAACAGCCGCCCCACCATGGCGAGCTCCAGCCGGTAGATGGGGGAGCTCAAACTCAGCAGGCGATCCAGATTGGCCTGCTCCCGGGAGAGGTGCCAGCCATAGGCAAAGGTGGCGAAGTGACGCAGTGCCTGAATGAGGGTCATCGCCTCATCGTGGGCCTTGGCTTCCACCTGTTGCAAGCGGGCGCCCCAGATGGTCATCTGCTCCAGCAGCCATTGGCTGGCGGCGGGGTCACGACCCTGGCAGCAGACGATCACCTGCTTGGCGAGACTCGCCACATCCGGCCCGAACATGGGGTGCAGTCCCAGTACCGGCCCCTGATGTACCGCCAGCATATGTTCGAGCGGCGCCGCCTTCACGCTGGTGACATCGACCAGCAGGCAGTGGGCGGGCAGGTTGCCGAGGCGATCGATGATCTGGCAGGTGATATCGATGGGCACCGCCACCATCACCAGACCGGCTCCGGTGAGGATCTCGTCAGCGCGCGGCCAGTCGGCTTGTTCCAGCGTCTCGACCCGATAGCCTGAGAGGCTGAACATATGGCCGAACAAGCGGCCAAGCTGGCCCTGACCACCGATGATGACCACCTTGCCAAGATCCGGCTTTATGCATTTGAAGCCTGTATCTTTCTCGCTAGCATAAGATTCGCGCATCACCCGGCGCAGCACGTCTTCGATGAGATCGCCGGGCACCCCCAACTGCTCGGCCTCGGCGCGGCGGCGGGCCAGCATGCTCGCTTCCCGCTCCGGTGCATAGATGGGCAGGCCGTGGCGGCTCTTTACCTCACCCACTTCTCCCACCAGGGCCAGACGGGCGGCCAGCAGATCGATCAGCTGCTTGTCCACCGCATCTATCTTGTCCCTGAGTACATTCAACTCTTCAGCCATATCCAGTCCCTGCTGGCGCCGCGAGCGGCGGCGCCCTGAAATTCAAGATGCAACAAGGTATCACGGCGTGAGCGGTTTGATGCCACCACTAGTGATACCTCGATTGTTCAATAGGTTACGACAAGATACCACGGCTTACCGTGCAGTTCTGCCCTTGAGAGGCCCAGCCAGCTGGCTGTGGCAGCGGGCCAGCAGCGCGTCCGTGGTCTCCCAGTCGATGCAGGCATCTGTGATGGAGACGCCGTAGCGCATGTCGCACTTGGGCTGTTCGCTGGACTGGTTGCCCTCGAACAGGTTGGATTCGAGCATCACCCCTATGATGGAGCGGTTGCCCTCCTGGATCTGGTGGATCACGTTGTCCGCCACCTTGGGCTGCAGACGGTGATCCTTGCTGGAGTTGCCGTGGCTGCAATCCACCACCAGGCCGGGCAGCAGGCCCGCTTTCTCCAGCGCCTCTTCCGCCAGCGACACGTTGACCGAATCGTAGTTCGGGTGCTTGCCGCCGCGCAGGATCACGTGGCCATCCGGGTTGCCCTGGGTCTGCAGCAGCGCGACCTGGCCCTGCTGGTTGATCCCCATGAAGGCGTGGGGGCTGGAGGCCGCCTGCAACGCATTGATGGCGGTGCCCAGGTTGCCGTCGGTGCCGTTCTTGAAGCCGACCGGCATGGAGAGGCCGGACGCCATCTCCCTGTGGGTCTGGGATTCGGTGGTGCGGGCACCGATGGCCGACCAGGAGAAGAGCTCCGCCAGGTATTGGGGGCTGATGGGATCCAGCGCCTCGGTGGCCAGGGGCAGCTCCAGCTCGGCGAGCCAGCAGAGCAGCTCGCGGGCCCGGTGCAGCCCCAGCTCCACATCGAAGGTGCCGTCCAGGTTCGGGTCGTTGATAAAACCCTTCCAGCCGACCGTGGTGCGCGGCTTCTCAAAGTAGACCCGCATGACAATGTAGAGAGAATCCTGATAGGCATCATGCAGCGCTTTGAGTCTGGTTGCGTACTCTTTGGCGGCGTCCATGTCGTGGATGGAGCAGGGACCACAGATCACCAGCAGACGGTGATCGCGACGGTGGATGATGTCGGCGATGGTGTTGCGGGCCCCTTGCACGAATGCCAGCGCACGATCGGAGATGGGCAGTTTCTCCTTGAGCTGGGCAGGCGTGATCATCACTTGTTCGGACTGGATATGTATATTGTTCAGGGGATCTCGTTGCATAGCCTCTTCGCCTCGTCAGAGTCAGCACACTGGTTTTGATACTACCAGCTGTAATTTTAAGTTTACGAAAGTACCGCTTTCGTTACGAATGGTCATCACAATACCAAGTAAATGCCAACTTTCAAGTGTGAATATGGAATTTAATAGCCTTTTGGCAATATGAAAGTACTGCTCATCGCCAAAGGTTTGGATTAACTGCCAAATTTGTCCATGAAAAGCTACTGCTGTAATTATATATTTACAGCCTAAAAAGGGGAGGTCGAATGGCGGGGGGCAAGTGGCTATAAAAAACGGGAGCCTGCAAGGGCTCCCGTTTTTTGTCGCGATAACAGTGCTGGTCGGAGAGTTATGCCGGTACGGCCTGCTCTACAGCCTGCTTGCGCGCCGTTTTTGCCAGTGCATCCAGCATGGGCTTGGTGACCAGTACGATCCCCTGTTCGGATCGGTGGAAGCGGCGGGCATCTTCATCGGCGTTCTCACCGATCACCATCCCTTCCGGCAGCTTGCACCCCTTGTCGATCACTACCCGACGCAGCCGGCAGCCGGCACCGATCTCCACACCCGGGAAGATCACGGCTTGATCCAGAGTGCAGAAGGAGTCGACTCGTACATTGGTGAAGAGCACCGAGCTCAGGATGAAGGAGCCGCTGACGATGGTGCCGCCCGAAAACATCGAGTTGATGGTCATGCCGTGCTGACCGTTTCTGTCCTGCACGAACTTGGCGGGAGGGGTCATGTTCTGGCTGGTCCAGATGGGCCACTCCTGATCGTAGATATCCAGCTCCGGCGTGACGGAGGCGAGATCCATGTTGGCTTCCCAGAAGGAGTCCACGGTGCCCACGTCGCGCCAGTAGGGACGGCGATCCGGACAGCAACCGACACAGGACATGCCAAACGGGTGAGCGAATGCAGTACCCTCTTTCACCACGCGGGGGATCACGTCCATGCCGAAATCGTGATGGGACTGTGCGTTGGCAATGTCCTCTTCCAGCAGTTGGTAGAGATATTCGGCATCAAAAATATAGACGCCCATGGAGGCCAGCGCGGTGTCGGCCTTGCCCGGCATGGCTGGCGGGTTGGCGGGCTTTTCGACGAAGGCGTTGATCTTGCGATCATCATCCACAGCCATTACCCCGAAGGCGCTTGCTTCACTGCGTGGCACCTCGATGCAGGCTACAGTCACCTTGGCACCCATATTGACGTGGTCGAGCAGCATGGCGGCGTAATCCATCTTGTAGATGTGATCGCCTGCCAGCACCACCACATATTTGGGGGCGTGATCGCGGATGATATCCAGATTCTGGTAGACCGCATCGGCGGTACCTCGATACCAGTTCACCTCATCCACTCGCTGCTGGGCAGGGAGCAGATCGATAAATTCGTTCATCTGGTAGCGCAGGAAAGACCAGCCGGACTGGAGATGGCGCAACAGGCTGTGGGATTTGTACTGGGTCACGACACCGACCCGACGAATGCCGGAGTTGATGCAGTTGGAGAGCACGAAATCGATAATGCGGAATTTGCCGCCGAAATGGACGGCAGGCTTGGCACGGTTGTCGGTTAACTGTTTGAGGCGACTACCCCGCCCTCCTGCGAGTACCAGAGCCATGGTCTCGTTCAGCAACTGTCTGGCTTTTGCTGTATTGGCAGGTTGTAACAACATCTCATATCCCTTTGTAGATAAATCACTACAATGTTGCCTCCTTTGAACCCTCAAGAAAGTGCTTTCAGTCACATTTCAGGGTTTTTGACGTAATAAAATGACCTTTTTGTTATTAAAAATGACGGATTGATCCGTCATTGCTTTCAATATGGTCAGTTGTCAATTGAGGCGACTTGGCCAGTAACAGGAGCGACGGGGATTGGCGGGGGAGGGTAGAAAAAGCCCCTGCCAATGGTTGGCAAGGGCATAGTTGGTAGAGGCTCGATTAGCCGACTCTGGATAGCAAGGGTCAGGCTGCGTTGGCCACTGGCTCCTCGCTCTTTTTCTGATAGGCCTGCGGGGTGAGGCCCAGCAGCTCCTGCACGGTCGAGGCAACGGTAATAGAGGAGACGGTGCCTACCAGGATCCCGGCAAACAGGGTGAAGGAGAAGCCGTAGAGAGCGTCACCGCCAAACAGCAGCAGCGCGCCCACGGTAAACAGGGTGGTGCCCGAGGTGATCATGGTGCGACTGAAGGTTGCCCTGATGGCCACATCGGAGCATTCGTGGATGCCCATCTGGGTACGCGAGCTCAGCAGATCCCGCAACCTGTCCGAGATGACGATGCTGTCGTTGAGGGAGTAGCCGATCACCGCCATCAGACCGGCGATGATGTTCAGATCGAATTCGATCTGAAAGAGTGACAGCAGCCCCAGCGCTACGATAGCGTCATGGACCACCGAGAGCAGGATGCCGATGGCCTGACGCCACTCGAAGCGAAACGCCAGATAGGCCGACATCGCCAGCGAAGCGACCAGCACGGCCAGCATACCCTGCTGGAACAGCTCGGCACCCACCTGAGGACCGACGATGGTGGTGCGCAGCAACTCGACCGGCATCCCCAACTGCTGGGTCAGCATGGTGGCGAGATCTGCCGCGGGCCAGGGCAGTTCGTGGGGAGGCAACTTGATCAGCCACTCGCCGGGAATACCGGCCGAGCTCAGCTCAACGGCTCCCGCCAGCGGGGAGACCAGCATGGCATTGAGCTCATGGGCCTCTTTCAGGGTCTGGATATGAAACTCCAGCAGGATCCCGCCGGTAAAATCGAGCCCCAGTGTCAGGCCGTTCACCAGCAAGATGGCGACGCTGGCCACGGTCAGCAGGATGGAAGCCCACAGGCCGATATAACGCCAACGGGTCAGCCCCATGGCAACGATCATTCTCAACATAATTCTCTCCTTGGCCAGCCAGCATCAGGCTGTTGGCCCATCACGACGTGTCGCGACACGCCGGGAAATAGTGTTCTGCTTTGGCCGCTCCGGCCATATCCATGGCCGATGGCGCAGCCAAAGCCGCTCATCAGAGGGATTGCTGTCCCGTTACACCTTCAGCGTGCGCTCGTTGCTGCGTCCCCACAGGGGATTGATGATGGCGCGCGTTCCCCAGATCCCGGTGATCATGCTGGAGAGCAGACCCAGAATGAGGGTGATGGAGAAGCCCTGCAGCGGCCCGGAGCCGATGGAGTAGAGCACCACGGCGCAGATGAGGGTGGTGATGTTGGCATCGAAAATGGTGTGGAAGGCCGAGCGATAGCCAAAGTCGATGGCGTTGGCCAATGAGCCCCCTTCTCGCAGACGGTCCCTGATCCGCTCGAAGATCAGCACATGGGTATCCACCGCCATGCCCACCGTCAGCACCAGACCGGCGATCCCCGGCAGGGTCAGCACGGCGCCCGGCAGCACTGCCAGCATGCCGACCTGCATCAACAGGTTGGCGACCAGCGCCGTGATGGCAACCCAGCCGAATTTGCGGTACCAGGCCATCATAAACAGCATCATGCCTGCCATGCCGAAGGCCAGCGCGGTGAAACCCGCCTCGATATTCTGCATCCCCAGCGTCGGGCCTATGCTGCGTTCTTCCAGGATCTTGAGAGGGGCGGTGAGGGCACCGGCGCGCAGCAGCATGGCCAGCTCTTGTGCTTCCGGCAGACTGCCAATGCCGGTGATGCGGAACTGGTTGCCAAGGGCGGTCTGGATGGTGGCGACGTTGATCACCTCGCTCTGGGCGCGCAGTTTGCCCTGGGCATTGGTCTTGTACTCGGTGAAGACGGTCGCCATCGGCTTGCCCACATGCAGGCGGCTGAACTGGTTCATCTTGCTGCCACCCAGGGTGTCAAGCACGATATTGACCTGGGGCTGGCCCATCTCGCCCATATTGGCGCGGGCATCGACGATGTGCTCGCCGGTGAGTACCGGCTTGCGCGCCATGCCGACGGCCTGACCGTTGCGATCGGCGATGTAGAAGTGGCTGTCGGCTTTGGCCTCGTAGAAGGCCAGCGAGGCGGTGGCCCCGATCACCTCTTTCGCCTGTTTGGGGTTATGTACCCCGGGCAGTTCGATACGGATACCATCCTGCCCCTGACGCACCACCGAGGCCTCGACGATGCCGAGCTCGTTGATCCGTTTTTTCAGGATCGACAGGTTCTGGGTCACGGCGTTGTTGACCAGCAGGGTACGCTCCGCCTCGCTCAGCACCAGTTTCAGATCATTGCCGGAGCGGGTCAGCTTCCACTGATCCTGACGGGTACCGGCACTCTCCTTGATGATGGCGAGCCAGCTCTCCTGTTCGGCCACCTCCGGCAGGGTGACGGCTACGGCGCCCTGTGCGCTGCGCGTGACGCTGGCGCCGCGCAGGTTGGCTTCACGGAAGCGGGTGCGCAGGGTATCCACCAGATTCTTGGTCTGATTGTCGATGACAAAGTCCACGTCCACCCCGATAAGCAGCTGGGAGCCGCCACGCAGGTCCAGTCCCAGCTTGATGGGATCGGCGCCGAGGCGGGTGATCCAGGTCGGCGCGTTGGAGTGAAACTCCAGGGTCAGGGCGGCACTGTCGACCCCTTGCTGCTCCAGCAACTGCTTTGCGCGCTGCTGCTCGCCCTGGCTGGCAAAGACCAGCTCGACCCGCTCAGGTTGCTCAATGACCTTGAGCGGGGTCAGGTGCTTGTCGCTCAGCAACATCTGTTGCTGGGGGGTCAGGCGCTGCTGTCCGTGCAGGCCGAGGGAGGGCTGCTCACCAAAAAAGGTGGGCAGGGAGTAAAAGGTAAAGGTCAACAGCATCAACAGCAGCAGTGCGTACTGCCACTTGCTCATGCGGTTGAGAACGGTGCGATTGCTCTTTCTCATGGCAAACAAGCCTCTGTCAGGAGAATGGTGCCCGGGCCGATAGCAACAAGGCTCGGCAAGGCGCAAAAAATGGGATGCATCAAATGCGGATCAGGCAGTTGCCGGATCCGTAAGGAAGAGGAGATCAGCAAACAGTGGATGTGCCAGCCCCTCCGGGGTCAGGCGCTCAGATAGCTCTGGGTGAAGCGGTATTGCAGATGTTGGCGCTGTAGATGGCGCCGGTGGATCGCGCCAAAGCGATCGCGAAAACTCTGTTTGTGATAGAGCTCGGGGGCCAGCATCAGCCAGCCAAGCAGCAACAGCAGGATGGCCTGGGCCGACCAGCTCTGGATCAGCTCGTAGACCACACTCTTGGGCTGGTTGTCACTGCGCAGGGATTGTTCGAGACGCAGCAGGTGATTCTGATGGCTGCCAACAAACTTGATGATGCCATCATCGCTGTCGCTAAGCTGATTGAACACCTGAGTCTGCTGCTGTTCACTCTGGGGAGATGCGGGTAGCAGCGGGCCTTCCATTCGGGCGATGGAACAAAGCAGGGTGAGGGCGATAACCAGAGTGACCAGCACCAGTTTTACTTTGTCGATAAGGCGCAAAAAGTTAATTCCCGATAAATAGGAAGGGCAAACTACCATAAGCGCCCGGTTTGAACAAGGTTGCCCCGGGCACATGGCACCATTCGGTGCTGGCTGTCAGCTGCCGCTCATCTGCTTGAAGTCGCGGGCATAACCCTTGAGCAGGGAGTAGAGATGGGCCCGCTGGGAGATATCCAGCGACTGGCTCATGGCGCTCAGCCAGTTGACGGTACGCTGGCGCGACTGTTCGGTATAGCCGGTAAAGCGGCCATCCATCAGCCCATCCCCTTCGGCCAGCAGGTCAGTCAGCTCGCGGGTAAAGTCGGGACTCTGGCGCTGCTTCATCAGCCTGTCCAGCTCCTGGGTCCAGGACTCCTGAAACTCGAGCCAGGGGGGCATTAGCTCGTATTGCCATTCGGCCCACTGGGCCACCAGTGGCGCCTGTGCCGGTTTCACCTCACCAATCCAGAACTCGAGCCGCTTGTTCATCTTGTCGCGAAACTCCGCCAGCATCTGCTCTTTGGGCTCAGTGGCAAAGTCCTTTTGCCGTTCCTGTTGCCGCTTGACCCGATCGGTCATAAAGCGGGCCACCTGCTCGTCGGTCAGGGTGCGCGCCAGCCTGACGGCACGGGGGATAGTGTTTTCCAGCGTGCGGGTCAGGCTCTGCTGCACCGCATCTAGGTTGGTCGAGATCTGCTCCGGCGTCATGGGGCTGGCCACCGCCTTGGCCAGTGCATCGAGATCCCTGGCGTAGCGCGGCAGCTCGTGCTGGCGGTGCCAAGCCATCAGCCCCTTCACTTCGCGGCTGAGCAGATCCTTCTGCGAATAGGAGAGGGCAAAGTAGTCATCCAGCTGCCAGATGATGGCGGTATCGAGCCAGTAGTAGATCACCCGGGTGGAGCAGCCGGTCAGCAGCAGGCCGATCAGCAGCAGACCCCAGGTTTTCGGCTTGTGCCAGCGCACCTTGTTTATCATCTGTTACTCCAGTCGTTGCCGGTTGATGGCGATCAGGGTGTCATAGTCGAGTGAGGGCTGTTGCTCTGTCATCAGCAGGGCCCAGAGCAGGCCGATATAGTCGACCCAGGGTAAAAATGCCTCGCTCTGAAAATCGGGCCACTGGTGGCGCGGCAGGGCCTGCAGATAGTGCGCTTCCAGCTCGTCGCGCCGCTCGGCGGGCCACTCATGGGTGCGCTGGATGCTGGCGAGCTCAAAGCCGGGGTGACCTGCCGCGCCATACTCCCAGTCGATGACCCAGGGTTTGCTTCCCAACAAGTTAGCCGGATTGAGATCATGGTGGCAAGGGCGCCAGCAATCATTTGGCTCACTGCTGGCGAGCAAGCCCCGCTCCAGGGCGGGCAGCCAGGAGGGAATGTGGGCCAGTCGGGCGCGATAGCCCGCGGCGTGGGCTCGCACCGCCATCACCACCTCAGGCAGCGGCAGGCGATGGAGCTTGCGCAGCACCTCAGCCAGCAGACGGGGCTGATCGGCTTCCGGTGGTGCCGCGAGCACCCAGTTTGGCTCATCGCACCATTCGAGCAGCATCAGACCGCTGGCGGGATCGCCATAGTGGCAAGGCAGCGCCAGCCCTTCGGCCATCGCCCCCTGATAAAGCTGCCACTCGGTGGAGCGGTCGATGCCAAGGCGCAGCGGATCGGGGTGCCCTTGACGCAAAAAGTAACTGCGCCCCGAGGGGAGGCGCAGTCGATAGTTGCAGTTGGTCAGGCCTAACCCGAGTGGTTCCAACTGCCCCTCCCGCCAGGGGGCGGGCAGGCTGGCCAGTAGCGGATCACAGTTGCCTGTCACCAGGAGCCTGTTACCAGCCAAAGGTGGATTTCTTCGCCTGTTTGCGGATCTCTTTCTGATCGGCCCATAGCAGTTCGCCGTTTTGCAGGTCCATCAGGTTCATGGTCATCTGGTAGTAGACATCCTTCACCTTGCCATTGTCCTTGACGATGCTGGCGAGGTTGCCATAGACCATGTAGCGGGCACCAGTCTGCTTGCCAAGCCGCACCATGGAGGCAGGATCCACCATGCCGCTGCTCTGCTGGTATTCGAGCTGCTGCTTGACGGCGGCCACCTTGCTCATGTCGACGAAGCGGAACTTGCCGGCCCGCAGCAGCTTGGTGCGGATGGTGTCGGTGATGGCTTCGGTATCGATGTGCTCGGAGGTCTTGTTGCGGATAGAGTCCATAAACATCACCGGACGACCGCCTGCGGTGATCTCGCTGGTGGCAGGGGAGGCGAGCATGGAGTCCGCCATCTTGTCGGCGATGGCCTGCAGGTCGCTTGAGCCGTAATCGACGGTGACGGTTTCGGTTTCAGTGGGATCGCCATAGCTGACGGTAGTGCTGGAGCAGCCGCCCAAGAGCAATGCAGAGGTCAGGATCAGCAGGGCATGATTCATTTTCATCAGTAGGATTCCTCAATCACTTCGCGTACGTAAATCCGGTAACCTTGCGCCGCCGGGCTGGGCGCCAGGGCCGAGAGGGTGCGGGTCTGATAGCCATGCAGCTTGATGGGGGTCCAGCCGCGGCCATCGCTGGCGACCTCCTGACCGGCCTCATCATACCAATAGAAGATATATTGCAGCTTGTTATCGCTGCGCTGGGTGCTGGCAGCGGCCACATTGACCTGCAGCAGGCCATTTTGCTGGCGGCGGCTCAGCTCGGTCAGGGTGACGTTGACGTTTTGATGCTGCTCTGCCACTGGTGCACCGCCCGCCGGGCCATAGAGCGCCACGCCGGAGGTGTTGGTGGCGCAGCCGGTCAGCAGCAGCGCGAGCCCGAGGGCCAACCCGTATGCTTTCATCTTGCTCTCCTTAATCGGGGTGAGTGGGGCCGCGAGTGTGCCTGCCCGGTTAATTGTCTTGCTCATCTCTCTTCGCCGTCTGCTCAGAGCGGCATCACCCTGGTGGTCAGACCGGCGCCGAGGCGCTGTACCCAGACCAGGGTTGTGCGGCCCTTGTGGATGGTGAGCGGCAATTGCCGCTGCGCTGCCCCCGCGCCCAGGGTGAGATTGATTTCACCTGCCGGCACCATCCCCTGCCAGCTCGATGCCTGCGCTGGCAGCGTCAGCCAACTGCGGGTATCGGCCCGCTCCGAGAGGGTGTTGAAGATCCCCACCAGAATATTGCCCACATCCCCTCCCTCTTTGGCGGCGGTGCGGCGCATCTGCTCCTTGGCCACCAGTCGCAGCGCCTGGCGGGTCAGCATGCCGGGCAGCCGCTCCTGCAGATCTTTGGCGGCCAGCGCTTCCAGCCTGACCAGCTCGCTGGTCTGCTCGACCCGCTTGCCGACTTCCACCGTCAGCGGGCCGGTGTCGCTGGCCCGATTATCGTAATAGGGGATGGCGACGGTAAAGGTGCGAAAATCGCCGCGGGAGGTGGAGATGGGGAGCGGCAGGAACAGTTCGCGCCGTGCCGGGATCAAACCATCTTCAAACAGCACCACCAGCTGGCCTTGATCTTTTGCAAGCGGCGGCGCTTTGCGGCCTATCTTTTTCTCGGTCTCGCGGATCTCGTCCGGTGAGCCACGCAGCCGCGCCAGACGCAGCAAGGCATCTTGCAGGCTGCGGTTGTCCGGCGCTATCTGGTAGCCGCGCTGATAGTCGACCCAGGCATCGTTGAGATCCCCGGCCGCCTCATAGAGCACGGCGGAAAAATAGAAGGTGTAGGCGTTCTGAAAACCGTTTTTGACCTTGCCGATCAACCGGTCGAGATCCGGTGCGCCGCGCGACATCAGCTGGCGCATCTCGCCTTCTGCTTCGACCTCTTCGCTCTCATCCTTCGCCTTGCGCACCTCATCGGCTCGCCGTTTCAGGGCCTGTTCCTGCACCTGATTGGCCCGACGCACCTCCACCAGGGCGCCATCGGCATCACCCCGTTGCAGATAGTTGAGTGCCAGATAGTGATGCAGCATGGTGCGTTCGTAATCGGGAGTACGATAGGCCATCGACTGATCGTTAGTGAGCAGACTGCCCACCTGATCCAGACCGTGGCTCAGCCGGTATTCGGCCTGATTGTCTTCCCACTGAAGGCGGCTGTCGGCGGCGGTGAACGCCTGCTTGCTGCCCGCATCCTGACCCGCCAGCCAGGCGATGCGCCCCTCTTCAAGGCGATCGAGGATAAAGGTGTCATCGCCGAGGGTGGAGTCGCGCACCTCGGGCAGCGCTTCGGCGGCATGGCCCAGCAGCAGCTGGTTGCGCAGCGGCACCATCTGATCGGAGTAGGAGACGAACATGTCTTGCCAGCGGGAGGCGCAGCCCCCCAGCAACAGCAGGGCGCCGCAGAGCAACAGGGCGCTGCGGCAGGTTGAGGCGTTGCGATTCATTACAGGCTGAGCAGCGGTCCCAACGGCTCGCCGCCGACCAGATGCATGTGGATGTGGTAGACCTCCTGCCCGCCGTGGCGGTTGCAGTTCATAATGAGGCGGTAGCCATCTTCGGCGATGCCCGCATCGCTTGCCAGCTTGCGGGCCACGGTGAACATCCGGCCAAGGGCCAGTTCATGTTCGGCTTCCACGTCATTGACGGTGGGGATCAGCACATTCGGGATGATCAGGATATGGGTCTTGGCCTTGGGCTGGATATCCCGGAATGCGGTGACCAGATCGTCTTGATAAAGGATGTCGGCAGGGATCTCTTTACGGATGATTTTGCTGAAAATGGTTTCTTGCGCCATGGCTAACTCCCTTATATGAAAAAGAAAATTGAACTTGCATCCCAAGCGGCTCCCGAAAGAAGGCGAGCAGCGCGTCAAGTGTGACACAAGCCGAGATTTGACACAGCTGATGTCCCATTCCCTTCAGTTATTGTTAAGAATACCGATAGCCAGAGGGACGTCATCTGCAGCGCCTGTTCAGGGGTCTGCAGGGTATCAAAAGGACGGGGTACTCAGGCAAGGGACTTTTGCATATACAGCGGGACAATAATGAAACAAACAATGTCGGATCTCTCCATCTTGCAGCGAGTCTACCTTGGCTTCGCGATCCTGGTGGCCGTGATGGTGGCCAGTTCACTACTCACATTTCGTAGTCAGAATACTCTGGGGGGAGCGCTGGAACAGGTGACCCGGCAGTCTATGCCGCTGGTGATTGCCAGCAGCCAGACCCAGATCACCCTGCTCAGTGCCAACAAGTGGCTGGGGGATGTGCTCACCGAGCAGGACCCCAAACAGCTGCCTGCCGAAGTGGCCGAACTGAAACAGGCCAAGGCCGCGGTGGGCAAGAGCCTCGATGCCTTGCGCCAGCAGGTCGCCCACCACCCCGAACTGCAAGGGGAGATGGGCACTCTGAGCCAGCAGGTCGACAGCTACCTGCAACTGACCGATACCCTGCCGGGCGAACACGAGGCGCTGCTCACCCGATTGCACAAGGTCAATCTGGCCAAGGGGCAGTTTCAGGTCAGCTTGCCCCAGTTCAAGAAGAGTCTGGGGGACATGATGATCACCATCGACGACAGCTTCATCAAGATGCTCTCCGAGACCCTGACCACCAAGCTCTCCGCTATCGAACTCTCCACCATGGATGCCCTCAATCAGAGCATTCCGGCCCCCATTGAAGCCGCGCTCAAGCGCAACAGGATGCAGATGGAGGGGTTCAACAGCACCATCAAGGATCTGCAGGGTGAGCTCAAGGATTTCGACAACAACATGGGTCACTACGTCCACGGTTTCGTGCGCGATACGACCGGTAATGAAGGTGTACTCGCCCAGTATCTGACGCTGATGCAACAGCAGGAGCAGATGCGGGAGAAGAGCAAGCAGGCGAGTGCGCTCATCGTGGCAATTCAGGATCGGCTTGAGCGGGTCACCTCTCAGAGCCAGCAACTGATGAACCAGAGCATTCAGCATGCCAAAGCCGCACAGAGCCAGAGCACCCTGACTCAGGGAGCCAGCATCGTAGTCGCCATCCTGATTGCCATGCTGGTGGCTTATACCCTGGGCAAGGCCATTCGCCGTCCGCTCAGGGAGTTGCTGCTGGTGCTGACCGAAGTAACCCAGGGTGACATGACTCAGCGCATCGGTTTTCAGAGCAAGAATGAATTTGGTCAGCTGGGCAGCCAGATCAACCTGCTGATCGCCCAGATGGGGGAGGTACTGGCGCAGCTTTCACAAGCATCGGCCCAGCTTAACGATGCCGCCCACGGCAACCGTCGCACCACCGAATCGGTGCGGGCGGATCTGGAGAAACAGCGGCAGGAGACCGCCTCGGTCGCCGCCGCAATGACCCAGATGGAGGCCTCGGTGCGGGAGGTGGCGCAGGCTGCCAACCAGACACTGGAGCGGGTGCAGGATGTGGAGAAGGCCTCCGAGATGGGACGCAAGGTGATGGCAGGCAATATCACCACCACTCATCAACTGGCGGGCAAACTGCAACAGACCGGCAAGGTGATTGGTGATGTGAGCGCCATGAGCAGCCAGATCGGCAATATCCTCGATGTCATTCGCGGCATCGCCGAGCAGACCAATCTGCTGGCCCTCAACGCCGCCATCGAAGCGGCGCGGGCCGGCGAGCAGGGGCGCGGATTTGCGGTGGTGGCGGATGAGGTGCGCAGTCTGGCGGGCCGCACCGCCCAGTCCACCAGCGAAATCCAGACCATGATCGAGAACCTGCAGCAGGGGGTAGCCAAGGCGGTGACCGTGATGCAGGAGTGCTCTCGCGAGATGGACAGTTGCGTGGATCAGAGCTCTCACGCCAACAACGCCATGGAGGAAGTGCAGGGGATTGTGGTGCTGATCAGCGACATGTCGAGCCAGATCGCCTCCGCCGCCGAGCAGCAGCAGGCCACCAGCGCCGATATCGCCACCAACCTCAACCGCATCTCCGATATCTCGGATCTCAACTATCAGGGGATTGAGCGGGTAGCCGAGACCAGCCAGCAGCTGGACTCCCTTGCCGAGCAGCAGGAGAGCCTGGTCAAGCGCTTCCGCCTGAGCGCCTGATGGTCGAGAGTTGAAACAACAAGGCCCCGCAGATGCGGGGCCTTCTCTTTATTGCGGCCGTGACAAGGGGATCAGGCGTAGGCAATGGCGCCCTTGCCGACCCCTTCATAGGCGACAATCTTGACGAACTTGTCGCCCACCATCTTCTTCACTTCGCGGGCGATGTAGCAGGCCAGCAGCTCGACTGTGGTGTCGGTGTCGATCATCTCTACCTCGGCGGTGGGGATGGCCAGCTGGAACAGCCCTTGCGGCGCCATATATTTGAAGCCGGTGTGATGCTCGCCAAGCTGGGCATTGGCGCGAGGGCTCAAAGCGAGCTCGGTCAGCGCCACCTTGTCCTCCTCGGTGCCGAGGTAGATATCGCCCCAGCGCTCGGCCCAGTTGAGCTCAAGCTCCTGGTCGCGCTCGCCATCGATGTGGATCTCGATGGGAGAGCGGTGGCCGTGGGCGATGCGCTGGCAGTTGCCATCGTGCTTTTTCAGGCCGTGGCTGTAGTGGTAGAAGGCACCGGTGATCGCCTCCTGACGCAGGGTCAGCGACAGATCCTTGATGTTGCCCGGCAGCCGTTTGGCCAGCACCGCCAGCAGGTAGCGGGTCACCGACTCTTTATCAACTTGCGGGGCAGGGATAAAGGCAAAGCCCTGGGATGGGCAGCGCAGATGGATGGAGCGACCCGGGCGCAGCAGATCCACTGTGCTTTCGTCACCATCCAGTGTCTCGACGTGGATCAGCGGGCACTCGGTCGGCACCAGCAGCTTGTGGTCCACCTCTTCATCGATGATCGACTTGATCAGCTTCTTTACCCGGCCAAAGTCCAGCAGCATGCTCATTTCGTTGAGCTCACCGCTCATTTCGATATCTACCAGCCAGCTCTCGCCCACCATGCCGCGGCGTTCGCAGAGGTAGCTGGAGTCGATCACGGTCAAATCTCTTACAAATAACTTCATCAGTCAGGCCTTGCTACAGAGAAAGGGCAGTTTTGCGCTATTATGACCCGCGATTATCGGCAAAGGAACTGGAACCCCCCATGAACAAACTGCTTATCAAAAATGCCACCCTGGTCAACGAAGGCCGCATCTATGCCTCCGATGTGTTGATCGAGGGGGAACGGATTGCCCGCATTGCCCCGGATATCGAGGCGCCCGATGCGCTGGTTATCGATGCGGCAGGTCGCCACCTCATCCCCGGAATGATCGATGATCAGGTCCACTTCCGGGAGCCGGGATTGACCCACAAGGGGACCATCGCCAGCGAATCCCGCGCCGCCGTCGCCGGTGGCACCACCAGTTTCATGGAAATGCCCAACGTCAATCCCCAGACCACCACCCTCGACGCCCTCGAAGCCAAATACCAGATCGCCGCCAACTCCTCCGTCGCCAACTACAGCTTCTATCTCGGCGCCACCAACGACAACCTTGCAGAGATCAAGCGTCTCGACCCCAAGCAGTCCTGCGGGGTCAAGGTGTTTATGGGCTCCTCGACCGGCAACATGCTGGTGGACAATCAGGAGACCCTGGCGGCCATCTTCCGCGAAAGTCCGGTGATGATCGTCACCCACTGCGAAGACACCCCGACCATCGCCAAGGCCGAAGAGGCGGCGCGAGCCAAGTGGGGCGAGAATGTGCCGATGGGCGAGCACGGCCGCATTCGCAGTGACGAGGCGTGCTACAAATCCTCCAGCATGGCGGTGGCGCTGGCGAAAAAATACGGTGCCAAGCTGCATGTGCTGCATCTGACCTCGGCCAAGGAGCTGTCGCTGTTTACCGCCAGCCACGACCTGAGCGAGCTGAAGGACAAGAACATCACCGCCGAGGTGTGCGTTCACCACCTCTTCTTCAATGAAGCCGATTACGAGACCCAGGGCAGCCTGATCAAGTGCAACCCTGCGGTGAAGAGTGCCGCCGACCAGCAGGCACTGCTGGATGCGGTACGCAACGACGTGCTCGACATCATCGCCACCGACCACGCGCCCCACACCTGGGAAGAGAAGCAGAACAGCTACTTCAAGGCGCCGTCCGGCGTACCGCTGGTGCAGCACTCTTTGCAGGCGCTGCTGGAGCTCTACCACAACGGCGTGTTTACCCTGGAGACTATCGTCAAGAAGACCTCCCACGCGGTAGCCGAGCGCTTCCAGGTGCAGGATCGCGGTTATATCCGCGAGGGCTACTTCGCCGATCTGGTGCTGTTGGATCTGGGCAAGCCCTATGTGGTCAACGACGACAACATCCTCTACCACTGTGGCTGGTCACCCTTCAACGGCTACCGCTTCCACAGCACGGTGGAGATGACGCTGGTGAATGGCCAGATCGCCTGGCAAAACGGGCAGGTGACTGACCAGATCCTGGGCAAGCGGCTGACCTTTAACCGCTGATTGTTCGCAAAGCAGGCGAACGCACCGTGGCCGAGGAATTGGCGGCGTTTCCCTGTTGACAGGGCGGGGTCATCTCCATAAACTCTGCCCCCGTCAGCCGAGCTGACTCCGTCGGTGTGTAGCGCAGCCAGGTAGCGCATCTGCATGGGGTGTAGAGGGTCGGAGGTTCGAATCCTCTCACACCGACCAAATTCCCCGGTAAAGGCCTTGTCAAACGACAAGGCCTTTTCTTTTGCCTGCGATTCGCCGCACAGGCGTGAAGCCTGTGGTGATGCACGCTGGTCGCTGCTGGCGTGAGCAGATTGTGCAGTCACCGCGCTTTATGGTGTAGTAACAACTCTGTTGCTCATTTGCCTGGCGAGGCCTCTCGTGTCTGCATCCGTATCTAAACCCTGTTGTCTGCTGATGCTCACCCTGCTGCTGGTGGGCTGCGCCACCCCTTACCAGAGTGAAAAGTCATTCTGGAACGGCCAGACCGGTTTTTCCCAGACCCGGCTTGGCCCGGACAAGTGGCAGCTGGAGTTTGTCGGCAACGATCTGGTGGACAGGGAGACCGCCCGCAAATATGTGCTCAAGCGGGCAGGGGAGCTGGCACTGGCAGAGGGTTACTCCTGGCTCAAGGTCGATGAGCTGACCATTAACCGCGATGCCGTCAGGGTGACCCCATCACGGCCGATCTTCGGCTTTGACGAGGATGAGCCGGATCTCTTTATGGCCCAGATGCAGGTGCAGCATACCATCTCGGCGCTGCTCACTTTTCGCCTGTTGCCACGGGCACTCGATGAGCGAACTCTGGATGCGAAATATCTCGCTGAAATCAAAATAAACAGTGATTAATATTGGTGGTTTGCAAGATCTATATCACATACACCTAATGGCAGGATAAAATTCTGGAGAAAGCCTCTAGATTTACCCCCTGCTTTTAGGCATTCTCCCAGCATACCAGCCGCCAGGAATCAACGGCTCGGATCACAAAAACGGACTGTTGTGGCTCCCATGCCACCGTTTACGGCTTGCACCAATCAAAACCGGGACTCCCCCATGAAAATGAATAAACTGACGGTCGCCATCCTCATCTCCATGATGTTTGGCATCCTCACCGGCCAGGGCTATCGCATGTTTGCCGCAGATCAGGCTGCGGATTTTGCCAATAACATCACGATCCTGACCGATATCTTCCTGCGACTGATCAAGATGATCATCGCTCCCCTGGTCTTCACCACCCTGGTGGTCGGTATCGCCAAGATGGGCGACACCCGCACCGTGGGGCGTATCGGTGCCAAGACCCTCGGCTGGTTTATGCTGGCCTCCCTGATGTCCCTGAGCCTGGGTCTGGTGATGGTGACCCTGATGCAGCCGGGTGTGGGGCTTTCGCTCTCCCTGCCCAATGACACCGCCAGCTCGGGCATTGCTGCCGGTGCCATTACCCTGAAAGATTTCGTGACCCACGCCATCCCCAAAAGCGTGGTAGAGGCAATGGCCACCAACGAGATCCTGCAGATCGTGGTCTTCTCACTCTTCTTCGGTCTGGCCGCCGCTGCGCTCGGCGATCTGGCCAAGCCGGTGGTGGTGCTGATGGCCAGCGCTGCCGAGATCATGCTAAAAGTGACCGGTTACGTGATGAACTTTGCGCCGTTCGCGGTATTTGGCGCCATCGCCGCCATGGTGGCCAAAGAGGGGCTGGGTATTCTGGTTACCTACGGCAGCTTTATGGCCCAGTTCTACATCGCGCTGGCCTGCCTCTGGCTGCTGCTGATCGCCATGGGCAGCGTCTTCCTGCGTGGTCGTGTCATCAAGCTGCTGGCGATGATCCGCGAACCCATCCTGCTCGCCTTCTCGACCGCCAGCTCTGAAGCCGCCTATCCGAAGACCCTGGATCGTCTGGAGAAGTTCGGTTGTGACAAGCGCATTGCCAGCTTCGTGCTGCCGATGGGTTACTCCTTCAACCTCGACGGCTCCATGATGTACTGCACCTTCGCGGTGATGTTCATTGCCCAAGCGTATGGAATCGAGCTCTCCATGGCCCAGCAGATCACCATGCTGCTGCTGCTGATGGTCACCTCCAAGGGGATGGCCGGGGTACCGCGCGCCTCTCTGGTGGTGATTGCCGCCACCCTGAACCAATTCCATATTCCGGAAGCGGGCATCCTGCTGCTGCTGGGGATCGATCACTTCCTCGACATGGGCCGCTCTGCCACCAACGTGCTGGGCAACGCCATCGCCGCCAGCGTGGTGGCCAAGACCGAAGACAGTCTGGGTGAAACCGTCGCGCTGGGCGAGAGTGAGCCAGCCAAAGCCTGATCACAACGCCATGAAAAATAAACAACAACGGCCCGCCAATGCGGGCCGTTGTTGTTTATGGCTCGTCTACACTGCTAGATAGTTTTCATCTGGAGTGTACGGTTATGAATATTGCTCGTCGACTGCAACTGATCGCGCTGCTGGTGATGCTGACGCTCATTTTTCTCAGTTGGTTCAGTATCAACCGCCTCGATTCGGCCAACCGGGATTTAGGCTATGTGACGGACAATACGGTGCCCAGTATTTCGCTGATTAAGCAAGTGCAGGCCGATTTCTATGAATTGCACTCGCTGGTGCAGACACATGTGCTCAATACTGACACCGGCAAGATGCAGCAGATCGAAACGGGTATCACCGAGATACAGGGACAGATCACTTCACTGCTCGACAAATACAAAGCTGAGATGCTCTCCAATGATGAAGATCGGCGCCTGACCGACGATGATCAACGTATTGTCGCGCAATATTATCAGGAGATAGACAAGGTTCTGCAGCTCTCCAGACAAAACAAGAACGATGAAGCGCGAGACATGCTGGCGGGAGAAGCCACCAGAGTGTTCCAGCAGTTTGCCAAGGCAATCGAGCTTCACGTCAACTTCAATATGGATTTGGGACTGGCGCTCAAGAAGCAGGGCCAGGAGAACTACGACAACAGCCTGCAAACCCTGCTGTTTATCGCCGGTGGCACCATTGTGCTGACGATGGGGCTGTTTGTCTGGTTGTTCAATCAGGTGGCCAATCCTCTTCGCACCGCCATGGATACCCTGACCCGGATCCAGCGCGACCTCAACTTTACCCTCAGAGCGGATGTGAAACAGCAGGATGAGATTGGTCTGACCCTCAATGCGGTCAACCGGTTGCTCGATACGCTGCAACAGACATTTACCGAATTTTCCGTCGGCAGCTTGCAGATCAAGAGCACTGCCGAATCCCTCTCTCAAGCGGCGCAGCACCTCGCCAGCTCGGCCAGTCAGGCCAATGATGCTACCAGTCTGATCGCCGCCGGTGTGGAAGAGATGACTGTCAGCATCACAGATATCTCCCAGCGTACCCAGGAGACGAGCCGTATCACCAATGAGTCAGGGCAGCTGGCTAGCGAAGGAAGCAGAACCATAGATCGTACCGTTCATGCCATCAACGAGATCGCCGACTCCATTCGGCAGGCCTCGGCCGAGGTCATTGCGCTGGGTGAGGGCATTTCGCGCATTGGCGGTGTGGTCAACGTGATCCGTGATGTGGCGGGGCAGACCAACTTGCTGGCCTTGAACGCGGCCATTGAGGCGGCGAGGGCCGGGGAGTCCGGCCGTGGCTTTGCGGTGGTGGCAGATGAAGTGCGCAAACTGGCTGAGCGCACAGCCCAATCCACTCAGGAGATATCTGCCACTGTAGAGGCGATCCAGCAGGAGTCGAACAATACGGTCTCCCGCATGCATCTGGTGGAGGAGAAGGTGAGCCAGGGGGTCAACATGGCTACCGAGAGTGGCGCCATTATTGCCGAGATCCGCAGTGCGTCGCACCGGGTGATGGAGCAGGTGGGCGAGATCACCAATGCCATCCGCGAGCAGAGTTCGGCCGCCGAGTCGATCGCTCACCAGGTAGAGCAGATTGCTCAGGTCGTGCAGCAAACCAGCAGCACAGCGGAGGAGACCTCAGCCGCAGCCGAGGAGCTCAATGTCACCACCGAGAGCATCCACCAGCAGATATCCCGCTATCGCATTCAGTAACGCCGAGAGTTGTTATCCATCTGCTATCCCCGCCAGCTAGCTGGCGGGGATTTTTTATATGGCCTGCTTAGAAGCCCGAGCCCGGTTGCTGCAAAAATGTCGCCTCTTCCGGTGTGCTGGTGCGACCCAGAATGTCGTTGCGGTGGGGGAAGCGGCCAAAGCGTTCGATGATCACCTGATGGCGGCGGGCAAAGTCGGCAAATCCGGCAAAGGTCGCCTGCGCCGGTGTGCCAGCTTGCTCGGCAGCCAGTGCCTCGAACAGCGCCACACTTCTGGCCTGCTGCTCCCGGGATTCGGCATGCTCCAGCGGCAGATAGAAGAAGACCCGCTCCAGTGGTGAGAGGGATTTGTCCGCCCCGATGGACAGCCCTTTCAGGCAGAGACCCCGTGCCAGCGGATCCCGGGCAAAGGCTGCAGGCGTGCCGCGATGGATATTGCGGGGCAACTGGTCGAGCAGCAGGATCAGCGCCAGCCGACCGCTGGGGAGATCGGCCCAGTGGGCGAGACTACCCTTGGCTGCGGCCTCTGCCAGCTCGCCAAAGCGGCTGGCCAGCAGGGCATCCGTTTCGCTGCTTTTTCCCCACCAGAGCGGGGCTTGCCGTGTGGCCCGCAGGACGTCATCGGCTTCGTCGCCAAACCAGAAATCGATCAGAGGTTGCCAGGGTGGCATGGGAACTCCTTGATGTGATTCAGAGGGAACCAGGAACAAATGGCTCAGGGGTGCTGCCGAAACGGCAGCTTCTCGTTACACTGTGCCATCTTTTGCCCGAAAGACGTAACCCCCCGATGGCGAGCGCCGGATTCTTGGCTCGGCCGATGATGGCCTGCCATCGCCATGAGGTGGCCCTCTTGACCCCGGTGGTTATCGGGACGTACACCTCTCTCCCGGGGTTGTTCTCACTGATATAAGGAATCTCTGATATGGCCGGAACCAGTTTGTTGGCCCTGCTCGACGATATCGCCAGCGTGCTTGATTACGTGGCGCTGATGACCAAGGTCGTGGTGAACAAGCGCGAGACATTTTTCGGGAAGACGTTTCTCACTGATATAAGGGATCTTTGATATGGCTGGAACCAGTTTGTTGGCCCTGCTCGATGATATCGCCAGCGTGCTTGATGACGTGGCGCTGATGACCAAGATGGCGGCGAAGAAGACTGCCGGGGTGCTGGGGGACGATCTGGCCCTCAACGCGGAGCAGGTTTCCGGAGTGCGTGCCGAGCGGGAGCTGCCGGTGGTGTGGGCGGTGGCCAAGGGCTCATTTCGCAACAAGCTGATTCTGGTGCCCGCCGCCATCGCCATCAGTGCGCTGGTGCCCTGGCTTATCACGCCACTCTTGATGCTGGGAGGTGCTTACCTCTGCTTTGAGGGGGCCGAGAAGCTGGCCCACAAGTTCCTGCCTCATGAAGTGAGCGAGGGTGAGGCACATACAGCGCCCATTCCTGATGATCTGGTGGCCTTCGAGCAGCAGAAGGTAAAGGGAGCGATCCGCACCGATTTTATTCTCTCTGCCGAGATCATCGTCATCGCCCTTGGCACGGTACAGGGAGCAAGCCTCGCGCTGCAGCTCTCGGTAGTGGCGGGCATCGCCCTGCTGATGACCATCGGGGTCTACGGGTTGGTGGGGCTGATCGTCAAGCTCGATGACATCGGTCTGCATCTGCTGCAAAAGCACGATGGCAGCGCCCTGCGCCGCGCGGTGGGGCAGGGACTGCTGGTGACGGCTCCTCGTCTGATGCACCTGCTGGCACTGGTCGGCACCATCGCCATGTTTATGGTGGGCGGCGGCATTCTGGTGCATGGCTGGCCTTTTGCCCATCACCTGATTGAAGGTACAGCCGCTGTTGTCGCCACCCTGCCCACAGTGGGGGCCGTACTGGCGGCGGTGACGCCGACGCTGCTCAACGCCGTGGCCGGTGTGGTGGCGGGTCTGCTGCTGGTTGCCGTGATGACGCTGGTGAGCCGTCTTGCCCCGGCCAAGGGATAAGCGAGCTTGCGGGCCATTGTCTCTTTTTTCCTCTCTTCATTTTTTGGCCTTCGGGTTGCCCGGTCTCTGACTTGCTGCCCGCAGGTCTGCTGCGCCTCCCGATAAAGGTCTTTGCGAGAAGTTATGTATCAACAACAGTGGAATAACGACCATATCTACCCGGGCCTCGACAGCCCCGAGCTGGAAGCGGACATGCGCGCCGCCCGCCACGCGCTGGAAGAGCTGGCCAGCTATATGGCAGGCCTGGACGGGGTGCGCGACTATGACGCTGCGCTGCAGGATTTCTTGCGGGAAGTGCGGCTGCGCGCCCGCGATATTCGCCATATCGGCTGGAACGTCGCCATTCTGGCCGCGTGCCGCGGCAGTCAGGATGCGCGGGATCCGCAGGCCAAACAGCTGGCGTCCCGTGCCCGCGCCCTTAACGCCGATCTGTTCAAGACCCTGGCGCCGGTGGAAGATCTGATGCTGGCGCTGCCGGAAGTTGAATTTGCCGCGCTGATGAGTGATCCGCTGCTCGGCGAGGAGGCGTACCGCTTGGGCCATGAGCGTCGTTTGCAGGATCAGCGCTTGCCGGTGGCGGCGGAGCAGCTGGTGATTGGTCTGGGCACCGATGGTCTGCACGCCTGGGGCAACCTCTATAACGATCTGGTGGGCAAGATCCGCTTGACCATTGATGGCCGCGAGATGGGGCTGGCCGAGGCGAGCAATCTGCTCTCCAGCCCGATACGTGCGCTGCGTTTAGAAGCCTTTGATGCCATCAGTGCTGGCTGGGAGGGAGAGCAGGAGACGGTGGCCGCCATCCTCAATGCCCTCAACGGCTGGCGGCTGGAGCTGGCCCGCCAGCGTGGCAACACCCGGTTGCTCGATGCGCTGGATCTCTCCTGCCACCAGAGCCATATCGAGCGTGCCACCCTCGATGCCCTGATGAGCGAAACCTGGCGAGCCCGTGGGTTGGGCCAGCGCGCCCTAGAGCTGATGGCCGAGCGCCTTGGTCTCGACGATCTGGGGCCGGAGGATCTCTTTGCGCCGCCGCCTGCTTCCAGCAGCCGCGACATTCCTTTTGATGAGGCGATCGAGTTGATTGCCGATGCCTTTAGCCGTTTCGATCCCGAGATGGGGGCGTTTGCCCGCATGATGGCCGAGAAGGGGTGGATTGATGCGGCGCCCACGCCAAATCGCCGCACCGGCGCCTACTGCACCAAGTTTGCAGAACCGGTCGAACCGCGGGTCTTCGTCACCTATGCCGGCACCATGGATAACGTCATCACTCTGGCCCATGAGCTGGGCCACGCCTGGCACAACTGGGTCATTCGCGATCTGCCGATGAGCCAGCGCAGCTATCCCATGACGCTGGCCGAAACGGCCTCCATCTTTGCCGAGACTCTGGTGCGCAGCGCCCTGTTCGAGCAGGCAGAAAGTCCCGAAGAGCAGTTGGCGATCGCCTGGGCCGAAGCCGACGGTGCGGCCACCTTCCTGGTCAATATCCCGGCTCGCTTCGATTTCGAGCAGGCCTTGGTGGCCGAGCGGGCGCAGGGTTATGTATCCGCAGAGCGACTCAAAGCGTTGACCGACGAGGCGTGGGGACGCTGGTATGAGGGGAGCCTGACCCGCTATCACCCCATGTTCTGGGCGGCCAAGGCGCACTTCTCCATCGCCGGGCTGGGCTTTTACAACTATCCCTATCTGTTCGGTTATCTGTTCAGCCTCGGGGTCTATCAGCAGTTGATGAGCCGCAAGGCGGCGGGGGAAGAGGGCATTGCCGAAGCCTATCGCGCCTTGTTGCGCGATACCGGCCGGATGAGCGCCGAAGATCTGGTAGCCAAGCATTTGGGGCAGGATATCCGTGAGGCCGCCTTCTGGCAGGGGAGTCTGGCACAGGTAGCGCATGCGGTTGAGCGCTTCGCGCAGTTGCCTGCCTGATTGGGTCTGCGGTGATATGAACAACAGGCCTCCGGACAGTCTCGCTGTCCGGAGGCCTGTTTGTTATGCCTGCTTTTGTTGCGGTTTGATGGGGCCAACGAACAGGGGGCGGGTCTGGTGAGTCAGATCCGGCTGATAGCCGTTGAAGAAGAGGTTGAGCAGTACCGAACTGATGGTGGCCAGCAGGATACCGCTATGAAAAAGCGGTTGTAGCTGCGCCGGAAGCTGCTGGAAAAAATTCCCGGAGACCGTCGGGATCATGCCAATTCCGAGACTGATGGCGACGATATAGAGGTTGTGGCGGTTGCTGTTGTAATCGGTGCGCGCCAGGATGCGGATCCCGGTTGCCAGCACCATACCGAACATGACGATACCGGCGCCCCCCAGTACGAAGGGCGGGATGGAGGCGACTAGCACCGACATCTTGGGGATGAGGCCAAAGGCGAGCAGTATCCCCCCCGACATCACACAGACCCAGCGACTAGATACTCCGGTCACGCTCACCAGACCGATATTCTGGGAGAAGGAGGTGTGGGGGAAGCTGTTGAATATCCCACCAATAATGGTGCCGATGCCATCCACCCGCAGCCCGCGCACGATATCACCGCGCCTGGCCGGATGGCCGACGATGTCGCCAAGGGCCAGAAACATCCCCATGGATTCGATAAAGGTGATGAGCATGATCACCGTCAGGGTGGCGATGGAGATGGGATCGAAGGTGGGCCAGCCGAAGGCGAAGGGCACTATGGGGGCAAACCAGGCTGCCTCGCCGAGGCCATCGAGGCTCACTTCGCCCATGGCGATGGCCACCACGAAACCGAAGATGATCCCGAGCAGCACCGAGATATTGCTGAAAAAGCCCTTGGTGAAGCGGGTCACCAACAGGATAAAGACGAGCACCAGGAAGCTGGTGCCGATATAGCGCAGGCTGCCATATTCCGGATTACCCTTGCCCCCCGCCATCCAGTCGATCCCCACCTGCATAATGCTGATCCCGATGGAGGTGATAACCACTCCGGTCACTACGGTGGGGAAGAGCGGCATCAACCTACCTATCAGCGGCACCAGCAGGGTCGAGATGATACCGGCGGCTATGGTGGCGCCGAAGATGCCCGTCAGCCCCAGATCCGGGTTGGCTCCGATGGCCAGCATGGGCATCACGGCGGCAAAGGTGACCGACATGATGACCGGCAGCCGGATCCCGGCAAAGCGGCCAATCCCGACACATTGCAGCAGGGTGACGATGCCGCAGCAGAAGAGATCCGAACTGATGAGGTAGGAGATTTGATCCTTGGGCAGCCCCAGACTGCCGCCAATCACCAGTGGCACCGCCACGGCGCCGGCGTACATCACCAGCACATGTTGCAGGCCCAGGGTAAAGAGTTGGCCCATGGGGAGCATGCGCTCCACTTCATCCACCGGGCGCTTGCGCACACCCGGTCGGGGGGAGGGGGGATTGGTCTCGTTCATGAACAGATCACTCCTTGAAGCCCGCGCAACTGCTACAGGCAAGATAGTGAAAGCCGCAGCTTTCCCGGTCATTGATCTCGTGTATTGACAGAGGAGCCAGATCCCTTTGCAGTGGTGAGAGGGAGCCGGTGCAGCACGGGTCAGTGCACAAAACATGCACAACGCCGCTCACGAGCGAAAACGTTTGGCGATAACGCCTTGTTTTTGCGGGATGAGTCACATACCGGCCAGATAAGTGCCCGGCTGCTGGCAGGGGAAGGAGGTGGGGGCATCTCAGATTGGTAAGGGGTTTATCATTATCGGTCTGGCGATCTCACTTTGATAGCCGGGCACCAGAGGGTTGCTCGCAATGCGTCCCTCTGCATGTGACGGCGCTCGCGGGCCGCAGGGCGCAATCGGGGGCGGGGGCGTGATCCAAAGCAAGAAAGTTGGATGTTTTGGTGGCGCACGGGGCCGCCGCTGGGGTAGTTTCGATAAAACCGACACAGATCCTGAGGTCTTATCCATGATCATCTATCTGCATGGCTTTGATGCCACCAGCCCAGGCAATCACGAGAAAGTGCTGCAGTTGCAGTTTATTGATGATGATGTGCGTTTCGTGCACTACAGCACGGTTCACCCCCGTCATGATATGAGCCATCTGCTCAAGGAAGTGAAAAAACAGCTCGATATGAGTACCGATCCCAAACCGCTGATCTGCGGCGTGGGTCTTGGTGGCTACTGGAGCGAGCGGATCGGCTTTCTGTGCGGCATTCGCCAGGTGATCTTCAACCCCAACCTCCATCCGGAAGAGAACATGCAGGGCAAGATCGACCGGCCGGAAGAATATGACGATATCGGTACCAAGTGTGTAACTGAATTTCGTAAGAAAAATTCAGGAAACTGCCTGTGTATCCTTTCCGTTCAGGATGAAGTGCGCGATAATCGGGACACTGAACGTGAATTGAAGAACTATTACGACATCGTGTGGGATGAGCGCGAGACTCATAAGTTCAAAAATATCTCGCATCATCTGCAGCGGATGAAGGCCTTCAAAGAAGCCTGATCCATCACGTCGACCGATTTCGTTTTAGGGAGCCAATGGCTCCCTTTCGTTTTGAGGAACCGAGGAAAATCATCATGATGAATATTGTCGTTGTAGGCGGCGGCGCCGGTGGCCTGGAGCTGGCCACCAGTCTGGGTCGCAAGCTTGGCAAGAAGAACAAGGCCAAGATCACTCTGGTCGATCGCAACCGCACCCACCTGTGGAAACCCCTGCTGCACGAAGTGGCCACCGGCTCCATGGACGCGGGCATCGATGCCCTGAGCTACCAGTCTCACGCCAAGAACCACGGTTTCGACTTCCAGCTCGGCACCCTGACCGACATCAAGCGTGACGATAAACGCATCGTGCTGGCCCCGATCCACGACGACAATGGCGACATCGTGGTCAACGAGCGCGAGCTGCCCTACGACTATCTGGTGATGGCCATCGGTTCTGTCTCCAATGACTTCAACACCAAGGGCATCAAGGATAACTGTATTTTCCTCGATAGCCCCTCCCAGGCGCATCGCTTCCACAACAGCATGATGAACCGCTTCCTGCAGTTCGCCACCGAATATAAGCCGGGCGACAAGGTGAAGATTGCCATCGTCGGCGGCGGAGCCACCGGTGTGGAGCTCTCTGCCGAGCTCTACAACGCGGTCGAGCAGCTCTACGCCTACGGCTTCAAGAACCTCACCACCGATAGCCTGAAGGTGACCCTGGTGGAAGCGGGTCCGCGCATTCTGCCAGCTCTGCCGGAGCGCATCAGCGGTGCCGCCCATCAGGAGCTGGTCAAGCTGGGTGTGGACGTGCGTACCGCCACCATGATCACCGAAGCGACCAGCGACGGTCTGCACACCAAGGATGGCGAGCTGATTGAAGCCGACCTGATGGTGTGGGCGGCCGGTATCAAGGCTCCGGATTTCATGAAGGATATCGCGGGTCTTGAGACCAACCGCATCAACCAGCTGGTGGTGAAAGAGACCCTGCAGACTACCCGTGATGAGAACATCTTCGTTATCGGTGACTGCGCCGCCTGCCCGCAGCCGGATGGCAAGTTCGTGCCGCCGCGCGCCCAGTCTGCCCACCAGATGGCCAGCCAGGCATTCAAGAACATTCTGGCCAAGATGAACGGCGGCGAGATGAAGCCCTACCTCTACCACGACCACGGTTCGCTGGTCTCCCTCAGCCGCTTCTCCACCGTGGGCAGCCTGATGGGCAACCTGATGCGCGGTTCCATGATGGTGGAGGGTTACATTGCCCGTCTGGTCTACATCTCCCTCTACCGGATGCACCAGATCGCCCTGCACGGCTACGTCAAGACCGGCCTCATCATGCTGGTGGGTCGCATCAACCGGGTGCTGCGCCCGACCCTGAAGCTGCACTAAGCCAAGGTTTGACAGAATTCGGAATACCAAAAGGAGAGGCGATGGCCTCTCCTTTTTTATGGGCGCAGATCAGGAAAGAGAGCGTTACTTGCCCAGATAGGTACGGTCGAAGAAGGTATTGACCCAGTGAGGGCGGTAGATGGCCAGCACCGTCATCGCCATGCCGTTGAGCAGAGCTTCGGGGAACAGCAGCAGTGGCCAGATGGAGAGGTAATCCGCGGTGATGGTGTGCCAGGGGTAGCTGTCACTTAGCCCCATCAGCAACGCGCTGGCGGCCACCTTGACCGAGATGGTGATGGCGCCGCCGAGAAAGGCGGCAACGAAGATATAGACAAAGAGATGGCGCGGCAGCCAGGCCCAGCTGGCCAGAAACAGCAGCCAGCTGGTGGCTACCGGCAGGGCGATGCCAACCAGCGCTTGCCAGCCAAAATCGGCCAGATTGGTGACACCGAAGTAACCGAGCACCAGCAGGGTCAGGCAAGGGGCGAGCAGTGCCAGCCGCCAGCCCAGCAGCAGGGTGAGGGAGGTGAGCCCGAGAAAATGGACCTCCAGCCCCTCATGCAGACCGGCCCTTAGATACCAGAGTGGCACCAGCGCGATGGCACTGCCCAGCAGCAGGTGTTGATAGAGGGGGTTGTCATGGAGGGTCTGCCACAGAGAGCGGCGCAGGCTGAAAGCCAGCAGTACCAGCCAGATCAGGAGGGCGGCGAGTTGTCCTTCACTCATCTTGTCGTCCATTTATGCAGTAGAGTCCGGGCGGCCTTCCCGACCGCCCATAGCAGAGCAGGCTGACGAGTCAGCCTGCTTTTACCATCAATATTTGACGTTGTTGTGGTACTTGCCGAGGATGCCCTTGACCCGTTCCATGGTCTCCTTGCTGGGGGGCTTGATCCCGCTCAGCTCGTACGGGTCGCCCAGCACATCCCACTTGTGTTTGCCGAGCTCATGGTAGGGGAGCAGCTCCACCTTCTCCACGCTCTCGCCCAGCTCGGCGATGAACTGACCCAGCCCTTCGGCGCTCTCGTCGTCATCGCTCCAGGTCGGCACCACCACGTAGCGGATCCACATGGTCTTGCCTTTGGCTGCCAGATAGCGGGCAAACTCCAGGGTGTATCTGTTGCTGACGTGGGTCAGCGGAATGTGTTTCTCGTCATTGATCTGTTTGATGTCGAGCAGCACCAGATCGGTCTGGTCGAGCAGCTTGTCCACCTGTTCGTCGAGATGACGGACGAAGCCGTTGGTGTCGAGACAGGTGTGGATCCCTTTCTCTTTGCAGGCGGTAAAGAGTTCGGTAATGAAAGCCGGTTGCAGCATGGCTTCACCGCCGGACGCTGTCACGCCACCGCCGGAGGCATTCATGAAGTGGCGATAGCTGGTGATGTCACTCATCAACTCCGGTACGGTCACTTCGCGGCCACCTTCGGTATCCCAGGTATCGCGGTTGTGGCAGTACTTGCAGCGCATCAGGCAGCCTTGCATGAATACGATAAAGCGTATTCCCGGGCCATCGACAGTGCCGCAGGTTTCGACGGAATGGATCCGGCCAACGGTGCCGTGAGCTCCGGCTGGCTGGCTGATTTCAACGGCAGGGATCCGATTAATGACAGACATAAACAACTCCAACGATTCGAGCAGGCCGTTATTTTATTACATAAACCCCTATTGATCCTACACCTTTAGTCCGGCGCCCGGCTGCCAAGCAGCTGCTCCAGCCCCTTGACGGTGAGCGGCCGACTGGTGAGAAACCCTTGATAATGCTGGCATCCCAGCGCTTTGAGGATGGCCAGCTGCGCCTCCTCTTCCACCCCTTCGGCGGTGACGGTAAAACGGAAGACCTGGGCCAGATCGAGTATCGCCTTGACGATGGCTCTGTCCTGTTCGCTGTGTACCAGGGTCTGAATGAAGCTTCTGTCCAGCTTCACCTCATCGGCGGGCAGATCCCGCAGATAGGCCAGCGACGAGTAGCCTGTGCCGAAGTCATCGATGGAGATGAGGATGCCGAGCTCCTTGAGCTGGCACATTCTGGCAATACTCTCCTGCCGATTCTCCAAGACTACCGATTCGGTCACCTCCAGCAGCAGGCGGGAGGGGGGCACACCGGTGTCGCGCAAGATGTACTCCACCTGTTGTACGAAGCCCTGGGTGTGGAACTGGCGGGCACTGACGTTGACCGACAGATGGGGGATCTGCAGGCCACGGTTGAGCCAGAAGCTGTATTGGGCGCAGGCGGTCTTCATCACCCAGTAGCCGATTTCGAGGATCAGGCTGGTCTCTTCGGCGATGGGGATAAACTCCCCGGGTGGCACCATGGTGCCGTCGCTGCGCTGCCAGCGCAGCAGCGCCTCGATACCCGACAGCGAGCCATTGTCGACCCGGTATTGCGGTTGGTAGTGGAGTTGCAGCTCGTGATGACGCAGGGCATCGCGCAGTTCATTGGTAAGGGTCAGCCGGTTCTTCTCATGCTGGGCCATCGCCTCGGTAAAGAAGACGTAGTGGCCCTGACCGGCGCGCTTGGCCATGTGGGTCGCGGTGTCGGCCTGTTGCATCAGGACCAGATGATCCGTCTCGTTGCCGGAGAAGAGGCTGATCCCCACCGAGGCGCTGCAGTGCAGTTTGTGATCGCCGATGTCGAACGGGGTGCGAAACAGCCCCATCAGCTCGCGGGCGAAGTGCTCTGCCAGAATTTTGGCGGTGACTTCCCCTTGTCCCAGCTGGGTAAAGAGCAGGGCAAACTCATCCCCCGAGATGCGCGCCTGCACCAGATTGTCCTGGGGCAGCTCCCTGAAACGTTGCACCACGGCCTGCAGCAGCAGATCGCCGCAGGCGTGACCGAGGGAGTCGTTGATCGACTTGAAGTTGTCGAGATCCACCAGCAACAGGGCGCCCCACTGGCCGTTGGAGGCGCTCAGGGTCTGCTGCAAAATATGGTTGAGGCTGCGGCGGTTGTGCAGACCGCAGAGATCGTCGTAGTAGGCGAGCTGCTCGATATGTCTGGCCGCCTCTTTTTCCTGGGTGATGTCGTAGAAGCTGCAGATAAAGTGGCTGAGCTCCCCCTGCTCATCCTTGACGCCGTTCACCATCAAGCGCACCGGAAAGAGGTGCCCATCCTTGTGCAGACAGCGCTCTTCCCCGAGCCAGAACTCCTGCTCGTTGACGGTGCGGCTGACATCTTCCTTGAGATGATCCCCGTAGTAGGTGGGACGCAGCTTGCGAATGGAGTGACCGATCACCTCTACCTCGCCAAATCCGGTGATCCGGCTGAAGGAGTGGTTGACCTTGAGGATGATGCCGTTGTGATCCATCACAATCAGCCCATCGTGGGTATTGAAGGCCACCTCGGCCAGCCGCAGGGCATCGTCGGTGGCGAGGCGCTTGAGTTCGATGGCGGCCCGCTCGTGCTGGCTGCTCAATAGATCCAGCAGCTGTTCGGGCTCCTCAAGGGGGGTATCGAGCAGCAGGGTGATCTGGCCAATGGGGGCGCCGCTCTGGCCATGGAGCGGAATGCCGATGTAGGCGCTGGCATTGAGGGCAAGCAGCCGGGTCGCCTTGGGATAGCGTACGGGCAGATCTTCCACATAGATGGCCTGACCGTGCTGGAACAGCTCCTGAGCGGGGCCGGGGTCGAGCTGGATGGGCTTGAGGGTGGAGCAGATCTCCTCGTTGATGACGCAGCGGGGGATGATCCAGAGATCCTGACCGCGGGGCTGGAACTCGCCGATCCAGCCCACCCGGGCACCGCTGGCGCTCATGGCCCAGCTTACCAGCGTCTTGCAGTAGTCGATGCCGGTCTGCTGGTGCAGTTCGGGCGGGAGGGCCAGCTCGGAGCGGTGCTCTTCCGGTTGCGGTTGCCAGTGGCCGAGCAGCTGGGCGCTGCTGCGCACCAGTTGCAACATCTCCTCGCTAAGCGGGGTGGGATCGAGATACTCCAGACTCAGCACCCCGAACAGCTTGTCCTGCTCCAGCAGGGCACCATCGAGGCGTGAGCGCACACCGGCACTGGTCAGATAGAGGTGATTGCTCAGCATCGGCTGGTGGGCGGCCTCCGAGAAACTCAACGCTTTGCGGGTACGCAGGGCGCGGATATAGCGGCTGTCACCACGAATGGGGTAGAGCGCCTCGACCCCCAGGGTGAACACAGGGGTGAGTTGTTCGCTGCCGAGATCGCCGTTGGCCTGATAGTGCCAGAGGATGAGCCGGTCGGCCCCCAAACTCTCTTTAAGGGCCTCGAGCAGGGGCGCATACTGTTGCTGGCTCGCCATCTGGCTGAGGCGCGGCAGTTGCAATGCCAGATCGGCGATGGGCTCCTGGCGAAGGTTCTGCAGACAGATGAGCCAGAAGCCATCCTGCTCGTGGGCGAGGGCGATGTGCCAGAGCTGGCTGGCAAAGCGCACGGTGATCTTGCCGCCATGGCCGTTGGCCAACAGTTGTTCGATGGGCAGGCGCAGGGCATCGGGCAGCTGGGCAGGCCAGGGGGCGCGCGGCTCATCGAGCCAGTAGAGCGGGGTTTGCATCACGTCGGTCAGGGCGACCAGCCGTTGACTGCGCAGATCCAGACGGAAAAAGAGCGGCGTCTGGAGGGCAGGAGGAAGATGACTGAGTGCGGTAGACGACATGAACAAACAACATCCTGTTAAGCAACCGTCGGGGTTGCAAGAATACTGCAAAATGGTGTGAAACAAAATTTCATTGAATTCTAAATTAGAAAAGTCTAATTTATTGCCCATTATCATGTATGAGGAGTCTTGCAGATGAAACGGATCCTGATTATCGGTGGTGTCGCGGGGGGCGCATCGGCGGCGGCTCGCGCTCGTCGTTTGAGTGAAGAGGCAGAGATCGTGATGTTCGAGCGGGGCGAGTTTGTCAGCTTCGCCAACTGCGGTCTGCCCTATCACATCGGGGGCGATATCCCCGACCGGGATGCCTTGCTGCTGCAGACTCCCCAGAGTTTCAAGCGCCGTTTCAACGTCGATGTGCGGGTCTTCCACGATGTGATTGAGATCGACAAGGCGGGCAAGACCTTGCTGGTGCGCAACCTGCAAACCGGTGAAGAGCAGCGCGAGCATTACGATGTGCTGCTGCTGAGCCCGGGGGCGGCACCGATCCGTCCTCCTTTCCCCGGTATCGACAGCCCCCATGTCTATACCCTGCGCAATATCCCGGACATGGATCGCATTCTGGCGGCCCTGCACCACGATCAGCCGCGCCACGTCACTGTGGTGGGCGGCGGCTTTATCGGGCTGGAGATGATGGAGGCGCTGCATCAGCGCAAGCTGGATGTCACCCTGCTGGAGCTGGCCGATCAGGTGATGGCTCCGGTGGACAAGGAGATGGCCAACATGCTCCATGCCCGCATCCGGGAAGAGGGGATCGACCTGCGCCTGCGCACCGGCCTCACCGCCATCGAAAGTCTGGATCTGCCTGCCGAGAAGACCTCCGCCGTGCCGACCGCCAAAAGCGGTGGCCTGCGCCTGACCCTCAATGACGGTTCCCATCTTGATACCGGTCTCTTGATCCTCGCTATCGGCGTCAAGCCGGAAACCCTGCTCGCCGCCAAGGCGGGGCTGGAGCTGGGCCCACGGGGCGGCATCAAGGTGGATGCCGGGATGCGTACCTCGGATCCCTTCATCTACGCGGTGGGGGATGCGGTGGAAGAGATAGACTTCGTCACTGGCGAATCTGTGCTGATCCCGCTGGCGGGCCCGGCCAACCGGCAGGGGCGCATCGCCGCCGACAATATGCTGGGCCGAAGCGAAACCTACAAGAAGACCCAAGGGACCGCCATCTGCAAGCTGTTCGATCTGGCGGTGGCCAGCACTGGCCTCAACGAGAAGCGACTGGTGCAACTGGGATTGCCGTTCGAGAAGGTTTATGTCCACCCGGGCAGCCACGCCGGTTACTACCCCGGCGCCCATCCGGTCAGCCTCAAGCTGCTGTTTGCCCCGGATGGCAAGATTTACGGTGCCCAGGCCATCGGCAAGGATGGCATCGACAAGCGCATCGACGTGCTGGCAGTGGCCCAGCGCGCCGGTCTCACCGTGTTTGATCTGCAGGATCTGGAGCTTACCTATGCGCCGCCGTTCGGCTCGGCCAAGGATGTGATCAACATGGCGGGCTTTGTGGCAAGCAACCACCTGAAGGGGGACACCCTGCTCTGCCATGTGGCCGAGGTGCAGGCTCGTAACCCCCATCAGCTGGTGGTGGATGTGCGCAATGGCCCGGAGCTCGACAAGCTGGGCCGCATTCCGGGGGCGCTGCATATCCCCCTCGACGAGTTGCGTGGTCGCCTCCATGAGTTGCCCAAAGAGAAAGAGCTGCTGATCAGCTGTCAGGTTGGGCTGCGCGGCCATGTCGCCTGCCGCTTGCTGAGCCAGCTCGGCTTTAAAGTGAAGAATCTCTCCGGCGGCTTCAAAACCTGGCAGATGGCCACCGCCGAGTAACCGTTTTATTTCTGTGCCTGTTTGCCCCTCTCCCTTGTGCGTGCAAGATGAGGGGCTTTTTGTTTCTGCTTTTCGCCCTCCTTGCATTCCCTAATTGCAGCAATATTTCGACACACTTTATTTCCTGTGCCGGACAAAATTAACGTTTTGTTCAGGGGATGGGTGCTATAACCCCTGCCTCGTTCATGATGAACCGTGTAGTAGGGAGAGTGACATGCTGGATATGCTGATGGCCATTTGGCATCAGGATTTTGACGCCCTGGTTCAGATGCAGGCGGTACCCCTGCTGATCAGTTGCCTGATGCTGGTACTGCTGCTGGAGTCCGCATTCGTCTTCCTGCCCCTGCCGGGGGACAGCCTGGTACTGCTGGCCGGTGGGTTGGTTGGCATGGGGGTGTTTGGCCCCGAAGTGACTCTTGTCTATCTGCCGTTGGCTGCAGGCATAGGTTCCGTGCTCGCCTACTGGCAGGGACGGGCCCTACAGCGCACCCGCTTTATGGATCATATCGAACGGATGTTGCCTCCCGACAGCCTGCCCAAGGCGACCCGGCTGCTGAAAAAGTACGGTTTTCTGGCGATGTTCTCCTCCCGTTTTATCCCGTTCGTGCGGGTGCTGACCCCCATGCTGATGGGGATTGGCCGCCTGAGCGTGCTGCGGATGTGCGTGGCCAGCTTTGCCAGTGCCTTTATGTGGGCGCTCTGCCTCAGTTTGGTGGGCAAGCTAGCGATGAATACCCCCTTCTTTCTCCACCACAGCGAACTGTTGACCCGGGCCCTGCTGATTACCTCGCTGGTGCTGTTTCTGGCGGCCGTCATGGCCATCCTGTTTCGCTGGTTCAAAGGCGGAGCAAAAAACGAGACCAGCCACGACTAGATGACAACCCTTGCCGCACTGGATCAGTGGGCAAGGGGGTTCTCGTGCTGCAGGGGGGCGGAATTGTGCCCATTCGGGTAATGAGCTTTGTGTCGGGTGAGCAGGATGCCTTATCCTGTTTCCAGCCACGCTGCGTTTGCAGCGCTCCAACTCGGGATGGAACCTATGCGCCTCTTCGACTCTCCCTCTGCTTCTCACCGCTCTACCGCTGAAACCGGCGCTCTGCGCCGCCGCTGGTCGGCCCTGCTGCTATCCGGGTTGGCCGGTTTGCTGTTGGCCGGTTGTGGCCCCGACAAGCCTGTCGCCAATGGGCCGACTACAAAGCCTGCCGCGCAGCAGGAAACGGGTGCCCCAAGCGCCGTGGTGCAGGCCAATGCCCGCCAATACCGCGATGCGCCAGCGCTGGCGCTGGTCTTCTCCGGCCCCCTGGCGCCGAAGGCAAACTGGCAGAGCTGGCTCGGGGTCAGTGAAGGGGGCAAGCAGGTGCAGGGGGAGTGGATCCTCGCCGACGATGGTCGCACCCTCTATTTCCCGAACGTGCAGCCCGATAAAAGCTATGAGGTGAGCCTCAAGGCGGGGCTGGGCCCATCCCCCCAGAGCTGGACCCTCAAGACCCGGCCGCTGGAGGCGGGAGCCTCCTTTACCGCCAGTGGCATGGTATTGCCGCTGCGCCAAGAGCTGCGCCTGCCCATCAGCGCGGTCAATGTGGATGAGGTCAATATCGACTTCTTTCGGGTCGATGCCGAATACCTGCCCCGTTTCCTGGCCGAGTATCGCCCCGGTTCCGGCATGGGCAACTGGGAGCTTGAACAGATCACCAAGCGGGCCAAGCGGGTGTTCAGCGGCCGCTATGCGCTGGAGCTCGATGCCAACCGGCGCGAGACCCGCCTTATCAATGTGAAGGAGCCGCAGCTGGCTGAGGCTGGCGTCTACTTTGCGGTGATGTCGCCCCTTGGCAACTACGATTGGCGCAAGGAGACCACCTATTTCGCGGTGAGCGACATGGGGCTCAGTGCCCGCCGTTACCGCGATCAGCTGGAGGTGTTCGTGAGCTCCCTGGCCAGCGCCGACCCGCTCAAGGATGTGCAGCTCTCCCTGCTCGACGAGAAAGGCAACCGGCTGCAGGTGCAAACCACCGATCCGCAGGGCCATCGCCGCTTCGATCAGGTGCAGGGGGCTCGCTTGCTGCTGGCCGAACAGGGCAACCATCTGGCGGTGCTGCGCCTCGATGGGGCGGCACTCGATCTCTCCACCTTCGATCTCGGCACCCAGCCCTGGCAGGCCCAGCAGTTGTATCTGTTCAGTGGGCGCGATCTCTATCGCCCCGGCGAGCGGCTCGACAGCGAGATTTTGCTCAAGGGGCAGGATGGCCAGCTGCTGCCGGGCATGGCGGTGGAGCTGGAGGTGAAGCAGCCGGACGGCCAGCTGCTCGAACAGAAGCGGCTGCTGCCGGACAATTTGGGCGCCGCCCATTACGGCCTGCGTCTGCCGGATGATGCGCCGCTCGGGCGCTGGACCATCAGCCTCAAGACCGCCGCCGGCAGTCGCTTCGAGTGGCCCTTTTTGGTGGAGGAGTTTTTGCCAGAGCGCTTGAAACTGCAGCTTGGCAAGGGGCCGGATGGGGAAGTCACGAGTCTGGACGCCGCCCTCAGCCTGCCACTGCAGGGGGACTATCTCTACGGCGCGCCGGCCAGTGCCACCAAGGCCAAGGCGGAGGTAAAGATCAGCCGCGCCACCATGCCTTTTACCCAGTGGCAGGAGTTCACTTTGGGTGACGTGCTGCTTGCCGAGCAGGCCAAGGATCTCGAGCCGCTGAATCTCACCCTCGATGCGCAGGGGCAGGGGACTTTTTCGCTTGCTGATGAACTCGATGGGGTGCGCGCCCTCGGGCCGCTGGAGGTGGCCTATCGGGTGTCGCTCGCCGAGCCCGGTGGCCGCGCCGTCAATCGCAGCCGCACCCAGTATGGCTGGCCCGCGGGCAGCCAGTGGCCGGCGCTCAAGGCCGACTTCGTGGCGGATCGGGTAGAGGGGGGTAAGCCGCTCCCCTTCCAGATCCTCAACCTCGATGAGCAAGGCCAGCCGGTGGCGGGGGCGGTGAAGGTGCGCCTTATCAACGAGTACCGCGACTACTACTGGCATTACGCCGATGGGGAGGGGTGGAAGTACGAGTTCAACAGCCAGCCTTATCTGGAGCAGGAGCAGACCCTGCAGCTGGATGGCAAGGGGCCGACCCCGCTCACGCTGCAACTGGCGGCGGGCTGGTACCGGTTGGAGGTGGAGAACAGTCAGGGCCATCAATCCAGCCTGCGGGTAGAGATCGGCAGTTACGCCTGGGGCGGTGGTGGCGAGCAGGCACGGCCCGACAAGATTGCCATCACCCTCGACAAGCGCGCCTATCAGGCGGGTGACAAGGCCAAAGTGACGCTGGTGGCGCCGCGCCCCGGCAAGGGCTTGCTGCTGGTGGAAGATGGCGACGGCCTGCGCTGGTGGCAGCGCATCGAGCTCAAGGGCGCCGGTGGCGATGCCAAGGATGCCCGCGGCGAGTTCGAGATCCCGGTCAGTCCCGAGTGGCAGCGCCACGATCTGCATATCTCGGCCCAGATCGCCGCGCCAGACAGCGCCTCCAAACCGGTCAGCAGCCAGCAGGGACAGAGCCTGCGCTCGGTCGGGCTGGTGCCGCTCACCCTGGATCGGGAAGAGCGCCGTCTGCCGCTTACCCTGAGCGCTCCTGATAAAGCGGTGCCGCTCACCCGGCTGGAAGTGACCGCCACCTCCACCCCCAACAGTCAGGGACGGGTGGTGCTGGCGGCGGTTGATCGGGGCGTGCTCAATATCAGCGACTACCAGCCTCTCGACCCGTTCGAGATCTTCTTTGGTCGCAAGCGCTTCGCCCAAGATTTGTTCGACAACTACGGGCAAGTGATCCCGCCGCAGGATGGCAAGCTGGCCCGCCTCAACTACGGCGGCGATCGGGCGCCGCTGAAAAAGGGCGGTGCGCTGGAGAGCCGGGTCGAAATAGCAGCGCTGTGGAGCGGCGAGGTCAGTTTTGATGAGAGCGGCAAGGCGGTGATCCCGCTCGATCTGCCCAACTTCAACGGCGAGCTGGCGCTGATGGCGCTGGCCTGGAACGAACAGCAAGTCGGCGAGGCCGAGCGCGCCGTCAAGGTAGTAGCGCCCTTGGTGGCCGAAATTGGCTGGCCGCGCTTTGGCGCCAGAGGCGATGAGACCCGGGCGCTGGTGCAGCTACGCAACATGAGTGGCGAGGATCAGACCCTCTCCCTTGCCTGGACCCTGAACGGTGGGCTCAAGGCAAACGGTGAGCTGCCCAGCACCCTTTCCCTGAAAAATGGCGAAGAGCAGTGGCTGACCCTGCCGCTCACCGTGACCGGGGCGAGCGGTGTGGCGAGCCTGCAATTGGCGGCTAGCGGCAAGGATTTTGCCATCAGCCGCGATTGGTCTCTGCCGCTGCGCTCCCCCTGGCCGGCCGAGACTCGCCAGCGCTACCAGATGCTGGCCCCCGGCCAGCAGATGAGCTTTGCATCAGCTGAGCTGGCCGGGCTGGATCGCACCAACCTGCAGGGGCTGCTCAGCCTCTCCGGTACTCCCCCCTGGGATCCGGCAGCCCAGTGGCAGGCGCTGGCCGACTACCCCTACGCCTGTCTGGAGCAGACCCTGTCCCGTGCCTGGCCTTACTTGCTGACCACGGCGGATGAGCGGGCCGCCTGGAGCAAACCCGCAGAGGGCAAGAAAGCGGCGAGTGAGGCGGATGTGCAACGCGCCCTGCTGCAACGGCTGCAGCGGTTGCAACTGCCCAGCGGCGGCTTTGGCCTGTGGGATGGTCGCTCCGACGAGGAGCAGTGGCTCACCGCCTATGCCGCCGACTACCTGCTGGCGCGCAAGGAGGCGGGCGACGCAGTGCCGGAGGCGATGCTCAATCAGGCGCTGAACCGGCTGCAAAACTATCTCACCGACAGTCAGTATGGTGAGCGCTGGAGCAGTGCCCCCGAGCACAGCCGGTTGGCCTATCAGGCTTACAGCGCCTATGTGCTGGCCCGGGTGGGCAAGGCGCCGCTCGCTACCCTGCGCCTTATCTGGGAACAGCAGGCCGATCACGCCCGCTCAGGTTTGCCGCTTTTGCACCTCTCGCTGGCGCTCTCGGCCATGGGGGATGAGCAGAACGCCGCCAAGGCCCTCAGCCGGGCATTGGCGACCGAGCGCGGTGATGACTATCTGGGGGATTACGGCTCGCCGCTGCGCGATCAGGCCCTTGAGCTCTCTTTGCTGCGCCAGCACAAGCTGGCTGCGGAGCGCTGGCCTGATCTCAGCGCCAAGGTAGCCGATACCCTGGCACATCGTCAGTGGCTCAGCACTCAGGAGCGGCTTGCTCTGTTGCGACTCGCCCGTTTCGATCCTGCCGTCGACTGGCAGGCCAGGGTAACTTCCTCTCTTGGCAGTGGATCCCTGAGCGGTTCGGCTCCGCTGCAGCAGGGTGCCCCCGAGGCACTGGCGGCGAGCACCGTCACCAACGAGGGCAAGGGCTCGCTCTATGTGCAGCGCACTCTGGTTGGTTACCCCGAACAGGCTCCGGCACGGATCAGCAAGGGGATGAGCGTGACCCGCAGCTGGTTCAACAGCGACGGTCAGCCGTTTGATCCCGCCAAGGTGAAGGTGGGCGATCTGGTGGTGGTGCGGCTCAACGTCAGTAGCGAATCGGCGGTGCCCGATGCCCTGCTGGTGGAGATGGTGCCCGCTGGCTTCGAGCTGGAGAACCCGGCCCTTGGCAACAGCATCAAGCTCGAAGAGCTCTCCATTGAGGGGAAACCGGCGTGGCAGAGCGAATGGAACGACTATCTCAAGCATCAGGAGTTTCGCGACGACCGCTATACGGCGGCGCTGGATCTGAGTGAGGGGAGCAACCAGCAGCTGGTCTACCTGATGCGGGCGGTGACGCCGGGTCGCTATCAGGTGCCACCGACTCAGGTGGAGGATATGTACCGCCCCGAGCTGCGTGCCGTGGGTGAGGATATCCATGAGGTGCTCATCTCTGAGTAACATTCCCTCCCTTGAGCGGGTTCGCCCGCTCACTTTTTGGCAGCGTGGTTGGCTGAGCCTGGGTCGCAGTGGCCGCGCAGGCTGGCGCTGGCTTGGTCGCCTGCCGCGCTGGCTGCGTTTCTCGGTGCTGGGAGTTGTCGCACTGCTGCTGTCATTGCTGGCGCTGGATCGACTCTTCCCGCCGCCGCCACTCGACCCTGCATACGCACGGGTGGTGCTCGACATGAAGGGGCGGCCGCTGCGCGCCTTTGCCGATACCAGCGGCGTGTGGCGCTACCCCGTGACCCTGGAGCAGGTCTCCCCCCGCTATATCGAGGCATTGCTCGGCTACGAGGATCGCTACTTCTGGCGTCATCCCGGGGTTAATCCGGTGGCCATGGTGCGCGGGGTCTGGCAGTGGCTGCGCTATGGGCGGGCTGTGTCGGGCGGCTCGACTCTCACCATGCAGGTGGCGCGCCTTATCGAGCCCTACCACAGGAGCGTGCCCGGCAAGCTGCGCCAGATGGCGCGTGCGCTGCAACTGGAGTGGCACTTCGACAAGCGCACCCTGCTCACCGTCTACCTCAACCGGGCGCCGTTTGGCGGCAACCTGGAGGGGGTGCAGGCGGCAAGTTTTGCCTACCTTGGCAAGAGCGCCACCAAGCTGACCTATGCCGAGGCGGCGCTGTTGGCGGTGCTGCCGCAGGCCCCCAGCCGCAACCGGCCGGACCGGCATCCCGAGCGGGCCCGCGCCGCCCGTGACAAGGTAATGCAGCGGCTGGTGGCTCAGGGTGTCTGGCCCGAACAGGTGTGGTTGGAGGGACGTATCGAGCCGGTGCTGGCCCGCGGTCACTTCACGCCGATGGAGGCGCCGCTCTTTGCCCGCCTCGCCGCCGACCATCAGGCCGGGGCGCTGGTGCACACCACTATCGACGGCGATCTGCAGCGCTGGCTGGAGGGACGGGTGGCGAGCTATATCCGTCGTTTCCCCGAGCAGACCTCAGCGGCGTTGCTCTTGGTAGACAACAAAACCATGGCGGTGCGCGCCTATGTGGGCAGCGCCGAGTATGGCAATTTGCGCCGCCACGGTTACCTTGACATGGTGCAGGCGATCCGCTCTCCCGGCTCCACCCTCAAGCCCTTTATCTACGGTCTGGCCATGGATGAAGGGTTGGTGCACTCGGCCTCCCTGCTCTCCGATGCACCGAGACTAGGCTCGGAGTATCGTCCCGCCAATTTCTCCGGTGCCTTTCAGGGGCCGGTGACCCTGGCCCAGGCGCTGCAGCAATCCCTCAACGTGCCGGCGGTGCAGGTGCTGGAGGCGCTCGGGCCCGACAAGCTGGTCAGCCGCCTCGACAACGCCGGGGTGCGGCTGGCGCTCTCTGACAAACCCAATCCGGCCATTGCGCTGGGGGCGGCGGGCATTCGACTCGAGCAGCTGGTGGCGCTCTACAGTGCGCTGACCCGGCAGGGGCAGGTGGCGATGCCGGTTTGGCTGGCGGGGCAGCAGGCGGTGTCGCGCCCCTTGCTGAGCCCGGGAGCGGCCTGGATCATCTGGCAAATATTGAGCGCGCAGGGCCGGGCGGATCAGCCTTTTGCCAGTGAGGCAACCGGCCGGGTCAATCGACTGGCCTGGAAGACCGGCACCAGCTATGGCTATCGCGACAGCTGGGCGATGGGGGTCTCCGGTCGCTGGACTATCGGCGTCTGGCTTGGGCGCCCCGACGGCACCCCTTTGCCCGGTTTTTACGGCCAGAGCGCAGCGGTGCCGCTGCTGCTCTCGGTCTACTCACGGCTGGCTGACAACAGCTCTCTGCCGGCACAACCCAACACGGTGAGCGAAGCCGAGATCTGCTGGCCGCTGGGGCGCAAGGCGAGCGCAACCCTGCCTGAAACCTGTTTGCAGCGACAGAGCGCCTGGTTGCTGGAAGATCGCGATCCACCCACCTTGCCGGATCCCATGGATTGGCCCTCGCCGCTGCGACAGGTGGCACTCACTGCCGAAGGCAAGCCGACCCTGGCCCGCTGCCAGGATGCGGCGCAATCCGGTTTTCGGGCGCTCTGGCCGTTGTCGCTGGAGCCTTGGCGGTCCTCCGGCGAGCGACGACAGGCGCTGCTTGCAAGTGGTTGTGCTGGGGAAGGGCAGAGCGCCGAGCTGCAGGCCCCCATTCGCATTGTGGCGCTGGGGGAGGGCAACCTCATTCGCAGCCAGCGCTATCGGTTGCAGCCCAAGGTGCTCGGCGGTGTCGGCAAGTCTGCCTGGTTTCTCAATGGTCAGCGGCTGCGCTGGGACGGGGATCAGGTGCTGAGTGTGGCGGGTCGTTATCAGCTGGTGGTGGTGGATGAAGCGGGCAACAGCGATCGTATCGAGTTTCGCGTGGTGCATCCTGACAGTGATGCCAGCACCATCACCCGTTGATCGTTTTGCCGACAGCCATTGAGGTGAATGTAATTAACTATTTGAAATACATCAATATTTGATTGGATGAATTAATTTGTGAATAATTACGAATTCATTCAAATCCAATCGGGAGTTCTCTTTTGCTGCGTGTTCTGTGTCCCTTGCTGGTGCTGATGAGTTCGGGTTGTGCCACAACCAATCATGGTGATCACCATGTTTCTCCTGAACGTACCGGGTTCTATTCACCTTTCGAACCTGCTTCCGAGAGTTTTGCGCGTTGCTATCAGAAACAGTTTGCCTGTACCCCTGCCAATATCCGCCGTGACAGGGCGATGGAGGCGCGCAGGCAGGCGCAAGAGCGGGCCAATCATCGTGGTGATGATTGGTAGGCCGCAGATAACGAGAGGGGTTGGCAGATGCCAACCCCTTTTTCATTCCGCCAATTCAGCCCGGTTGGCGCAGATGGCCGAGCCGGGTGAAGAAGTGCTGGCTCTTGCGCTGGTGAAAGTGGCTCTTCTTGATGGGATGGAAGATGAGGTTGCTTTCGGGGTGGCTCGCCTTTAACTGGTGGAGCATGGCTACGGCGGGCAGGCTGGTGCTGACCAGGGTGGTGAGTGGCATGCTGAGGGTCTCGGGCCCCAGCAGTTGATTGAGCCCTTGCTGAGCCTGCTCAAAGCGAGTCTGGGCCGCCGGGTCGGCATAGCCGCTGCCCAGCATGGCGAGCAGGTTGTCGAGGGCCAGATGAAATTCGGCCAGCTGTTGGCGAAATCCGCTGCGCCCGCGCAGGGCAATCAGCTCTGCAAACGGAATGTCGGCCAGGTGAGTGGGCACTTGCAACGGGATCTCGAGATGGAAGCAATCCTGCCCGCCCCGGTTGTGGTAGCGGGATTCCAGCAGATGGAGCAGGCGGTCGAGATAGTCGTGATCGGTAATGAGCGCCCCGTCATTGGCGAGTGCCCACTCACGGGCGAGGCGCATGGAGAGCAGGTTGGCAAAGCGCCGCGCCATTCTGATCCCTCCCTCATCCCGGGTTGCAAAGCCGTGAGTCAGGCAAAAGCCGTGCAGCCGCTCCAGCCCCGCCTGATCCGGGCAGAAGCAGTCGTGGTTGGCGCCCTGGCGCCAGCGGCCAATCAGCTCCTTGTTGCCAAACACCTTGTGGCGGACGAAATCGGGGGCCACCAGGCCACTGATCTGGCTCTCCAACTGTGGAGTGATGGCGGCAAAGAAGGCGGCATCGGGCCGCTCGGCCAGCAGATCGGTCTGCTGTTGCAGGGTATCGAGCAGGGTGGTGAGGCCACTTTTTTCACTGACGGTGAAGACGAAGGCGAGCCGCTCCAGATAGAGCAGGGCAAATTTGAGCCAGAGCTCGTCGCGTACCTCCATGCCGGGGTAGTAGATATAGGTCTTCATCGGATCAGTCTGTTGTCAAAAATCTGGCGAGGCGCAGGGTCGGGAATATACGCAAGATTGGCGCTGCACGGCAAACACTGCGTGGGGGAATGTGAGCAAACGCTCATCCAGTAGGCGCTGGCCACAAAGTTCTGATATAATTCGCGCCCTTAAATCAAGGTCACCCGAGTCATTACCATGAAGTTCATTATCAAGCTGTTCCCGGAAATCACCATCAAGAGCAAGTCGGTTCGCCAGCGCTTTATCAAGATCCTGCAGGGCAATATCCGCAATGTCCTGCGCCGCTTCGACGACGATGCCCGCGTACGGATGGATTGGGACAAGCTGATCGTGAGCTCCCGCAATGACCAGTTCCGCGAGCAGGCAATCGAAGCCCTGGCCTGCATTCCCGGCATTCAGGCCTTCCTCGAGGTACAAGCCAGCAAGTTTACCGATCTGCACGACATCTTCGAGCAGGTGAAAGCCGTGTGGGGCGACCAGCTCAAGGGCAAAACCTTCTGCGTGCGCGCCAAGCGCCACGGCAAGCACGAGTTTTCCTCTCTCGAGATTGAGCGCTATGTGGGCGGTGGACTGAACCAGCACTGCGAAAGCAATGGTGTGCGCCTCAAGAACCCGGATGTGAAGATCAACCTCGAGATCGACGGCGAAGAGCTCTTTATTGTCAGCGCCATCCATCAGGGCCTGAGCGGCATGCCCATCGCGACCCAGGAAGATGTGCTGAGCCTGCTCTCCGGCGGTTTTGACTCCGGCGTGGCATCGTTCCAGTTCATCAAGCGCGGCTGCCGCGTGCACTACTGCTTCTTCAATCTGGGCGGTGCTGCCCACGAAATCGGCGTCAAGCAGGTGGCCTACCACCTGTGGAACCGTTTCGGCTCCTCCCACCGGGTACGTTTCACCGCTGTGGACTTCGAGCCGGTGGTTGCCGAGATCCTCGAGAAGATCGACAACGGTCAGATGGGCGTGGTGCTCAAGCGGATGATGATGCGTGCTGCCGCCAAGGTGGCCGATGAGTTCCAGATCCCGGCGCTGGTGACCGGCGAGTGTGTGGGTCAGGTATCCAGCCAGACTCTCACCAACCTGAACGTGATCGACCGGGTCACCGACAAGGTGATCCTGCGCCCGCTTATCACTTGGGACAAGCCGGATATCATCAGTGAAGCCCGCCGCATCGGCACCCTGGAGTTCGCCGAGACCATGCCGGAGTATTGTGGGGTCATCTCCAAAAAGCCGACTGTGAAGGCCGAGCTCTCCCGCATTGAAGAGGAAGAGGCCAATTTTGACTTCTCCATTCTGGACAAGGTGGTCTCCGAGGCCCGTTACCTCGATATCCGTCGTATCGGTGAAGAGACTGCTGCTGAAGTGCAAGAGGTGGAAACCACCCTGGTGCTGGGCGCTGACGAGGTGATCCTGGATATCCGCTCTGCCGACGAACACGACGAGAAGCCGCTGGTGGTGGAAGGTCGTGAAGTACTGCATATCCCCTTCTTCAAGCTGGCCACCGCCTTTGGCGATCTGCCCAAAGAGAAGACCTACCTGCTCTACTGCGATCGCGGCGTGATGAGCAAGCTGCAGGCGCTTTACCTGAAAGAGAAAGGCTTTGCCAACGTCAAAGTTTACCGTCCGTAATTTGACGCTCAATCTCCCATAAAAAATCCGGCCAATGTGCCGGATTTTTGTTTTATAGCTCGGAGCTTGGATTTATGGACAGGGAACGGGAGTGAAGGAGTGCTCCCCCAGGCAACGCCAACCCATTTCCGCTCCCCTCATTTGCCAAAGGTTATCGCTGCGATAGAGAGTCAGGATATAGAGCATGTCGTTCTTGCTGCCATCGAGGGCAACCGAGAGTACCAGATCATTATCCAGTTGCTGTGCATGGATGCGACTGGGGATGTCACTATGACCGACAAAACGAAGTGCTACCTCACGGTAGTCATTGACCCATTTCTGATGTAGCTCGTTCGCCTGACGTATCTGCTGGTTGAACTGCTGCACTGGCGCCGATGCCAGTCGTCCAAAAACGGCTTGTGCTTCGGCATGTGCTGCTGTCACGTTCGCAAGGAGGAGAGTGGTAAGCATACCGATTTTGTGCATGAGAATATCCGGCTAACAACGACTGCTTCTATGACAACAGAAAAGCCCATTTGGTTCAACGCACAACCCACAGAGCCATATTCCACTGCGGGTGTGCTTTCAGTTGCGTTGCAGCGAGAAGGTTGGTAGCGACAGGTGCCAGTAGATAGCAGCTACCCGCAAACCGAACACGGCTGTCATACAGATGAGCATGGCGGTTACTCTGTCCATGTTCGCCTCCAGTGCCAGGGTGTAGAGGATTCCGCCCAAAATGCAGGCTGTTGCATAGATCTCTTTTTGCAACACCATAGGCACTTCCCTGGCCAGTACATCACGGATCATGCCGCCTGCTACCCCTGTCATGGTCCCCATCAGCACGGCGATCAGTCCCGGGGTACCGAAGTTGAGGGCTTTTTGCGCCCCAATCACCGTAAAGAGGGCCAACCCGAAGGCATCCGCGACGGGCAGTACATACCAGGGCATTCTGCGGGGCAGTTTGACCATCCACATCCCGATCAGCGCCGTTGCAATGACCACCCAGATATAGAGAGGATCGCGAACCCAGAACACCGGGGTTGCTCCCAGGATCATGTCGCGGATGGTGCCACCGCCGATGGCGGTGACTGCCGCCAACACCATGACGCCAAATCCGTCCATTCTGAGCCGGCCCGCCACCAGAACCCCTGAAAACGCGAATACCGCAGTACCAAACATGTCGCTGATGTAAACAATCTGCTCAACCAGTGTCTGCATGGAAAACAACTCACGCCAAATTGTTGATGGGGCCGCGATTTTAGGGGCTGGAGAGCCCAATCGCCAACTGTGCTCGACAAAATTGAGAGTCGACACCGCTTTTTTCTCGCATCATGGACAGGGAGGGGCTCGAGTGTGCCTGTTTACCTCCTTGTTGGAGGAGGGGCGCGATGAGTTTCTGCCACGTTTTAGTGGGCGTTTTTTTCCTTAAGTTTATCCCCGACCTGTCGATATATAGGGTAAGCGGCGTTAACGTGATGAAGCGTTGAAAAAAATGCTAAAGACATCGAAAAACGGGCCGTTAAATAAGACGCATCGGGCACAGAAAATAATAAAGCCAGAGCAAATAGAAGAGTAAATTTAATAGCTTAGGAGAATAGTCATGGGCCTTTATATCAACACTAACGTTTCATCACTCAACGCTCAGCGTAACCTGATGAACACGACCAAATCACTGGATACATCCTACACTCGACTGGCATCCGGTCTGCGTATCAACAGCGCCAAAGACGATGCCGCCGGCCTGCAAATTGCCAACCGTTTGACCTCCCAGATCAACGGTCTGGATCAAGGTAACCGTAATGCCAATGACGGTATCTCTGTTGCCCAAACTGCCGAAGGGGCAATGGATGAAATTACCTCCATGCTGCAACGGATGCGTACGCTGGCTCAACAGTCAGCCAACGGTTCCAATAACACTGATGACCGTACTGCGCTGCAGCAAGAGTATACCCAGTTGATGACTGAAATTGACCGGGTAGCCAAAGATACCACGTTTGGTGGTCAGAACCTGCTTAATGGCGGCTATGTGGGCACCTTCCAGGTGGGGGCAGACGCAGGGCAGACCATCACCTTCCGGATGACGACCGCCTTTACTATCTCGGGCATGGCCTCTGCCACCAGTGGTAGTGCGACAGTGGCAACCACGACCTCGGGCGAGCCGTATAACATCACGAAGACAGCAGGAACGCCGGTCACATCTACCAGTATGTCGACCATTACAGCTGCAAGCTCGGCCCAGTCGGCTATGGCCAACCTGGATTACATGATAAAGGTGGTGGACAGCAAGCGTGCTGAACTGGGGGCGGTACAAAACCGGTTTGACTCGACCATTCGCAACCAGGCGAACGTCTCCGAAAACGTTAGTGCTGCACGCTCACGTATCCGTGATGCAGACTTCGCCACCGAGACTGCAAACCTGACCAAGCAGAATATCTTGCAACAGGCCGCATCAACCATACTGGCCCAGGCGAACCAGCGCCCCCAGTCAGCTCTTTCGCTGCTGCAAGGCTAACAAAAGAAAACAGGGCGGTTGTTCAGGCCGCCCTGGTCAAGAGATGGAACAAAGGGGTGTTCGGTTCGCACTCTGTTCTATCGGGAGAGATATAATTCTCTACTAGTAATGCCAAGTGTTGTCCAGCTGTTCAGTTCTGTCACGCTTGGTCATATTCTCCTGAGCATATGCTCATCTTTAGGCCGGTTTACCGGCCTCTTTTTATTGTGTCGTCAAATCGACGTCACTCTACCCAACCTAAGCACAAACCGTGCCACAAAAATAATCCTGTCACACCATCTTGCAACCCCTCTATTTACGTCTTGCACTATGTTTGCCATCTGGCTTTCCTTGCCATGTACCGGAGAAAAATTGCCGCGTTAGGCAACAATTTTCCTAAAGCTTGCCTCTGCACTGCCGTTAAACAAGGTGAAGCAATCGAGGGGTGTTCGGAATCCAACGTTTGCACTACTGCGGGTGACCTGTCCGTTCAAACAGACACCCGCCAGAAGACTCAGGCTCGTTCAACCTGTTCTTCTAACGGTGGGACGCCGCTTTGACGGCGCAACCCGCAGTCGCATGTTCTTCGGGAGAATATTTTATGGCCATGTATATCAACACGAATACTTCATCACTGAACGCCCAGCGTAACCTGATGAATACCAACAAGTCTCTGGATACCTCTTACACCAGACTGGCATCGGGACTTCGTATCAACACTGCCAAAGATGATGCTGCCGGTTTGCAGATCTCCAACCGTTTGACTTCCCAGATCAACGGTTTGGATCAAGGTAACCGCAACGCCAACGATGGTATCTCGGTTGCTCAAACGGCTGAAGGGGCCATGGATGAAGTGACCAGTATGCTGCAGCGTATGCGTACGCTGGCACAGCAATCTGCTAACGGTTCCAACAACACCGATGACCGTACTGCATTGCAGCAAGAGTTTGACCAACTGACTACAGAGATCAACCGTATCTCCAACGACACCACTTTCGGTGGCCAGAAGCTGCTGGATGGCAACTACAAGGGGTCGTTCCAGGTGGGGGCGGATGCTGGTCAGACTATCACCTTCAAGATGACTTCCGCCTTTACCATCAGTGGGATTGCGGCATCAACCAAGGGAAGCGCGACCGTTGCTACCAGTGCCTCTGGCGAGCCCTATACCGTGACCAAGGGAACATCTGCAGTAACCTCTACCAGCGTCAGCAGCATCAGCTCTGCCAGCGCCGCCCAGCTGGCCATGGCCAACCTTGATTTCATGATCAAGGCGGTAGACAGCAAGCGGGCAGAGCTGGGTGCGGTGCAGAACCGGTTTGACTCCACCATTCGCAACCAGTCCAACGTCTCTGAAAACCTGAGCGCAGCACGTTCTCGTATCCGTGACGCAGACTTTGCAACCGAGACCGCTAATCTGACCAAGCAGAACATTCTGCAACAGGCTGCTTCCAGCATCCTGGCTCAAGCCAACCAAAGACCGCAATCAGCCCTGTCCCTGCTGGGTTAACAGGCTGTGATGAGATAAAAAAGGAGCGACGATATGGCCAATGAAATTGGAATTCCGTCATCGGTCACTCCTTCTTCTCTTCAGTCAAGTAGCAAGAGCGGCCAGTCGGCCGCTCAAGTGCTATCTGGCACATCAGAAGAGCAGCGGGGGACGGCAAAGGACATGGAAAAGCAACAGGGGCTGCCTGAGCAGGAGAGGGCTGGCAAGCCGAAGATTTCAGACAAGGAAATTGAGAAAGGGGTACAAAACTTGCAAGAGTTCAGTCAGTTGCAAGGATGGACCGTCAATTTCAGTGTTGAAAAGGAACTGGAGCAGGTTGTTATCAAGGTAATGGATGCCGATACCAAATCAATGATCCGTCAGATACCAAGTGAAGAGTTGCTGGCTATCAGCAAACGAATCCAGGCTCTGCGCGAAGGTGATGTGATTGGCGGTGGCTCTCGAGTCGGGTTATTGCTTGATAAAGAGATTTAATAGTTACGTTTGCGAGGAGAGTGAGTATGGCCACAATTACGTCTGCTGGTGCGGGCTCTGGACTGGACTTGGAGTCTGTCATTGCTGCAAGTGTTGATGCCAAGAAGGCGCAGCTGTTGCAGCCAATTACCACCAAAAAGACCAATGCCCAGATCACTCTCTCAGGGGTAGGCCAGCTGAAGTCAGCGATCGCGACTTTTGTCACCACTCTGCAGGCTATGTCAAAGGATGACGCGTTTAACAAACGTGCGATAAACATCACCCAGGATAAAGATAATCCGGTTCTCAAGGTGGAGAGCAAGAGTGGCGCTTCCAACGGGCAATATGACATCAGTGTCGAAAAATTGGCGAAGACCAGCAAATTTGAAGGTAGTTTCGCCTCTTCTACCACGCCCATGATCACTCAAGATGGCACCCTGACATTCAAGGCAGGTGACAAGACCTTTGATGTGGATGTTAAAGCAGGGGATTCACTCCAGTCCATTCGCAAGCGGATCAACAATGATAGTGACAACTTTGGTCTTAGCGTCAATATCATGAATACCTCCGATGGCAAGGCGGCCCTTGTGATTGACTCCGGTGTCAGTGGAACAGGTAAAGATCTGCAGATAACCGGCAGTACACCTGAACTGACTGACAATTTCATCTCCAAGCTGACCCAGAAACAACAAGCCCGTGATGCCGAGATAAGCGTGGATGGCAATAAATTGACCAGTGCGACCAACACCTTTGATGGCACCATTGTGGGTCTCAAGATTACGGTGTTGAAAGAGTCGGAGAGCACCACTACCACGAACCCGAGTGATGGTACCGTGACGACCACTTACAAGCCAAACAGAGTGGATGTGACGACAGACAAGGCTGGCATCAAGACCATGGTGCAGAGCTTCATCGATGGCTATAACGCTCTGGTGAAGAAGAGCACCGATCTGGGCAAACGCAGCTCTATCGTGGCCGGTGTCAGCCAGAATGATGGTGGAGCCCTGGCGGGGGATGCGACGACCAAGGCTGTGACCAACCTGATGAGTGGCACCGTCACCGAGCCTTCTAACAACTCTTCGACCTTCTCTACCATCTTTCAGTTGGGGGTCAAGATGGACAACAAGGGAGTGCTCTCACTTGATTCGACGAAATTCGATGAAGCGGTCGAGAAGAACTTCGACCAGGTAGTGGCTGTATTTGGTGGCAAGGACGGTGTTGCTGGCAAGTTGGCCAGCCAGCTTGAGACCTACTCCAAGACAGGGGGACTGCTTGCCAAGCGGGAAGAGACACTCAATTCTGATCTGCGTGATGTCAACCGCAAACAAGCAGATGTCGCGGCGCAGCTCACCAAGTATGAAGAGACGTTGAGGGCACGCTACGGCAGTCTGGATACCTTGCTGGCCAAGATGAACAAATCTGCCTCCTATCTCAACCTGCTCAATACCAACAACAAAACCAGTTAATTTGTAGTCAGGAGCTGAGTCTCGTATGTATCGAAAAACGATCAAGGCCTATACAACCCAGAGTTTGCAGTCTGAGCTGGCAGTGGCGGATCCCTATCGCGTGATCCAGTTATTGATGCAAGGGTGTCTCGAACGTCTCGCTCAGGCTCGCGGTGCAGTCGAGCGTCGCGATTTCGAGGGTAAGTCCCAATCTATCTCCAAGACGCTGGCCATTATCAATGGTCTGCAAGATTCACTTGATCTCTCTTATGGCAAGGTCCCCGAAGACCTGTTCGCACTTTATGACTATATGAAAGTGCGCATGATGGATGCCAGCCGTGACATGGATGTAGGCGCCATTGATGAAGTGATGAACCTGATGCTGACGGTCAAGAGCGGTTGGGATGCCATCCCTGTCGATGAGCGAGACAAGGCGCTGGCACAGCAAAAGGTAGGCAGACCGGCATGAATGAGGTCAATAGTACTTCTGTGTCTGCCTTGATGAGACAGGGCGAGCAGTTGCAGTCTCTACTGGTGCAAGGTGAGCTGGTTGCAGCAGAACAGCTGGCTGAACTTTATCTGCATGCTCTGGAAGAGGTATTCGGGTCACTGCCTTGGGGAGAGACTCTCAATGTGGAACAGCGGCAGGCACTGATGCAGTTCCAGCTTATTTATGATTGGGTGGGTCAGGAAAAGCAGCAGGCTGAAGCACAATTACGACAATTCTCCCAGGCCGGACGTGCATCCGGTCTTTACAAGCTGAATGCAGGTTAGTCTGACATGGATATCCATCACAAGATTCATGATGTAGAAAGTGAACTGGCACGCCTGGCTCTGCAAAAGCAGCAGGAGGCCGCCATGCTGGAAGTACTCCCCGTTCGTTATGAACTCAATATGGCTGCGTTTGCCAAATACATGCCCGCCATTCATGACTTTTTCAAGGAGTACCAGCCTGCCAGGCCTTTTCGTTTCTTCTGTAATGAAAACGGCGTTCCCAATATTCTGTGGCTCGACGAGGGTATCTCGCTTTATGGGGATGATCCATTTAGCGAGGTTCAGTCGCAGATTGCCGAGGTCATTGAACACAGTGTCTTGCAGTGCATCGATTTTGTGCCCCAGTGGTATATCGATGGCCAAATCCATATCAAATACAACAATGAAATCTCCAAATTAAAAGAGAAGTCAGCTCTGGAAGGGTTGCGTCTAAAGGCAGCATTACATACCGATATTCCTCTGGCACTGATGTATGGCATTGGTTTGGGCTACCAGCTCGGTTGCTTGTATGAACAGTGCAAGATCAAGAATCTGTTTGCTTTCGAGCCTGATCTTGACATGTTTTACGCCTCGCTCTTCTGTTTTGATTGGCATCAGCTGCTCGCCTACATGGAGGAGGAGTCGATCAGTCTGCACCTCTTTATCGGTGTTGACGAGCGATTGCTGGTCGCTGACATGATGGAGGCGCTGCATCGCAAGGGGGCATTCTGGTCGGCAAGCTATTTCTCGTTCTGTCATTACCATTCCCCCAAGCTGCACGCCTTGATAACACAGGTGGAAAGGGAGTTCTATCTGCTCAAAACGGGGTGGGGGTTCTTTGATGACAACATCTATGCACTTGCCCATAGCCACACCCATCTGCAAGACGGCACCCCCTTTCTGAAACGGTGGCGCGATAGCCGAGCCTTCGAGCAGATCCCTGTCTTTGTGGTTGGCAATGGCCCCTCGCTGGATCAGAGCATCGAGTTCATCCGGCAGCATCAGCAGCAGGCAATCATTATCGCCTGCGGTACTGCGGTCAGTGCACTCTACAAAGCTGGCGTAAAACCGGATATCTACGTTGCAGTGGAGCGCACCAAGAGCTCAGCCGATTTTCTGAGCATTCTCAATGCCGATGACTTTATCAAGGACACCGTGTTTCTGAGCGTTGATGTCATTCACCCTGAATGCAAGCGCTTCTTTCGTAAAACAGGGTTGGCGTTCAAGCCCAACGAGCCGATGTTCTCCATGCTGATTAGCGCGTTTGGTCAGGCATTTGAGTACGATACCATTGAATTTTCCAACCCGTTCGTCGGCAATACCGGCCTCAATTATGCGGCCTTGCTTGGTTTCAAGCAGGTGTATTTGTTTGGTATCGACAATGGCTATAAAACAGCCGGACAGCATCACTCCAGCCTGAGTCTCTATTACAACGACAAGCAAGAGGCGAAATACGAGGAAAATTTAAAGGATACTTTCCCGGCACCGGGTAACTTTGGCGACGAAGTGCGTATCAATCATCTGTTTGGGCTAGCCATTCACAATATGGCCAGTGTATTGCGTGATTATCCCGAGATGCAGTGCGTCAACAGTAGTGACGGCGCTTATATAGAAGGGGCAATCCCTCGTCGTGTTGAATCGTTGCAACCTGAATGGCCGGTACTCGACAAAATCCCGCTCATGGATGAAGTGATGGCCACTTGTTTCCAGTCCTTTGACATGAGCAGCGTTGATTTCGCTGCTGCATTGCAGGTGCCGCTGTTCGTTGAGCTGGTAGACAAGTTGCGCGATGACTGGCGCCAGGTAGCCTGTGAACACAATGCGGTATTGGCCATGATGCAACGCCATCACGACTATCTGCTCTATCTGCTGATGAGCCGCGAATCACATCTCTATCGTGTGTTGATTGGTTCAATTAACTATTTCTACGCCAATATCATCAGCCTGATGATGGCGCAGGTGACAGAAGAACCCGAGGTGCTGGCGGGCAAGATAAAAGAGGCGCAGGCAATTCTGGAGTTATTCTTCGAGGATAGCAAAGTGATGTATGCCGATGCGTTCGATGGCCATGATACCACCTATTTTACCGGCCTGGATGTGTTCAAGCGCTAGTCCTTGAATCGGATGGGGATGACTCTGTTCATCTCCATTCCCTAACAGTATGATATAGAAGTATTTAATCCTTTCAGGTGCATATATGGCCACCCTTTCCCTGGCATCCACCGCATTTCTCATGCCCGGTAATGTGGCATGGGCTCCTTTGGCCCGACATGCACAGTTGCAATTTTGCCCTCAAGGTCAATGGCAGCCGATGGCCGCTTGTGACGGACATCTGGTGCTCTGGTTTTGGGAGCAACTGCTGACCGACAGCGAATGCCAGCATTGGTACACCTTGGCTGAACCCGCATTGTCCGAGACCATCGACACCTGGTTGGAAGCATTGCTCTCGCCACTGCGGGGGCTCCCTCATCTTTATCTTGGTGCCTGTTCACTGCAAGGCGGTGGTGTGAGTAGCGCTCTTCATCCCTGGATGATGCAGCTGGATGTCTGCTTTACCCGAGCGCTTGCACGTCACCACATTAGGGATTTGGGGCTGGGTCGCTGGCTCTCTGAGCAGGGGCGAGCCCATTGTGTGGACGAGCGTAATCGTTACCTTCTTTCTTGTCCTCTCTCGATGCACGGCTTGACCAGCCTTGCCGACTGGATTGCCGCGCGTTGGATGCTTGATCAGGCGCCAATACGCAAGGTGCTGGTGCTCGATTGTGACAATACCCTGTGGGGGGGGGTAGTGGGTGAAGAGGGGTTGACTGGCCTTTACCTTGGTCAGGACGGTCTCGGCAAACTCTATCAGTCGTTTCAGGATGCGGCGCTCTACTGGTATCAGCGCGGCGTGTTGTTGGCATTGTGCTCTAAAAACGAGCCTGCAGATGTTTGGCTGGTGTTTGAGCAGCATGGCGCCATGAGACTCAAAAGGCGAAATATTGCAGCATCTGCCATTGGTTGGGGCTCTAAATCTCAAGGTTTGCGACATATTGCTGCCAGCCTCAATCTGGGGCTTGAGGCCTTGGTCTTCTGGGATGATTCCCCCCTGGAAAGGGCTGAAGTTCGCCATGCCCTGCCACAAGTCGATGTCATTGAACCACCAGCAGATATTTGGGCATGGCCTACAACCTTGCTCACTTATGGGGGGTTCTCGCGCATATTCAGTGGTGATGATGCTCTTCGTCAAGCCTCCTATCTGGCATTGGCAGACGCCGCCCGGTTACGTAGCGAGGTTGGCAGTGAACAACATTTTCTCGCCTCCTTGTCGTTGCGTGCGGCGATACAGCCGTTGGCGGTGGATAACCTTGCTCGTGCCGAGCAGATCATCCATAAAACCAACCAGTTTAATCTCTCCTGTCTGCGATATGAGGCGAGCGAGCTCAAACGGCTGGCGCAGTCTGGCTGGTGCTGGCTAGTGTCGTTGCAGGATCGCTTTGCCGATCATGGCTTGGTTGGCTTGGTGCTGATCATAAACATCACGCCCAAACTGGCATTGCTCGATACGCTGGCTCTGAGTTGCAGAGTGTTGTCCAGAGGACTCGAATATTGGTTACTGGATAGAGTCTCGGCTGCATTGCGCGAGGCGGGGATCGAGCGTCTGGTTATTGGCTCGAATCGTTGTGCACGTAATGAACCTGCGCTGACATGGTTGGCATCCCTGCCGTTGACCCCCTGTGATAATCCGGATCCCGCCCGTTTTTCCCATGAGCATTACCATAGTCTGGCGCTCGAACAGCTAAATTTGCCTTTTTTGGAGTTTTATCACCATGACTGATCTCTTCACTTTGTTGGAACAGCAGTTTCCTTCTGCAACCGTCACGCGAGGCGACTATCAGTTGGGACTTGGGGCCTTTCCGGAATGGGATTCGCTTGGTCATTTCAATTTTCTGCTGCTGGTTGAGCAGACGTTCTCGGTACGCTTCGAGCCTGAAGAGCTGGCGAAGATGAAGCAACTTCAGGACATTCGTGATGCGCTGTTGCGGCGTGGTCTTGTGCTGTGATTGAAGCTCTCTCTCATGTTCTTGGCTCCCTTGGGATCGCACGAGGGAGCGCTATCATGGTTCACACTGACGCCATGGCTGTGGCCCAGTTTCCTGGACGGGGCAATGAAGCCGGCATGCATGCTTTTTGGTTGGGGATGCAGGAGTGGCTTGGAAACGAGGGCACTCTGCTGGTGCCAACATTCACGTATAGCCTGACTCGCCAGAGCTGTTTCGACAGGGCGACATCCCCCAGTGAAGTCGGGTTGATGACGGAGCAGTTTCGCACTCTGCCAGGGGTTGCGCGGACCCGCGATCCTATCTTCAGCGTTGCGGTATGGGGCGCGGGGCGTGACCAGGTGGTTGCAGCAGGGGGTCATGACTGCTTTGGTGAAGAGAGCCCCTTCGCCTGGTTGGCGGCTCACGATGGCTGGATTGCCGGTTTTGCCTGTCATCCCGATCGCATTACCTTCACCCACTATGTCGAGCAGCAACTAGGTGTCGATTATCGCTTTATGAAACGCTTTGAGGGTGATGTCCGCGAGCAGGGAATGGTGCGCCCCTGGCATTGTGACTACTTTGTGCGAAGACTCGATCTGGCCAGCGAGATAGATCTTTCCCGTCTGGTTGAAGCCCTTAAAAATCAGGACAAATGGCACCAGGGGTTATTTGGCCGTTTACCAGTCTGGGCCGTTCGCTGCGCCGACTTTGCCGCGGTGGCAAAAGAGCTGATCGCTGTCCATCCCCATGCGCTTATCAGGGAGGGGAGATGAAACTGCACCATATTGGACTGGTGGTGGCCGAACTGGATCTTGGCGTACGTTATTGTTGCGAGACCCTCGGGCTTTCCCGCTTTAGCGAGCCGGTGCTCGATCCGTTGCAGCGGGTGCATATCTGTTTTGCCTATGATGATGCGGGGATTTGCTATGAACTGATTGCACCTGCCAGTGATGATAGCCCCGTCAGTCAGGCGCTACGAACCCGTCATAACCTGCTCAATCATCTGGCCTATGAGGTGGCAGACCTGGCAATGGCTGCCGAAAAACTGCGGGCCCAGCGTCATCTTCCCCTCGGGCCCAGCCAGCCAGCCATCGCGTTTGGCGGCGCCCACGTCCAGTTTTTCCTGAGCCCCCTTGGCCACATTGTCGAATTGATCGAGGCACCCACCCCATGAGTTTTTCACCCAAGAGCGGCTATCTGCCCACCGACTGGGACGACCAGGCACAAGTCGGTGAACAGCTGCATCGGCTGCTCACCCTGCTGTTTCCGCTCAATCGCAGCCTGACCGGGGACGGGGTTCGGCAGTCGCTGGCCCTGTGGCGCGAGCACTGCCTGCCCGAGCTGCGGATCCATGAAGTGGCCAGCGGCACCGAGTGCTTCGACTGGACAGTGCCTGACGAGTGGAACGTGCGGGAAGCCTACATAGTGGGGCCGGATGGACGCAGAGTGGTGGACTTCCAGGATCACAACCTGCATCTGGTCGGTTACTCGGAGCCGGTGCGCTGCACCCTCTCGCTTGCCGAGCTGCAGCCCCATCTCCACTCTCTGCCCGAGCAGCCGGATGCCATTCCCTATGTGACCTCCTACTACAAGCGCCGCTGGGGCTTCTGTCTGCCCCATCGGCTGCGTGAAGCGCTGCCGGAGGGAGAATATCAGGTGGTGATCGATGCCACCCTGGCCCCGGGCTCGCTCACCTATGGTGACTGGGTGCTGCCGGGGGAGAGCGAGCAGGAGATCCTGCTGTCGAGCTACACCTGCCACCCCTCCATGGCCAACAACGAGCTCTCCGGCCCCTGTGTCGGTGTATTCCTGATGGCCTGGCTTGCGTCACTGCCCACACGTCGCTACAGCTACCGGCTGATGCTGGTGCCTGAAACCCTGGGGGCCATCGTCTATCTCTCCCGTCATCTGGACCAGCTCAAGCAGCGCACCTTGGCCGGCTTCAACCTGACCTGTCTTGGCGATGACCGCAGCTACTCCTTCCTGCCCTCACGCCAGGGCAACACGTTGGCGGATCGCATCGGTCGCCATGTGCTGGGTCATCTGGCGCCGGGCTACAAGGCTTACAGCTTCCTGGAGCGGGGATCCAACGAGCGGCAGCTGTGCGCGCCCGGCATCGATCTGCCGGTCACTTCTGTGATGCGCAGTCGATACGGCTGTTATGCCGAGTACCACACCTCGCTCGATGACCTCTCGCTGGTGACGTCGGCCGGTCTGGCCGGCGGCTTCATGGCGCTGCGCCGTGCCATCGAGTGTCTGGAGCTGGACGAGCGCTGCGAGGTCACTGTGCTGGGCGAACCCCAGCTCGGCAAGCGGGGGCTCTACCCGGATTTGTCGACCCGCTATTCGGGCTGGCAGGTACGGGAGATGATGAATCTGCTGGCCTACAGCGACGGCAAGCTGACCCTGTTCGAGATTGCCGAGACCATAGGGGCGCCGTTCTGGCGGGTGGAGCCGCTGGCGCGGATGCTGCTGGATGCCGGGCTGCTGCGTCGCATCAGCCCGCAACCGGACTACTCGATCACCAGATAGGCTGGCCCCGGGTTGTGCGGGGTGCGACGGATGGCGTAGCGATCCAGCCCCAACACCTCCTTGAGGGCCAGGGTCTCCCCCGGAAAGGCGGGCCAGTTGAGCTCATCGAATGCCAGCACGGATCCCTTGGTCAGGTGCGGCTTGATGAGCTCGAGGCAGCGGCGGGTCGGCTCGTAAAGATCAAAGTCAAAATAGGCCAGCGCAACCATGGTCTCCGGCTGGCGAGCCAGATAGGCTGGCAGCGTCTCGGTCACATCCCCCTTCACTAACTCATGCTTGACGATATGCTCCAGCGGGCTTTCCGCCTCATGGGCGGCGAGCAGTTGGGCCAGATGCTGCTCATAGCCCGGCGTCACCCCGTAGGCACCCGGCTGGATGGCGGCGTCGCTGCCATCCTGCGGAGCGTGGGAAGGGAAGCCGCTGAAGGTATCGAATCCCACCAGCTTGCGGTTGTAGTTGTAGGGTTCATACATGCCGCGAAACGAGGAGAAAAGCGCTAGGTTTTGACCCCAGCGGGTACCGAAATCCATGATGACGCCGTGGACCGGCACGATCTTCTGATACAGCTCGTGCATGAACAGGATGCGGGAGAGCGACTGGCGCTTGAGGTAGAGGCCCAGGTTGTTCTGCAGCTCGGCTGCGGGCAGCGGGCTGGCGTGCAGCAACTCGCTGAAGGCCTGGCGGCGTGACAGCTCCTGCTCGGAGGCGTTGGAAATGGCCTTGATCATCAGTAGTCTCCTGTGTTTGTGTCGCCGGCCGGGGTCGACAGGCAGTGCACCACTTCATATTCGAGGTAATCGGCCAGCCCTAGCCAGTCCTGCCGTTCCTGGCACTGCAGCAGGGCGGCTACCAACCCGGGCGGCAGGTTGCCCTGCTCGGTGAGCACCTCTTGCAGCAGTTCCGGCAATGCCTGACTCGCAGCAACCGACTGCCCCAGTCGAAACTGGTGCGCCAGGGCGGTTAGGCGGGTGATCTGGTCGTTTTTCATTGCACGTACTCCGGGTGATAGCGGCAGCCGGCGATCTCCGCGCCTTCCCGGCTGCAGTTCCAGAACTGTACCTCGGGGTGGCGCGCTATGTAGCGCTCGAGCTCGGTGCGGTAGGCGGAAAAGTTCGGATTGGTCTTGACCCGCCGGCCATGGCCGTCGAGGGCCCAGCTGAGTGCCTGCGCGGCGCTGGGGCCGAGCGCACCATCGGCCCAGCCCGAGTGGGTGAGTTCGCCGGGAAAGGCGAAGTCGGTGCCCAGCAGGATGACCTGGTGGCAACCCATCTGTACGGCGAGATCCACCGCGGGATGAATGACGCTGCCGCCCGAGTGCAGCACGCCCTTGGGGTGCGTCTGCCGCAGCTGCTGATACATGGGGCTGCGGGAGTAGGCGGTCTTGCGCGGCCCCTGCCAGGCCAGCAGGGCTGCCGTGGGAACCGTGGGGTAATAGACCAGGGTGGTCTGGGCCGACTGGGCGGCGGGCAGCCGGTTGCCGTGGATGGCGTCATCGATGGTGACGACGATGTCGGGCCGGATACCGTGGCTGAGCAAAAACGCCAGCGCGGTATCGACGCTAATCAGAAGATAGTCCTGCCGACGGCGCTGCAACTGGGCCTGCAGGGTGGCCAGGTTGTGCTGCAGGGTTGGGCCACTCGCCACGATCAGCGCCTGCTTGCCCTGAGCCAGACCGAACAGGGAGGCCACATCGCCGTCGCCGGCCAGCAGATCGCGGTTTTCCGCCAGCCGCCGGGTGATGTCGGGGTGCTCGGCGTCGAACCTGGCCCGGGCGAACGGCAAATCGATTTCACTCACCAGCCGGTCGCGGATGCGGGCGGCAGCATCTTCCACCAGCAGCAGCTCGGGCGGCAGGGCGAAGAAGGGCAGCCGCACCTCCCCTTCGTCGCCGGCCATCATCAGCTCGACCCTGGGGTCCGTCAGCCAGTCCTGCTGGTCTAGCAGCCGCAGTACAAGGGCAAACAGGGCGCCATTCATGATCTTCACTTCCAGCCGCTTGAGGCTACTGCGCCCCAGCAGGGTGCGCGGCAGATCGCCGAGCCCGGTGCCGTAGAGGTGCAGCACCGGCTGCTCGGGCAGGCTGGCGGCCTGCAGCTCGGCTTCCTTCACCCGGTCGTGCCGGCTGGTGAGCTGTATGCCGTGGAGGCTTAGGGTGGAGCCGAGACCTTCGGTCAGCTCGGCCGGCAGGCTTTCAACGTCCTGTGCCAGCAAGCGGGGCCAGAGGGCGGGCCAGCGCTGGCTGATGAGCCTACCGTGCTGGTTGAAGAGATCATCACTCATCGTTGTCTATCCACTCCCAGCTCAGCGGTTGATTGGCACTCAGGCTGCGGTTGACCCGCTTGCCGATGAGCCGATCGTAATCGGCCGGGGGCAGGCCGAGGGCGGGGCGCACCGACTTGATATGCTCTGCGGTGAGCTGCTCGCCGGCGGCCATCTCCTTGACCAGATAGAGGGAGCGGCGAAATGCACGGTTACCCTGTTCACTGGCGGTGAGCTGGTAGTCAGCCACCCCAAGGGCGGCATGGGCGGTATTGACCGAGGCCACCAGCTCGGTGAGCTCGGCCGGTTCCATGGAGAAGGCGCAATCCGGTCCGCCGTCGGCGCGGGCCAGGGTGAAGTGTTTCTCGATCAGGGTGGCCCCGAGCGCGGTGGCGGCGATGGCGGTGGCAGAGCCGAGGGTGTGATCGGAGAGCCCCACCTCGACCCCGAAGCGCTGGCGCAACATGGGGATGGTACGCAGGTTGTACTCGGCTACCGGCGCCGGATAGCCGCTGACACAGTGCAGCAGGGCCAGCTGGCCGTTGCCATGCTTGAGCGCAATATCGACCGCGGCGGAGATCTCGGCCTCGTTCGCCATGCCGGTGGACATGATGAGCGGCTTGCCGGTCTGGGCGGCGTAGCGAATCAGGGGAAGATCCACCAGCTCGAAGGAGGCGATCTTGTAGGCCGGGCAGTCGAGGGATTCCAGCAGATCCACCGCACTGAAGTCGAACGGACTGCTAAAGACCGTTAGGCCCAGCTCGCGCCCCTTGGCAAACAGCGCCTGGTGCCACTCCCACGGGGTATGTGCCCACTCATAAAGATCGTAGAGGCTGTGGCCATCCCACAAACCGCCATGGATCTGAAATTCCGGTCGATCACTTTTGAGGGTTATGGTATCCGGGCGGTAGGTTTGCAGCTTGACGGCGCTGGCACCCGCTGCTTTGGCGGCGGTCATGATGGCCAGGGCGCGGTCCAGATTGCCATTGTGGTTGGCCGACAGTTCGGCAATCACATAGGGGGCCTGTTCCTGGTTGATGGGGCGATGATCGATCTGCATCTGTGTTCAGATTCCTGTGCCAAGTTGCCAGCCTTGCGGCGCCGGCTGCCAGGGGGCAGGGGGCGCTATCTGCGGTGGCTCGGCAAGATAGAGGGGAAATTGGGAGAAAATTGTTTGCAAGCGATGTGCCAGCTCTTGCCACTCCGCTGGTTGAAGTGGCCGGGCGGCCTGCCATGTCAGATGCTGACCGTCCAGAGTCAGGGTGAGCAGCAGTTGGTCATCATGGCGTAGTTGCCACTGTTGGCCATCTGGCAACAGTTGATAATCGGATTGTGGTAGCAGCCAGGCGGTGAGCCGATCCAGCCCCAGCCCATCCACCTGTTGCTGGCCGTGGCAGCGATAGTCATCTGCTTGCAATTCAAGTCGTTGCAGGGCCTGCATCAGCCGCTCAGGTTCATCCAGTTCGCTCAGGGTCAGCCGCTCTGCCAGCTGAAAGCGGGCGATCACCTCATCGTTAAACTGTTGGTTGTCGACGATGGGCACCGCCAGGGTCGGCAGGCCGAGACAGGCCCGCTCCCAGGTCATGCCGCCCGCAGCGCCAATGGCGAAGTCGTGTCGGCTCATCAGGTCGGCCATCTGGTCGCTCTGACGCAGCAAGGTGAGCGGCAGATCGGGCAGTTCGGCAACCCTTTGTTGCAGCTCGGGCCAGAAAGGATTGGCCCCACCGGCTACCAGAGTCCAGCTGACGGTTTTAGCCCATGGCAGTCGAGCCAGCGTATTGAGGGTGATGAGGCAGGCTCCGGCCGGATCGGCACCACCAAAGCAGATGAGGCCATGTCGCCACCGGCTGGCCTTTTGGCGTGCTAGCTGGCGATAGGCAGGGCGCAGCAGGGCATAGTCGGTGCCCAGCAGCAGCCGACAGTCGGCAGGGACGAGTGACTGGTAATCGGCTGTGCTGCGCTGTGGCCCCTGATCCAGCAGCAACTGACCATGATGAGGGCGATCGGCCAGATCGTCGATCACCAGCAACTGACCACAGTGACTTGCCAGTGTCTGCTCGATTTGCCGATCAATCTGGTAGTGATCACACACCAGCCACTCCGGGCGCAAGGTGGGCAAGGGGCCTGCATCGTCCAGATCACAGAGAGCGTGATGCTGGTGGGAGTGCAGCAGTGGCAACAGGTGCATAGGTAGCTGATGGCAGAGGAAGTGGCACTCGGCGCCAGCCGTTTTCAGCCGATCGGCGATGGCCAGACAGCGCATCAGATGACCCAGCCCAATCTCGGTGCCGGCGTCGAGCCGGAAGGCAACCTTAAACGTCATCTTGGGCCAGCACTTGATAGAGCAGTTCGGCCAGGTGCCAATCTTCCGGCGTGTCGATGTCGACCACCCTGTGTCTTGGCAGAATATGGCCAATCCCTTCTCCCCCTACCGGGCTGATCCCTCCCAGCCAGGCCGCACGGCTGCCCCAGTAGAACTGGCCGGCATCCTGATAGGCAGGCTCCAGATCCTGAGAGCGTTTCGCCATCTGCTCCGGCCAGAAGGGGGTGACCCGGCCCTGCTCGTCCATGCGCACGGCGCGCTGAATAGGGAAGCCAAACTCGGCCACGGTATAGACAAAGGGAGCATTACTTGCGCTCAGTCGCTGATGGGCGGCCTTCAAGTCATCGGCTTGAATAAGCGGGACCGTGGCATAGATGCAGCAGTAGTGCTTTGCCTGGATGCCGAGCTGGTCGAGCCGCTGGATGGTGTCGATCACCACAGGGGTGGTACCTGTGTGATCATCGGCGAGGTTGGCTGGCCGCAGAAATGGTACTTCCGCGCCCAGTTGACGAGCGACCTTGGCAATCTCCTCATCATCGGTGGAGACCACCACCTTGCTGAAACAGCTCGATTGTTGCGCCGCCTGGATGGCATAGGCGAGCATGGGCTGGCCACAAAAGGGGCGGATATTCTTGCGGGGAATGCGTTTGCTGCCACCCCGGGCCGGGATAATGGCGATGGCCATGATGGGTTCTCTCTGCTGGATTAATGACTGGCCAAAGCCAGGATAATCGATGACAACTCTTTGATTATTTTTGATATTATACTGGTTTTTCTGCTTGTATTATCGATTTTTGCTACGGAATGGCGGCCGTGTGGTCGATAAGAGAGACAGGTCATGGAAGTCATGGAAACTGTATGGCGTTGAAGATGAGTTATGGCGTTGAGCTACGCCCGATAGCGCCGTGGGATCTTCCCGCTTTGCGGCGTTGGCGCAATCAGGATGAGGTGCGAATGCAGATGGTATCCCAGACGCGTATTTCGCCACGGCAACAGCGCCAATGGTTCACCGCCACCAGTGAGCGGCGGGATCAGCAGCACTGGGTGCTCTGGTGCAAAGACGTGCGAGCGGGCTACGTCAATCTTAAAGGTGAGTCTCAGGGCGAGCTGCTGGGTCAGGCGATCGCCGATGCGGGACTCTATCTGGGCAACTCAACCGTGCGGCATCCCATGCTGGCTGTCGCTGCTGCCTTATCTCAGCTTGATCAGGGTTTTGATGAGTTGCACATCGGTTGTATCCGCACCCTGGTTCGGGAGAACAATCGCTCTGCCCTGCGTTTGAATGAACAACTGGGTTATAGCCAGATAGGACAAGAGAACGGATTTTTTGCATTGGAACTGCTGCCGGCGAATTACTATGCCGCCCGTGAGCGGCTACGGAGATTTTTCAGATGACAATCGCATTGGAACAGGTTTTTGCCGAGGCGCTGGGTCTCGATATCGGCAGCGTCAGCGATGAGCTGGCCTACAACAGTATCCCGCAGTGGGATTCTGTCGCCCACATGGGGCTGATTGCCCAGTTGGAGGATAACTACGGCGTGCTGCTCGACACCGATGACATTATCGACATGAGTTCGGTCGGCAAGGCGCGCGAGCTCCTGGCCAAGTACGGGGTCGCTTTCTGATGCTGGGGCTGTTGCAGGGCAAGCGGGTGTTGATCACCGGTGCCGGGCGTGGCATCGGTCTTGCCATCGCCCGCCAGTTTGCCTCTCAGGGGGCTGAACTGTGGCTGGGAGGCCGTGATGAGGTGACCATGAGCCAGCTGGTGACCGCGATTGGTACCGAGTTTGGGGTGCCTTGCCAGCCTCTCTGTTTTGATGTGGCTGATCCGTCGGCGGTCAAGCAGGCTTTTCAGCAGCTGTTTGCTCAGACTCGTCAGCTGGACGTGTTGGTCAACAATGCCGGCATGCTGGAAGAGGCGTTATTGGGAATGGCGAACCAGACCCATCTGCAAAAGACATTCAGCAACAATACCTTTAGCGTGATCTACTGCAGCCAGTATGCCGCCCGCATGATGCAGCGCAGTGGTGGCGGTAGCATCATCAATCTCGCCTCCCTGATGGGGCTGGTGGGGGCAGCCGGGCTCAGTTGCTATGCCGGCAGCAAGGCGGCGGTGATCGGTATTACCCAGTCACTGGCCAAGGAGCTGGCTGCCAGCCAGATCCGTGTCAATGCCATTGCTCCCGGTTTTATTGATACCGATATGGCGCATGCCATCCCGCAAGAGAAGTTTGCCGAGCGGGTGGCCAGCATCGCGATGGGACGGATTGGCACGCCAGATGAAGTGGCCAAGGTGGCCCTGTTTCTTGCATCCGACTTGTCGAGCTATGTGACCGGGCAGGTGATTGGAGTCGATGGGGGGATGGTGATTTGAACCGGCCTGATTTGCTGACCCATCTGGTTGAGGGTAACAGCGAGCCCGCCTGGCGAGACCCGCAAGAGGGGTGGCTCAGTTATGGTGAGCTGGCTCGGCGTGTGGCGCAGTTGGCCACCACCTATCCTGCTGGCCGCCATTTGGTCTACCTGCCATTTGTGACGTCTACCCTGCATCTACTGCACTACTTGCTGGCCCTGCGTGATGGCCACGCCATCATGCTGGCCGATCCTGCACAGGATGCCCGGTTGCACAGTGAACAGTGCCAGCGCTTTGGTGTTAGTCTGCGGGTACTGGAGGATGGGGCAGTTGCGCATCTTGGCGATGCGCCTTCACTTCACCCTGAGCTGGCCATGCTGCTGCCGACATCGGGCAGTACCGGCTCCTGCAAATGGGTGCGATTGTCGCGAACCAATCTTGATGCCAATGCCACGGCCATCGCCGAATATCTGGCGCTGAACGGGCGTGAGCGAGCCATCACCTCGTTGCCACTTTTTTACTCCTTCGGGATGTCGGTACTTAACAGCCATCTTTTGGTTGGCGCCTCGCTGGTTTCATGCACTGCCAGTCCCCTTGAGCGCCACTTCTGGGATGAGGTCAATCGCCACCAGGTCACCAGTGTGGCGGGGGTACCCTTTACCTTTCAGATGCTAAACCGCTTGCGTTTTGAGTGGGCCCGCTATCCCAGTCTGATGACCCTGACCCAGGCCGGAGGACGACTTGAGCCAGCACTGGCAAAACAGTTTGCCGAGCAGGCCGCTGCACTGGAACGCCGTTTTTTCGTGATGTATGGCCAGACCGAAGCGGCACCGCGCATCGCTTGGTTGGCACACGATGAAGTGATGATTGCCCCGGATGCCATCGGCCGTGCCGTACCGGGCGGGCGTCTCTCTCTGCGTCATGAGCCCGGCTTTCCTGACGGGGAGGGAGAGCTGGTTTACCAAGGGCCAAACGTGATGCTGGGCTATGCGGAGCGCCCTGAAGATCTGGCTCGGGGGCGTGATATGGATGCGCTCTTTACTGGCGATCTGGCTCGTTGTGATGAGGCGGGCCGATTCTATCTGACCGGACGGATCAACCGTTTCCTGAAGCTGTTTGGCAAACGGGTGAGCTTGGCTGAAGTGGAAGCCTGGTTGCAGGGGAGGGGCTATTCCTGCGCCGCGACCGGCCGCGATGATCGCCTGTTGGTAGCCATCGAGGCAGACGCGTGCCCCTGTGACGCACTACAGCTGGAGGTGGCCCGCTGGCTGATGGTGCCACCATCAAGCGTGCGTATCTACCAACACCATTTGCCACGACGCAGCAATATGAAGATTGATTATCCGGCCCTGTTAACAGAGCTGGAGCAACTATGAACAAGCTGTTTGATGCGCCGGTTTTTGGGCTGCCCCAACAGGAAAAAAGTGGGCTGCTCCTTGCTCGCCTGAATGAATTGACGCAGCGGCATGGGCAGGGGTGTCCAGCTTTTGCCAATATTCTGTCGGCGTTTGGCTGGGGTCAGGCCTCGACCTACCAAGAGCTTCCCTATCTGGCCGCCCGCCTGTTCAAATTGGCCCAATGGCAGAGCGTGCCGCAAGAAGAAGTATTCAAGGTGCTCACCTCGTCGGGCACCACGGGGACGCCGTCACGCATTGTGCTGGATCGGGATACAGCCGCGTTGCAGAGCAAGGTGCTGGTGAAGATCCTGCAAGAGTTCGTCGGCAAGCAACGGCTGCCTATGCTGCTGGTGGAGCAACCCGCCCTGATTCAAAACCGCAGCGGTTTTTCCGCTCGGGGAGCCGGTGCGCTGGGGCTCTCCTTCCTTGGCCGTGACCATACCTATGCCCTCGATGAGCAGATGCGGCCCAACTGGCCTGTCATCGAGGCGTTTTGTGACAAATATGCGGGCCAGCCGGTCCTGCTGTTCGGCTTCACCTTCATGGTCTGGCAATGTTTGCTGGAGCCGCTGCGTGAGCGAGGTCTGCAACTGCCGTTGACGCACGGCACGCTTTTTCACAGCGGTGGCTGGAAAAAACTGCAACACCTCGCGGTGGATAATCCGGCTTTCAAGCAACGTTGCCATGAACAGCTGGGGCTGAGTCGGGTGCACAACTTCTATGGCATGGTGGAGCAGGTGGGGTCGGTATTTGTCGAGTGTGAGCATGGCCATCTTCATGCTCCCCTCTTTGCCGATCTGCTGGTGCGGGATCCGCTGACCCATCGACCGCTCGGGGTCGGCCAACCCGGCTTGCTGCAGGTGATCTCTGCCATTCCCCAAAGTTATCCTGGCCACAGCCTGCTGACCGAGGATCTCGGCGTGCTGCTGGGGGAGGATGATTGCCCCTGCGGCCGTCGTGGCCGTTATTTCCATGTATCAGGACGTCAGCAAGGCGCCGAGGTGAGGGGATGCAGCGACACTTTCCAGTGAGCCTATCAGATGTAGAAGATGCCATCTGGCAAGCGGGGCCAGAGGTTGCTTTCGTGGCTCCCGTCAGCGGTTGGCAAGGTTTTGTCATTCGCCCGTTGCCAAGCTTTGCGCCCGTCATCTGCGACTTTGTGGCTGCGCTCTCTGCACGTCTGCTGAAGGAGGGGCGAGAGAACCCTGATCTGGCCGCCTTTGGCTTTTTGTTGCGGCCGCGCCAGATTGAGGTACAGCGCAAACGCATGGCAGGGCGTGCACCCTTGGGGATGGTTTTTCATCTGGTCCCCTCCAACGTGCCGACCGTCGCGTTCTACTCCTGGATCATGGCGCTGCTGATGGGCAATGGTTCCGTGGTTCGCCTCTCATCGCGCATCGACCCGGTGCAAGAGGCCATGCTGACCATCCTGAACGAGCTTTTCTCTCTGCCCGAGTGGCAAGAGATTGCCTCGCGTACCCGTTTTATCCGCTATGACCATGACGAACGGGTCACCGCCTGGCTGTCGGCCCGGTGCCGCCTTCGCATCATTTGGGGCGGTGATGAAACCATCGGTCGGGTACGGGCTATTCCGCTTTCACCCCGCGCTCAGGAAATCGTGTTTCCGGATCGCCGCTCCATGGCGGTGTTGGATAGCCAATGGCTCGCCAACCTGGATGCTGCCGCATGGCGGCAATTGGTTGCGGCTTTGCAACAAGACTTTACTCGCTTCAATCAGCAAGCCTGCGCCTCGCCCACCACGATTTGCTGGTTGGGCACTCCCGATAGTGTGTTGCGACGTCGTTTGCTCGAAGCCGTCTTTGCCCCCTTTGCAGGCAGCCCTGCCCTGATGATGGAACGCCTCATCAATTGTCAACAAAATGCCGCTCTCGATGGTCAGATGCAGCAGGAGACCTTTGCTGGCGTCACCTTATTGACTCCCACCGCCTCTTTGCGGCTTGAACACATCGGAGGAGGTACAGTTGCAGAATTCGTTGCCGATAACCTTGATGAGTTGCTGCTACAGCCTTGGGATATGCAGTCCTGTGTCTGGGCTGGCCCGGATAAAACGCAGCTTGAGCATGCGCTCCTGGTATCGCCAGGTTGTCGTATCGATAGGGTGGCAAGTCCGGGACAGGCGCTGGCATTCGAATGGCTCTGGGACGGCATCGACATGCTGGTGGCCTGCAGCCGTCGGCTTGCCCGCATTGAATAGTGGATTCCAGGTCACATAAATCAAGTCATATCAATCAATTAGCTTGGTCAGGCACAGCTCTTGCAGTAATTATTGTGATGAAGGGCAGGAAAGGTTGACAGAGACCGTGCGGTAGCCTTGTCCATTTTCTCCAATTCGCTTCTTTTTTACTCTACTTCTGGATCCTCTATGAAAGTCAGCGTACTGGTGCCGGTATACAACCTCGGGCGCTTCATTGAACCTTGCCTGCTTAGCCTGCTGGAACAAAAAACGGATTTCGAATTCGAGGTGATCGCCATTGATGACGGCTCGAGCGATGACTCCTGGGCCATTATGCATCGGCTGGCACAGCAGTGGCCGCAACTCAAGGCACTACAGAATGCGCAGAATATGGGGTTGGCTAAAACCCAGAAACGCTTGCTGAGAGAGGCTACCGGTGAATACATCGCCTATGTCGACGGGGATGATCTTGCTCTGCCGGGCAAGCTGCAGAGCCAGGCCGATTATCTTGATTTGCACACTGACTGCACGCTTTGCTACCACGAAGCGGAGATGTTTGATGATGAAACTGGCGCACGGATCAAGCTATTCACCCGCGATTATTACAATGCCCGCTATCTTGAATCCGTGATGACACGGGAGGCCTTGATCCGCTTCGGGGTGTTCGTCAATGCAAGTTCCATAATGTTTCGCCGTTATGAAGGGATGGAAAATGCCATCGATGAGGGGTGCAAGATCATCCTCGATTATCCCTGGCACATCTTGAACCTCTCCCACAATCCGGGGACGCTGGATTTTATCCCCGAATTATTGGGCCGCTATCGCTTCCATACCCAGAGCTTTGGCGGGCAAACCCGCAAATCGGCTGAACGTCGTGAACAGTCGCTGCGCGATTTGCTGCGTGCCTGTGACAATGCGGCGGCATTCGGTGCTGATCCCGTGATCATTGCTCAGGGGCGTGCCCATCACTACTACTCTGCCGCGCTCTACTTTTTGCGGCAGGATGATGTCGTGCGCTTCACTCAGCTTATCGAGCAGTCGGTCGATGCTGTGGCAAGGCTAGCCCCGGGTTGGTTCTTCGACGAACGACATCAGTTGGCATGGGCAGAGCGGGTCCATCCCGCGCGTGTCATGCAGCAACTGTTTGGAGATAGAGCGTGAGCTATCAGGCGATCGTCATCGGCGCTGGGCTTTCGGGTGCCGTCATGGCTGAACGAATGGCCAGCCAGCTTGGCTGGAAGGTGCTGGTGCTGGAACAGCGCGATCATCTCGGGGGTAACTGCTTCGACGCGTATGACGAGCACGGCGTGCTGATCCATCGTTATGGGCCACACCTGTTCCATACCGACAAGCAGGAAGTCTGGGATTACCTGTCGCAGTTTACCGAGTGGTTGTCTTATGAGCATCGCGTGCTGTCACGGATAGATGGTCAGTTGGTGCCCATCCCGTTCAACCTGACCAGCATTGAACGCTGCTTTCCGGCGGAGAAGGCAGCGGCCATGATTGAGGCCCTTCAGGCCAGATTTGGTGAGGGGGCCAGAGTGCCCATCATGGCACTGCGGCAGGAAGCTGAGCCTCTGCTGGCTGAGCTGGCCCAGTTCATCTATGAGCGAGCCTTCGTCAACTACACCAGCAAGCAGTGGGGTGTATCGCCAGAGCAGGTCTCGCCCGAGGTCACTGCGCGCGTGCCGGTTGTCGTCAATCGTGATGACCGTTACTTTATTGATCCCTGGCAGGCGGTGCCCGCGCAGGGTTATACCGCCATGTTCGAGCGCATCTTGGCGAACCCCTTGATTGAGGTGAGGCTATCCATTCCCATGGGGTCCCGCGTCTGTCTGGATTGGCAACAGAAACGGATACTGCTGGATGGCGTGCCCTTTGCCGGGCCCTTGGTCTATACGGGGATGCTGGATCAGCTGATGCCGGCGGGGCACGACGGCTTGCCGTACCGTTCACTGCGCTTTGAGCACTGTCATCTGCCGCAAGCTCAATTTCAGCCGGTGACCACGGTCAATTATCCGAATGAAGAGGCCTATACCCGCATCACTGAATTCAAGCATCTGACGGGGCAGCAACATCCCGGCACCAGCATCGTTTATGAATACCCCTGCACCTATGTGGCCGGGCAGGGGCTGGAGCCTTACTACCCGCTGTTTACCGATGCAGCCAAACAGCATTATCAGACTTGCCGCGATGAATTGGCCGAGTTCCCGCAACTGATTGCTTTGGGCCGCCTTGCCGAGTATCGCTATTTCGATATGGATGATGCAGTGGATAACGCGCTGAACAATTTCTCTCGATTGGTTTCCGATGCCTGTTTTGCCGTTTTAAATAAGTAATGAATATAATCTATTGCAGAGATAGATATTTTCATTCCGCAAAAGTATTCGAGTTTTTGAGTGTGAATGCTTTTTATGTGATTTCTTTTATTTTGATGCATGTGTAGGTATATATGAGTCATTATGCGGTGATGTCTCCCGAGTTGCGTGATTTACTAGAAAATAGCCAGTTTCTAACTGCTCTTGATCAGTATCTTTGCATTGATAAAATAACACATATTTCATTGGATGTTTTTGATACATTATTGCGTCGTGCATGTGATGAACCCTCGTGGGTTTTTGAGGAAGCAGCGAGACGGTTGCTAAATAGAGGTCTTAATCTGCCAATAGAGGCAGAAGATTATAGATTTTGCCGCCTCGAGGCTGAAGCTCGTGCTCGCAAACTAATGTCAGGTGAAGAAATTAGTTTTGACGATATTTTTGAACAGCTGCCTTTTAGTGATGAAATTAAGGCGGTGCTTAAAGTTGAAGAGCTGAAAGTAGAACGAGAAGTTCTTTATCCAGACCCGATTATTCAAGAAGTTTTGGTACGTGCACAACGTAAAAATAAACTGATTGTTTTTATTTCCGACATGTATTTGCCAGAAGTTTTTTTGCGCGACTGTATTTCAGAAAAATGCCCTGAAATTTCTTATAATTATCTGTTTGTTTCATCAAGTGTTGGGTTGACCAAGCAGAGTGGCGCTCTCTTTAGCCATGTAATTACTCAGATAAAGCTGAAACCAGAGCAAGTTTTGCATATCGGTGACAATCCCAGGGCTGATGTGCAGTCGGCACGGCAACATGGTTTGGCTTCATTGCATTTTGATATCCCAGAGAATCTGTCTGAGGTGTTGGAAAACGAGAAAGTTTATCGGGTAAATGTGCCATCGACCATGCAACATGCCAGGAAGCTGGCCGTCCTGTCGATGCCACAACAGCTTTCCGAGGAGGAGCAATTTTTCTACACATATGGCGCCTTCATCCTTGGACCCGTCCTGACGGCATTTGCCAAGTGGGTTCTGCAGTCAGCCAAACGACTGCAGGTAAAAAACATTTTGTCGCTGATGCGAGAGGGCGGGATCTTTGCTGCCTGTATCAACCGCCAGGTCGATTTTCAATCACAGCAGTACCCAGATATACGCTGTCAGACCTGTTATGCCTCACGCAAGGCAACCTATTTGCCCGCGATAGATGATAGCCAAGTGGAAGAGGCTGTTTCCCAGACCTTGATGCGCCGCAATTACACCGTTCGTGACTTTTTCAATGAATTTGGTGTTCAGGATGTCAGGTTGGCATCCTTTCTTGACACGCCACTGGCGCTTTTGGATCAAATTGCCATCGATGGGCAAGATGGTCTGCAACTGATGGCTGAAGTGTTTGAGCAAAATATCGAGCAGATCAAGAGCAGTATTCAGCAAAGCAGGCTGGACATGCGAGATTATTTTGTTGGCTTGACGGGAGATGCTCCCTATCTGCTAGTCGACTTGGGTGGCGGTGGGACGATTCCCTCTCAAATTAGCAAGGCCATGTTGCAACAGCCAATGAGCAGTCTGTTGCTCTACTGTAACCATAGAGGCAGCAAAAACTCCGTTATCACGCCGATCAGTGCCTTTATTCCGGTGCGTAACGATACCATAAAGGGGATCAAGAAGATTGCCCGTTCACCAGAGATTTTTGAAATTGTTCTCGTTGGTTTGGAAGGGAGCACACTGGGGTATCGGCGCACAGCGGAAGGGAAAGTTGTGCCGCGACAGGCAGAGGTTCGCTACAGTGTCCAGCATCAGCAAAATATCCGGAGTTTTGAGGCTGGAGTTAATGCCTATCAGTTATGGGACCAGTCGCTGGGCATCGCCGAATCCGATTTGAGTGAGCGCATCTCTTTTTTACGCATGATGGAGCGTCTGGTCGAGTGTCCGGTATCGAGCGAGGTGCACTATCTTGGTAATCTGGTTCATGAAGACAACTTTGGCTCGGAGCGTAGTTACAAGGTTATTAATTCCTCCGGGTTGGCGCGGATCCACTCAGAAGGAATAGAAACCTTCTATCGCAAGTTCAGTAAAAACATGTCTTATGGTGAGCGTTGGTTGGCTTGGCCACAAGGTTCCCTGAGTCGGCTGGATCCTGATTTGATGATGGATTTTGTCGGCTTACGCGATGCACGTTATAAGCATGCCCAAGCGATCGATAGACTTCTGGAATTGATGCAAAGTCAACATGCCACCGAAGTCATAGTGTATGGGGCGGGAGAATTCTTTGAGTGTCTGGCACCTGAACTGATTAAAAAAAGCATCCGTATCCGTACCGTGATCGATAAAAAAGCCAACTTTGGACACTACCAAGTGATGGGATATGACGTTATATCATTATCCGAGTGCTCAATTCCATCTGGTTCTGTACTGATTGTCGCGTCCGCCTCCTTTGTGGACGAAATAAAACGAGACATCTTTGCGACTATATCCAGCCAAGATGTGACCATATTGTCATTGAATTGAATTCCAAGGAAACCGACACATGCTGGATCTGTCGATGAAACATGCCCTGCCTTTTGATGCGTTATTGCATCAGGAACTGCTGTCCGGGAAACGCAAGGCGATTGCCTGGGGGGTGGCGGGAAATCTTTATTATCATGTGCTCCAATCCCCTTATCCATTCGTCGCCATCATCGATGGTCTTAACGGTCCTCAAGTCGGTCAGTTCGCCTGTGGCATTCCGATTGTAGGGCCAGAACTGCTTAATAATTACCCAGCAGAGGAGGTGGTCATTGTCATCTTTTCAGATTTACAGCAATTCGGTGGGCAGATTATCGAGCAACTAGGTCATTATGGCGACTATCCCTATATCACTCCCTATGTTGAGGCAACCTGCCAGCCATCGGCGATGTTGCAGCAAAAGCTTGAGCGGTTGATCCGCGAGCGTCGAGCACATCGGCTGCCCCAAGTAGTGCAGCGTGTCGTGCTATATATCCACTCCTTGGTCAAAGGCGGTGCTGAGCGGCAGATGGTATTGCTGGCCATCGGATTGCGCCAGCAGGGATGGGAAGTGCATTTGATCTCGGTGAAGAATAAGGGGTTGGAGGTTAATCACTGGGAGGCGCTTTTGCGTACTCATGGTGTAGAGCTCTACTTCGTGCCTTCTGCCCGTGAGTGCTGGCCGAACTTGGAGCAGGAGGAAAATAGCTACCAGTTGGCTAATCAATTGGCACCCTTCTTTGAGCCCGGACTGCTTCACGGCATTCTCACTGCCTATGACTATATGCAACGTGTTCAGCCCAAACTGGTTATCGCCTATCTAGAAGACGGTAATGTCATTGCTTCTATGGCCGCAATTTTCGCGGGAGTAGAACAGATCATTATCTCTGGAAGGAGTGTTGCACCCTCAGAGTTTCCTGAATACCTGGCCGTTTATGATGAGTCGAGGTTGGCAGCTTACTATCGTCTGATGACCGAGTTGCCAGGAATCGTTTTGAGTGTTAACTCCATGGCAGGGGCGCAGTCGTATGCTCGCTGGCTAAATTTGCCTGAATCGAGCATCCCCGTAGTGAAAAATGCGGTCATGGCCAAGCGGGTTGAGGGACAAGAGCCTTTACAGCAGTTAGATATTCATTTATCGGCCCCAATATTGATGGGGATAATGCGACTGTCTCCGGAAAAGTCCCCATGTCGCTTTATAGAGGTTGTCGCTTCTGTCATTGCCAAACTTCCTCAAACCCATGCAATTTTAATCGGTGATGGACCATTGCGCTCAGAGGTCCTTGCTTGCATTGCGCAGCTGCCGTGCCGCGATAACATTCATGTCGTGGGTGTGAAAGATAATATTTTTGAATGGTTAAGTTGTGCCAGCCTGCTCATTTCCACCTCCAGTCATGAGGGAATGTCTAATGTTATTTTGGAAGCACAGGCACTTGGTTGTCCTGTTGTAGCGACAGATATTCCAGGAAATAGAGAAACTGTACTGACAGAGTTTTCTTGTGACTTGATTCCCTATGGGGAATGGGGTTTGATGATTGAAAAGATAGTGTCATTATTAATGGGGAGTGGAGAGAAAACATCAGTTGGTTTGGTGGAAAAGATGAGTGAGCATTATTCACCACGTATACTTGCTGAAAAAACACTGGCACTGACTAATAAAAAATAAATCGGAGACGGAATATGGATGTTATCTTGTTCGGTGCTGGTGAAGTTTGTGATTCATTTATAAAAAGACTTCCTAAACGATTTTCAATATTGGCTATTGCTGATAATAACGAAAATTTACATGGTCAGTTTAAAGGTGAGCTTCCTATTATCTCTCCTGATGAAATTCATCTATATAAGCCAAATTTTATTATTCTCTCTTGTCTTCAGAGGCATGTCTCAGATATCTGTGCTCAACTCGTCAAATTGGGGCTGGATGATTTATATTTACCCTTTCCTTATGATGAGGAAAGTGAAATAAAAGATCGAGAGAAGCAGGAAGTGAAAGGGCTAATCGGACGTGAGCTCGTGGATGAGATAATAGGAAGTAAAAACACTAGCGGTAGTGTATTTTATCATATATCACTTGGTAATCATTTCGAGAAATGCCGTAAACAATATATTTCAAAGCCGGTAAATCGATTTTTACATATAGGTTCTGGTCATTCCCTTGGGGTGGAGATATATAGTCTATTACGATGGGGTGGGGAGTGGACCGCGATCGAACCATTCCCGGGACTAAGCGGGAAATATCCTTTCAATGAACATGTTTCAATGATTAAAGATTTAATGGGGCTTTTCAATGTCCCATGTAAGGTAAATGATGGTATTGTATTTAATGATGATGTTGAATCATTCCATCTTCATGATCATCATGGCACTAGACTAAATTACTTCCCTGAGATAAAGCTTGAAGATTTCAATGATGATGAAAAATATGATGTATGCTATTCGTGTGCCGTAATGGAGCATGTTGTAGATATTCATTCATTCGTAGCCAAGACATTTGAGCTATTAGCATCAGGTGGTTTTGCTTTTCACTGGATTGACCTCCGAGACCACCGGGATTTTTCACGACCACTTGATTTCCTGACAATAGGCAAGTCAGAGTGGCGTGACCATTATGGTGATGCTGGCCACTTTTTACATGGTAATCAGCTGCGTTATAGTGATTATCGACAGATATTTTTACAATGTGGCTTCAGGATTGTTGCTGAAGATAAATATATGAAGAATGATAGAGAGCATATTCAGGAAGTCTCTGTCGATTTCGCAGATGAGTATGCATCACTGGGATGGGAGGATTTGGAAGTCGCTGGTGTGCTATTCGTTCTGGAAAAGCCATCGCATGATAGTTGATTATTCTATGATGTCTCATGCGTGACATCATGTGTTGGCTTACCTTTAGGGAGTTATAAAATGTGCGGTATAGCCGGAATAATGAGTATTCATGGTCAACATGATCCTGCGTGGTTGAAACAGCAGGCTAATAGAATGGCGGAGGCGATGACCTATCGAGGTCCTGACGACCAGGGTCTTTGGGAGTCGGATGACGGACGCTGTGTTCTGGCACATTGTCGATTGAGTATTCTGGATGTATCGCCTGCCGGGCATCAACCAATGCATGATGCACAGCAGCGGGCCTGTATCGTATTTAATGGGGAGATCTACAACCATCTTCAGTTGGGGGGGCGTCTTAAAGACGCCGGCATATCATTTACTGGCCATTCTGATACCGAGGTATTGGTCAATGGCCTGGTACGGGAAGGTGCTGACTTTCTGACCCGGCTCGAGGGGATGTTTGCACTTGCCTACTATGATCGTGAGCGCAGGGAGTTGCTGCTGGCGCGTGATCCGTTTGGCGAGAAGCCACTCTATTATGCCGAGTTTGACGGTTTGTTGGTCTTTGCCTCCGAGCTGGCGGCTTTGACCCTGGTGCCAGGATTCCCTGCCCGCATTACGGTTGATACAGTCGCCCATTATCTGGCTTTCCAGCACCCCGTCGGGGAACGCACCCTGTATCAACACGCCAGAAAGTTGCTGCCGGGGCACTTGATGCGTGCCGTGACAGGGGCGGTCTCACAGGCAGAGCGTTACTTCCACTTTATCTGTGCCGGTGACCATATGCCGTCACGCCCGCTGGAGGAGCAGGTTGACCAGCTTGAGGATCTGTTACTGCGTTCGTTATCGCGCCGCTTGGTCGCCGATGTGCCGGTGGGGGCTTTTCTCTCCGGTGGTGTCGACTCCTCGACGGCGGTGGCCCTGATCACCCGTCGTTTGCAACGGCCGATCCGCACCTTCTCCATCGGTTTTGAACAGGCGCCGGAGAGCGAACATGAGGAGGCTCGGGCTTTTGCCGATTTCCTCGGAACCGAGCACACCGAACAGCTGCTTCGTCCAGAGGCTTTTGTTGAACAGGTAGGTGATCTGGCGCGGCGCATGGATGAGCCCAATGCTGATACTTCCTGTGTGCCAACTTATATGGTCTCGCAGCTTGCTCGTCAGCAGGTCACCGTCGCGATTACGGGTGACGGGGGGGATGAGCTGTTTGGCGGTTATGGCCGTTACCTGCAGACACTGGTCGCCGCCGAGGGCAGAGAGCAACAGATGCAGGCGCGTAGCTGGCATCTTGGGCGGGAGTACTACTCTGGTCGCATCTTGCTGTATGCCGATCGCCAGTTGGAACAGTTGTTCGGTCGCATTCCGTCCGGTACTGGTGATCACTTGATGGCGCTGCGCAGGCGTATCGATATGGATAGCCGCCCGTATCTTAATCGCCTTCGTGAGGCCGATATTGCCAATTATCTGCCGTTGGTATTGGCCAAGGTAGATCGAATGAGCATGCTGCACAGCCTTGAGTGCCGCACGCCCTACCTGTCGACCGAAGTAGCTCAGTTTGCCGCAGGTTTGGCACAGTCAGAGCTGATTGCACAAGGACAGGGTAAGTTCCTGTTGCGCCAGTTGGCCAAACGCTACTTGCCGGCGGAATGGATCGACAGGCCGAAAAAGGGTTTCAGCATAGATCCGTTCAATCAACAGGCCAAACAGAGTGCGATTACGCAACTGCGTCAGCAGGCCTCTTCAGGCCAGCTCTGTCTGCATCAGTTTATTGCTCCCGACCGGTTGCGGATGTTGCTGGATAACCAGTTTGACGGTATGACCTTCTATCATGTTTGGGGTTTATTGGTGCTTGAGATCTGGTTGCAGTCCCATGAGTTCAATTTGTGAGATAACGCTTTGGGCTAAAAGTTATTAAATAATATTAATTATAATGACCGAGCCCACTATTATGAATATATTTTATGGCTATATAATAAAGGCGAAGAATTTTTGAAGTTTATAACTGCGGTTGAAAATATAGCCTTGTTTACATTGTTTGTGAAATATAATTCATTCGTGAATTGATAAGTCTTTCTTATAACTTCATATTATATGTTACGGGAGTTCTGTGATGGGTATGACGCCAGCTATGTTTAATAAAATGAAGAATCACTTTCCTGAAAACTTTAATTCGATAATTGAGTTAGGGTGCCAGCAGTTTTATTCATTAAACTCGGCAGAGATAATTGATGAAGAATTAAAGAATTATCAGGATGGTGATTTTACAAAATCTATGTATGAAAACCTAGGTTTAAAATATGATTCTGTGGATGTTTATGATGGGACAATATTTTGCGATTTTAATAGTCAGATGCTCGAGTTATCTCATCAGTATGATGTGGTAACTAATCTTGGAACTAGTGAACATGTTTTTAATCAATATAATGTTTTTGCGTCAATACATAACATTACAAAGAAAAATGGATTAATGATTCATTGTTTGCCTATGAAGCATTCCCCACATGGACTTTTTACATATAATGTTGATTTTTTCATTTCACTTTGTTTTTCAAACAACTATGAAGTCGTTGAGTTAGTATTTGGTTGGAGAGGTACTGATGGTGAGTATACATTTGGCTCATTGTCAGACGTCGTTGAGCATCAGACAACTGAACAATATGCTTTCCTAGTGGCTAGAAAATGTCTGGAAGATAAATTTGTTTCTCCGCAGCAGATAATATATAACCCTTTGATTTCTATTGATAAAGTGATAGCGTTGTGCTCTGATGACATCTATTTGTTGAGCCAAGTTGTTCAATATCCTTTCACGGATAATGTTCTAAATCATACGCTCATCTTCGATGAGGTAAGCAATAGTTATTCTGAAGTACTTCTATATGGTGCTGGTCATATCGGACAGGCCATTTTAAAATTTTCCAAGCACAGAAAAAAAATTAATATTATTGTTGATGAACACTCGCATGCTATGAATGACTTCAAGGTTAACACGTTGGGGGATTTAGATGCTATTAATTCACCAGTCTATATAGCATCGGATTTCTATCGAGAGGAAATTAGACGTGCTTTATTGATGAAATTTGATGGGAGAGTTGTTTTTTTAAACTGATAAATAGCTATAGATATTATAAGTTATTTTATTACTTTCCTTTTGTTTTTAGTCTCCAATTTTTTATGAATTACTCTTTAAATTTATCCTTTGATTCTTCCTTGACGAACCAGTTCGAGCTAGTGTATTGATTTTTAGAGATTCCTATATGTTATAGATTGTTCATTTTTTGAAAAAAAGTATTAATCGCATCAGTTATTATTTAAGGCTGGGAATTTTATTCGACGTATTGTTAACACAGGGTTGTGGGGGCGGCGTGAACATTGTTGTTTTTGATTTCAATAAGAGTGTCGGTGGTGCGGAGACATTTAACTGTAGATTTATTGACTATCTTGTTGGATTAGGTGATTCCGTTGCCGTAGTTGGATACGAGGACTCTGCACTTTTTGGGCTATTGGATAACAAGAGTGTAAAGATAAAAAAGTATATCATTCCAGAAATGGATGATTTCTTTGTTTCTATTTCAAATCAATCGTATCTGGGGGCACTTGGACAGAAAATTATTGATGATTTTTTTGGGGAAGATATATATGTTCTCGCTTCATATTTTGAAGTTTTGCATAGGGCTATGCATGTCTTCAATGGAAATAAAAGAGTTCATATATTGACTGGGATGTTGCATCCAGAAGCTTGGAGTATCTGGGAGCCAGGGATTGGATTTAACGCATCTCGTGCATTCAAACCAAAGTTAATTAATGAAACTTGGCACTACCAGCGCCAATTATTATTAAAGTTGGATCGAGCACATGCAATCTGGTATCCCAATGACATATATCGTAAATATAATTCTGAGTATTTTTCTGTTCCACTTAATCATCACTCATCTGCCACTGTTCCTGTTGAGCCCGTAACACAAAAGATACGGTACAATATTTCTGCTCCAGAAGAGTTTATGAAGGTGCTCTGGCTCGGGAGATTTGACTTTTTCAAGAATGAAAGCATCTTGAGTTTTATTGACAGCTTGAATGTTGTTCTTAACAATAAACCTCAGCTGCATATACTTTTTGATTTGATAGGATATGGATATGCTCTCTATGAGGATGAAGTTGAATCATATAAAAAGCTTGCGCATGAACGCCTTGAAATTCGTATCTTAGGAAAGAGAAATGAATCTGATATATACAGCCTAATTGAATCTGAAAAATATCATTTCGGTGTTGCAATGGGCTCCTCAGCATATCATCTTGCAATGATCGGATTACCTGTGATTGCCATAGACTCTTGTGTTAAAGGATACCGTCGTCTAGTGAAAGGGGTGTGGCTTGATGAAGCTTCAGACGAGTTTGATGAAGGCTCAAGTCTTTATCTCTCGCTAATTGGGGAGCCTTCCCCACAGCGAAATGATATTCATGTTATGCTTGAAGATGTATTCCAATATGGTTTTCTCGAAAATAAATCAAGAAGCTGCTGCAACTATGTTGAACAGTTTCATAATATTGACGTTATTTTGCCGAAAATCAGAGGTTTTTTACTTGAAAGTTCATTTTCAGAGAAATTTACGTATCGATTTAAACGAAATTTGCCAGATGAGTTTTACTATCGATTTGGAAGAAAAAGAAATATTAAAATAGCTATTTTTGGCACTGGTTCTGGCGCAAAAAAATTCTATGGAAAACTTCATTCTGACCTTGTTTTTTCTGACAGGGAAATAAAGGTGAAGTGTTTTTTTGATAATGACGATAGTAAATTTGGCGCTATATTTTGTAATGCCCCAATAGAAAAATTTACACTGGAGGCCACCAATGAACTTGATGTGGTTATTATTGCTTCTGATTACTGGCCCGAGATTAAAGCACAGATGATTTCATGTGGTTTAACACGTTCAAAAATATTAAGAGCATACTAACTTGCATAAAAAGATAGCAATCATTCAATCTAATTATATTCCTTGGATAGGCTACTTTGATATTATAAACAGGGTGGACGAATTTATATTTCTTGATTCTGTCCAGTATACAACAAGAGATTGGCGTAACCGCAATAGGATTATGACCACACAGGGTGCTGTATGGTTAACAATACCCGTATGTCATGTTGATAGAAATCAGAAAATATCATCCACAAAAGTTGTCGATAATCTATGGTGTCAGAAGCATTTTGCTATAATTAAAGAGCGATACAAAAAGGCGCTTTTTTTTGATAGATATATAGATGAAATTAAATCATGGTATGAAGATGCACGTGAATTTGAGTATATCTCTGATATAAATATCATGTTTATTAAAAAAATCATGCATTTATTAGGGATCACCACCCCCATCTTTACGGATAGTCATTACTTGAATGGGGGGGGATTTAGCGATGCAACGGAAAGACTGATCGTCATTGCTGAAAGAGCTGATGCAAGTATTTATTTTTCTGGGCCGGCGGCAAAAAATTATTTAGATATCGGGCGCTTTGAAGAAAGGGGTATCGGTGTTGCCTGGATGGAATATCCTGAATATGCTCGCTATCCCCAGAACGGACCTGGTTTTGATTGCCGCGTCAGTATTATCGATGCTTTATTATGTGCTGGCGGTGATTTTGTTCATAGCGAACTAAATTATTAGTAGGAGGACTCATGGCTAAATATGGTTTCTATGATCGACTGTCATCGGAGTTTCCATCACAGGTCATTGTAGATATTGCTGAAATTTGTAATTTAAGATGCATACATTGTCCACACCCTCAATTTAAAGAGTCTGAACATTATTCCGCAAGATTGTTAGACCCTGAACTAAACAAGAAGCTGATCGATGATATAAGAGACAATAGCGACGGACATTGCCAGTATATACGATATACCAGCAATGGTGAGCCACTTATGCATCCACATGCACATGAAATGATCCAGTATGCTGTCGAGCATAGTGGCACGTTTGTCACGTTAACCACTAATGGTACAGTTCTTAATGAGAAAAAACTAAAACAGTTATTAGAAAGTGGCCTTCATATGATTGATGTCAGCATTGATGCCTTTAACGATGAGACTTATGCGAATATTCGTGGCGGGCGTCTTGAGCAAGTGCGACGTAATATAATTAGAATGATCGAACATATCAAGACAGGGCAATACAGAACTCGTATTGTTGTGAGTTTTATTCGTCAGGCAGGAAATGAAGATGAGGTAGATGATTTTTCTCTTTTTTGGAAAAATCAGGGAGCTGATGAAGTGCTGATCAGGAATTTACATTCGGCGGCAGGTATGTTGGCTCAAGGGGAAGCTCATTCCCATGAGTCAAGGCGCCCATGCTTATATCCATGGGAGCGTTTGACCCTGGATCCAAAAGGTGAGCTTTCTTTTTGCCCGACAGATTGGGCGTATGCATCCAGTTTCATTGATTACAGGAAGACAACGCTAAAAACTGCTTGGCAGGGAGCATTTTTAAACGAACTGCGAGAGGCTCATCTTAATAACGATTTCAAATGCCATACTTTTTGTGGGCAATGTCCTGATTGGAGACTGACAACATGGCCTGATTCAGGAAGAAGTTATGCAAATCTTGTCAGTGACATTAAGGTTATTATGAAATGAAATCATATCGCAATTGGATACCATATAATCGCCCCAATAATATTGGCCATATCACTGAAAGTGATGGAGAATGTTTAGGTATCGGTGTTAATAAAAAAAAATGTGAGGAACTATTACACGATATATATAATGCAAGGCGAGTTTTTTTAACGCCATCCTGTAGTGCATCTTTGGAGATGGCAGCTTTAGCTATGGATTTGCAGCCAGGGGATGAGGTAATACTGCCAAGCTTTACATTTGTTACCTCTGCAAGTGCTTTTGCCTTAAGGGGCGCAAAATTAGTATTTGTCGATATCAGGCCAGACACTTTGAATATAAATGAGCAGCTTATTGAAGAGGCTATTACAGTTAGAACGAAAGCCGTAGTGGTTGTTCACTATGCCGGTGTTGCATCAGAAATGTCTTCTATAGTCGATATATGCAATCGCTATAATCTTGTATTGGTTGAAGATGCTGCACAAAGTATCATGTCAACATATAAAGGACGGCCACTTGGTTCAATTGGTCAATTTGGCTGCGTCAGCTTTCATCATACTAAAAATATTCATGCCGGTGGTGAGGGCGGGGCTTTTTTAGTAAACGAAGATAAGTACCATGGTATATGTGAAATCATTCAGGAGAAAGGAACTGATCGTTCAAGGTTTTTGCGTGGAGAGGTTGATAGATATACATGGCAAATTTTATCATCTAGTTATGTAATGTCAGAGGTTCAAGCTGTAGTCTTGTTGCAGCAATTACAAAACGCGAGAGAAATTACGAATGCTAGATTAAAAAAATGGCTTTTTTATCATACATGTTTATCTGAGTTGGCTAATGCTGGAGTGCTCACACTTCCTGCCGTTCCGGCACATGTTGAGCATAATGCTCATATATATCATATAAGAACAAGATCCCCTGACGAACAACAGGGATTATTTAAATTCATGCGCAATCTTAATGTGGAAGTTACCTCACACTTTGTACCTCTGCATTCTAGTCCGGCTGGTATTCGATATGGTAGATTTCATGGCGATGATATAAATACCACAGCGGTTTCTAGAATGCTGTTACGTTTACCTTTACATGCAAGCCTGACTGAGTCGGAGCAAGTATTCATTATTGATGCGGTCAGACACTTTTTTGTAGTCAATAATTAAAGCTAATCATAAATTTAAATGAATTAGATGCATTTTATTAATGATCTTATAAATATTCATAAGCTATAATATTTGTAATATACATATGGATATTGGCACTCAGTAAGATAATGATTTCACCTTAGCGTATAACCAAAAGCAATTTTTAACAGGTATGTCGTATGAAATATTTTGTAACTGGTGCAGCGGGATTTATCGGTGCGAAGGTGTGCGAACTACTGTGCTTGAAAGGGTATCAGGTTATAGGTATTGATAACCTAAATGATTACTATGAGGTATCTCTTAAATTAAGTAGACTTGAACAGTTAACTCCATTTTCTAACTTCAAGTTTGTAAAAATGGATGTCTCTGATAGAAAATCTATCCTGACTCTTTTTTCCAAAGAGAAGTTTGACAGAGTAATTCATCTTGCCGCTCAAGCCGGTGTTCGCCATTCAATGGAATCTCCCTTTTCTTATATTGATAGCAACGTAGACGGATTTTTGGCAATTCTGGAAGGTTGTCGTCATCATCATATTGAGCATCTTGTTTATGCATCTTCTAGCTCCGTATATGGAATGAATGAGGAAATGCCATTTAGAGTGAGTGAACCCACTGACCATCCTATTTCGTTATATGCAGCGACAAAAAAAATGAATGAGCTGATGGCGCACACATATTCTCATTTGTATGGTATCCCAACCACAGGATTGCGTTTTTTCACAGTTTATGGCCCGTGGGGACGGCCGGATATGGCATTATTTAAATTTACTAAATGTATGCTGTCTGGACAGCCAATAGATGTATATAACAATGGTCTGTTAAGCCGAGATTTCACATATATAGATGACATTGCTGAAGGTGTGATCCGGGTAGCGGACGTGATACCGGTTGAAAATTCTGCCTGGCGTTGCGCAACTGGTTCTCCAGCTGATAGCAGTGCCCCTTATCGTGTATTTAACATTGGTAATGGTAGGCCGATTAAAATAGTTGATTTTATTCAATCTCTCGAGCAAGCGCTGGGGGTTAAAGCTATAAAAAATATGATGCCCATGCAGTCGGGTGATGTTTATGCGACATGGGCGGATACTGAGGATTTATTTGCTACTATTTCATATCGCCCATCAATGAAGATAGAACAGGGCATTCAGAATTTTGTTGAATGGTATCGCTCTTATTATCAATTTTGGGATGTGAAGGTTCAATAATGAAAATTGCCGTTGTCGGTATAGGTTACGTAGGTTTGTCTAATGCAATATTGTTAGCTCAGAACCATCATGTTGTTGCATTTGATGTTAATCCAGAAAAAGTGTCCATGATTAACAGGCGACAATCTCCCATTATTGATTCTGAGATCGATCTGTTCTTTAAACAACGGACTTTGGATCTTACCGCAACCTTGGATAAGTCAACTGCTTACGAACATGCTGACTATATTATAATTGCGACGCCCACTAATTATGATCCTGATACAAATTGCTTTGATACTGCGTCGGTAGAGTCAGTTATTCTTGATATTATGGACGTTAATCCTGATGCAGTAATTGTAATAAAGTCAACTGTTCCTGTTGGTTTTACCGCTAAAATGCGGATGACTCATAATTACGAGAATATTTTCTTTTCCCCCGAGTTTTTACGTGAAGGGAGAGCATTATATGATAACCTTTATCCATCACGTGTTATAGTCGGGGCAACAAGTGAATATGCACGAACATTTTCTAGACTTATGATTGAGGGGGCAATAGAAAAAAATGTTTCTGTAATTTTTACTGAAAGCACGGAAGCAGAGGCAGTAAAATTATTTGCTAACACATATCTGGCGATGCGAATCGCGTTTTTTAATGAGTTGGATACATATGCCCAAAAAAATAATCTAGAAACAAAGGATATTATTGATGGTGTTTGCCTTGATCCTCGTATTGGCCACTATTATAACAATCCATCTTTTGGTTATGGCGGCTATTGTCTGCCAAAAGACACCAAGCAGCTTTTGGCAAATTTCAACCAAGTGCCCAGTAACTTGATTAGAGCTATAGTTGATGCTAATACAACGAGAAAAGATTTTATAGCTGATACAGTCATCGCGACTAATCCTAAACGAGTGGGTATTTATCGACTAGTTATGAAGGCTGGCTCGGATAATTTTAGAGCATCGGCAATACAAGGAGTCATGAAAAGAATAAAGGCGAAGGGTATTGAGGTTGTTGTTTATGAACCATCCTTAATGGAACCTTATTTCTTTAGGTCAAAAGTCATCACTGAAGTATCCGAATTTAAAGGTATGTGTGACATTATACTTGCCAATCGAATGAGTCCTGAATTGGTCGATGTGATTGATAAGGTCTATACACGCGATATTTTTGGCTACGACTAAAGCAGACTGCATATTTTCAATTGCTGTGCGTTTGTCAAACCAGGAAAGAGTGGCAAGGTCATTGCTCCTGCGTAATATTGCTCTGTAGAGGGCAGAGGAGTTTGAGTCCACTTTTGATACCAAGGTTGTTTGTAAATAGGTATATAGTGCACGTTGGCGCCGATATCCTGTTTGCGTAACGTTTGGAAGAGCGCACTGCGTTGTTCAGGGGCTACATGGTGAACATAGAGATGGAAGGCACTACGCCGCTCGCTGTTGAAATATCGAGGTAGCTGTTGTGGTGCCAGTCTTTCGAAGTAGTACCGGGCAATCTTGTTACGCGTGTTAATCCATGTCTCCAGATTGGCCATCTGGCTCAGCCCTAGTGCGGCTTGTATATCGGTTATCCGGTAGTTGAAGCCAAGCATCTGTTGCTCATAGTACCAAGGGCCGTCCGGTTCATTGATAAAGTCTTCCGGTTCACGGGTGATGCCATGGCTGCGGAGCATGCACATCGTCTTGGCAAGCGCAGGGTCGTTGGTCATGGCCATTCCCCCTTCACCTGTGGTGATGATCTTCACCGGGTGGAAGCTGAAGACGGTGATGTCGCTGTAGCGGCCGTTGCCGGTGGGTTCATCGTGATAGCGAGCCCCCAAGGCGTGACAGGCATCCTCGATGATCCGAAAGCCATACTCTTGCCCTAGGCGGTGGATCTCCTGCATATCGCAGGGGAGGCCGGCAAAGTGCACCGGTATTACTACCTTGGGTAGTTTCCCTTCCGCCTTGGCAGCAATCAGCTTCCTCTCCAGTTCCACTGCGCACATGTTGCCGGTATCTGGCTCAATGTCGACGAAGTCGACTTGTGCACCGCAATAGAGAGCGCAATTGGCTGATGCCACGAAGCTGATGGGGGATGTCCAGACCCAATCACCGTGGCCGACGCCCAGCGCCAGACAGGCAATGTGCAATGCTGCAGTACCTGAATTGACCGCCACCCCAAATTTAGCTCTACAGTAGTCGGCAACCGCTTGCTCGAAGCTTGGAACGACTGGCCCTTGGGTCAGGAAGTCGGACTTGAGAACTTCCACGACAGCATCGATATCTGCCTGGCTGATAGATTGACGGCCGTAGGGGATCATTCTGCTACCTTGCACTGGTTCATCTTCTGTAGCTGTTCAATGGAGAAAAAGTCAGGGTTGCTTCGAGAGTTGTATTCAAATCCCTGCTCGACCATCTTTCCTTTTTCGCCTGCAGCTGTCTTTGAGAAGTCGTTGTTGCGATTATTGAAGTTGATGGTTGGACCGATCACAAAAAAGTTATCAAACTCGAAGGTGTGATAAGAGTCATCGGCAGGACACATCACTTCATGGAGCTTCTCTCCCGGGCGAATGCCGATGATCTTGTGTGGCAGGTGAGGGGCCATGGCGCTGGCGAGCTCGGTAATTCGGACGGATGGCAACTTGGGAACAAATATTTCCCCCCCCTTCATCCGCCCAAAATTGTCCAGGACAAAATCAACCCCTTGCTGCAAGGTGATCCAGAAACGCGTCATCTCCTCATGGGTGATGGGTAACGCATCCGCCCCCTGGTCAATCAGCTTTTGGAAGAAGGGGACGACAGAGCCGCGAGAACCCACCACGTTACCGTAACGAACCACTGCAAAACGGGTGGGATCCTGCCCCGCGATGTTGTTTGCTGCCACGAAGAGCTTGTCTGATGCCAGTTTGGTGGCACCGTAGAGATTGATTGGATTGGCAGCTTTGTCAGTGGAGAGGGCAATAACTTTTTTGACTTGATTGAGCAAAGCGGCCTGGATCACGTTCTCTGCACCATGGATATTGGTTTTAATACACTCCATGGGGTTGTATTCAGCGGCTGGAACCTGTTTCAGTGCTGCTGCATGAACCACGTAATCGACGCCACGCATTGCCATGGTAAGCCGGTTGGCGTCTCGGACATCACCGATAAAATAGCGCATGCAGGGGTCGTTAAACTCCTGTTGCATCTCGAACTGTTTCAGTTCGTCACGAGAATAGATGATGAGCCGTTTCGGCTTATAACGTTCCAGTACTGTCTTGACCAATCGTTGGCCAAACGAGCCGGTGCCACCTGTGATCAGTAGCGTTTTATCGTTGAACATTGTGGGCATCTCGTCATAAAAACAGTAGATGAATCATATGCTAGCAAATAAAGTACCAGCTTTTTTGGCAAAGAGTGTGATCCATTCACAAAAACAGTTTCAAAGATTTGGGCGCACCCAGACCACCTCGGATTGGCTCGCATCAGTAGAGCTTTATCAAGATGTGCTGGAGCTCTGCGTGCTTAGCTGAATAGCCTGGCAAACCTCTTCAACCCCATTGAGGGCTCTCGGGGTGAAGCGGTGTAGTTCATCCGAGTTGATCAAATCGAGTCGCTGGTGCTGCACCGCATCGAGATTGGGCCACTTTTGCCAGTGATTCAGGGCGTCAGGATCTTGACTCCCCGCCAGGATCAGCGTGGGGTTCGCTTTGATCACCTGTTCCATGTCCACTTGAGGGTAGGGGGTCTTGGCATTTGCCATGACGTTGACCCCGCCGCAGAGTTCGATGGCCTGAGCCGGCCAGGCATTGCCACTGACGCTGGTGAGCGGTGGGTACCAGAGCTGGTAGAACACCTTGACGCCGGTTGATTGTCCATAACGCTGTTGCAGCTCATGCAGGCGCGCCAGATAGCGATCGGCGGCCTCGTTGGCACTCTTTTCCACACCCAGCAATTTGCCCAGGGCCCGCATCTCGGTGGCCAGCGAGGCAAAATCGGTGGGCTCTGAGTAGAAAATCGGGATCCCCAGTTGTTCCAGCGGTGCCAGCATTCGTGACTGGGCCGAGCGCCAGCCGAGGATCAAGTCCGGCTTTTGTGCCAGCAGGGCCTCGACATTGATGCTGCGATAATTGGCCACCTTGGGCTTGGTTTTCACTTCGGCGGGATAGTCTGAGGCATCATCAACGGCCACCAGTTTGTCACCGGCACCGATGTCGTAAAGCAGTTCGGTAAGATGGGGTACCACGCTCACCACCCGGCTCGGAGTCGCGGCAAACAGTACGCCGGGCAACCAGGCCAGCAGCGCGCAGGGCAGCCAAGTCGGCAATCGCAGCCATCTATCCATGAAATAACCCCGCTATCGTGACAACCAGCGCCAGTATCAACCAGCCCCAGCCGCATCCTTGCAGAATGTTGAGCACCTTGCGCGGAGTCTCGCTATCTGGCTCAGCACCTGTGCCGATGACTGGCCAGCGCTGGAGAGCCCCCTGATAGTAGCGAGGGCCACCAAGGCGGATCCGGCACTTGTCTACCAGCAGGGTGAGCAGCATCCCCATGGCGGGATAGGGCCAGAGCGCGCCACTTCGCAGCAACTGCGCTGCCTGCTTGAGACGGCTTGCCAGCAGTGGCAGCCCCAGCAACAAAATGACGGGGGCATTGAGCCCCTGATAGAGGGTGCTGGCGGCGCGACCAAAATGGTCGAAGGCGGGATCTTTGCGACTCCAGCTCAGGTTCATCAGCTGCACCAGCCGCCAGAGCAGGGCGCCCTGTACGCCAGCCAGGGCAAATCCCAGCAGCGGGCCAGCCCATTGGCCCACCAGGCGCAGGGCGCAGCTCTCCGTCACTGCTTTGGCGAGCCCCATGGTCGAGAGTTTACCGGTCTCCCGCTTGAGCCAGGGGGCAGACTGCAATCTCGCCAGCGGCAGGGTCTCCTGGGTGGCGAGCGAGCGGGTGGCATGGGCGAGTTCGCGTAGTGGGCGGGATTCGAGCATCAGCAGCAGGAACAGCAGGTCGAAGACCGGCTCGCTCAGGGCCAGATTGCGAAGCGACCAGAGCCCGGCTGCGCAGGGGAGCCAGACTACCAGCATTGCTAGCAGGCCGGCCTGCATTTGCTGGCCGGGTGAACCATCGGGTCTGTGTACCTTGTGCCCCAGCCGGGTCAGCAGGGGCGTGACGGCCGAAAGACGCAGATGGGATGGCCACGGGATCACCGCCTCCAGCAGGGCTGCCCCCACCAGAATGGCCGCCGTCGTCGAGAGGAGGGCGTCGGCCATCAAATCAAGCGAGCCGGTCTCGCTCACAGTTTGCCGAGCATCTTGATAATCACTTCGGCGGAGTGCTTGCCGGCCACTTCGATGAAGGCATCGAAGGATTCAACCTGTTCCTTGCCAGCGATATCGGACATGGCGCGCACCACCAGATAGGGCACGTTGAACATGTGGCACACCTGACCGATGGCGGCACCTTCCATCTCGACCGCCAGCATCTGCGGGAAGTCGGCGCGAGCCTTGGCGATGGCGTCCGGTTTGCACATGAACTGATCGCCGGTACAGATAAGGCCGACCTTGGTCTGGTGCTTGCCCTGCTCGGCGATGCAATCCTGAGCGACCGCGATGAGCTTCTCGTCGCAGGGGAAGGCGGCAGGTTGCTGCGCCATCTGGCCCATCTCGTAACCAAAGGCGGTTACATCTACATCGTGGAAACGCATCTCGCTGGCGATCACCACATCACCGATGTGCAGGTCCTGGGCAAAGCCGCCCGCAGAGCCGGTATTGATGACGCAGTCGGGGGCGAATTTTTCCAGCAGCAGGCTGGTGGCCACGCTGGCGGCGACCTTACCGATACCGGAGCGGGTCAGGATCACCTCTTTGCCTGCCAGCATCCCTTGATAGAACTCGCAGCCGCCCAGTTGCAGGGTGGTGGGGTTGCTCATCTGGCTGCGCAGCAGGGCAACTTCTTGCTCCATGGCGCCGATAATACCTACTTTCATTGCTGACCTCGTCTTGATAGCCGTGTGGCTGAATTTAAGTTGCTGTAGATCATAACAAAAGATGGCGTCGGCGCCGAGAGGCACAAGCGAAAGGAGAGATGAAGCGCGGCGCTCCATATGGGAGCGCCGCAGGTGACAAAAAGCATTGATGAGGAGGGGCGAGGGCCTTTAGCCGAGCGCGGTATCGAGGGTCATCATCAGGGCAAAGCCTGCCATCAGACCGAGGGTGGCATAGGTCTGGTGACCGTTGCGGTGGGTCTCCGGGATCACCTCGTGCGAGACCACAAACAACATGGCGCCGGCGGCGAGCCCAAGTCCGATGGGGTAGGCGATGGCAAGGCCGCTGGAGAGCCCCACTCCGAGCAGGGCGCCAACCGGTTCGAGCAGGCCGCTGGCGATGGCAACCAGCACCGCCACCGAGGGGCGAAAACCGGCGGCGCACATGGCCAGCGCTACCGCCAGTCCTTCGGGAATATCCTGCAGTGCGATGGCGGTGGTGAGCGGCAGCCCCACCGACATATCCCCCTGCGAGAAGCTGACCCCGATGGCCATCCCCTCCGGCAGGTTGTGCAGGGCGATGGCAAAGACGAACAGCCAGACCCGGGAGCAGCTCTCGTGGCCGGGGCCGCAGGGGCCGGTTTTGTCATGTTCGTGCGGGGTGAACTGATCCAGTCCCAGCATCAACAGCACCCCGAGGGTCATGCCGACCACCACCACAGCGGCGGCGCTAAAGCCGTTGCCGGTGATCCCCTCGGCGGCCTCCAGCCCCGGCAGCAGCAGGGAGAAGGCACTGGCCGCCAGCATCATGCCGGCGGCAAAGCCCAGCATGGTGTCCTCTACCTTTTGTGGTACCGAGCGCAGAAACAGAGCGGGCAGGGCGCCAATGGCGGTGGCGGCAAACCCGGCGGCACCACCGATCAGGCCGTAGCGCACGCCGCTGGTCACCTCGCCGGTAGCGAGCATGATGAGACTCTGCAACAGCAGCAACAAGACGGCAGCCAGCGCGATAAAGAGACCGAGAGCAGTGAGTGGCCGGCTTTGCATCTGGCTGCGCAGTTGCTGCGACCAGGATAACGGGGGAAGGGCAGAGAGATGGTCCATGGCATGGCCTCAAGGTGAGCAAAGCGGATAATGGCATTACATCCACTTGGCCGCCCCTTGTCCATGCCTGCAAGGCGATTGCCACTATCTGAAAATCTGGAAATAGTTTATCCAAGCAACCACATGGGAACTCTTATCGGAAGCCAAAGGCGGGGGCAAGAGGGGGTCTGCAAATGACTGAGGTGGATGTTGAGTGGCAAGTGGGGATGCATCGCTAACTCTTTTAAATCAGCTGTAGATGCCTGCCTTGGTGTTCGGATAACAGAGACAAAAAAACCGGCTTGCGCCGGTTTTTTTGTCTTGGTGAATGCTGGGGAGCTGGCTTATTTGGCCAGGGACTCCGGCAGCTCTTCACGGATTTTGCCGAGCATCTCTTTCAACACACGCGGGTTGGCAACCACGATATTGCCTGAGTTTTCGTAGTTATGACCACCGACGAAGTCGGTGACGATGGCGCCAGCTTCTTTGGCCAGCAGTTCACCAGCAGCGGTGTCCCAGGGTTTCAGGCCAATTTCCCAGAAACCGTCGACGCGACCGGCAGCCACGTAGGCCAGATCCAGTGCAGCAGAGCCGGAGCGACGGATGTCAGCACACTCGATGAACATGCTCTGGAACATCTTCAGGTACGGCTCGATGTGGTGCTTCTGCTTGTAGGGGAAACCGGTGGCCAGTACGGTGCCAGCCAGCTCTTTGGCTTTGCCGACACGGATACGGTAGCCGTTCAGCTGGGCGCCGCTACCACGGGTAGCAGTAAACAGTTCGTCACGGATCGGATCGTAAACAACGGCTTGTTCTGTTTTGCCTTTCACACGCAGGGCGATGGATACGGCAAAGTGCGGAATGCCTTTGACAAGGTTGGTCGTGCCATCCAGCGGGTCAATGATCCATTGGTAGTCCGGATTGGTACCGGCAATCTCACCAGACTCTTCAGCAACAATGCTGTGCTCCGGGTAAGATTTTTTGATGGTGTGAATGATGGCCGCTTCAGCTTCACGGTCAACGTTGGTCACGAAGTCATTGCTGCCTTTTTGGATAGCCTCAATATTCTCGGGCTGGGAGAAGGCTTTTACTACAACTTGACCGGCGTTGCGCGCAGCGCGCACGGCGATATTCAGCATCGGATGCATAGGTTCACCACTGGATGTTAAAGAACGGGGGACAAAAGGACGCGGTATAGTACCAGTATTTTGTGCGATGGCAACTGTTATCACCCTACGACCAATTGATTGTGACTGCCAGATCTGACGGCTCCAATATAGACCAGATCTGCGCTAGTCTTATCCCGGCAGCCGGATACAGGCTGTCATGAGCATAGGGATATGAGCCATGAATTTGTCATTAGTGAGTCAAAACGTGTCTGGCGCCAGTGAAGGTCTGCTGGCCATTTTGCGGTCATCACCCGAGTATGGTGACCATTTTGCCCACATCAGCGTGACGCCACTGACCGAGTGGCAACCGACCAAGGCTGAAGCGGCGATCCTGCTGATCGATGGCGATACCCCCTGGCAGGATGCCGGGTTTATCCGTGGCGAAGACGATGCCATCGGATTGCCGGTACTGCCGCTGTTGATCCGCAAGGGGGACAAGGATCTCACCATCTGCGGCCCCGATGTGCGCGACCCCCGTTTCTACTTTGTCTCCAACGGCATCGTGCTGGAGGAGTCAGAGCTGGCAGACCCCTCGTGTAGCCGAGTGCTGTTGCGCAAGCTGGAGTCCTACTTCCCGCTGCTTTCCCGCCTGATCATGCTGCGCCAGCGCAAGCCGGTCGCCATGATCAACTAATATTTACCATTGCCAGAGCGCACCAGCGGCGCACTGTGGCCTTGTGTGGCCTACGGTGCGCCGCTTTTTAATGGTCTGGAGCCGGTCACTTGTTGCAAGATGAGGCGGCTATGGTGTTGCACCCTGTTCCAACCGTGCAATCTGGCTATGACCAACAAGGAGTGAATCATGATCGACTTTTACACCGCCGCGACCCCCAATGGTTTCAAAGTGGCGATTGCCCTCGAAGAGCTGGGTTTGCCCTATCGGGTCATTCCTCTCGATTTGTCTGCATTGGATCAGAAGAAGCCCGAGTTTCTCGCCATCAACCCAAATGGCCGTATTCCGGCTATCGTCGATCGGGATAACGACGATTTCGCCGTATTCGAGTCGGGCGCCATCCTTATCTATCTGGCGGAGAAGGCGGGCAAATTGTTGCCGGCCGATCCCAAGCGCCGCTCTCAGGCCATTCAGTGGTTGATGTTCCAGATGGGCGGGGTTGGACCCATGATGGGGCAGGCCAATGTCTTCTACCGCTACTTCCCCGAGAAGATCCCCGCCGCTATCGAACGCTACCAGAAGGAGGGGCGCCGCCTGTTCGAGGTGCTCGACAGCCATCTGGCCCATCATGAATATCTGGCGGACGAGTACAGCATCGCCGACATTGCCACCTGGCCCTGGGTGCGTATTTATGACTGGAGCGGCATCTCCATCGAGGGATTGCCCCATTTGCAAGCCTGGCTGGAACGCATGGCAGAGAAACCTGCCTGCCAGAAGGGGATCACCATACCGCCACGCAAGGAGCAGCCGGATGAGCTGATCAAGCAGGCGCAGCAGATGGTAACACGTTGATTTTTAACTACTGACGGGGCGTGTCGCCCCGTAATATTAGAAAAACTAAGGCAAGCCGATTATAAAGATTCGTTCGTTTTTTGTGAGCTGAATCACTATGATGCCCCCATACCACCAAGCGTCCTGTGCGGTGGCTTGGCGGGCTCCCCGCCTACTGTTTCCAACACTGTTTTTGATTGCATCACAGCCTCTGTGATCAGATTCCTCTGGGCCATTTTGTGCCAGAGGGGCGGCAGCATTTTTTCGATTTTTTGGGACTGATATGGATCGGCACAGTTTTTATCCGTTGTTTTTACTGACCATTCTGATGGTCGCTGTGGGCCAGATGACCCAGACCCTTTATGTTCCCTCCATTCCCATGATGGCTGGGGACTTCAATGTGGCCTCGGGCCAGTTACAGGCGGTGATGGCCTGTTACCTGATCCCCTATGGCCTCTCCCAGTTTGTCTACGGGCCGCTGTCGGATCGCATCGGTCGTCGTCCGGTGCTGATCGTCGGCATGATGGTGTTTCTGGTGGGCACCCTGATCATTCAGGTCATCCCCCATTTTGCCGCCCTGCTGGTGGGTAGCTTTATTCAGGGGCTAGGTACCGGTGCCGGTGGCGCCATGAGCCGTACCGTGATGCGCGATCGCTACAATGGCGCCGAGCTCAACCGCGCCAATAGTCTGGTGAGCATGGGTGTGATCTTCTCCCCGCTGCTGGCACCGGTGCTGGGTGGCTGGCTGACCGAGCTGTTCAACTGGCGTGCCGGTTACTGGTTCCTGTTTGGTTTTGGTGCCGTAGCCACTCTGGCGATCATGGCCTGGTTTGGTGAGACTCTGCCTGCTGCTGCCCGTCAGCCACTGCGCGTCGGTGCTGCCTATCGCCATGTACTGGGCAACCCCAAGTTTCAGGGCAACTTGCTCTGCCTGATGGCGACCTTTGCGGGACTCGCGGTATTTGAAGCTGCGGCCGGTGTGCTGCTGGGCGATGTGCTGAAACTGAGCGCTCGTACCGTGAGCGTGCTGTTCGTGCTGCCGCTGCCCGGCTATCTGTTCGGGGCCTGGCTCTCTGCCAAGCTGAGCTTCCGTTTGACTCAGGGCAAGCTGATGCGTCTGGGGATCGCCTTTCTGGCGCTAGGCTCCCTCATCATTCTGGTGCCGGGGCTGTTCGGGGTGGTGAGTGCTGCCTCGCTGGTTGGTGGTGCGGCTGTCTACTTCATCGGTAGCGGTATTCTCTACCCGACCGCCACCTCCTGCGCCATCGAGCCCTTCCCGGGTCAGGCCGGCACCGCGGGGGCCATTCTCGGCGGGATGCAGAATCTGGGGGCGGGCGTGGTGACTCTGCTGGCCGCCGGTTTCCCGATGACTGGACAGGTGACCCTGGGGGCCATCATGACCCTGATGGTGCTGATCGTGGCGCTGAGCTTTGTCTGGTTGCGCCACCACGGCTCCCCCCACGAGCAGATGGCCATCTAAACGTGCTTGCCTGCTGCAAAACAAAGCCCGCCTTTTGGCGGGCTTTGTCGTTATGGCTGTGTCCGCTTCACACCTTGTCCCATCGGGTTCTCCATTTATTGGGGGGGGAAAGGTGTAAACCATATATTCAGGACGGGACAGTTCGTTGATCATCAGGCAAAGAAAAAGCCCGTCACGCTGGTGACGGGCTTTTGCTGTTGGTACCCCGAGATGCCGTTGCCGGTTTGGGCCCTTGAACCGTCGGTTCAAGGCGGGGATCGGATCTGACCGCAGGCTTCTCGGTCGTGCCGAGCATGCGCAATAGCCAGAAGGCAGATCCCCTGTTTGGTATGAATATCGGCTCGGGGACTTGAACCGGCTGACAAACATCCCAGGGAATTTTAAAACGGTTTGCGATTAGGGCTGCTGCCCCTCTTCGCTGGAATCACCATATTGTCCGTGCTCGATCAGGGCCGCTTCGATGGTGCGCTGCAGCATCTTGATCCGCTTGTCCATGGTCTCAGAGTATTGGTGGTTCTTCTCTTTTTCAAGGCAGAGCTCATGACAGAAATTGAGCGCTGCCATGATAGCCAATTGCTCGTTGCTGGAGACTTTGGAGCGTTGACGCAGGTCGATCAACTTGTCGGTCAGCTGCTCGGCGGCCTGGCGCAGGGCATCCTGCTGTCCCAAGGGACAGGATACCTTGTAGGGACGTCCCAAAATGACGATTTCTACGGCCTCTGTGCTCATGCCTTCCTCAATACGGCGGAGCTGATTTCCGCCTTTATCCACGTGGACAACTGGGCGGGACTATATAGCGCAGATGCATAAGTTTCAAGGCCTTGCTGGCTCTGCAAGAGGGAGAATGCTAGGATCCTGACCATTAATTCTGCAAATTTGACTGAACTTTGAGCGGATCCTCGATGAGCAAAACGAACCCCCTTAAATATGCGGCAGTGGCCGACATCATGGAACAACATGAGCTGATGGCCAGCGCAGTAGAGGCCCATGGTGTGATCTGCGGTCTGGTGTGCGGCGGTGTGGCACTGGACGACAAGAGTTGGGTGCCCCATTTCAACGATCTGGTGAACGACGGTTTCGGCCTGCCGGCCCCGGTGCGCCAGGTGATGACCGATCTTTATCACAATGTAGTCGAGAGCTTGATGGCCCAGAAAGGCGTCGAGCTGCTGCTGCCAAGTGATGATGCCCCCCTCGACGAGCGCATCGATTCGCTGGTGGACTGGTCACAGGCGTTTCTGGCTGGTTTCGGCGTGGTGCAGCAGGAGCTCTCCCGCGCGTCGGAAGAGCTGCAGGAGATGATCCAGGATATCGCCAGCATCACTCAGGTCTCTGCCGAGTTCGATCAGGAAGATGACGAGAACGAAGCCTCCTTCCTGGTGCTCTACGAACACGTCAAACTGGGGGTCATGATGGCCTTCGAAGAGTTTGGCAAGCGTCCCGATACCCCGAGCGCGCCGCCGACCCTTCATTGAGGCGCGGGTCAACGCGATCCTAACTGAATCTGCAAGAGCGCCTGATGGCGCTCTTTTTTATTTCCTTGTGGTAGCTAACCCTGTGAGGCGCAACCGGTTTTTTGCCGGTGACCTCGCATTCGGCCAGCGGCTTTGTGATAGCATGAGGCCACCTTTTTCACTTCTTCCTCTCTGCTTATGTCTCAATCTGATGTGCGACAGGTCGATGTCACCCTGGTCGGCGGTGGAATGAGCGGCGCCGTGCTGGCCCTCTCGCTGGCAGCCCTGCTTCGATCCGATGGCTCCCCCCTCGAGATCCTGCTGCTGGAGGCAAGCGTCCCCGAACAGCACACCCATTCAGGGTTCGACGCACGCGCCATTGCGCTCTCGGCCGGTACCTGCGATGCGCTGTTGCGACGCGGACTCTGGCCGCTGTTTGCCCCCCATTGCGCCCCCATTACCCAGATTCATGTCTCGGATCGGGGCCACTTCGGTCAGGCTCGCCTGTCGGCTGCCGAATACGGCCTGCCCGCGCTGGGCCAGGTGATCGAGCTTGCAGCTGCCGGTCATGAGCTGCAACGGGCGATGGCGGCCTCTCCCAATATCCGGGTCTGTTGTCCGGCACGGGTGAGCGAGATTGTGCCCGATGAGGAGAAGGTGACCCTCACCCTTGAGAGCGGTGAACAGATTGAGACCCGCCTGCTGGTGGCGGCAGACGGCGGCAACTCCTTTGTGCGTCAGCACTTCAAGTTGCCGGTGACCCGCCACGACTTTGAGCAGCACGCCATCATCGCCACGGTCAAAACGGCGCAAGACCCTGCAGGACGCGCCTTCGAGCGCTTTACCGAAGGGGGGCCGCTGGCCCTGTTGCCGATGCAGGAGGGGCTCTCCTCTTTGGTATGGAGCGTCGGGCAGCATGAGGTGGATGAGCTGATGGCCCTCGATGAGGCGGCGTTTCTTGCCCGTCTGCAGCAGGCCTTTGGCTGGCGGCTTGGTCGCTTCGAGCGATGCGGCGTGCGTAACGTCTATCCGCTCATTCTGACCGCCTGCGACTACCCGCTGGCCCAGCGCACCGTGCTGGTCGGTAATGCCGCCCACGCCCTGCACCCGATTGCCGGACAGGGCTTCAACCTCGGGATGCGGGATCTCGACCTGCTTACCGGCGCCGTAGCCAAGGCGTTGGCAGAGGGGGAGGATATCGGCAGCTTCAAGGTACTGAGTGGCTACTGGCAGCAGCGTCAGCGCGATCAGGAGCAGACCGTCTGGCTTACCTCTTCGCTGGCCCAGCTCTTCTCCAATGGTCACGATCCGCTGGTGGCTGGGCGCAATCTGGCGCTCACCCTGATGGGGCGATTCCCGTGCCTCAAGGCGCCGCTTGCCTCGCGCACCCTGGGCTTTGTCGCTGATGTGTGCGGCAACTAGCCAGCACTTGTTGAGTGGAACCTGTTGACCGGAAGATGGTGACCGCCATTCGTTGATCAAAACCTATTGAATAAAGAGGTGATGCCTGCGGGCGTCCCCTCGCTGGCCAGCCGGTCAGCCCTGAAAGGATGAGATGATGCAGATGCAAAATGTGGATGTGGTGATTGTCGGTGGCGGCATGGTGGGGCTGGGGCTCGCTGCGGCCCTGAAACATAGCGCCCTCAAGGTGCTGGTGGTGGAGGGACAACTGCCCGACCCGCAGCTGGGGGAGGTGGCCGATAACCGGGTCAGCGCCCTGAGTCTGGCCAGCCAGCAGATCCTGCGCCATGTCGGCGCCTGGGACGGCATTGAAGCGCGCCGCCTGCAGGCCTACGACAAGATGGCGGTGTGGGAGCAGGACAGTTTTGGCCATATCGACTTCGATGCCGCCAGCCTGCGTCAGGCCAACCTCGGCCACATCGTCGAGAATCGGGTGATCCAGCTGGCGCTGCTTGAGGCAATTGAAGGTGCCAGCAATATCCAGCTGCTGACCCCCGCCAGAGCCAAGAGCCTGCAGAGCGGCCCGGCGGGCGCCCTGCTGCTTCTTGAAGATGGTCAGGCCATCTCGGCCAAACTGGTGGTGGCTGCCGATGGCGCCCACTCCTGGGTGCGCCGTCAGGCTGATATCCCGCTTACCAGCTGGGATTATGGCCACCACGCGCTGGTGGCGACGGTGCGCTGCGCCGAACCCCATGAGGCGGTGGCACGCCAGATCTTCACCCCGGATGGCCCGCTCGCCTTTTTGCCGCTGTGGCAGGAGAACCTCTGCTCCATCGTCTGGTCGCTGCCTGCGGCCCGTGCCGAGGCGCTCTGTGCCTGCGATGACGAGCAGTTCAATCGCCAGCTCACCGCCGCCTTCGATGCCCGGCTCGGTCTGTGCAAGGTGGAGGGGCCGCGCAGCGCCATTCCCCTCACTGCCCGCTATGCCCGCGACTTTGCTCGCGAGCGGTTGGTGCTGGTGGGAGATGCCGCCCACACCATCCACCCCCTGGCGGGGCAGGGGGTCAACCTTGGCCTGCTGGATGCTGCCGCGCTGGCGGAGCAGATCTTGCAAAATCATGCCGCGGGTGAGGATATCGGCCTGCTCGCCAACCTGCGCAGCTACGAGCGCTGGCGCAAGAGCGAGGCGGCTCGCATGCTGGCGGCGATGGAAGGGCTCAAGCGGCTGTTCAGCGGGGCCAACCCGCTCAAGAAGCTGGTGCGGGGCGTGGGATTGCGCGCGGCCAATCTGCTGACGCCCTTCAAGGAGGGGGTGATCCGCGCCGCCATGGGGCTGGAGGGAGAGTTGCCCGCATTGGCCCGTCCTGACTGGGCTGTTGCTGCGACCAAGGGCAGTGCCATGCAGGCCAAGGGTGAAATAAACTAATATTACTCGCCGTTTTTGACAACAAAAGTAATCCGACAAGGCTGACGACCCGTTTTGGGTGTCAGCCTTTAATTTTGCTCTGGAGCGAAACGTTTTTCTGCAAATTGTGACGAAACGGTAAAAATCAAAATTTAATCTCGCCTGAGTCGGCTTATGGCTGTTTTTATCACTGCATTTATCTTAGTGTCTGGAGTCAGTTTTACGGGAGGGGATTAGTTTTTTTTGAGCGGCACGCTCGCCTGCTTGTCATATAATCCGCTCCGTTCAAGGAATCCCTCTTGCCTGGCAAGGGCAGGAGCGAGCACACACTTTTGGATCCGGTCGCTTTTTGCTGTACGTAGTGCAGTCAGAGCGGTGGCGCGGGTCGCAAGGGTGGTCGCCAAAGCGAAAAGGCTTTTTGCTAAGGAAAGAATGCGATGATCCAGACTACTGTACTGCATCCCAAACACTTGGAAGCCGGCGCCAAGATGGTGGACTTCCACGGTTGGGAAATGCCCATCAACTACGGCTCCCAGCTGGAAGAGCACCACGCGGTGCGCAGCGATGCCGGTATGTTCGATGTTTCCCACATGACCATCGTCGATTTGACCGGCGAACGGGTCAAAGCCTTTCTGCAACATCTGCTGGCCAACGACGTGGCCAAACTCACTGCCCCCGGCAAGGCCCTCTACAGCGGCATGCTCAATCCGGAAGGCGGGGTTATCGATGACCTCATCACCTATTATCTTGGCGATACGTTTTACCGGCTGGTGGTCAACTCCGCTACCCGCGAGAAGGATCTGGCCTGGATCCGCCATCACGCCATCGATTTCGATATCACAGTAACCGAGCGTCCTGAGCTGGCGATGATTGCGGTGCAGGGCCCCAACGCCAAGGTCAAGGCTGCTGCTGTGCTGAGCGCCGCTCAGCGTACCGCCGTGGTGGGGATGAAACCCTTCTTCGGCGTGCAGGCTGGCGATCTCTTTATCGCTACCACCGGCTACACCGGCGAGGATGGTTATGAAATCGTGGTGCCGCAAGAGAAAGCCTGCGAGCTGTGGCAGGCACTGTTGGATAACGGTGTCGCCCCGTGTGGTCTCGGTGCCCGCGATACCCTGCGCCTCGAAGCGGGGATGAACCTCTATGGTCAGGATATGGACGAGTCAGTCTCTCCGCTGGCCGCCAACATGGCCTGGACCATCGCCTGGGAGCCGAGCGATCGCAACTTTATCGGCCGCGCTGCGCTGGAAGCACAGAAAGCGGCGGGCAACCAGCCCAAGCTGGTGGGGCTGGTGATGGAAGAGAAAGGGGTGCTGCGTGCCGGTATGCCGGTCACCTTCACCGCGGCAAACGGTGAGAAGCGAGAAGGTGTGATCACCTCCGGCTCCTTCTCGCCCACCCTGGGCTACAGTATTGCCCTGGCGCGGGTGCCCCGTGATATCGGTGAGCTGGCCGAGGTGGAGATCCGCAAGAAGCTGGTCACCGTGAAGGTCACCAAGCCCGCTTTCGTCCGTAACGGCCAGAAGCTGGTTTAATACCGTTTTGGGGGAGGGCTGTGCCTCCCCCATCCCTTTTCATATTCGTTTTTAAACGCGACTCAAAGATCAAAGGAAGCACAAATGAGCCATATCCCGAGCGAACTGAAATATGCCACTTCCCACGAGTGGATCCGTGTTGAAGCCAACGGCGAGGCCGTGGTCGGTATCACCGAGCACGCCCAGGAGCTGCTGGGTGACATGGTGTTTGTCGAGCTGCCGGAAGTGGGCAAGCAGGTCAGTGCCGGTGACGACTGCGCCGTGGCCGAGTCGGTCAAGGCGGCCTCCGATATCTACAGCCCGGTGAGCGGTGAGATCATCGCCGTCAACGAAGAGCTGGAAGGGAGCCCCGAGCTGGTCAACTCCGACCCCTACAGCGCTGGCTGGCTGTTCCGCATCAAGCTCGATGACGAGAGCGAGCTGGCCAACCTGCTGGATGCCGAAGGCTACCAGAACGTGGTGGACGAAGAGTAATGCCCCCGGGCCCTGCCAACACAGCAGGGCCCCTTTGTATGACCGCTAGCCGGGCAAGCGCCGGCCGGTGGAAGGGTGAAATCGTCCGCGCCTGCCGTTTGCTTGCCTGCTTTTGCCAGGGCAAACGGGCCGGTTCGCAACAAGGCGATCCCCTCTTGATGCTGCCGCAGCATCCGGTGCCGCACCCTGTCTGCGGGACCCAGAACATGAGTGGAGTCGGTATCAACCGACGATCAGGAACATCAGGTCTTGGTTATCAGGATGTCATGCCAGGACTTATTTATCAGGAAATAGGGAAATGACCCAGTCACTGTTTGAACTCGAGCAAAAAACCGATTTTGTCCGCCGCCATATCGGCCCGGGCGAGGAAGAGCTGCGCCAGCTGCTGGCGACCGTTGGGGCCGAAAGCCTGGACGATTTGATTGAACAGACCGTGCCCGCCGCCATTCGCCTGCCGGGTCCGCTGGGGATCGGTGCCGGCATGACCGAAGTGGAGGCGCTGGCCAAGCTCAAGGGCTATGCCGCTCAGAACAAGATTGCCAAGAGCTACATCGGCATGGGTTATCACGATACCCATGTGCCCCACGTCATTTTGCGCAATGTGCTGGAAAATCCGGGTTGGTATACCGCCTACACTCCCTATCAGCCCGAGCTGGCACAGGGCCGTCTCGAAGCCCTGCTCAACTTCCAGCAGCTGACGCTGGATCTGACCGGCATGGATCTGGCAAGCGCCTCCCTGCTGGATGAAGCGACTGCCGCTGCCGAGGCGATGGCGCTGGCCAAGCGGATGGCCAAGTCCAAATCCAACCTCTTCTTCGTGGCCGATGATGTGCACCCGCAGGTGATCGACGTGGTCAAGGAGCGTGCGGTTCACTTTGGTTTCGACGTGGCGGTTGGCGCCGCGAGCGATGCAGTGAGCGAAGAGGTGTTCGGTGCCCTGTTCCAGTACCCCACCACCACCGGTGAAGTGAAAGATCTGCGCGCCCTGATTGCCGCGGTACAGGCCCAGAAAGGGCTGGCTTGCGTCAGCGCCGACTTGCTCTCCCTGCTGCTGCTCAAATCCCCGGGCGAGCTGGGCGCCGACGTGGTGTTGGGCTCCGCCCAGCGCTTTGGTGTGCCCATGGGTTACGGTGGCCCCCACGCCGCCTTCTTCGCCACCCGCGATGCCTACAAACGTTCCATGCCGGGCCGCATCATCGGTGTCTCCAAGGATGCCCGTGGCAAGGCCGCGCTGCGCATGGCGATGCAGACCCGCGAGCAGCACATCCGCCGCGAGAAAGCGAATTCCAACATCTGTACCGCTCAGGTGCTGCTGGCCAACATGGCGAGCTTCTACGCCGTCTACCACGGCCCGGTAGGGCTGAAAACCATCGCCTCCCGCGTGCACCGTCTCACCACCATTCTGGCGCTCGGCCTCAAGGCCAAGGGCGTGTCCCTCAAGCATGCCAGCTGGTTTGATACCCTGACCGTGCAAACTGCTGACAAGGCCGCGCTGATTGCCAAGGCCGAGGGGCTCGGCATCAACCTGCGTGCAGACCTAGATGGTGCGGTAGGTGTGTCGCTGTCTGAAACCACCACCCGCGCTGATGTGGCCGAGCTGTTCGATCTCTTCCTCGGTCAAGGCCATGGACTGGATATCGAGGCCCTCGACAAGGCGGCTCAGACCCATCACGCCATCCCGCAGGATCTGCTGCGCACCGATGCCGTGCTGACCCACGAGGTGTTCAACAAGTACCACTCCGAAACCGAGATGCTGCGTTATATCCACCGTCTCGAAGCCAAGGATCTGGCGCTCAACTACGCCATGATCTCCTTGGGCTCCTGCACCATGAAGCTCAACGCCACCGCCGAGATGATCCCGGTGACCTGGCCCGAGTTCGGCAAGTTGCACCCGTTCGCCCCGCTGGCACAGGCCAAGGGCTACCAACTGCTGCTGGCCGACCTCGAAAACTGGCTGGTGAAGGTGACCGGTTACGATGCGGTCTGCATGCAGCCCAACTCAGGTGCCCAGGGCGAGTACGCGGGTCTGCTCGCCATCAAGAAGTACCACGAGTCCCGTGGTGAAGGGCATCGCGACATCTGCCTGATCCCAGCTTCTGCCCACGGTACCAACCCCGCCTCTGCCCAGATGGCGGGGCTCAAGGTGATCGTCACCGCCTGTGACAAGTCCGGCAACGTGGAGCTCGACGACCTGCGCGCCAAGGCGGCCGAGGCGGGGGATCAGCTCTCCTGTCTGATGGTGACCTATCCCTCCACCCACGGGGTGTACGAGGAGACCATCAAGGAGGTGTGCGACATCGTTCACCAGCACGGTGGTCAGGTCTATCTGGACGGCGCCAACATGAATGCGCAAGTCGGGCTGACGGCGCCGGGCTTTATCGGGGCGGATGTGTCGCACCTCAACCTGCACAAGACCTTCGCCATTCCTCACGGCGGTGGCGGCCCGGGCATGGGCCCCATCGGCGTGAAGAAACACCTGGCACCGTTCGTAGCCGGTCACGCCGTGGTCAAGACCGACAAGGAGAGCCGCAACAACGGCGCCGTGTCGGCGGCACCGTTTGGCTCGGCCAGCATCCTGCCCATCAGCTGGATGTATATCGCCATGCTGGGCGACGAGGGGCTGAAGAAATCCACCCAGGTGGCCATCCTCAACGCCAACTACCTGGCCAAGAAGCTGGGTGAATCCTTCCCCGTGCTCTACTCCGGGCGCAACGGTCGGGTGGCCCACGAGTGCATCCTGGATATCCGCCCGCTCAAAGAAGCTTCCGGCATCAGCGAGATGGACGTGGCCAAGCGGCTGATGGACTACGGCTTCCACGCGCCGACCATGAGCTTCCCGGTAGCGGGTACCCTGATGGTCGAGCCGACCGAATCGGAATCCAAGCGCGAGCTGGACCGCTTCGTGGAGGCGATGACCGCCATCCGTGCCGAGATCGCCAAGGTGCAGGACGGCCACTGGAGCCTCACCGACAACCCGCTGGTCCATGCGCCGCACACCCAGGACGACGTGATGGATGCAGAGTGGTCCCGTGGCTACAGCCGCGCCGAGGCGGTCTTCCCGTCCGACGCCGTGCGCGCCAGCAAGCTGTGGCCCTCTGTGAACCGCATCGACGATGTCTACGGGGATCGCAACCTGTTCTGCTCCTGTATCCCGACTGAGGATTACGCCAAGTAAGTGGCGTCCAGGAGCAACAGTTAAGCCGTATAAACAACAGGGCCACCCAGACGGGTGGCCCTTCGTTTACATGGACTTTATCTGCATGCTGCTATCCGAATGTCCGGCTTAGGTCCTTGAGCTGGCTCGCTTTGCTCTGCAAGTTGGCACTGGTTTTACTGACCTGATCGATTTTGAGGCTGTTATCGTGAGAAAGTGAGGATATCTGATTGATATTACGACAGATCTCCTCGATCACCGCTTGCTGCTGGGTCGCTGCAGCGGAAACTTGATTGGAAAAATCAGAGACCTTGTCTATTTCGATCACGACCTGATTCAGGTTGCCGGTGCTTGCCCGAGTGGTTGCGAGGCAATCATTGGTTCTGGTCACATTGAGATGCATCATCTCTTTCCATCCCCCGAGGGTTTGCTGGATATGACCAATGCTGCTCTGGATCTGCTCTGTTGCTCTATGGGTTCTGGTCGACAGGCTGCGTACCTCGTCAGCCACCACTGCAAAGCCGCGTCCCTGATCGCCCGCCCGCGCTGCTTCAATGGAGGCATTGAGTGCCAGCAGGTTGGTTTGATCCGCAATCCCGCGAATTTCACTCATGATGCTGCCGATCCGTTCGGACTCGCTTGCCAGCTCGACGGCTGACTGGAAGGCCTGCTCTGCCTGGGTAGCCAGTGCCGACATCTCTTCTCCCGCATCGGAAAGCTGATTGCTGGTGGTGATGCAATGGTTGCGCGCCTCTTCTATCTGCTGGTTGCTGTCCTGAATATTGCGGCTGATCTCTTCGGCAGCTGATGCCATCTGGGTAACTGCGGTGGCGACTTGCTGAATTTGCATATCCTGTGAGGAGATATCCCTGCTGGCCAGTGCGGCCGAACCACTCAAATTGTTGGCCATGGCATTGAGCGAGAGTGTGGTGTCATCGACTCTTCCCAGCACGGTACGGATTCTGGCTTGCCAGAGCTTGATATGGAAATCGGCAATGCTGTGGGGGGCATCCCCCGAGAAGATCAGGCGGCTGATGCTGTCGTAGTCCTGCTCAAGCTGTTGCAAGAATCGCGGTGTGAGGAAGAGCGCATTACGGTTGAACCAGAGGGTGGCCAATAGGGGAATGATGATCCAGAGCGCCTGCAGTGGTGTGAGCAGCCAGAGCGCGCTGATCACGCTGAGCAGCAGCAGGGGTATGGTCATGATGGCCGGAGTGAGCAGGCGCTGCCCCATGTGAATGGCGGAGCCGGTTTCGCGTGCCTTAAGGGTTTTGTACATCTTGTTGGCACGCGCTTTGTGCTCTGCGGAGGGTCGGCAACGAACGGATTGGTAACCCACCATCTTGCCATCTTCATAGATCGGGGTGACATAGGCATCAACCCAGTAATAGCTACCATCCTTGCAGCGGTTTTTGACTATGCCCCGCCACGGCTTGCCCGCTTTTAGATGGGCCCAGAGATCGGCGAATGCCGCCTTGGGCATGTCTGGGTGGCGTACCAGGTTGTGATGTTGTCCCAGCATCTCTTCAAGGCTATAGCCTGCCACCTGACAAAACGCCGGATTGGCGTAGGTGATGTCCCCTTTGAGATCGGTGGTCGATACCAACTGGACGTTGTCGGTAAATTCAACTTCGGTATCTGTAGTGTGAGGTGTGTTGGTTACCATGATCAGGCTCCGGTTTTACCATAACGGAATGCATCGTCTGAGTATGGCAGAGGCTGCTCATTTTATTGTGTTGTTGCTCATTAACTGTTCTGCGCCTAGCAGGGGCATCTACACATCTTCCATCGCAACGGTTTGGCGGGGGACGCAAGCCAAGTAACATCGCATGACTTATAGCCACGCAGCGATACAGGTAAGGCAATTAAGTTGGGGGCGATTTTATGGAATTATGACGGCACCCTGGTCAATTCGGTGCCGCAGAATATCGATATCGCCAAGCAGATCCTGGCTGAAGTCGCCCCCCATCTGACCGGCGATCAGTTACCTCGTTATCTGCGCAGCGAAGCGGAGTATCACCATGCCAATCACGCCGCCAAGAACTGGCAGGATCTCTATAGGGATTACTACGGTTTGTCGCGGGACGAGATGGTGCAGGCTGGCAGTCTGTGAGCCAAACATCAGGAGAGACAGGGACTTAGGTGCATTTTTTAGGAGCTGGAGGTGGTGATTGACCATTTCTCTGCCATTTCCCATGGCATTTGTTCGAAAAACGCCTAAAAACCCTTCTCCGGGTGCTTGAACTGCATGGTGTGAACAGCCAGTTCAAGGCCGTGGCTGGCTACGATGACGTGCCCGCACAGTAGCAAAAAACACCCTTTCGGCGGCCTCAAACGTCTGGAGTCTATCTTCGGCCCAGCCAGGTGTCCGTCGCTCATCTATATCGGTGATCATGAAGCGGATGTGCAGTTTGCCCGTCATTTGCAAGGGGCGCTTGGCGAGCAGAGCCGTGTGATCTCGGTGGCTGTCGCCTATAGCCGCGCGACCCCGGAGCGCTGGGAACACCAACCCGACCATATCGCCCGTGACGTCGAGGATCTGCTCCCCATCGTCGGGCAATATCTGTAACGCCGGTTGCAGATTGCCGTACGGAATAGACAAACGCCGATCAGTTGATCGGCGTTTTGTCTATGGGAAGCCTGATGGTTTCACACTCAGCTGGCTTAACACCCTGTCTGTTTAATGATGGGCGACTTAAAACAGCAGTTGCATCAGGTAGCCCATCAGGATCGCCATGCCGAGGATCACGGTAAGGAAGGCCGCAATCATCGGAGTTCTGAACATCGATTTGAGCAGGATCACCTCGGTCAGACTGGCACCGGCACTGCCGATGATCAGCGCCATGACTGCGCCCATTCCCATCCCTTTGCCCAGTAGTACCGACGCCAGCGGGATCACGGCCTCGGCACGGATGTAGAGCGGGATCCCGACGATGGCGCTGAAGGGGATGGCCAGCGGGTTGTCGGCGCCAGCATGGGCGGCGATCCACTCGGCCGGAATAAAGCCATAGATAAATGAGCCGATAAGCACCCCCAGCAGCAGGAAGGGCAATACCGCTTTGAACTGCTGCCAGGCATCGAGGCGAGCTTTGACCCAGGCGGTGGGGAGCTGTGGTGCACGGGTAAGGGTTGCCGTGCCATCGCCGCAGCAGGAGAGGGTGGCCTGTTCTGCCATCTCTGGTTGAGGTGCCGGGCAGCACGCTGCCCCGTTGAGGGGTTTGATTGCGCGAATGGCGCCGCGTTGGTTGTCACTGCAATGTGCTTGAGTGGTGGTGCGGGTCGCCGGGCCACAGCCGCTACCGCAAGAGGGGGTGGCCTCTTTGGGGTCGATGACATGGCGCTCGAACCCCAATCTGTCGAGCAGCATGCTCGCCATGACGGAGACGCTGGCGGCGATCACGGCGTAGAGCAGGGTCACTTTCCAGCCGAAGGTGGCCCACATCAAGCCGACGATGATGGGGTTCAGCAGGGGCGAAATAAACAGGAAGGTGAGGGTGGGGCCAAAGCCAGCCTTGGCCGAGAGTAGTCCTCTCAGCATGGGGATGGTGGAGCAGCTGCAAAAGGGGGTGACGGCGCCGAGCAGGGCTGAGAGCAGATAGCCCTTGCCATGGCGCGCCTCCAGCATCCGCTGGATCTTCTCGTCGGGGATCTTCTGACGGATCAGACTGACCCCGGCGCTAATGACCAGAAACAGCACCGACAGCTCGACAGCCAGAAACAGGAACATCTGGGCTGCATCGGTCAGCATGGTTAACCACTCATTCATTGTCGTATCCTCACTTGGTTTCTATATTTCCAAAATAATCGAAATGAATGGCCGGTCAAGATATTTCTGGTATTATAGAAATATCAAATTCGTGGAGGGCGCAGAGATGCAACTGGAAGAGGTCGCCAAGGCATTGAAAGAGCTGGGTCATCCGACCCGGCTGTTTATCTTCAAGCATCTGGTCAAGGCGGGAGAGCAGGGGCTGCCGGTGGGGGAGCTGCAAAAGCAGCTGGCGATCCCCGCTTCCACCCTCAGCCACCATATTGCGGCGCTGGTCTCGGTGGGGCTGGTGAAGCAAAACCGGGAGAGTCGCACCCTGCTTTGCGTCTCTCAATACGCGGTGTTGGAGGAGATCATCGCCTTTTTCCGCGATGAGTGTTGCGTCAACAGCCCGGAGCATCGGCAAGATCAAAGGCAAGAGCTGCCTTCCTGAGGGCTATGACTGCTAGTCGTGCGGTCAGTTGCGCTGCGCGCAATAAAAAACGCCGATCATCCGATCGGCGTTTTGCATTGTTCTTCTCAGCTGCGGGTATTAACCCAGATTGGCTGCAACCTTGCTTTGAGCTTGTCCCTTGCGCTTGATGACAAAGCCAATACCCAGTACCACCAGCCAGGCGGGGATCAGTTCGACCGAGATGCGGAAATCCGGGGTCATATACATGATCACCAGAATACCGGCCATGAACGCGAGGCAGAGATAGTTGCCGAAGGGGTACCAGAACGCCTTGAACTTGGGCTGGACGCCTTCTGCGACCTTGGCCTTGCGGAACTTGAGGTGCGCGAGGCTGATCATCGCCCAGTTGATTACCAGTGCGGAGACCACCAGCGCCATCAGCAGGCCGAACGCCTTGCCCGGCATCAGGTAGTTGATCAGCACGCAGAGCAGGGTGGCGATGGCTGAGACCGAGAGGGCAACCAGTGGCACGCCGCTCTTGTTGGTCTTGAGCAGGGCTTTCGGGCCGTTGCCCTGTTTGGCCAGCCCGAACAGCATACGGCTGTTGCAGTAGACGCAGCTGTTGTAGACCGACAGTGCCGCCGTCAGCACCACGATGTTGAGTACGGTGGCGACCAGATTGCTGTCCAGTGCATGAAAGATCATCACGAACGGGCTACCGCCTTCCACCACTTTACCCCAGGGATAGAGGGACATCAGGATAGCCAGAGCACCGATGTAGAAGATGAGGATGCGGTAGATCACCTGATTGGTGGCCTTGGGAATGCTCTTCTCGGGGTTGTCCGCTTCGGCGGCGGTAATGCCCACCAGCTCCAGACCGCCGAAGGAGAACATGATCACCGCCATCGCCATCACCAGACCGCTGATGCCGTTGGGGAAGAAGCCCCCTTGTGCCCACAGGTTGGTGACGCTGGCCTCGGGTCCGCCGGCACCGGAGATGAGCAGATAGCCGCCAAAGCCAATCATGCCGATGATGGCGACCACCTTGATGATGGCGAACCAGAACTCCATTTCGCCAAACGCTTTGACGTTGGAGAGGTTGATGGCGTTGATCAGCACGAAGAAGAAGGCGGCCGACATCCAGGTCGGGATCTCGGGCCACCAGTACTGGACATAGATGCCCACCGCGGTCAGCTCGGCCATGCTCACCAGCACGTAGAGCACCCAGTAGTTCCAGCCGGACGCGAAACCGGCAAACTCACCCCAGTATTTGTAGGCAAAGTGGCTGAAGGAGCCGGCTACCGGCTCTTCCACCACCATTTCACCGAGCTGGCGCATGATCAGGAAGGCGATAAAGCCGCCGATGGCATAACCCAGCAGGACTGAGGGACCTGCCATCTTGATGGTTTGGGCAATGCCCAGAAAGAGGCCGGTGCCGATGGCGCCGCCCAAAGCAATCAACTGAATGTGGCGGTTTTTAAGGCCGCGTTTCAGCTCCTCACCGTCTTGTTTCAAATCCATGGGTCTGTCCTTACGTCTCTGTTGTCTCTGGTCGGTGTTGGGCTCATCCTGAGCAGGCCGCAGTGCGTAGCCAAAACCTGACGAAAGCTGTATTTATTTCGTTACGACATGCCGTTTTCAATTTTTAGTGTTGGCTGGCAACCGAAGCAGAATAGTGATAATCCGCCATGAATGCACCTGTTTTCCATCTCTAATGGCCGTATTTTGTACCAAAGGCAGCTTTTTCATGATTTGAAGAGGCTGCTTGGTAGTTTTTGGTCGATGTTTATGCAATCGAATTCTGTTTTGTTGACATTTTGTCTTGTTGGTGTGCTTTTTTGGTGCCAAGTCACAAATGGATGCAAATGATGCCAAACAAGCGAGAGTACAGGAAAGAGTGCAGGGAGTTGGAGTACAGAGAGCGCGAAAGCGTGCTGCAACAAGGGGTTGCCCGGGGTGTGCTGGTGGCGCTCTGGTTAGGGATTGCTGCCAGTCCGCTGTTGTTGCTGGTGGCCGCGATTATGTTGCTGGGTTGGCTGTTACTCGGTGATCAGGAGTTGCTGCACTACTGGCAGTCGCTGTTGCTGGTGGGTGGGGTAACGGGGGCGCTCGTTGGCGGCTGGCTGGCGGAGCGGGTTCGCCTGCGCCACGGTTTGCTGGCCTTCTATGCCCGGTTGATGAACAACCCTGAGCTCAATCGTTAGTTAACGCTGGGTGTTTGCCGAGCGCAGCAGAACGGAATCGAATAGCGGCTAACTGGCAGCAGGTGACAAGGGCACAACGCCAAGGTCGACAAGAAGAGGGATAAGCATTTGTGGTGCTTATCCCTTTTTTATCCACGCTTTTCACTGTCATCTATGTGAATCGCAGTTCGCCACAGCTGACTTTCGCCGCGACACTGTAATTTTTATCTTTTGTTGATGCCGATAGCTGTCAAGCTGGCTTAACAGAGCTGGCGGCGCAGACCGGTCGCCTCGAGAACCTTGGCGCTGATCTCCTCCACCGAGTGGGAGCTGGTATCGAGGAAGCGTATCGCCTCCTGGCGAAACAGTCGCTCCACGCAGGCCAGCTCCTGCTCGCACTGTTCGATGGAGGAGTAGCGGCTGTTGGCACGGCGCTGGTTGCGGATCTCGTGCAGCCGCTGCGGCGCTATGGTGAGGCCAAACAGCTTGTGACGGTTGGCCTTGAGGGGGGCGGGCAGCTCCAGCATCCCCATGTCCTGCTCGATAAAGGGGTAGTTGGCGGCACGAATGCCGAACTGCAGCGCCAGATAGAGGCTGGTGGGGGTCTTGCCGCAGCGGGAGACCCCGATCAGGATGATGTCCGCCTCATCGTACTCTTTGGTGGTGATGCCATCGTCGTTGGCCAGCGCAAAGTTGACCGCCTCGATGCGATCGTCATAGAGCTTGCGATTCTCCATACCGTGGGTGCGGTGGAGGCGGGGCTCGGCTTTTACCCCCAGCTCCTGCTCCAGCGGGCTGACGAAGGTATTGAGAAAGTCGTGGCCGCACGCTTCCGATTTCAATACCTCTTCCCGTACCAGCGGGTCGACGATGGTGTGAAACAGAATGGGGCGTACCCCAGTCTGGCGAAACTGCTCGTCGATCCGCATCCGTACCTGACGGGCTTTCTCCAGTGTCTCCACAAAGGGGATAGTGATCTGCTCGAAGGCCAGCGGAAACTGGCTCAGTACCGCGTGGCCGAACACTTCGGCGGTGATGGCGGTTCCGTCTGAAACATAAAATACGGTGTGCACGTAGGGCTCCTGTGATACCGCGGGTAGGGTCGTATGGGGTAAAGGGTGAGAAGTATCTCCCGAAACCATACCAGTTTTGTCAACCGGTCTGCTGTGCCCAAGTTGTGAAGTGGCTTGCAAACCTGAATCGTTATCTTTTTGTGTCGCCATTGTAGAATGTTCCGGTCATTCGACCATCCCCAACTCTTGCTCGGGGATTTTTTTGAAAATAAGTAGAAAACGTTTTCATGGTCGTTGGCAACAAAAGAAACAGACAATAACGCACCTGACTTACCCATAACCTCATCGATTAAATCGGGCGCACGAGGTGCTATGGCATCGGTGCCCACCAACCTGGAGACATCCAAGTGCAACAGTACGTGCTCTGGTACGAACAACTCGGAATGCAGGACGTAGAACGAGTTGGCGGCAAGAACGCATCCCTTGGCGAGATGATCAGCAACCTCTCTGGCGCCGGCGTATCCGTGCCGGGGGGCTTTGCCACCACCGCCTTTGCGTTTAACGAGTTTCTGGAGTCAAGCGGCCTCAACGGCAAGATCCACCATCTGCTCGACAATCTCGACGTGGACGATATCGCCGCCCTCAACCGGGCCGGTCAGCAGATCCGCGATTGGGTGATCGAAGCCCCGTTCCAGCCCGAGCTGGAGCAGGCTATCCGGGTTGCCTATGAAAAGTTGAGTGCCGGTGTCGAGGCCTCGTTTGCGGTGCGCTCCTCCGCCACCGCCGAGGATATGCCGGACGCCTCCTTTGCCGGCCAGCAGGAGACCTTCCTCAACGTACGTGGCATCGATGCCGTCATGACGGCGATCAAGCATGTGTTTGCTTCTCTGTTCAACGATCGCGCCATCTCCTATCGGGTGCATCAGGGCTACGACCACAAGGGTGTTGCCCTCTCGGCCGGGGTGCAGCGGATGGTGCGCTCGGATCTCGCCGCCTCCGGCGTCATGTTTACCCTGGATACCGAGTCCGGTTTCAACGACGTGGTCTTTATCACCGGCGCCCATGGTCTTGGCGAGATGGTGGTGCAGGGCGCGGTCAACCCGGACGAGTTCTATGTGCACAAGCCGACCCTCAAGGGGGGCCGCCCGGCGGTGGTACGCAAGACCCTCGGCTCCAAGCTTATCAAGATGACCTACTCTGACGATGCCGGTCATGGCCGTCAGGTGAAGATTGTCGACACCAATGAGGCCGAGCGCAGCCGCTTCTGCATCAGCGATGAGGAGGTGATGGCGCTGGCGAAACAGGCCCTCATCATTGAGCAGCACTATGGCCGCCCGATGGACATCGAGTGGGCCAAGGATGGTCAGGATGGCCAGCTCTATATCGTGCAGGCCCGCCCGGAAACCGTGCGCAGCCGCCAGGAGGCCAACACCCTCGAGCGTTTTGCCCTCAAGCAAGCGGGCAAGGTGCTGATCGAGGGGCGGGCTATCGGTCACAAGATTGGCGCGGGCCCGGCGCGGGTCATCTCCTCCATCAGCCAGATGGACGAAGTGCAACCCGGCGACGTGCTGGTTACCGACATGACCGACCCGGACTGGGAGCCCATCATGAAGCGGGCCTCCGCCATCGTCACCAACCGGGGAGGCCGCACCTGTCACGCCGCCATTATCGCTCGCGAGCTGGGCATTCCGGCGGTGGTCGGCTGTGGCAACGCCACCGACCATATTCAGCCGGGCCAGCGGATCACCGTCTCCTGTGCGGAAGGGGATACCGGTTTTATCTATGACGGCGAGCTGGACTTCGATGTGGCGGTGACCGAGGTGGGCAATATGCCGCGCCTGCCCATCAAGATCATGATGAACGTCGGCAACCCGGACCGCGCTTTCGACTTTGCCCAGTTGCCCAATGCAGGGGTTGGGCTGGCGCGCCTTGAATTCATCATCAACCGGATGATCGGCGTGCACCCCAAGGCGCTGCTGGAGTTTGACCAGCAAACCCCAGAGCTGCAGACCACCATCGGCAAGATGATCGCCGGTTACGACAGCCCGCGGGAGTTCTATGTGGCCAAGCTGACCGAGGGGATCGCCACTCTGGGGGCCGCCTTCTGGCCGGAGCGGGTGATCGTGCGGATGTCGGACTTCAAGTCCAACGAGTACGCCAATCTGGTGGGCGGTCGTGGCTACGAGCCCCACGAGGAGAACCCGATGATCGGTTTTCGTGGCGCATCCCGCTACATCGCCGACAGCTTCCGCCCCTGCTTTGCCCTCGAGTGCGAGGCGATCAAGCGGGTACGCGATGTGATGGGGTTGACCAACGTCGAGGTGATGATCCCCTTCGTGCGTACCGTGGGCGAGGCGGAGCAGGTGATCGACATCCTGGCCGAGAACGGTCTGCGCCGCGGCGAGCGGGGGCTCAAGGTGATCATGATGTGCGAGATCCCGAGCAATGCCCTGTTGGCAGACAAGTTCCTCGAGCACGTGGACGGTTTCTCCATCGGTTCCAACGACATGACCCAGCTCACCCTTGGGCTGGATCGGGACTCGGGGCTGATTGCCCACCTGTTCGACGAGCGCAACGAGGCGGTCAAGGCACTGCTGTCGATGGCGATTCAGGCCGCGCGCAAGGCGGGCAAGTACGTGGGGATCTGCGGTCAGGGGCCATCCGATCACCCTGACTTTGCCGCCTGGCTGGTGGAGCAGGGGATTGACTCGGTGTCGCTCAACCCCGATACAGTGGTCGATACCTGGCTCTATCTGGCGGAGCAGCATGGCGCCAAGTAAGTCACTATCGACATGAGTGATTAGAAAGGGGGGCCTAATGGCCCCCTTTTGATCGCTATTATCTTATGTTTTGCCCTTGGGCTTATTCCACCAGGCTCATACCGGGGATCTGGCGCCAGTAGCCGTTGCAATCGCTTCCTTGCTGCAAGGAGAGGGGAGCCTGGCCCTGCCGGTTGGCTTTGAAGCGGGCCAGCATCTCCAGCGTCTCCATCCCTTGCGGCGAAAGCCTGACCACATCTACCAGACCTTCCATACCAGCCAGCTCGTTACCCAGGTTGTAGCAGTAGCCGGACTGGGTCTGGATCCCGTTGAGATTGAACACCCGCTCCCCCTCGCGGCTGTTGGCCAGTCGTCCGGTGGGGTAGTTGATGCAGGCGAGCTCGCAGTTGTCCTTGGGCTTGTCGAGGGAGCGGGCGGTGAAGCAGCGCGCCGAATAGGCGAGCGGCAGATGGCCGTAGGCAAACACCTCCACCTCAAATTGGTCGCGCAGGGGACCCAGATCCTGATTGAGCTGGATCAGCCAGTCACGGGAGAGCTCCACCGGCATGACCCAGCGTTTCATCCCCTGTTTGAGCAACATGCGCAGCACATCGGCGTTATAGGCGTTGATGGCGGGACCACAGACGAAGGGGATCCCTGCCTCCCTGGCGAGTTGCACCGTACCTAGATCGTTGGCTTCGACCATAAGATCGCCATTGTCGACCAGCCGCTTCACCTCCTTGAGCTCGGAAGGGGCGGAGATAAGGGCGAGGGTCGAGAGCACCACCTGCTTGCCGGAGTTGGCCACCTGACGGGCCAGTGCAATCCAGTCATCGACTTTGAGTTCGCGCCGCTTGCTGCAAACGGTCTCCCCCAGATAGATGATGTCGGCCTGACTGTCGGCGGCGGCATGGTAAAAGGCTTCGGTATCGGCCTTGGGCCAGTAGAAGAGCAGGGGCCCGAGAGAAAATTGCATGGGTGGACTCCTTATTGCCACTGACGATGGTAGGCGCCGAGGGTAGTCTGGCTACCTTCGGAGACGCGTGCGAGCTGGGCATCCCACTCAGCTTTGACCTGATAGGCTTCGGGATTGGCCTGATAGGTATCGATGGCTGCACGCCACACTCGGGTCACTTGCTCCACATAAGCAGGGCTGCGTTGGCGCCCTTCAATCTTGACCGACTGGATCCCGGTCTTGAACAGCTCGGGCAAGAGACCCAGAGTGTTGAGACTGGTGGGCTCTTCCAGCGCGTGGTAGGTCTGGCCATCCACGTCGAAACGCCCCTTGCACAGGGTCGGGTAACCAGCATTTTCGCCCGGGCCATAGCGGTCGATCAGCACTTCGTTGAGTCGCGACTCGAGGCCATTCGGGGTCTCTTCCCAACGGACGAACTTGGCCGGTGAGCAGGCGCCGACGGTGTTGGGGCTCTCGCCAGTCATGTAGGAAGAGAGATAGCAGCGCCCCTCGGCCATGATGCAGAGGCTGCCAAAGGCGAATACCTCAAGGCCAACATCGGTCTCGCGGGCCAGCTGCTTGACCTGATGCATGGAGAGCACCCGGGGCAGCACCACCCGTGTGACATTGAATTGCTGCTGATAGAAGCGAATGGCGGCGGCATTGGTGGCGCTGGCCTGCACCGAGACATGGAGTTCCATCTTGGGGTAGTGGCGGCTGGCATATTCCAGCACGGCGAGATCGGCGATGATTAACGCATCGGCGCCGAGGGCCACCCCGCGATCAACCGCCTGTTTCCATCGAGTATCGGCCCCGGGATGGGCAAAGGTATTGATGGCAATATGCAGCTTGCGACCATGTTGATGCACATAATCTACCGCCTTCTCCAGTTTGCTGTCGGTAAAGTTGAGACCGGCAAAGTGGCGTGCATTGGTGTCATCCTTGAAACCGATATAAACGGCATCGGCCCCGTTATCCACGGCGGTTTTCAGTGCCGGCAAACTGCCTGCCGGACAGAGTAATTCCATTGGTACGCTCCGAGAGTGCATATGAAGGGCAAACGAGCCCTGATTGTATGCAGCCATGCACTCCCGCTTTTTGACCTGAGGCAGCTTTATGTGGCTTTACCCTTCTTGAGGTAACCCTGCACAAGTTTGATTTCCAACAGGATCTTGCCACTCTCCCTGTGTTTGAATGCGCAAAAAAGGGAGTCTATCGTGTTTCAACAACTGCAACGCCGCCTGGTCGAACAGGCTCCGCGCTTCTTGCGCCATCCCCTCAAGCTGGTTCCCTTCAATCTGCAAAAGCAGCTGATGGAGAGTTTGCTGGCCCGGGTTTTCAAAGAGGCTATCGAAGATGGTGATTTCGAGTTTCTGGCAGACAAGTGGCTGAAAGTCGAAGTCTCTGATCTGGAGCTGTGCTGGTTTATCAGTGAGCAGAATGGCCAGCTGGTGGTAGCTCGCGAGTGTGACAAGGCCGATGTCTGCTTCAGCGGTACCGCCAACGACCTGATCCTGATTGCCGGTCGCAAAGAGGATCCGGATTCGCTCTTCTTCCAGCGCAAGTTGAAGATAGAAGGGGATACCGAACTGGGCCTTGAGGTGAAAAACCTGATGGACAGTCTGGATCTCGATGGCTTGCCAAGCCTGATGAAGTATCCCCTGATGGATCTGGCGACGTTTATCGAACGCGCCCGCACCGAGTCAGCGCAGGCTCCGGTGCAGACGGCGCCGGGCGGGATCCCGTCTTAAGTGGACAATCACCCCATGGGCATGGCGACGATAATGGTGCCGTGCCCAGAGGCAACGACAGGCCCACAGACAGGGTACCAAGGCGATGAGTGCCGCAGGGGCGGGCAGCTGTGACATGGCCAGCCCCGCAGCCAGCCAGATAAAGGGTTGCGCTTCATACAGCCACTCCGGCTGTAGCCAGCGTTTGCTCGGAAAGATAATCAGATCGGTACGTCGGTAGCTGGAGCGCATCATCCAGGTCACCGCTCCGGCGATAAACAGCAAGGCGCCTGCAAACCAGAGCAGGGGCTGTTCACTCAACGTAATAATGGCAATGGCTGCCAGCAGGTAGAGGCTGGGCAATCTCTCATAGATAAAGGGAGGAAGCATGGCGTGGTGTCTCCTGTGCCGTTTATCGGATATCCATCAAGTTTAGTCCCCCCCTCTCACTTCCCTCATGCTGGTTTGTTATACAAACGGGTAGTTTTGTTCTGAAATGGCTCGGCTTTTACGGTGCCAACATTGTGTTCTCTTATGTTACAATTGCGCGCCATTTTTGACTGAAGATTGACTGGGCATGTTGGATCAGATTCGTATCGTTTTGGTAAACACCTCTCATACCGGCAACATGGGGTCTGCGGCACGAGCCATGAAGACCATGGGTTTGACTCAGCTGGTATTGGTTGATCCGCAAGCCTTGCCGGATGACAATGCCTTCGCCCTGGCGGCTGGTGCCAGCGATGTGCTTGCCAATGCCCGTATCGTCCCGACGCTGGACGACGCAATTGCCGATTGTGGTCTGGTGATTGGCACCAGCGCCCGCTCGCGAACCCTGAGCTGGCCCATGCTCGATCCCCGTGAGGCCGGCGAAAAGTCGGTGGTTGAGGGGATGCAGCACCCGGTTGCGTTGGTGTTTGGTCGTGAGCGCACCGGTCTCACCAACGACGAATTGCAAAAGTGCCACTACCACGTGGCCATTCCGGCCAATCCTGATTACAGCTCTCTCAATCTGGCCATGGCGGTGCAGACCCTCTGTTACGAAGTGCGGATGCGCTGGCTGCTGGGGCAGGCCGCCGAGCCTGAAGAGGAGATGGCCTATCCGAGTACCGCCCAGCTGGAAGGGTTTTATCAGCACCTGGAACAAACCCTGATGAAGACCGGTTTTATTGCCGATGACCATCCGGGTCATGTGATGAGCAAGCTGCGTCGCCTGTTCAATCGGGCTCGGCCGGAAGCGGCTGAGCTCAACATTCTGCGCGGTATTCTGACCTCGGTGCAGAAAGCGCGCGTACCGGATTAATCCGACTGATTTACTCAACCATATACTTGACTGATTTGGTCGGGTATGTGACCATGTGCCCCATTAAATTGCTTCGCAAGACGGTAAGGCACATGAGACTGACTTCAAAAGGACGTTACGCTGTAACCGCCATGCTCGACGTGGCGCTGCATGCAGAGCAGGGGCCCGTCCCCCTTGCCGATATTTCCGAGCGCCAGGGCATCTCGTTGTCCTATCTCGAGCAGCTCTTTGCCCGCCTGCGCAAACATGGTCTGGTGAGCAGCGTGCGTGGCCCGGGTGGTGGTTATCGCCTCGGGTTGGCCCCAGGCGAGATTTCGGTTGGTCAGGTGATCACCGCGGTCGATGAGTCGGTCGATGCCACCAAGTGTCTCGGCAAGGGCGGTTGCCACGGCGGTACCCAGTGCCTGACTCACTCCCTGTGGCGTGATTTGAGTGAGCGGATCTCCAGCTTCCTCGGGGATATCACGCTGGCTGAGCTGGTACGCCAGGCCGATGTGCGCCGGATTGCCGGCAAGCAAGATGAACAAATGAAGACCGTGTTGTCCCTGGTTGATCGGGCAGAACACGGCGATGTGAGCTTGAAAGTCCAACTATAAACGTGCTTTCCACAGCGGGACTCTGTATGACCCGGACTGTGACGGAGAAAAACATGAAACTGCCTATTTACCTTGATTATTCGGCAACCTGTCCGGTGGACCCGCGTGTCGCAGAAAAAATGATGCAGTGTCTCACCATGGATGGCCTGTTCGGCAATCCGGCTTCCCGTTCTCACCGCTTTGGCTGGCAAGCCGAAGAGGCGGTGGATCTGGCCCGTAATCAAGTGGCAGATCTGATCGGTGCCGATCCCCGCGAGATCGTCTTCACTTCCGGTGCTACCGAATCCAATAACCTGGCCATCAAGGGTGTTGCCCACTTCTATGCCAGCAAGGGCAAGCACATCATCACCTCCAAGACCGAACACAAGGCGGTGCTCGATACCTGTCGCCAGCTGGAGCGTGAAGGGTTCGAGGTGACCTATCTTGAGCCGATGCCCAACGGCCTGTTCACTATCGAGATGATCGAGAATGCCATGCGTGATGACACCATCCTGGTCAGCATCATGCATGTGAACAACGAAATCGGCGTGGTTCAGAACATTGCCGCCATCGGCGAGTTGTGCCGTTCCCGCAAGATCCTGCTGCACGTGGATGCCGTTCAGAGTGTGGGCAAGATCCCGGTAGATGTGGAAGCACTGAAAGTGGACCTGCTCTCCGTCTCAGCGCACAAGGTGTACGGTCCGAAAGGGATCGGTGCACTGTTTGTTCGCCGCAAACCCCGCGTTCGTCTGGAAGCCCAGATGCACGGTGGCGGCCACGAGCGCGGCATGCGTTCCGGTACTCTGCCGACCCACCAGATCGTCGGGATGGGCGAAGCTTTCCGCATCGCCAAAGAAGAGATGGTGAGTGAAGGCGAGCGTATCTTGGCACTGCGCCAGCGTCTGTGGAATGGCATCAAGGACATTGAAGCCGTCTACATCAATGGCGATCTGGAGCAACGTGTTCCGGGCAACCTCAACGTCAGCTTTGCCTATGTGGAAGGGGAATCCCTCATCATGGCGCTGAAAGATTTGGCAGTCTCTTCCGGTTCGGCCTGTACCTCCGCCAGCCTGGAACCTTCCTATGTGCTGCGCGCACTGGGTCTGAACGACGAGCTGGCACACAGCTCCATCCGTTTCAGCATGGGTCGCTTCACCACCGAGGAAGAGATTGACTACGCGGTCAAGCTTATTCGTGACTCCATCGGTCGTCTGCGTGAGATGTCCCCTCTGTGGGAGATGTACAAAGACGGCGTCGATCTGAACACGGTCGAATGGGCTCATCACTGATCTATTTGGTTAGTGAGCAACAGAATTAGCAGGAGTGAGATATGGCTTACAGTGAAAAAGTAATCGACCACTACGAGAATCCTCGCAACGTCGGTGGTTTCGACAAGAATGATCCCAGCGTTGCAACCGGCATGGTCGGTGCGCCCGCCTGTGGCGACGTGATGAAGCTGCAACTGAAGATCAGCGACGAAGGCATCATCGAAGATGCCAAGTTCAAGACCTACGGCTGCGGTTCCGCCATCGCCTCCAGCTCCCTGGTGACCGAATGGGTCAAGGGCAAGACCCTGGACGAAGCGGCTGGCATCAAGAACACAGATATCGCTGAAGAGTTGGCCCTGCCACCGGTGAAGATCCACTGCTCCATTCTGGCTGAGGACGCCATCAAGGCCGCCATCGCCGATTACAAGCAGAAGAAAGGTCTCTAAGCGCCGGAGAGCAGTATGGCTATTACCATGACAGATGCCGCCGCGGCACGGGTTTCCTCTTTTCTGGCTAACCGGGGCAAGGGCATTGGCCTGCGCCTCGGCGTCAAAACCACAGGCTGCTCCGGTCTTGCCTACGTGCTTGAGTTCGTTGATGAACTGACCGATGAGGATCAGGTGTTCGAGCAGCAGGGCGTCAAGATTATTGTTGATGCCAAGAGCCTGATCCATCTGGATGGCACCGAGCTGGATTTCGTCAAGGAGGGCCTCAACGAGGGCTTCCAGTTCAACAATCCCAATGCCAAAGGCGAGTGTGGTTGTGGCGAAAGCTTCAGTGTCTGAGATGTTTGACGTGAATGATCTTTCGTCTGTTGTTGAACGGGTCAGATATGCGTAGTTCAACAATACCTTCTCATGCGCCAAAGGCGAGTGTGGTTGCGGCGAAAGCTTCAGTGTCTGAGATGTTTGACGTCAATGATCCTTCGTCTGTGGTTGAGCGGGTCGCCCATGACCCGTTCAACCACATCTCATTTGCCAGGGGCGAGTGAGGTTGTGGCGAACGTTTCCAAGAGGTTTGCATGAATCATTTCGAGCTGTTTGGGCTGGTTGAAGGCTTCGAGCTCGATACCCGTCAGTTGGCTGATACCTACCGCCAGCTGCAAACCCAATTCCATCCTGATCGTTTTGCCACCGCCCCCGAACGGGAGCAGCTGGCTGCGGTGCAACGTGCCGCCCAGATCAACGAAGCATTCACCACCCTCAAGGCGCCGCTGCGCCGTGCCGAATATCTGCTCTCCCTGCGTGGCACCGATATCCGTGGTGAACAGCAGACTCTGCAAGATACCGCGTTTCTGATGCAGCAGCTGGAGTGGCGCGAGCGTCTGGCCGATCTGAAAGATGACGCAGACCCTGAGCGCGCCATCAAGGATTTTCGCAGCGAGATCAGGCATGATCACCAGATGTTGATGCAGCAGCTGACCGAGTCTCTTGCCGCCGGCAGAGATCTCGTTGCCGCTGATTGCGTTCGCAAACTCAAGTTTGTCGACAAGCTCCTCGAAGAGCTGGAACGATTCGAAGACTCGCTTCTCGAGTCTTGATCCTTTAACGCTGGAAGTTTCATTACCCATGGCATTACTGCAAATCGCCGAACCCGGCCAGAGCGCTGTTCCTCATCAGCACAAACGTGCCGTCGGGATCGATCTCGGCACCACCAACTCTCTCGTCGCTGCGGTTCGCAGTGGTCACGCCGATACCCTTTGCGATGAGCAAGGGCGCGACCTGCTCCCGTCAGTGGTGCACTATCAAAGCGACGCCATTCGAGTCGGGATTGATGCCAAGCGCGAAGCGGCGCTCGATCCTCACAACACCATCGTCTCGGTCAAACGGATGATGGGCAAGGCGCTGGCCGATATTGATACTCGCCAGCAGCCTTACCAGTTTGTTGCCGCCGACAATGGCATGCCGCAACTGCAAACCCGTCAGGGGCTGGTCAATCCGGTGCAGGTCTCGGCCGAAATCCTCAAAAAGCTGGCCGAGCGTGGCGCCCAGACTCTCGGGGGCGATCTCGATGGCGTGGTCATTACCGTGCCCGCCTATTTCGATGATGCCCAGCGTCAGGGGACCAAGGATGCGGCCCGTCTGGCCGGTCTGCACGTACTGCGTCTGCTCAACGAGCCGACTGCGGCCGCGATTGCCTATGGCCTTGACTCCGGTCAGGAAGGGGTGATCGCGGTTTACGATCTGGGGGGCGGTACCTTCGATATATCCATCCTGCGTCTGCACCGCGGTGTGTTTGAAGTGATGGCGACCGGCGGCGATTCGGCCCTCGGCGGTGATGATTTTGATCACCTGCTGGCGGACTGGATCAAGGAGCAGGCGGGCCTCTCCGGCGAGCTGGATGCCCATCTGCAGCGCGAGCTGCTGGATGTGGCCGCGGCCGTCAAACACGGCCTGACCGATGCCGAGCAGGTGGCGTGCACCTTTGCGGGCTGGCAGGGCTCAGTGAGCCGCAGCCAGTTTGATGAACTCATCACCCCGCTGGTGAAACGGACCTTGCTGGCTTGTCGCCGCGCCCTGCGCGATGCCGGTCTCGAGCAGGTGGAAGTGCTGGAAGTGGTGATGGTCGGTGGTTCCACCCGGGTGCCGCTGGTGCGTGAACTGGTGGGCGATTTCTTCCAGCGTGCGCCGCTGACCAGCATCGATCCGGACAAGGTGGTCGCCATTGGCGCCGCCATCCAGGCCGATATTCTGGTGGGCAACAAGCCCGATGCCGAGATGCTGTTGCTGGACGTTATCCCCTTGTCGCTGGGTCTGGAGACCATGGGTGGCCTCGCCGAGAAGGTGATCCCGCGCAACACCACCATTCCGGTGGCTCGCGCCCAGGAGTTCACCACCTTCAAGGATGGTCAGACCGCCATGGCCATTCACGTGGTACAGGGTGAACGCGAGTTGGTGGCCGATTGCCGCTCCCTGGCCCGCTTTACCCTGACCGGCATTCCGCCGATGGCAGCCGGCGCCGCCCATATTCGCGTCACCTTCCAGGTGGATGCGGATGGTCTGCTCTCGGTCAGCGCCATGGAGAAATCCTCCGGCGTGCAGGCCGAGATCCAGGTCAAGCCCTCTTACGGGCTGGCGGAGCAGGATATCCTCAACATGCTGAGCGCCTCCATCGAGAACGCCCAGCAGGATATGGATGCCCGCATGCTGGCCGAGCAGCAGGTTGAAGCCGACCGGGTGGTCGAGAGTCTCAATGCGGCGCTGGCCGCCGATGGCGATGCCCTGCTCAATGCTGCCGAGCGTGCCGAGATTGATGCCGCCATCGCCCATCTGCTGACCATGCGCAACAGCGGCGCAACCCATCAAATCAAAGAAGCCATTGAGGCAGCCGATGCTGTCAGTGGCGAGTTTGCAGCCCGCCGGATGGACGCCTCCATCCGCAAGGTGCTGACCGGACAAAACGTCAACAAGGTGTAATATGCCAAAACTGATCATTCTTCCTCATCCCGTACTCTGTCCGGATGGCGCCGCCCTCGAGGGGCAAAGCGGCGAGACCATTCTGGATGTGGCGCTGCGCAACGGTATCGAAATCGAGCACGCCTGCGAGAAATCCTGTGCCTGCACCACCTGCCACTGCGTGGTGCGCGAGGGCTTTGACTCGCTCGAGCCAAGTGACGAGCTGGAAGACGACATGCTGGACAAGGCGTGGGGGTTAGAGCCGGAATCGCGCCTCAGCTGCCAGGCAAAACTGGCGGACGAGGATCTGGTGGTGGAATTGCCCAAGTACACCCTGAACCTTGCCTCTGAACGCCATTAATTACACATGAGTGAATTGCACGTGCAGCATCCTGTGGTGCTTCAGTGATATGGTGGAAGGCCGTGACCCTCGGGGGCACGGCCTTTTTTGTATTCGTTATTCTCTCTTTGCCAATAAGCTCTTTCCCATAAAGAGTGCTTATACATAGTGCCAGTAAAAAGGAAGCAAACACGATGGCTGACATGATGAAGGTAGCGTTATCCACCCAGGCTGCGGCCGCCTGTTGGGGCGAGGGCGCCCAGCTCAGTTTCAATGGCGACGAGGCTCTGATCCATCTTGGTACCGCCGGTCAGGAGAAGGATATTCTGCGCACCGTTCAGCGCGCCGCCCGTCGCCTCGAATCGAGCGGGATCAAGCGGGTGACGCTGGCCGGTGAGGGGTGGGATCTGGAGCGTCGCTACGCGTTCGCCCAGGGGTTCTACGCCGCCAAGGGTGCGCGTGAACTGGATTTCGGCCAGCAGAGCGACGCGGAAGCCCGTGAACTGGATGCGCTGCTCAAGGCGGCTCGCTGGGTACGTGACATCACCAATGGCTGTCCGGAAGAGATCTACCCCATGAGTCTGGCGGAATCGGCCCTGTTGCTCATTCGTGGTATCGCCGGGGATCAGGTTATTGCCCGTATCACCGCCGGTGAAGCGCTGCGCGAGTCCGGCCATATCGGGATCTGGTCGGTTGGCCGTGGCAGCGAGCGCGAGCCTGTGCTGCTGGAGCTTGACTACAACCCGACCGGTGATCGCAATGCGCCCGTGGTGGCGGCGCTGGTGGGCAAGGGGATCACTTTCGATTCCGGTGGCTACTCCATGAAGTCCTCTGACAACATGCTGCCGATGAAGTCCGATATGGGCGGTGCCGCCATGGTGACCGGCGCGCTGGCGCTGGCTATCAGCCGCGGTCTGAACCAGCGGGTGAAGCTCATTCTCTGCTGCGCCGAGAACCTGGTCTCCGGCCACGCCTTCAAGCTGGGCGACATCCTCACTTACAAGAACGGGGTTTCGGTCGAGATCCAGAACACCGATGCGGAAGGTCGTCTGGTGCTGGCCGATGGCCTGATGGCGGCTTCCGACAGCGGTGCAGCTTATATCCTTGACGCAGCCACCCTGACCGGCGCCGCCAAGATGGCGCTGGGACGCGATTATAATGCGGTGTTTGCCCTCGATGAGACCGAACAGCAGCGTGCGCTGGCCGCCGCCAAGGTGGAAAACGAGCAGGCGTGGGCGCTGCCGCTGGAGCCCTGGCATGCCAGCCAGCTCACCTCGGCCTTTGCCGATCTGGGCAACGTCGCCTCGGCAGAAGGCACGGCCGGTGCCACCACGGCTGCTGCGTTTCTCTCCCGCTTCGTGCGCGATGAGGGCAAGGGCTGGGTGCACCTGGATCTGGCGGCTTCTTATCAGAAATCGGGCAACGATCTCTGGGCGACCGGCGCCAAGGGGCACGGTCTGCGCACCATCGCCCGCTGGCTGCAGGAGGTGACCGCATGAATGTCTGGTTAAGTCGTGAATTTGCACCGGCCGAGTGGGGGGAGGGGGCGCTGCTCTCTCACCGCGCCGACGGCATGGTGATCCATCTGGTGACGGCCAATCCGCTGCTCGATATCCAGCAGGCGGCCCGTCGCCTCTGCCAGCAGGGGATCCAGAAAGTGACCCTAGCTGGTCACTGGGAGCGTGAACAGCAGTGGGCTTTTGCCCAAGGGCTGCAAACCCCCAAGGCGGAGGTGCAACTGCAGTGGGCCATGTCCTCGGAAGAGGACAGAGAGGAGCTGGAAGCGCGTTGGCTCTGCGGCCGCTGGGTGCGCGAGATGACCAATGCCACCCCGGAGCAGTTGGGCCCGCTGGAGCTGGCGGTGGAAGCGGCCTCCTTTATTACCGAGCTGGCGCCGGACAAGGTGAGTCATCGCATTTTGAAAGGCGAAGCGCTGCAACAGGCGGGCTGGGTCGGCCTCTATCAGGTGGGCCGCGGCAGTGCGCGCGAACCGGTATTGCTGGAGCTCGACTTCAACCCGGGGCGTGACCCCAAGGCGCCGGTAGCGGCAGCGCTGGTGGGCAAGGGGATCACCTTTGACTCCGGCGGCTACTCCATGAAGAGCTCCGAGGGGATGCTCACCATGAAGTGCGACATGGGTGGTGCGGCGATTGTCACCGGTGCGCTGGCGCTGGCCATGCTGCGCGGGCTCGACAAGCGGGTGAAGCTGATCCTCTGCTGCGCCGAGAACCTGGTCTCCGGCCACGCCTACAAGCTGGGCGACATCCTCACCTACAAGAACGGCACCACGGTCGAGATTGTGAATACCGATGCCGAGGGACGGCTGGTGCTGGCCGACGGCCTGCAACTGGCGAGCGAGTCCGGTGCATCGCTGATCATCGATGCCGCGACCCTGACCGGCGCAGCCGTGATGGCGCTGGGTGCGCGCTACAATGCCCTGTTTGGCCTCGATAAAGGGCTGGTAAGCCGGGCCATGACCTATGCCGATGCCGAGCATGAGCCAGCCTGGCCGCTGCCGCTGGAGCCCTGGCACCGCCAGCAGTGCCCCTCCCATTACGCCGACACGGCCAACAGCCGTCCGGTGAAGGGGGGCGGGCCGGGTGGCGCCTCCAACGCGGCGGGTTTCCTCTCCCGTTTCGTTGCCAACGAAGGGATGGGCTGGTTGCATATCGATCTGGCCGCCTGCTTCAGTGACAACGGCGATGCCCTCTGGGCGCCGGGGGCCAATACCCTGGGGATGCGCACCATAGCGCGGGCCTTGCTGGCGGAAGCCAAATAGGCGAGACAAGGCACCTTCGGGTGCCTTTTTCATGCTGTTCGAATTGTGAACAAAAGATGGGGTTTTGGCGGCTTAAGGTAACTATCGTGCGCAAGCGCACATATTTTCCGGCTCTGCTCGGTCAAGATGAGTGTGGATGTTGATTGCAAGGGAGTGATGTTTAATAAAAAGTTGCTTGTTTGTGTGTTTTTCCGGTTTTTGTTTACGTATAATCGCCAGCGAACATGGATTCTAACAATAAAACTCTGTAGTTAAGGAAAGATATCAATGGCCATCGAACGTACCTTCTCTATCGTCAAACCGGATGCTGTCAGCAAGAACCTGATCGGTGCCATCTATAGCCGTTTCGAAAGTGCAGGCTTGAAAGTGGTGGCATCCAAAATGCTTCACATGAGCAGTGAACAGGCTGCCGGTTTCTATGCCGAGCATCAGGGCAAGCCTTTTTATGACAATCTGGTCAGCTTCATGACCTCTGGCCCTGTCATGGTGCAGGTGCTGGAAGGGGAAGACGCCATCCGTCGCAATCGCGAGATCATGGGCGCTACCAACCCGAAAGAGGCGCTGGCTGGTACCTTGCGTGCCTGTTATGCCGAGAGCATCGATCGCAACGCAGTGCATGGCTCCGATGCACCTGCATCCGCTGCCCGCGAAATTGCCTACTTCTTCTCTGACAACGAGATCTGCCCGCGCGGCTGATTTTTGTGGATGATGACCCAAGGGAGCCTCGGCTCCCTTTGTTGTTTTCGCTGTTTACGCAATATCCCTCTATTCTCCAGGTGGAAAGCCAGACCCATTATTTGTACAATGCCGCCCCCTGACGTCGTCAGCCAATAATTGATGAAGTGTTTGAACTGAGGCCATTGATGAGCGAAACAAAAATCAACCTGCTGGATCTTGATCGGGATGCCATGCGTGCCTTTTTCGTCGAACTGGGCGAGAAGCCATTCCGGGCAGATCAGGTCATGAAGTGGATCTATCACTTTGGGTGTGATGATTTCGATCAGATGACCAACGTCAACAAGGTGCTCAAAGAGCGCCTCAAGGCGATCGCCGAGATCAAGGCGCCCGAGATCAGCCGCGAGCAGCGCTCCGCGGATGGCACCATCAAGTGGGCTCTGCAGGTGGGCGATCAGGAGGTAGAGACCGTCTACATCCCGGAAGATGACCGCGCGACCCTCTGCGTCTCCTCTCAAGTTGGCTGTGCGCTGGAGTGCAAGTTCTGCTCCACGGCTCAACAAGGCTTCAACCGCAATCTGAAAGTCTCCGAGATCATCGGTCAGGTGTGGCGTGCGGCCCGCGTGGTCGGTGGCAAGCGTCCCATCACCAACGTGGTGATGATGGGGATGGGCGAGCCGCTGCTCAACCTCGCCAACGTGGTGCCCGCCATGCGTCTGATGATGGATGACTACGGCTTTGGCATCTCCAAGCGCCGGGTGACCATCTCCACCTCTGGCGTGGTACCTGCGCTGGACAAGCTGGGTGACCAGATCGACGTGGCGCTGGCTATCTCCCTGCACGCCCCGAACGACAAGTTGCGTTCAGAGATCATGCCGATTAACGACAAGTACAACATCGAGGAGTTCCTCGCCGGTGTCCGTCGTTACCTGGCCAAATCCAATGCCAACGGTGGTCGGGTGACCGTCGAATATGTGCTGCTCGATCATATCAATGACGATATGCAGCATGCTCACGAGCTGGCCAAGGCGCTCAAGGATACCCCGAGCAAGATCAACCTGATCCCGTTCAACCCCTTCCCGGGCAACCCTTATGGCAAGCCGAGCAATAGCCGTATCGATCGCTTCTCCAAGGTGCTGATGGAGTACGGTTTCACCGTGATTGTCCGCAAGACCCGTGGTGATGACATTGATGCCGCCTGTGGTCAGCTGGTGGGTGACGTGATTGACCGTACCAAGCGAACTATCAAAAATCGGATGCAACAGGATGGGATTTCCGTCAAAATGGTTTAAATGCTAAGCCATTGTATAGACAGGGAATGGATACACGTACATTGATCGTAGTGGCAGCGCTCTGCGCGCTGCCAGGCTGTGTGACCGAGACCACTTACGCTGGCCAGAACTCGACCCAGCGTGAAGTGGGTCCTGACCTCAAGGCGGCTGCCCAAACCCGCCTCGACCTGGGTATCCAGTACCTGCGTCAGGGCAATGCCGAGCAGGCCAAGTTCAATCTTGATCGCGCCCTCCAGTATGACCCCTCCAATCCTCAGGTGCAGATCGGTTTTGCCTACTTCTACCAGAGGGTGGGGGATTTCAAGGCGGCTGAAGAGCATTACAAGAACGCCCTTGTCATGGATCCGTCCAATGCTGACGCAATGAACAACTATGGCGCCTTCCTCTGTGATCGTGGCCGTTATGATGAGGCAGACAAGGCATTCAACCAGGCTGTTATTCAACCAGGCTATGTGAAGATTGCCGATACCTATGAAAATGCGGCACTTTGTGCCCTGCAAAATCGCAGAAATGATAAAGCAACCGAGTACTATCTCCTGGCCTTGGGGTATAATCCGGGCAATCCAAGGTTATTGCTGGACTTGGCCGAGCTTTCCATGAAAGATGGCAAGCTGCCTGATGTGCAGTCCTACCTCGCCCGTTTTGCCGATGTGTCAGACGAGAATGAGGAGAGTCTCTGGTTGAGACTCAGATTGGCACAGGCAATGGACAAGCCGGCATTACTTCACCAATTCGGGACTGAGCTGGTAAGGCAATATCCCACTTCGCAACAAGCCAAGCGTTATTTAGCCAATGACTATTGAACAGCCACACGATTTCCAACAAGACGATTCCCAGGCAGCAGGTCCAGGCCAGCTGCTGCGCAATGCCCGTGAACAGCTTGGCTGGACACGAGAACAGGTTGCGTCCCGCATTCACCTTCGTCTGACCCTGATCGCCGCCATCGAATCGGATACCTACGACAAACATACGTCCCATACCTTTATTCGGGGCTATCTGCGTACCTATGCCAAGTTGGTCGGGATCCCGGAAGAGACCATTCTGGCCGCTTACGACAAGCTGGGTCTGACTCCTCCCGACAATATCGACATGCAGAGCTTCTCCCGTCGCTCTCGCCAGCAAGCCAACGACAATCGGCTCAAGGTAGTCACCTGGCTGGTTATTCTGGTGTTGATTGCGCTCTCGGTCGCCTGGTGGTGGCAGAGTACTTCACGCCGCTCCGCCGGTGATGAAGCCCTGGCAGCCACCGAGATGAGTGCAACCGGTTCGACTCCGGCTGAACCGGCTATCACGCAGCCCGATGCGATCAACACCGCCCCGGTGGAAGGCGCTGCCATCGCACCTGCCGCCACTGACGTGACTGCCCCCGCGGTGGTCTCCGATGCGACTGCTACCCTGGCGCCTGCTTCTGCGGCTGTTGCCCCGACCGATGTCAGCGCGGCTGTCGGCACTGCGACCGATGCTGCGGTATCCGGCGCCAATGGCACCGAATCTGAAGAGGCTGTCGTTGATCCGGCGACTGCGCCGCAACTGAAGATGAGCTTCACCGCCGATTGCTGGCTGGATGTGAAGGATGCCAACGGCAAGACCCTGTTCAGTGGTCTGAAGAAGGCCAACGACGAGCTGGTGCTGGAAGGCGCCGAGCCCCTGAAGTTCATCATTGGCGCGCCCATGGCCGTCAAGCTTGACTACAAGGGTCAGTCGTTTGATATGAGCCGTTACAACAACGGTCGTACAGCCCGCTTCTCACTGCCGCAGGAGTAATCTGTTTCCCATGTCTTCTCACGAATCACCCATCATTCGTCGTAAATCCAGACAGATCATGGTTGGTAATGTACCGGTTGGGGGCGATGCCCCCATTACCGTGCAGACCATGACCAACACCAAGACCACAGATGTCGCCGCCACCATCGAGCAGATCCAGCGGATCGAGCGGGTCGGCGCCGATATCGTCCGTGTCTCCGTGCCCACCATGGAAGCGGCGGAAGCCTTCCGGCTGATCAAGCAGCAGACCCGCATCCCCATCGTTGCCGATATCCACTTCGACTATCGCATCGCCCTGAAAGTGGCCGAGTACGGTGCCGACTGCCTGCGTATCAACCCGGGCAACATCGGCAATGAGCAGCGGGTGCGCTCGGTGGTCGATTGCGCGCGCGACCTCAATATCCCGATCCGTATCGGGGTCAATGGCGGGTCGCTGGAGAAAGATATCCAGGAGAAGTACGGCGAGCCGACCCCAGAAGCGCTGGTAGAGTCCGCCATGCGTCACGTGGACTATCTCGATCGCCTCGATTTCCAGGATTTCAAGGTGAGCGTCAAGGCTTCCGATGTGTTCCTGGCAGTCGGTGCCTATCGCCTGCTGGCCAAGCAGATTGAACAGCCGCTGCACCTTGGCATCACCGAAGCGGGCGGTTTCCGTGCCGGTGCGGTGAAGTCTGCCATCGGTCTGGGTATGCTGCTTACCGACGGCATCGGCGATACCCTGCGTATCTCGCTGGCGGCGGATCCTGTGGAGGAGGTGAAGGTCGGTTTCGATATCCTCAAATCCCTCCGTATTCGCTCCCGTGGCATCAACTTTATCGCTTGCCCATCCTGCTCACGGCAGGAGTTCGATGTGATCGCTACCGTCAATGCACTGGAAGAGCGGCTCGAAGACATCATCACACCGATGGATGTTTCCATCATCGGCTGTGTGGTGAACGGCCCGGGTGAAGCGCTGGTCTCCGACCTTGGTCTGGCGGGTGCCGCCAATAAGAGTGCCTTCTATGAGGGGGGCCAGCGGGTCGATCGGCTCGACAACAAGGATCTCATTCCAACTCTGGAGCGCCGCATTCGCGCCCGCGCCGCCATGCTGGATCCCGCCAACCGGATCCCGATGGACAAGGAGTGAGCGAAACAGGGCCACATTGGGTGGCCCTTTTTCCAGGTGACTGATTTTAAATCCCGCATCCGGATTCCCTGATTTTACCTTGGGGGGGAAAATCCCTATAATGCGGCCAAATTTTACCTCTTTTTCTCGAGTATCAACGTGGCAAAACAGATCCAAGCTATTCGCGGTATGAATGATTGCCTGCCGGAGCAGAGCCCGGTATGGCAGAAGGTTGAACAGATCCTGCGCCAGGTCGTTGCCAGCTATGGCTACAGCGAAGTGCGCATGCCGATTGTCGAGCAGACTCATCTGTTCAAGCGCGCCATCGGTGAAGTGACCGACGTGGTCGAAAAAGAGATGTACACCTTTGAAGACCGTAACGGCGACAGCCTGAGTCTGCGTCCGGAAGGGACCGCCAGCTGCGTCCGTGCCGGTATCGAGCACGGTCTGCTCTATAACCAGGAACGCCGGATGTGGTACATGGGCCCCATGTTCCGTCACGAGCGTCCCCAGAAGGGCCGTTACCGCCAGTTCCATCAGTTCGGTGTCGAGCTGTTTGGCATCAACGGGCCGGACATTGACGCCGAGCTGATCATGCTGACCCACCGCCTGTGGCGTCTGTTTGGCATCAGCGAGCATGTCACCCTGCAGCTCAACACCCTGGGCCAGAGCGCCGAGCGTGCCGCTTACCGCGATGCGCTGGTGGCCTATCTGGAGCAGTACAAGGATCAGCTGGACGAAGAGAGCCAGCGCCGCATGTACAGCAACCCGCTGCGGGTACTCGACTCCAAGGATGAAAAGGTGCAGGCCATTTTGGTGGGTGCCCCGCGTCTGTTCGACCATCTGGGCGAAGAGAGCCTGGCCCACTTCGAGGGGCTCAAGCGCCTGCTCGAGTCTGCCGGTATCAAATACGAAGTGAACGAGCGTCTGGTGCGTGGTCTTGACTACTACAACCTGACCGTGTTCGAGTGGGTCACCAGCAGTCTGGGTGCCCAGGGCACCGTCTGTGCCGGTGGCCGCTACGATGGTCTGGTAGAGCAGCTGGGCGGTCAACCGACCCCGGCCGTGGGCTTTGCCATGGGCATGGAGCGTCTGGTGCTGATGCTGGAAACCCTCGAGCTCAACGCCGATATCCGCCCGGCGGTGGATGTTTATCTGGCGATGGTGGGCGAGGGGACCGAACAGGCTGGCTTCCAGCTGGCCGAGCGTCTGCGCGATGCCCTGCCGGACCTGCGCCTGATGAGCCACTGCGGTGGTGGCAACTTCAAGAAACAACTCAAACGCGCCGACAAGAGCGGCGCGGCAATCGCCCTGATCCTTGGTGAGACCGAGGTGCAAAACGGGGAGATCACTATCAAATATCTGCGTGGTCAGGCCGAGCAACAGACCGTCAAGGTTGACGCCGCCATTGCCCTGCTGGCAGCCAAAGGAGAGTAAGCTGTGGAAGTCTATACCACCGAAGAACAACAGGTTGAGGTTATCAAGGAGTGGTGGAAAGAGAACGGAACCTCGGTGATTGCCGGGACCGTGATCGGTCTGGTCGGTCTGTTTGGCTGGCGCTATTACAACCAGCACCAGCAAGAGACCATGGAGGCCTCCTCCCACTCTTACAACCAGGTGATTGAGCAGCTGGCCAAGGGCGATGCCGCCGGTTTCGAGCAGGCACTGCAGTTTGTCACCGCCAACAAGGGTGACTCCTACGGTGAACTGGCCGCGTTGCAACTGGCTGCCGCTGCCGTCAAGGCGGGCAAGCTGGATCTGGCTGCCGAGCAGCTGGAGCTGGTGGCGACCACGGGTGACGAGAGCATTCGTCCCATCGCGGCGCTGCGTCTGGCCCGTGTGCTGAATGATCAGGGCAAGGCAGATGAAGCACTGGCCAAGCTGGCGACCATCCAGAATGAGGCCTTCAAGGCGCAGGTAGCCGAAGCCCGTGGTGATGTGCTGCAAAAGCAGGGCAAGACCGAAGAGGCTCGTGATGCCTATCAGGCGGCGGCGGATGCCGGCGGCCTGCAGGGTAGCGCCGAGCTCAAGCTGAAAATGGACGATCTGGCCCTGCCGGCCGTTGCGACTGGTGAGGCACCGGATGCGTAATCTATTCAAGATGGTGGCGCTGGGGGCTGCGGTCTCCTTCGCTCTGCAGGGGTGCTCCCTGTTCAGTTCCGAAGAGGATCTCAACCCGATGGCGCCGCTGCCCAAGGTTGAATCTGCCTTCACAGCCGACACCGCATGGTCATCTAATGTGGGTGATGGCATCGGTGACTTCTACTCCCAGCTCAAGCCGGTGGTGGAAGAGGATCGCATCTACGCGGCGGCCCGCGACGGCGATGTCAGCGCCTTTGACCGTGCCAGTGGTGATCGCCTCTGGACCGTCGATCTGGCCGACCTGCCGGTCAACGCCGACAAGCGCAGCGCCCGCCTCTCCGGCGGCCTGGTTTCCCGTTACGGCAAGCTGTTCCTCGGCTCCGAGAACGGGGTGGTCTACGCCCTGAACGAAGAGAATGGCGAAGTGCTGTGGCAGACCAATGTGCCCGGCGAAGTGGTGGCAAGCCCCGCAGTGGAAGATGGCCGCGTGGTGGTGTTGACCACCTCCGGTCGCCTGATCGCCCTCGACACTGATGAAGGCAAGATGCAGTGGTCGCTCTCCGAAGAGCAGCCGCCGCTGACCCTGCGCAGTGCCGGTGCACCGGTGATCACCAACGGCGCCGTGATTTACGGTCGTGCCGATGGCAAGGTGGGCATCGCCCTGCTGAGCAACGGCCAGCCGGTGCGCCAGTCCAAGGTGGCTGATCCGCGCGGTGCCACCGAGCTGGACCGCATGGTTGACGTCGATGCCAGCCCGCTGATTGCCGGTGATGAGCTCTATGCCATCGCCTACAACGGTCAGCTGATGGCGCGCAAACTGATGACCGGCGATGAAGTGTGGAAGCGCAAGTATTCCGGCTATCGCGATCTGGCGATGACCGGTAATGCCATCGTGCTGACCGACAGCCGCAGCCATCTGTTTGCCATCGACCGTCGCAACGGTCTGGAGCTGTGGTCCAACACCCAGCTGGAAAATCGTACTGTCACTGCACCTGTCATCTTCGGTGACTATGTGGTGGTGGGTGATGTGGAAGGATACCTGTATTGGCTTGATCGTACCGACGGTACCATCAAGGCGATGCAGCAGCTCGATAGCAGTGGTCTCTACGCCGCCCCGCTGGTGGATGGCGAGACCCTGTATGTGCAGAGCCGTGACGGCAAGTTGTACGCCCTCAAGCGTCCTTGATCGTCCGATAATGTGAATATCCGGCTCCTGGTCTTCGGACCCGGAGCCTTTGTCGTCTTGAGAATGAGGCTTTTATGACTCCTGTAGTAGCCCTGGTGGGCCGCCCCAACGTGGGGAAATCCACCCTGTTTAACCGCTTGACCCGTACTCGGGATGCCCTGGTTGCCGATTTTCCCGGTCTGACCCGGGACCGTAAATACGGTCAGGCGAAGTTGGGCGAGCTGGAATTTATCGTGGTCGATACCGGCGGTATCGATGGCACCGAAGAGGGGATCGAGCTGAAGATGGCCGAGCAATCCCTGCTGGCCATCGAAGAAGCGGACGTCGTGCTGTTCATGGTGGATGCCCGTGCCGGTCTGACCGCGGCGGATCAAGCCATCGCCGAGCACTTGCGCAAGGCCCACAAGAAGGTATTTCTGGTGGCCAACAAGACCGACGGTATCGACGGTGATTCCGCGGTCTCCGAGTTCTACGGTCTGGCGCTGGGCGAGGTTTACCAGATCGCGGCCGCCCACGGTCGTGGCGTGCTGAGCCTGCTGGAACTGGCGCTGGCCCCCCATCTGGAGACCCTGGTCGACTCCGCTACCGATGAAGATGCGCAGGATGAGGAAGAGGAGGACTTCGACGAAGAAGCCCTGCTGCGCATGGTGGCTGCCGGTGAACTCGATACCAAAGAGGACACCAAGGAGACCCCGTTCGCCGACCTGCCCATCAAGTTCGCCATCGTCGGTCGTCCCAACGTCGGTAAATCTACCCTGACCAACCGCATGCTGGGTGAAGATCGGGTCATCGTCTATGACATGCCCGGCACCACCCGTGACTCCGTTTACATTCCGATGGAGCGTGACGAGCAGAAGTATGTGGTCATCGACACCGCTGGTGTGCGTCGTCGTGGCAAGGTACATGAGACGGTGGAGAAGTTCTCCGTTATCAAAACCCTCAAAGCCATTGAAGATGCCAACGTCTGCCTGCTGGTGATCGACGCCCAGGAGACCATCACCGATCAGGACTTGAGCATCCTCGGCTATGTGCTCCACGCCGGCCGCTCCGTGGTGCTGGTGGTGAACAAGTGGGATGGTCTGGATCAGAAGGTGAAAGAGGATGTGAAGAACGAGCTGGATCGTCGCTTGGGCTTCATCGACTTCGCTCGCGTCCACTTCATCTCCGCCCTGCACGGCAGCGGCGTCGGCCACCTGTTTGAATCCATTCAGGAGGCTTACCAGTCCGCCACCCGTCGTACCAGCACGGCGATGCTGACCCGCATTATGCAGATGGCGCAGGAAGATCACCAGCCGCCGATGGTCAATGGTCGCCGCGTCAAACTCAAGTATGCTCACGCCGGTGGCTACAACCCGCCACGCATCGTGATCCACGGCAACCAGCTGAACGACTTGCCGGACTCCTACAAGCGGTATCTGATCAACTATTTCCGCAAGTCCCTCAAGATCATGGGCTCGCCGATCCGGGTCGAGTTCCAGGAGTCGGTCAACCCGTTTGAAGGGAAGAAGAACACCATGACCCTGAGTCAGGAACGTCAGCGCAAACGGCTGCTGAAAATGAAGAAGAAATAAGCCCTGGCGGCTGCCCTCACCGGCAGCCGCTCTGTTATTCCCCCTGCAGTGGCGTAATGTCTGGCGGGGAGGGGAACCCGCCATGGGCAAGCCTATCGCAGGTTCACTTTATGAGGAGTCGACTATGGAAGCTCTGCTTTGTCCATCATGCCAGGCTGAACTGGATACCCGCAGCAAGGAGCAAACCTGTGGTCAGTGCCAGGCCATTGTGCGGGTCACCGCGCTCTGTCCCACCTGCCATATGGAGCTGGAGCGGCTCAAGGCGTGTGGTGCGGTGGATTACTTCTGCAACCACTGCAACTCGCTGATCTCCAAGCGGACGGTACAGTTCAAGGCTGAGCTGGTTTAAGACGATATTCAGGTGAGAAAGAAGATAAAAAACCCGGCGAATGCCGGGTTTATGCTGTGTGCTCTGCAATAAGCAGGGTATAGGATCGATTTCTGCGCCACAGGTTGCGCTTGATGTCATTAAGCTTGAGTTTGCGTCTGGGGCTCCAGCTGCACTTCGCTTTTCTGACCAGACTGATTTTTCTACGTTTTTGCATCTTGGTCTCCTCCCAACTCAGGTGGCCGTCCCGGCCTTGGGTCATTGATGGAGCCCATCCGAAATTGCTGTTATTTAATCTCTCAACATAATGAAAACAATGCGATTTCGGATAGGCTCCGATGTGAATCGATGGTAACAGAGAAGTTTGTGTGAAGACAGCCGAATAATGGCTGGTTAGCGCATGGTGATCTGATTGACCACTTCGGCGATGATAGTCGGGCGCTCGGCGATCTCCGGCTCGCTGTCGTTGTCGAGACTCTCCCGCTGGTGGGCCTTCTGTTGCTCGTTATCGAGCCAGAGCAGGCTCTGGTAGTACTGACGCACGTTGTTGACATAGTTGCGAGCTTCGCTGCCGCGGGCATAACCGTAGCGCACCTTGCGATGCCAGCGTGCTTGCTGCAGCAGAGGCAGCACATCCTTGACGTCGCTCCAGGCGTCGGGATTCTTGCCGAGCTCTTTGGTCAGGCGGCGGGCATCCATCATGTGGCCGTAACCGATGTTGTAGGCGGTGAGGGCAAACCACACCTTCTCGTCATCGGGCACCGAATCCGGCACCTTCTCCATCATCTGTTGCAGATAGAGGGAGCCACCCTTAATGCTCTCTTCCGGATGAAGCCGGTTGTTGACCCCCATCGCCTTAGCGGTGGGCTCGGTCAGCATCATCATGCCGCGCACGCCGGTGTAGGAGCGGGCCTGCGGGTCCCAGTGGGACTCCTGATAGCTGATGGCGGCGAGCAGACGCCAGTCGATATTCTTGGCGTGAGTCTGGAACAGCGGCTGGTACTTGGGCAGCAGACTCTTGGCGCGCTTGAGGAAGGTGCGGGTATCGACAAAGTCGAAGTTCTGCACGTGGCCGAAGTACTTCTCGTCCAGCTTTGCGATGGCACCATCCATAAATCGCTGACCGAAAAAGTCGATGACGCTGGCGTAGAGGCTGTCATCGGGCAGCTTGCTCATGGCCCAGGCAACAGTCTGCTTCTGGGCCAGGGTCAGCCCTTCGGTGAGCTCGGGGTAGTAGCGCTGACTGCGTGCCAGTACGGTATCCTGCACCACCGTGTAGTCAATCTTGCCATCCACCACCTGCTTGAGCAGCTCCTCCACATCGGCGTTGTGGCTGGTGCTCCAGGCTAGTTTCGGATTCTCTTTGCTCATCTCTTTGAGTAGGTCTTCCCCGGTGGAGCCTGCGGCCACCATCAGCTTGCCTTTTATGTCGTTCAACGAGGCCGGCTTGGGCTTGCCGTTACGGTAGACCAGCTTGGGGGAGACCTGGTAGAAGCCCGGACCGAAGCGAAACAGCTCGCGACGTTCCGGTGTGACCATGATGGCGGCTGCCGCCAGATCGACTTTGCCCTTTTTCAGCAGTGTAACCAGTTCGTCAGTGGTGTTGACCGGGATGATGGTGAGTGTCACCCCCAGCCAGTCGGCATAATTTTGTGCCAGCTCGTAATCGAACCCCTGGGCGAGGTCGTCACGCTGGTAATAAGAGGTGGGACCATAGATGGTGCCAACCCGGATCTCGCCTCGCTGGCGGATCTGCTCCAGCTGGCTGGAGGGGCTATAGAAGTCGCAGCCAACCAGCGTCAGCGTCAACAACAGCCCGATAAACAGTCGAAAAATGCAGCGCAAGTAGGTGAGTACCTTTGTTGAAAAAATCGGCATTTGTCAAAAAAGAGGCACCTTTATACCAGAGAGTGTGCGCAGAGTCACACTGCTCGAAGTGAGAAAAACGTTTGTCCGCTGTGAGCCAGATCCCTATAATACGCGCGTCTCAATTCCCCCCCACTTTAAAACTTGGTGAGAAAGGTCATATGGATATCTTGCGTGGTGCCCCAGCACTGTCTGATTTTCGTGTCCAAAAACTGCTGCAACGCTTCGCACAGATGAGAAACGAGAGTGGAGTAGAGAGCGGAGTAGAGAGCGGAGTAGAGATAGAGGATGTCTATGCCGAGTATGTGCACTTTGCCGAGCTGACAAGCCCCCTCTCTCCCCCCGAGCGAGCGACCTTGGGCCAGCTCTTGCGCTACGGCCCGACCATCCCCGAACACACCCCCAGCGGTCAGCTGTTTCTTGTTACCCCCCGCCCCGGCACTATCTCCCCCTGGTCTTCCAAAGCAACCGACATCGCCCACAACTGCGGCCTGAAACAGGTCAAGCGGCTGGAGCGTGGTATTGCCTATTACCTGACCATCAAGGGGCAGGGTGAGCTGAGCGCCGCCCAGCGCAGCGCCATTGCCGCCGTGCTCCATGATCGGATGATGGAAGTGGTGTTTGCCGAGATGAGCGAAGCTGCCGCCCTGTTTGCTCACCACGAGCCGCGCCCCTTCACCCTGGTGGATGTGCTGGGCGGTGGTCGCACAGCCTTGGCCGAAGCCAACGTGGCGCTCGGCCTGGCGCTGGCCGACGACGAAATCGACTATCTGGTGGAGAACTTCACCAAGTTGGGTCGCAACCCCAACGACATCGAGCTCTATATGTTCGCCCAGGCGAACTCCGAGCACTGTCGCCACAAGATCTTCAACGCCGACTGGACCATCGATGGTGAGCAGCAGCCCAAGTCGCTGTTCAAGATGATCAAGAACACCTTCGAGCAGACGCCGGATCATGTCCTCTCTGCTTATAAAGACAACGCCGCCGTGATGGAAGGGAGCCAGGGTGGCCGCTTCTTCCCGAGCCCGGCCAGCGGCGAGTACCAGTATCATCAGGAGCAAGTCGACATCCTGATGAAGGTGGAGACCCACAACCACCCGACCGCCATCTCCCCCTTCCCGGGGGCAGCCACCGGCTCAGGCGGCGAGATCCGCGACGAGGGTGCCACCGGTCGCGGTGCCAAGCCCAAGGCGGGTCTGGTCGGTTTCTCCGTCTCCAACCTGCGCATCCCCGGCTTTGAGCAGCCCTGGGAGCAGGATTTTGGCAAGCCGAGCCGCATCGTCAGCGCGTTTGACATCATGCAGGAGGGGCCGCTCGGCGGCGCCGCCTTCAACAACGAGTTCGGCCGTCCGGCCATTCTCGGTTACTTCCGTACCTTCGAAGAGGAGGTGCCGGGCCACAACGGCGTCGAGGTACGTGGCTACCACAAACCCATCATGCTGGCGGGCGGTATCGGCAATATCCGCTCCGAGCACGTCCAGAAAGGGGAGATCCCGGTCGGGGCGGCCCTCATCGTGCTGGGTGGCCCGGCGATGAACATCGGTCTGGGCGGCGGCGCAGCTTCCTCCATGGCTTCCGGCCAGTCGGCCGAAGATCTCGATTTTGCCTCGGTGCAACGTGACAACCCCGAGATGGAGCGCCGCTGTCAGGAGGTGATTGACCGCTGCTGGCAACTGGGGGACGACAACCCCATCGTCTTCATCCACGACGTGGGGGCGGGCGGTCTCTCCAACGCCATGCCGGAGTTGGTGAGTGATGGCGATCGCGGCGGGCGCTTCGATTTGCGCGCCATTCCGAACGACGAGCCGGGCATGAGCCCGCTGGAGATCTGGTGCAACGAATCCCAGGAGCGTTACGTGCTGGCGGTGGCCAGGGAGAAGCTGCCGCTGTTCAAGGCGCTGTGCGAGCGCGAGCGCGCACCCTATGCCGTCATCGGTACCGCTACCGAAGAGAAGCACCTGACGCTCTCCGATCAGCATTTTGACAACCACCCCATCGATTTGCCGCTGGACGTGCTGCTGGGCAAGACCCCCAAGATGCATCGCGATGTGGTGACCCTGCCTGCACAAGGCAAAGCGCTCCAACTCGATGGCATCACATTGGGCGAGGCTGCCGAGCGGGTGCTGCGTCTGCCCACCGTGGCGGAGAAGTCCTTCCTCATCACCATCGGCGATCGCAGCGTGACTGGCTTGGTCAACCGCGACCAGATGGTTGGCCCCTGGCAGATCCCGGTGGCTGACTGCGCCGTCACCGCGGCCACCTACGACAGCTACCACGGCGAAGCCATGTCCATGGGCGAGCGCACCCCGGTGGCGCTGCTCTCCCACGCCGCCTCCGCCCGTATGGCGGTGGCGGAAGCACTTACCAACCTGGCACCGGCTCACATCGGTTCCCTCAAGCGGGTCAAGCTCTCCGCCAACTGGATGGCCGCCGCCGGTCACCCGGGTGAAGATGCCGGCCTCTATGAGGCGGTCAAGGCGGTGGGCGAGGAGCTCTGCCCGGCCCTTGGCATCACCATTCCGGTGGGCAAGGACTCCATGTCCATGAAGACCCGATGGCAGCAGGATGGCAAGGAGCACAGCGTCACTTCGCCGCTCTCCCTGCTCATCTCGGCATTTGCCCGGGTCGAGGATGTGCGCAACACGGTTACTCCGCAGCTGCGTACCGATCTCGGTGAGACCGACCTTATCCTCATCGACCTTGGCAATGGCAAGCAGCGCCTCGGCGCATCTGCGTTGGCGCAGGTCTATCGCCAGTTGGGTGACAAGGCGCCGGATCTCGACAACCCGGTCCAGCTCAAGGGCTTCTTCAACGCCATTCAGGCATTGGTGGCCGATCGCAAGCTGATCGCCTATCACGACCGTTCTGACGGCGGCCTGTTCGTGACCCTGACCGAGATGGCGTTTGCCGGTCACTGCGGTCTCGACATCCAGCTCGATCGCATCGGTGGAGAGCTGCTGCCTGCGCTGTTTAACGAGGAGCTGGGCGCCGTCATTCAGGTGCGCCGCGAAGATAAAGAGGCGGTGATGACCCTGCTGGCTGGTCACGGTCTGGCTGCCTGCTCTCATGTGCTCGGCACTGTGCGCGAAGGGGATCTCATCACCCTGCAGCGCGCTGGTCAGGAGGTCTATCGTGCCAGCCGCACTGCGCTGCGCACCATTTGGGGCGAAACCAGCTGGCAGATGCAGCGTCTGCGTGACAACCCTGAGTGCGCCGACAGTGAGCATGCCGCTCGTCAGGACGCCACCGATCCGGGTCTGCATGCCAAGCTGACTTACAACCCGTCCGAGGATGTGGCTGCTCCCTATATCGCCCGTGGGGTCTCCCCCCGTCTGGCGGTGCTGCGCGAGCAGGGAGTCAACTCCCATGTGGAGATGGCGGCGGCGTTCGATCGTGCCGGTTTCGCGGCGGTCGATGTCCATATGAGCGACATTCTCTCCGGTCGCATCAAGCTGGAGGAGTTCCAGACCCTGGTGGCCTGTGGCGGTTTCTCCTACGGTGACGTGTTGGGTGCCGGTGAAGGCTGGGCCAAGTCCATCCTGTTCAATGACAACGCCCGCGAGCAGTTCCAGCGCTTCTTCGAGCGTGGCGATACCCTCTCTCTGGGTGTCTGCAACGGTTGCCAGATGATGTCCAACCTGCGAGACCTTATCCCGGGTGCCGATCTCTGGCCGCGCTTTGTGCGCAACCGCTCCGAGCGCTTCGAAGCCCGCTTCAGCCTGGTGCAGGTGCAGGAGTCCCCGTCGGCCTTCTTCGCCGGCATGGCAGGCTCGGTGATGCCGATTGCCGTCTCCCACGGGGAAGGGCGTGTCGAGGTGCGCGATGCCGCTCACCTGAACGCACTGCAGCAGAGCGGTCTGGTAGGACTGCGCTTTGTCGACAACCGCGGCAGTGTGACCTCGCGTTACCCGGCCAACCCGAATGGCTCGCCGGATGGTATCACCGCCGTGACCACCACCGATGGTCGCGCCACCATCATGATGCCGCACCCGGAGCGGGTGTTCCGCACCGTGGCCAACTCCTGGCACCCCGACAACTGGGGTGAGGACGGCGCCTGGATGCGGATGTTCCGCAACGCCCGGGTTCGTCTGGGTTAATCGCGACTGCGCCAGCGCATAAAAACAGAAACCGGCCAAATTTGGCCGGTTTTTCAATATGGGCTCTGTCGATCAGGTTTGGCCGTGGCCAAGTTCATGAGGGGTAAACTCTCCCCGATCCAGAATACGCAGACAGGCATCGACCACGGCTTCATCCAGCTGGACTCCCCGCATGGCCATGATATGGGTTCGGGCCTGCGCAATCCCCAGGGCAGCACGGTAGGGACGATCCGATGACATGGACTCCACTATATCGGCGACCGTGAGAATGCGCGCTTCCAGCAGGATCTGCTCGCCTTTTAACCCTGATGGATAGCCGGAACCGTCGAGATACTCGTGGTGCTGGTGGATCATCCGGGCTATGGGCCAGGGCAGGGCGATATCCTTGAGCACCAGATAACCCGCTGTCGGATGCTCCTTGACCAGATTGAACTCCTGGGGGGTCAGTTTGCCCGGTTTGGTGAGGATCTCGACAGGGACCTGGATTTTGCCGATATCGTGCACCATGGCGCCCAGATAGAGACCGCGTAGCGGTTTATCACCCAACCCCAGTTCTCGGCCGATGGCCAGCGCCAGGGTAGCGACATGCTTCTGGTGTCCGGCGGTGTAGGGATCGCGTTGTTCCAGCACGGCAGCGATGGCTCCCAGCGCATCCTCCAGGGCCAGCTCCAGTTGGCGGGCATGCATGGCTTTTTCACGCTGGGCGGCAAGATAGGCCTGCTGGGTTCGACGTGCCTGCAGGCCATAGGTCAGGTAGTCGGCCAGTCCGTTGAAGAGATGCACCTCCTCATCGGTGAAGGCTCTGGCCTGCGTGCTGTGAATAAGCAGTCCGCCTGGCACAGTGGCTTGCCACTGCAATGGCAGCAGCAGCCGTCCCCTCAAGGTGGCGGAGTGGTGGACCAGTTCGGTGCCAAGTGCTTCGTTGCGCATCTCGCCTGAACTGATTGCACTGATCAGGGCTGCGTCCCGGGTGAGCCAGTTATCGCTGGCAAACCAGACGGCCTGACCTGCCTGCGCCAGGATCTGTACTCTGTTCTGATCAGCGGTCTGCAGTACGGTCACCAGGGGAAAACGGCCATCGAAAGTGATGGCATCACAGATCTCCTGCAGTAGTGTCTGTTCATCCCCCTGCTTGAGCATGGCATGGTGGGCGCGGGTTATTGCTTCCAGCGTCCAGGTATATTGCTGGAGACGCTCCTGCTGCTGTTTCTGGTCGGTGATATCTTCGAAAAAGACAGCGACACCGATCACCTTGCCCAGCTCATCGTACAGGGGAAACTTGGTGGTACTGAGCCAGCGGTCTTCACCCCCTTTCAGATAGGGTTCTTCGTGATGCCGGGTTGTGCCGCTGGCCATGACCTGGAGATCGTCATCCCGGTAGCGTTGGGCCAGCTCGGCCGGGAAAAAATCGGCATCGCACTTGCCAACCAGTTCGGCCGGGGTGAGGGCCAGATCGTCGGCCAGCAGTCGGTTGCAGGCGATGAAGTGTGAACGGGTATCTTTCAACAGGACGCGATAGGGCAGCTGTTCCATCACCTGATGGAGCAGGGCTGCGGTGGGGTGAGAGCTGACGCCCGGTGGCTGAATGGATGGCGGTAGATCTTTTAACATCATCTTGGTGCAACCAGAGTCAGGTGGTAGTAAAGCGGTAGCCCGCTTGCCAGACGGCGAAACAGGCATCGACCACCTGTTCGTCGTAATGCACACCGGCATAGCGCGTCAGCTCGGCGAACGCATCGGTGAGAGAGAGGGCGCGCCGGAACGGACGGTGGGCCGTCATGGCGGCCAGGGAGTCGGCGACCCGTATAATCCTCGCCTCCAGCGAGATCGCATCCCCCTGTAGCCCTTGTGGGTAGCCGCTACCATCGAGATTTTCATGGTGCTGCATCACTATGGTGGTGATGGGCCAGGGGAAGTCAATCTGTTGCAGGATCTCGCGGCCAGTGTCCGGATGCTGTTTGATCAGTTCGAACTCAACCGGCCTCAGTTCCCGCGGGCGTGTGAGGATCTCCGCCGGGATCTGCAGCAGGCCGATGTTATGCACCATGGCCGCAAGACCCAATCCATCCAGCTGCTCTTGCGGCAGTTGCAGCTGTTGACCTATAGCCAGCGCGAGATCATGCACGCGCCGTTCGTGTCCTGCCGTGACCGGATCTTTGTGGGCAATCGCGGAGGAGAGGGCCGCGATGGTCTGAAACAGCAGGGTGCGCTGGCGCAGCTCGCTTTCCTTGATATGGGTGATGTCGACCAGTGCCCCTATGATTCCAGCCACCTCGCCCTGATGGTCATAGAAGAGATCCTTGAAGTTGAGCACCTGGTAGCGGTGGCCGCTGCGATCAAACAGCGTGTGTTCAAAATATTGCGGCTGCCTGCTGCGCAGCACCTCCATGTCCCTTTGGGTATATTCGTCCGCCATCTCCGGGGGCAGGATTTCGTCCACCCGCTTCCCCTGCAGCTCGGCCTTGCTGATCCCGGTGACCTGGGTAAAGGCCGGGTTGCAGCTGAGAAAGCGCCCTTCGACATCCTTGTAGAACACCGGGATGGGAATGGCCTTGAGCAGGGATTCGTTGAGGCGCTGCATGTCGACCAGCTCGGCTTGCTGGCGCCTGGCGAGCTGTTCGCTGTCCTTGCACAACTGGATGGCGCGCGCCAGATTACCGAGCACCGGGCTGAACAGATGGCAGACCGGCACTGTGTGCTGCTGGGGTTGGGGGGCCAGCAGCAAGATGAGATATCCCCCGTCAACCCTGAGCCGATAGGCAAAGTGGTACGGTCGGCCACCGGGGAGAGGCAAGGTCGTTTGCAGCGCACATTGGTCACCTTCAACAATCCAGGCAGGCAAGGAGAGCAGCGAGCCACTGTGCCGGGATAGCTGATCATCACCAATGACCTTGAGCAGCTCATATCCTTCCCGTTGCTGCTGCAATACCACACCAACCGGTGTGGCACAGTGAAACATAAAGCGCTGCACCACCTTGGTGAGCAGGGCATCGAGTGTGACCTCCCGACCGATGCAGAGGGCGAGATCGCAGACAATGGCCATGGCGTGATCGTTATTCATTGCTAACCCTCGCTGAGACAGAGGATGGCACCGTTGTGAAAGAGCGGGTAATCCCCCGGCCTTACACTTCCTATCTCGCCAAGAGAGAGGGCCCCGACCAGCTCGTGGGCTCCGCTGTGGCTAAAGAGGGTCTCCAGCTCCAGGGTGCTCTGTTCGCCGAAGTGCTGCTGACGGCCGGCGCAGTAATAGATCTCGAGGCGCTCGGGTGTACCGTGCCGGCCGAGCTTTTCGGCCAGTTCGACAGCGTGCTCTGTGGGGCTTTCCGGGGCTTTCAGCAGTGTGAGAATACTGTGGTCAGGCACCTCTCCGACGCAGAGCAGGGCACCGTCGTCGGTAACGGCGACCGGGATCCGCACGATCACATCGCCATTGGCTCGCAGCAACCCCAAGGGCAAATGTACACCGTACCGATAGAACTGCTCTGGTGTGAGGTTTTGCTGGAACTGTTGCCGGATCAGGGATTGATAGCGGCTAAAAGCCGGCTCCCAGTCGATAAAGGAGATCTTGTTGCCTTCACTGCTGGTGGCGAGCATGGGCTGGGCAGTGAGTTGATAGCCGTGCTCCAGCAAGGGGGGACTGTGGGGGGAGAGCAGTGCACAGCTGACCCCATGCCCCAGCAATCTCTGGGTGTCAAACAGGCAGGGCATGGCTGTGAACTGGCCGCTACCTGCATTGACACCCGCATAGTTGACCCTGTCCGCCAGCCTTAGATAGATCCCCTCGAGCAGGGTTGCAATATTGGGGAGCATGGCGTCAAAGGTGAGAAAGAGGGTGGGAACCTTCTCGGTGTCCGGCCATTCTGCCAGTCGGGACGCCAACTGCTCGCAGATGATATCGGCCAGTGTATCGGCACTGGCTGTAGGGGAGAGCGAGAGCAGCAGAGGATTGTGGGATGCTGGTCGGGGCAACAGCCAAGCCCCCCTTTCGTGGAAACCGTGCCGACTGACAAGGCGTGGAAAGATGGCGCCGCAGAGTTGAATGTTGAGGCGCTGACACTGCTGCTGCAGATCGGCAACGCGTGCGGCATCCCGCTCGGCTAGCAACACATCGAGTCGTTGCCCCTCATAGGGAAGCAATGCATCGGCCAGTGGATGCGCATCAAATTGATGAAAAGTAGGCTGCATCATCGCTCGGAACTCCATTCCTGCCAGTCATCAATATATCAGCAAGGGGGTTGGATGAATACCGGACGAGACCAACGGCTGCACGGGGTGTGAGATGCCAACACAAAAGGGTCTCTGCCAGCAGGCAATCCACATAAAAAAGAAACCGGCCACATGGGCCGGTTTTGAAGGGAAATGAGCCGGGTTACTGCAACACCACCTGCTGGAACCCTTGTACCAGACTGATGACCGGCTGGGGATAGAGCCCCAGCAACACCACCAGGGCGGCAGAGAGCAGTACCACCACACCACCGGAGGAGAGCGCCCAGTCGGCGCTGGCATCGCGCTGCTGCATGCCCGGTTCGCGCAGATAGAGGGTCACCATCACCTTGAGGTAGTAGTAGAGACCCAGTGCGCTGCCGAGCACGATGGCGCCGGAGAGCCACCAGAGCTGCGCCTCGACGGTGACGCCGATGAGGTAGAACTTGCCGATAAAGCCGAGGGTCATCGGGATGCCCGCGAGGGACAACATCATCACCGTCAGTACGGCAGTCAGATAGGGGCGCTTCCAGAACAGACCGCGATAGCTGTGCAGGGAGTCGGCATCCTTGCCGCGATAGGGGCTCGACATCATGCTCACCACCCCAAAGGCACCCAGGCTGGTGAACAGATACATCAGCAGGTAGACCCCGGCTGCTTCCACCGGCATCTGGCCGAATCGGCTCGCCACGATCACCGCCAGCAGGTAACCGAAGTGGGAGATGGAGGAGTAACCCAGCATCCGTTTGACGTTGGTCTGCACCAGGGCCAGCAGGTTGCCGACCAGGATGGAGATGACCGCCATGGCTGCCAGCAGCCAGTGGATCATGGGATCGCTCGCCGCCGGTACCGCCAGATAGAAGCGCAGCAGCACGGCAAAGACCGCCACCTTGCTGACGGTGGCGAGGAAGGTGGCCACCGGTGCCGGGGCACCTTCGTAGACATCCGGGGTCCAGAGGTGGAAGGGGGCCAGGGAGAGTTTAAAGGCAAAGCCGACCAGCATTAACCCCAAACCGCCCATCAGCAGTGGATGGTGAGCCGGGCTCTCGGCCAGAGTCTGCCCCAGGGCTGCAAAGCTCAGGCTGCCTGCCTGCGCATAGAGCAGTGCCATGCCAAACAACAGGAAGGCGGTGGCGGCGGCAGAGAGCACCATGTATTTCACCGCGGCTTCCAGCGAGTGGCGCTCGCGGTAGGCGTAACCCACCAGACCGAACATCGGCAGGGTCAGCATCTCGATCCCGATAAAGAGAGAGGCGAGGTGACGGGAGCAGGCCAGCACCAGACCACCGGCAGTGGCGATCAGCAGCAGCAGGAAGAACTCCTCCCGGTTGTCCGGGTAGGCTTTCAGCCAGGATTGGCCGAAGGTGCAGGTGGCCAGGGCGCCGATGAGCACCAGTCCCATGTAGAAGACGGCGTAACTGTCCACTTGCAGCAGCGGGGTGACCCCCTGATCCCCTTGCGCCATCACGATGGGCAGCGAGAACAGAGCAAGGTTGAGGCCAACAATGGTCACGGTAAAGGCGGTGGTGACACAGCGGCGCCAGGCGATGGCCAGCATCAGGGCCGCCATGGCCCCGGTGGTCAACAGCAGGGGAAGCAGTGCCAGCAGTTGGGAAGCGGAGAAAGTCATTGCAGGGCTCCAGCAGTCGGCAGCAGATACCAGTGCAGCACGTTGATAAGGCTGCTGCTGGCGGTATCAATCACGGGTTGGGGATAGAGGCCAAGCAGTACCAGCAGGCCCGCGATCACCATCATCATGGTCAGTTCACGGCGATCAAGCCCCTTGAGCATGCTCTCATCATTGGCGGGGCCAAAGCAGGCGCGCTGCAACATGATAAGGGAGTAGACCGAGGCCAGCACCAGACCGAAGGTGGCAACTGCCGTGATAACCGGGGCAACCTGGAAGCTGCCGACCAGGATCAGGAATTCGCCGACGAAGTTGCCGGTGCCCGGCATGCCGAGCGACGCTACCGAGAAGAAGAGCATCACACCGGGCAGATAGCGCAGGCGCCCCCACAGGCCGCCCATCAGGCGCAGATCCCGAGTGTGCAACCGCTCGTAGAGCTGACCGCAGAGGATAAAGAGGCCGGCAGCGGAGAGACCGTGGGCGATCATCTGCACCACCGCACCCTGCAGGGCCACTTCGCTACCCGAGTAGATGGCGATCATCACAAAGCCCATGTGGGAGATGCTGGTGTAGGCCACCAGCCGTTTGATGTCGGTCTGGGCAAAGGCCACGATGGCGCCGTAGACGATACCGATCAGGCCAAGCACCATGGCGTATGGAGCAAATTCGGCGGACGCTTCGGGGAAGAGCGGCAAGGCAAAACGCAGCAGACCGTAGGCGGCGGTTTTGAGCAAAATACCGGCGAGATCCACCGAACCTGCGGTCGGCGCCTGGCTGTGGGCATCCGGCAGCCAGCCGTGCAGCGGTACCAGCGGCATCTTGACCGCGAAGGCGATAAAGAAGCCCAGCATCAGCAGCCACTGAACGCCCTTGCTCATCGGGGTATTGAGCAGCTCCAGATAGTTGAAGGTGAAGACACCGGTGGCATGCTGGTGGGTCAGCACCAGCCCGATGATGGCCACCAGCATGATAAGGCCCGAAACCTGGGTGTAGATGAAGAACTTGGTTGCAGCGTTGATCCGTGATTTGCCGTCAGTGACCGAATGGCCCCAGAGCGCAATCAGGAAGTACATGGGAACCAGCATCATCTCCCAGAAGAAGAAGAAGAGGAACAGATCCAGCGCCATAAAGACGCCGAGCACGCCACCCAGGATCCAGAGCAGGTTGAGGTGGAAGAAGCCGATGCGCTGCACGATCTCTTTCCACGAACAGAGGATGGCCAGCACCCCGATAAAGCAGGTGAGGATCACCATCAGGAGCGACAAACCATCCACCGCCAGATGCAAAGAGATGCCAAAGCGGGGGATCCACGGCAGGCGCCACTCGGCGGCCCAGGCGGAGGCAGCACCGGTGACGCCCGCGCTGTCGAGACCCGTGGTGGCAAGGGAGAAGTCACCACTTAGCCAGATGGCACAGGAGAGCAGCAGGCTGGCGCTCATGGAGAGCAGGGCTACCCAGCGGACAAACTGCCCGCCGAGACGCTCCATCTGCCAGCAGAGCAAGCCGCCGATAAAAGGAATTAGCAAGATCCAGAGTAAGGTCACGGTATCAGCTCTCGTTCAAGTTCATATGAGATTGCGCTCCCTGTTCCATCAGGGAGAGCAAACAGCCTGGCTGTATGATTGTCCGGTTGTTCATCGCGTTACCCCAGCAGCAACAGCGCCAGCACCAGCACGGCGCCGATCCCCATGGAGGCGGCATACCAGCGCAACTTGCCGGTCACGGTCCAGGCCAGCAGCTGGTTGCCACGCAGGGCAAGCCAGGCGGGCAGGCCCATCATCCAGTCCAGCGGATCCTGCCCGACCAGACGGGTCGCCAGCAGATAGGGTTTGACCCACAGCTGGTCATAGAGCCAGTCAAAGCCCCAGGCGTTGAACCAGAGGGTGCTGAGCAGATGGCCCGGGGTGCTGTTGGCAATGGAGGTGGCCAGACGACGTTCACCAAGGAACAGAAACGCGGCCAGTGCGATGCCAGCAATGGCGATGATGCCGGAGGTGATCTCCAGCGCATGGCGACCCTCTTCGATATGGTCCCCCGGGCCTGCGGGTAGTACACCTGCCAGTGGCGGGGTGATCAGCGCGCCTATGCCAGTGGAGAGCACCAGCAATACCAGCAGCGGCAGATGGTGAGCCAGACCGTGGCCCGCATGGGCTTTGGTCTGCTCTTTGCCATGGAAGGCGATAAAGATCAGCCGGAATGTGTAGAGCGAGGTGAGGAATGCCCCTACCAGACCTGCCCACAGCAGCGCGCTTTGGCCAGAGGCTTCTACTTGCCACAGGATGGCATCCTTACTGTAGAAACCGGAAGTGACCAGCGGCAACGCCGCCAGCGCCGAGCCCCCCACCAGGAAGCAGGCATAGACCAGCGGCAAACTCTTGCGCAGGCCACCCATCTTGAAGATGTTCTGCTCATGGTGGCAGGCAACGATAACGGCACCGGCGGAGAGGAACAGCAGCGCCTTGAAGAAGGCGTGGGTCATCAGGTGGAAGATTGCCCCTTCCCATGCGCCGACACCGAGAGCCAGAAACATGTAGCCAATCTGGCTCATGGTGGAGTAGGCGAGGATCCGCTTGATATCGGTCTGAACCAGCGCGGCAAAGCCTGCCAGCACTAGCGTGATGGCGCCAACCTGCCCGACCAGATGGAGGATCTCTGGCGCCAGCAGGAACAGGCCGTGGGTACGGGCAATCAGGTAGACACCGGCGGTCACCATGGTGGCGGCGTGGATCAGCGCTGAGACAGGGGTCGGGCCTGCCATCGCATCCGCCAGCCAGGTTTGCAGCGGCAGCTGGGCCGATTTGCCGACCGCGCCGCCTAGGAGCATCAGGCAGGCCAGCGACAGGGCAGGGGAGCCCTCGGCAAACAGGGTCGGTGCGCGCACCAGCAGCTCGTGGATATTGAGGGTGCCCAGTTCCCGATAGAGGATAAACAGGCCGATGGCGAGGAAGACATCACCCACCCGGGTCACGACAAATGCCTTGAGGGCCGCCGCTCCGTTCTTGCGATCCTTGTAGTAGAAGCCGATCAGCAGATAGCTGCACAGCCCTACCCCTTCCCAGCCGAGGTAGACAAACAGCAGGTCATCGGCCAGCACCAGAAACAGCATGCTGGCGATAAAGAGGTTGGTGTAGGTGAAGAAGCGGGAGTAACCCTCTTCCCCGCGCATATACCAGGAGGCGAACAGGTGGATAAAGAATCCCACCCCGGTCACCACCCCCAGCATGGTCAGCGACAGGCCATCCAGTGCCAGCGAGAAGCTCGGGGTAAAGTTGCCCACCGCCATCCATTGCCACAGGCGCTGGACATAGACGCCCCCCTCGGGCGGGTTGCCCAGAAAGTCGATGCCCACCCACAGGGTAGTGAGGGCCGACAGGCCAATGGAGCCTACCCCGATCAGCGCCGAGGTACGCTCGCCAAACCGGCCGAGGGAGAAGGCCAACACCAGCCATCCCAGCAGCGGAAATAGAAAAGTCAGATATAAGAGGCTCATCCGCGCATCTCACTCACAGTGTCCACGTTCAGGGTGTGGTAACGACGATAGAGCAGCAGTAACAGGGCAAGGCCGATACTGGCCTCCGCTGCCGCCAGAGAAATCACCAGGATATACATGATCTGGCCATCGGCCTGGGCCCAGCGGCTACCCGCCACCACAAACGCCAGTGCCGAGGCATTCATCATGATCTCGATACTCATCAGGATGTAGAGCAGGTTGCGGCGGATCAGCAGACCGCACAAGCCGATGCAGAAGAGCACCGCGGCCAGCAGGAGGCCGTGCTCCATGGGGATTCCATTCATTGCTGACCTCCTTCTTGTGCAGAGCGGGATGCTGTGCAGGGGACGGAGAGCACTTCACCGCTCTTCTCTTCCCGACCTAGGTGATAGGCGGTTACCAGACCCGCCAGCAGCAGGATGGAGGCAAGCTCCACCGCCAGCACATAGGGGCCAAAGAGCTCGACACCCACCTGCTTGGCGGTCACCTCGGTCACTCCGATCAGGCCCCCGGTCACCCCGAGAATGCCGTGGGCCAGGAAGCCCAGCAGGATCAGCGAGAGCAGGGCTGGGCCCCCCCAGGTCATGGGGGTGAGCCACTTTTTCTCCTGTGCCTGGGCACTCCCCAGGTTCAGCATCATCACCACGAACACGAACAGCACCATGATGGCGCCGGCGTAGACGATCACCTGCAGGGCCCCCGCAAAGGCGGCACCCAGGCAGAAGAAGATCATGGCCACGGCGATGAGGGAGATGATGAGATTGAGCAGCGCATGCATGGGATTGCTGGTGCTGATCACCCGCAGCGTGCTGTAAATGGCCACCAGGGCCGAGGCATAAAATGCCAGTTCCATGATTGACTCCTCAGGGCAGCAGGCTCTTGACATCGATGGGCTTGGCTTCGTTTTCGGCATCCCCTTTCGGCTTGCCGTCGATGGCCATCCCGCTCATGCGATAGAAGTTGTAGTCCGGGTATTTGCCGGGCCCGCTGATCAGCAGATCCTCCTTCTCGTACACCAGATCCTGGCGGCGATACTCACCCATCTCGAAATCCGGTGTCAGCTGGATGGCGGTGGTGGGGCAAGCCTCTTCACACAGGCCGCAGAAGATGCAGCGAGAGAAGTTGATGCGAAAGAACTCCGGATACCAGCGACCATCTTCCCGCTCGGATTTTTGCAGTGAGATGCAGCCGACCGGGCAGGCAACTGCGCAGAGGTTGCAGGCCACGCAGCGCTCGTCCCCGTCGGGGTCGCGGGTCAGCACGATGCGACCGCGGTAGCGGGGGGCCGCATAGACTGCCTGCTCCGGATAGTTGAGGGTTTCACGGGGCCGCCAGGCATGGGAGAAGACCATGGCCAGACTGCGTAACTGGGTGCCGACACCCTGAATAATGCTAACAATTTTCATATTGAGTGCCTCACTGCGTACTTATCAGTACAACTGCCGCGGTGACCAGCATATTGATCAGGGTCAGCGGCAAGCAGACTTTCCAGCCAAACGACATCACCTGGTCAAAGCGCGGGCGAGGCAGGGAGGCCCGCAGCAGGATGAAGAACACCATGAAACAGGCGGTCTTCAGGGCAAACCAGATGAAGGGGGGCAGCCAAGGGCCGTGCCAGCCACCGAAGAAGAGGGTCACGATGAGCGAGGAGATCAGCACGATGCCGATATATTCGCCCACGAAGAAGAGACCCCACTTCATCCCCGCATACTCGATGTGATAGCCGTCGGCGAGCTCCTGCTCGGCTTCTGGTTGATCGAACGGGTGACGGTGGGTGACGGCGACACCGGCAAACAAGAAGGTGACAAAGCCCAGGATCTGGGGCACCACGTTCCACAAGTCTGCCTGTGCCTCGACGATATCCCGTAGGTTGAAGCTGCCGGTCTGGATGACGATGCCCATCAGCGACAAGCCCAGGAATACCTCGTAGGAGAGGGTCTGGGCCGAGGCGCGCAAGCTGCCGAGCAATGAGTATTTGTTGTTGCTCGACCAGCCGGCGAACAGCACCGCATAGACCGCCAACCCCGCGATGGCCAAGATGTAGAGCAGCCCCACATTGAGATCCGCCACGCCCCAGGTGGGGGTGATGGGCACCACCGCAAACGCCAGAATAAAGGCAGTGAAGGCGATGATGGGGGCCAGGATAAAGATCCGCCGATCAGCGAACGGCGGGATCCAGTCCTCCTTGAAGAACATCTTGATCATGTCGGCGGCCAGCTGGAGCAGACCAAACGGCCCCACCCGGTTGGGGCCGTAGCGATCCTGCCACAGGGCCAGCAGACGGCGCTCGATGAAGCTCATGAAGGCACCAGCCCCCACGATCCCCACCAGCACGATCAGTGCCTTGCCCACCTCCAGCAACAGATCGATCAGCGACTCGCTCATGCGATCACCTCCTGCAGGTTAGTGATTGAGGATTGTTGCAGGGCCGTCGGCAGGCCGTTCACCCCAAGGGGGAGCCCCACCAGACCGGCGCTCAGCTGCTCGCTAAGCCGCAGACGCAGTTGCCAGTGGCTACCGCCCCAGGAGAAGGAGACCTGACTGCCCCCGTGGAGAGCCAGACGCTGCGCATCAAGGGGATTGAGCACCAGCTCGGGTTCGTTCATCCGGGCCTGAATGAACGGGCTGCGAGCGGAGAGCTCCTCGCCGCCAAACAGCTGGGCATAATTGACCACTTGCAGCGCCTCTGCGGCCTTGAAGGGGGCGGGGATGGTGGTGAACCAGCCGAGCAGCTCCTTGCCTTCTGCCTGCGGGTCTGTTGCTTCCAGCAGACGGCGACCCGGATCGCCAGCACGCAGTTTGCCACCCACTTCATCCTGGAACTTGTTCCAGGCGGAGGGAGAGTTCCAGCCCGGTGCCCAGGCGAACGGTACTTGCGGCAGCGGCTGACGGGCTCCGGCATACCCTTCCATGGAGAAGTTGAAGGGGGAGTCGGGATCTTGCGCTACCCGCGGCTCGCTGACGTTCTGATCCGCCAGCATGGAGGTGCGACCACTGTAGCGGTGTGGCTCACGGGCTAGCCGCATGCCACGGATCCGCAAGCCTGCGTTGGGCGCCGCTTCCAGCATGGTAGCCAGCAGCGGATTGCTGGTGGCACAGTCATGGTTGACCTGGTCGAAGTTCTGCCAGCGCAGCGGCTTGCGTTCGATCGCCCCTTGCAGCGCCGCCAGCCAGCGCCACCCTTCACGCACCTGAATATCGGCGTTGTAAAAGGCGGGGGCATAGACCTGGAAGAAGCGCTGGGCGCGCCCTTCCATGTTCACCAGCGTGCCATCGGCTTCGGCAAAACTGGCCGCTGGCAGCACCAGATCAGCCTTGTTGGCGGTCGGGGTCGCCTGATGGTCGATGACCAGCAGGTGCTGCAGCCGTGCCAGCGCAGCATCCACCCGGTTGCGCGGCGCGCGGCGGTAGAGATCGTTCTCCAGGGTGACCAGCGCCAACCCCTCTTCTGACTCGATACGCGCAAGGGCGGCTTCGAGTGGCTTGTCTGACAAGGTTTGAGCGCCCAGCATGGCCAAACCCAGCGAGTTGGCCTCCTGGCCAACCAGCGCGATGCTGGCTTCCAGTCCTCGGCCTTTCAGGGCGCGGGCAATGTTGCTGGCCGCCTCAAGTAGCGCCACATCGCGGGCACTGGAGCCTGCAATGATGAGCGGCTTCTTGGCGTTGCCGAGCAGCTCGGCCCAGCGAGCTGCTTGTGCCTGCAGCTCGGGGCAGAGGTCGGCCACGGCCGGTGCACTCGGGTCGAGCAGGTTGGCGAGGGCAAAGCCAAGGCGCGCCTGATCGGCATAGGGGGAGTGCAGCGTGTCGGCCGCCACATCGTCAAGACGGGTGGTGTCGAGACTGGTGATGAGCAGCGGGTAGCGCTCGTTCTGACCCAGGGTCTGAACGGCGGCGACTTGCCACAGATCGACCTTCATCTTGCGGGCCAGCTCGCGAGCCTTGCCCTTGACCGACTGACGCAGCGCCAGCGCGATACGGGCGGCGCTCATAGTGACATCCTCGCCGAGCAGCAGAATGGCGTCGGCCTCTTCCATGTCCCGCAGGCTTGGGGTCGGCACGCCGCCCTGTTGCAGGATCTGCAGCATCTTCAGCTGACAAGCCCACTCGGCCTGCTCGACGCCAGCGTAGAAGTTGTCTGCCCCCACCAGCTCGCGCAGGGCAAAGTTGCTCTCCAGCGAGGCGCGGGGCGAGCCGATGCCGATGAGGCCACGGGCCGTGCGCAGGGCATCGGCGGCGCGGTTGAGGGCGCCATCGACTGTGATGGTCAGCTGGTCGTTGCCATCTTTGAGCAGCGGTTGGCGCGGGCGGTCCGCCAGATTGACGTAGCCATAGCCAAAGCGGCCACGGTCACAGAGGAAGTAGTGGTTGACGCTGCCGTGGAAGCGGTTTTCGATGCGGCGCAGCTCGCCATAACGCTCACCTGGGCTGATGTTGCAGCCCACGGAACATTGCTGGCAGATGCTGGGGGCAAACTGCATGTCCCACTTGCGGTTGTAACGCTCGGAGTGGGTCTTGTCGGTGAAGACGCCGGTGGGGCAGACCTCCACCAGGTTGCCGGAAAATTCGCTCTCCAGGGTGCCATCCTCGACCCGCCCGAAATAGACGTTGTCGTGGGCACCGTAGACCCCTAGATCCTCGCCACCGGCATAATCCTTGTAGTAACGGACGCAGCGGTAGCAGGCGATGCAGCGGTTCATCTCGTGACCGATGAAGGGGCCCAGCTCCTGATTCTGGTGGGTGCGTTTGGTGAAACGGTAGCGACGGCTGTTGTGGCCTGTCATCACCGTCATGTCCTGCAGGTGGCAGGCGCCGCCCTCTTCACACACCGGGCAGTCGTGGGGGTGGTTGGTCATCAGCCACTCCACCACGCTCTTGCGAAATTCTTTAGCCTCTTCATCCTCGATGGCGATGTAGCTGCCATCGGTGGCCGGGGTCATGCAGGACATGACCAGACGACCGCGTTTGTCATCGGCATTCTGATACTGTTTGACAGCACACTGGCGGCAGGCGCCAACGCTACCCAGCGCCGGATGCCAGCAGAAATAGGGGACGTCCAGACCCAGCGACAGACAGGCTTGCAGCAGGTTATCTGCTCCGTCTACCTCGTACTCTTTGCCGTCTACATAAATGGTTGCCATACAACTTCCCTGAAACCTGTTTTGTGAAATCTGTGGTGTCGTTACCAGCGCTCGCCCAGCAGATTGGGCTGGATCCCTTTGACCGGCTTGCGGTTATCACCGTTGCCTTTGATCCCGGCCTCGAATTCGGAGCGGAAATATTTGATGGCGCTGGCCAGCGGCTCGACGGCGCCCGGTGCGTGGGCGCAGAAGGTCTTGCCCGGGCCAAGGAAACCGCAGAGTTGTTCCAGAGTCGCCAGATCGCCGGATTGCCCTTCGCCACGCTCCAGTGCCCGCAGCAGCTTGACGCTCCAGGGCAGGCCGTCGCGGCAGGGCGTGCACCAGCCGCACGATTCGCGGGCGAAGAACTCCTCCATGTTGCGCAGCAGGGAGACCATGCTGATGGAGTCATCCACCGCCATGGCGAGGCCAGTCCCCATCCGGGTGCCGACCTTGCCGATACCGGCGGTATACATCTGGGCATCGAGGTGTTCCGGCAGCAGGAAGCCGGTGCCCGCGCCGCCCGGTTGCCAGGCTTTCAGGCGATAGCCGCTCTTCATGCCGCCGGCGTAATTTTCAAACAGCTCGCGGGCGGTGATGCCAAAAGGCAGCTCCCAGACGCCCGGGTTGTTCACCTTGCCAGAGAAGCCCATCAGCTTGGTGCCGTGATCTTCCGAGCCCGGCAGCGCCAGCCCGTGATACCAGGCGACCCCGTTGCCGATGATGGCGGGCACGTTGCAGAGGGTTTCGACGTTGTTGACGCAGGTGGGTTTGCCCCAGACGCCGGAGACGGCGGGGAAGGGGGGTTTGGCGCGCGGGTTGGCGCGGCGCCCTTCCAGCGAATTGATCAACGCCGTCTCTTCACCACAGATGTAGCGGCCGGCGCCGGTGTGGACGAACAGCTCGAAGTCAAAACCGGAGCCCAGAATGTTCTTGCCCAGTAGACCGGCGGCCTTGGCCTCTTCCACCGCACGGCGCAGGTGGATGGCAGCATCCACATACTCGCCGCGCAGGAAGATGTAGCCGCGATAGGCCTTGAGCGCCCGGGCACTGATGATCATCCCCTCGATCAGCAGATGGGGCAGTTGCTCCATCAGCAGGCGATCTTTCCAGGTGTTGGGTTCCATCTCGTCGGCGTTGCAGAGCAGGTAACGGATGTTCATGCTCTCGTCTTTGGGCATCAGCCCCCACTTCACACCAGTGGGGAAGCCCGCGCCGCCACGCCCCTTGAGACCGGCATCCTTGACGGTACTGACAATCTCGTCCGGGCTCATCTGGCCGAGCGCCTTGCGGGCGGCGTCATACCCCTGTTTGGCCTGATACTCCTCCAGCCACACCGGCTGGCCGTCATCCCGCAGCCGCCAGGTGAGCGGGTGGGTCTCGGCGGTGCGGGCCGTGCGGTTGGCGGTGCCAAGAGAGGCGAGGATTTTGTTCTGCGGCAGGCTCATGGGTAAGCCTCCAGGGTTTTCAGCAAGGTCACCGGATCGAGGCCGCCATAGGTATCGTCATCGATCATGATGGCTGGCCCCTTGTCGCAGTTGCCAAGGCAGCAGACCGGCAGCAGGGTGAAGCGGCCATCCGGGGTGGTTTGACCGGGGCCGAGGTTCATCACCTCCTTGAGACCGGCCAGCAGATCTTCATGGCCATTGATGTAGCAGACCATGCTGTCGCAGACGCGGATGATGTGACGCCCTACTGGCTGGCGGAAGATCTGGCTATAGAAGGTGGCGACCCCCTCCACGTCGCTGGCGGGAATGCCGAGCTCGGCCGCGATGGCGTGAATGGCGCCGTCGGGTACCCAGCCTCTGGCCTGCTGCACGATCTTGAGCGCTTCGATGCTGGCGGCGCGGGGATCTTCGTAGTGGTGTTTCTCGTGTTCGATGGCATCGCGTTCAGCCTGGCTCAGAACGAAGTCGTCCTGTTTGCTGCTGCATGCCCCTTGCCCCTGTGGGGTCTGATTATTGTGACACTGACATTGCTGGCTCATGACTTGACCTTTGGTGGCTTGTCCTTTTACTGCTCGTCCGGCGATCCCGATTCCCGGCCATGGCCGGGAGGGCGGATCACTTAACGGTCCACATCCGACATAACAAAATCGATACTGCCCAGATAGACGATGAGGTCCGACACCATGCTGCCTTTGATCACCGAGGGGATCTGCTGCAGGTGAGCAAAGCTCGGGGTGCGGATCCGGGTCCGGTAGCTCATGGTGGAGCCATCGCTGGTCAGGTAGTAACTGTTGACGCCCTTGGTCGCCTCAATCATCTGGAACGACTCGGCAGCGGGCATCACCGGGCCCCACGACACTTGCAGGAAGTGGTTGATCAGGGTCTCGATGTGCTGCAGGGTGCGCTCTTTGGGCGGCGGGGTGGTGAGGGGGTGATCCGCCTTGAAGGGGCCCTCCGGCATGTTCTTCATGCACTGCTCGATGATCGACATGCTCTGGCGGATCTCCTCGATCCGCACGGTGGCTCTGTCGTAGGCATCGCCATTGCTGCCGACCGGCACTTCAAAGTCGAACTGATCGTAACCGGAGTAGGGGCGCCACTTGCGTATGTCGAAGTTGAGGCCGGTGGCGCGCAATCCGGCCCCCGTGGTGCCCCAGGACAACGCCTGCTCGGTGGTGTAGGCAGAGACGCCTATGGTTCGACCGCGAAGAATGCTGTTGCGCATCGCCGCTTTTTCGTAATCCATCAGACGTTTGGGCAGCCAGCTCAGCAGGTTGTCCTGCACCAGCCGTTGCCATCCCTTCGGCAGGTCGTGGGCAACACCGCCAATACGGAACCAGGCCGGATGCATGCGGGCACCGGTGATCGCTTCGATGATGGTGTAGATCTTCTGCCGATCGGTGAAGGTGAAGAAGACCGGGGTCATGGCCCCCACGTCCTGGATATAGGTCCCGAGGAACAAGAGGTGGCTCTGGATGCGGAACAGCTCCGCCATCATCACCCGGATCATGTCGACCCGCTGCGGCACCTTGATGCCGGCCAGCTTCTCGACCGCCAGCACATAGGGGAGGTTGTTCATCACCCCGCCCAGATACTCGACCCGGTCGGTATAGGGGATGTAGCTGTGCCAGGACTGGCGCTCGCCCATCTTCTCGGCACCGCGATGGTGGTAGCCGATGTCGGGCACGCAGTTGCGGATCTCTTCGCCATCGAGCTGCAACACCAACCGGAAAGCACCGTGGGCAGAGGGGTGGTTGGGGCCGAGGTTCAAGAACATGTAGTCCTCGTTCTCGTTGCCGCGGGCCAGACCCCACTCTTCCGGTTTAAACAGCAGGTTCTCCTGCTCCATGTCCTGCTTGGCAGCATCGAGCATGAAGGGATCAAATTCGGTGGCGCGCGCCGGGTAATCCTTGCGCAGCGGGTGACCCTGCCAGCTCTTGGGCATCATGATACGGGTCAGATGGGGGTGGCCATCGAAGGTGATACCCAGCAGATCCCACACTTCCCGTTCATACCAGTTGGCATTGGGGAAGTGGCCGGTGACGGTCGGCAGGTGCAGATCGCTTTCGTCAAGCGGCACCTTCAGCATCACATCGGCGTTACGGTCGATGGAGATGAGGTGATAGAAAACGGTGAAGTCGCTCTGGGGCAGACCGTCGCGGTGGGTGCGTAGCCGTTCGTCAGTCGCACTCAGATCGAAGAGCATCACGAACGGGGAGGGCACCTTGCGCAAAAAGCTCATCACATCGAGCAGCAGCTCCCGGGCAAGCCAGACGACAGGCACGCCGGTACGGGTAGTCTGCACGGTGAAATGCTGCGCCCCGAAATGGGCGAACAGTTCGCCAATGACCTTGGCATCCTTATGATCGGTGGGTTGCCACTGGGCCATTGCATAATTGCTAGGAAAATCGCGAGTCAGTTTCATGGTCAGATCTCATCCGGCGTGCGCAGGTTGGTCACATCAATCCGCTCGCCGCGCTTGCGCTCTTTTTCGGCCTGCATCTGGGGACGGTAGATCCCCTGATCGCCCACTACCCAGGAGAGGGGGCGGCGCTCTTTGCCGATAGAGTCTTGCAGCAGCATCAGGGCTTGCAAAAAGGCTTCGGGACGGGGCGGGCAACCCGGGATGTAAACATCGACCGGCAGGAACTTGTCGACGCCCTGAACCACTGAGTAGATGTCGTACATACCACCCGAGTTGGCACAGGCACCCATCGAGATCACCCATTTGGGCTCGAGCAACTGCTCATAGAGACGCTGGATGACGGGGGCCATCTTGATGAACGGAGTTCCGGCAATCACCATGAAATCGGCCTGACGGGGAGAGGCTCGGATAACTTCGGCCCCGAAGCGGGCCACATCGTGGGGTGAGGTGAAAGCGGTACACATCTCCACGTAGCAGCAGGAGATACCGAAGTTGTAAGGCCAGAGGGAGTTTTTGCGGCCCCAGTTGACTGTGTCTTGCAGCACCTCCTCGAGACGGCCCATCATGATGCCGCGCGTCGCTTCTTGCGCCAGTGGGTCATCGACGGTCTGGCGCTGCTCCTGGGGGTAGCGCTCAACTGGTGCATCCGGGTCAATCCGGGTCAGGGTGTACTTCATGGTGCAACCTCAAGGAAAGGGTCTGTGGTTCAATCACTGTTTTTGTTGTTCAGCTGCGGTTTGCGCGGTGACCAGTCCAGTGCGCCGATGCGCCAGAGGTAGATCAGGCCGATAAGCAGCAGTCCGATGAAAATGGTGGCTTCAATAAAGCCGACCCAGCCGCTCTCCCGCACGGAGACAGACCAGGCAAACAGGTAGAGCGCCTCGACGTCGAAGATGACGAAGAACATGGCGACCAGATAGAACTTGGCGGAAAAACGCAGGCGGGCACTGCCGACCGAGTCGACACCAGATTCAAATGGCTTGTTCTTGGTGCGGCCGTAGGCACGACCTCCCAGCAGGGCGGCGAGGCCTATCATCACCAGACAGATGGTGATGGCACCGATGACATAAATGGCAAAAGCCCAATGTTGAGCAGAAATATCAGCAAACATAGAGGTTTTTCCTAACCAAATTAATCAAGCGACTTAACAATAATGTTACGCATTATGACACTTTCGCACTGATTTACATGTCATTTTTACGGGTTAATTATTAATCGGTTAACCGGTAATTAAATTTTGTTAAGAAGCGCACTTTTTTGTTGGTTATGGCGGGCGAGAAAGGCCTGGAAAGCGCAGAGAGCTGCTCCTCGTCATCACCTGAAAGGGGTAAATGCCGCGGGCGAAGCCGGATCAGGTCGGTATCGCGGGCAGGGGGCACAGGCGGGAGAAGAGCGTGATGGCGGGTTAGGTAGGGGGCGGCAAGAGCAATAAAAAGAGAGGCTTTCAAGCCTCTCCTGTCATAGCGTTCCGGTGTCGAGCGTGGGGCGGTCAGGGTTTATTGGCGACCAGCAAGACCTGGTCTGGGTAGGCGCCAATGGCGCGAAGACCGATATCTCCCGAGGTGATATCCAGATACGCCCGCTGACCATTGGCGGAGGTCACCGTGCTGCTCATCAGATAGACATAGCCCTCATTGACCTCTTTACCGCCCCCCGCCATGGCGCGCGGGAAAATGGCTTCATTGAGAGAGGGCTGGTAGCAGGCATGCTCGACCAGGGTTGCCAGCTCCTTGATGTCGGGCAGGCGCCACTGGCTGATACCGCCGAAGTGATAGAGTGCATGGCTGCTGTCACTGCGGATCCGCTCCGCCACTTGCAGCCCCTGCTGCCAGTAGTAAACGGTCGGTTCACCCAGGCAACTGCTGCCACTCCATGTCTGCCCCAGTTTGCATCGCATCCAGGTGAGGCCGGTGTGTTGATCCGTGACGGTGCCGTTGCCATGGTCAAGAAAACGGGCAGAGGGGGCGGTGCGATCCATGGTGTCATCACAAATGGCAGCACCGTGGGCCAGGGGGGCCATCAGTACCATCATGGCGAACGAAAAGCGATAAAGGCTCATGATATTCCTCGGATTATTGGGGAGTAGCGACCAGTCGTACTTGCATCAGCTCGATATATTCATCTTGCTGCACTCGCGCGGGATAGGTGGTGCCCGCATCTTCTCCCAAGAGCAGGACTGTGCGTTTGCTGATGGGGCCACCGGAGAAGCGCTGGGCGGTGTTGCTGGTGGCGCTCCAGTAGTAGCCATGGTAGGTGTCATCTTCCGAGGAGGCGATATCCGGGAAGTAACGGGTATCCACGATGATGCGCTGACCCAGCGGGTCCTTGGCCAGGCTACCGTAGTGCATCAGTGACATCAGCTCACCCATGGTGGGCAGCCGCCACTGGCTGATGCCGCAGCGCTGCTCGCCATTGAGCCACTGCTGATACGCGCGGGTGGTCAGCATGGTGGTCAGCGCCTGTGCCCGGGCGAGGGCCGCCAGATCTCCTTCGGCGGTGAGCTGTTCGATCCTCTTATGAATATGCTGGTAGGCCTCTTGCTGCTCGCCTGCGGTCGCCTTGAACTGCTCATCCTCATAGGCAAAGGGTCTGCTTTTCCAGTCAGGACTCAAGGGATCATCCGATTTGACCTCCCACACCAGACCGGTATTGAGATCCTTGACGCACTGCCAGCTCGGCGCGTTGTCGGGGAGCACCTGACCGCGATCATCGAGCTTGCGATAGGCAAGTTGGGGACGAGTGCGATTCCAGCTGGCATCTTGTCCCGGATAGTCGGCGGGTTCCTGTTCCAGCAGCGGGTCGTTGCCATCGCTAAAGGTGGTGACGCCGGTGACGGTCAGCAGGTTGCGTGGCTGCTGCTGCACCAGCAGGGCCAGCAGCTCTCTTTGGGTCTCTTCAGCAAACTGGCCGTTGCGTTGCCACTCCTGAGCCAATTGCGCCAGCATCAGGCTGATGGCGCGATAGCTGGTGGTGAGCAACTGGGTCTCCTTGGCGTTGGCAAGTCGTGCGCGGGCCTGTTGCTGCAAGCTGATCGCCACCTGCTGCAGCGCCTGATCAAACTGGCCGAGGCCCGCGAGGGCGGCGCGGTCGCTGCCCGGTTGCAGCGGGGCGAGATCGGCCAGCAGCAGTGACAGAGCGCGATCGGCGGCCACCCCTTCGGCAATGCGGCTCTGCCACAGGGTACTGAGCAGGGTTGGTTGCAGCCGTTGTGGATCCCCTTTGGCGGCCGGATGCGCCAGCAGCAGGCCTCCGCTCCTCGGTACGAACAGCAGGGGCGAGTTGACGATGTTGGCCGAACGGCTGACCAGGGCCACCGCTCCTTCGCCGCTGACGGCAGGGTCGGTAGGATCACATTGCCAGTTCTGATCCAGATCGGCGCACAGGGTACCTGCGGTTGGCAGGGCGACATCGACCCGGTAGTCCGGGATCGCCAGTGGTGCGTTATCTTCCCCGCCGCCACAGGCGCTGAGCAGGGCTGAGAGGGTTGCAATAACCAGTACGGATGGTTTCACTTCACATTCCTTGATTCGGTCACAGGTTCACGGGGGCGGTAACCCCCGTGGTACAGGATTCAACGGCGCGGGGTGCTCCGGCGCCAGAGGCGGGGGCAGAGGGCCAGCAACAGCAGCAGGGGGGAAGCCGTGCCGCCACCCCCTTCATCCTGCTCAAGGGGAATGATGCCGGTGTTGGGCAGGGCTTCATCCTTGTCGCAGCGGGCGCCGACTTGCTGGGCGACCCGCCAGTTGCGCAACTGACCGGTGTCACCGGCGCTGGTGTCGTTGATCTCCAGCAGCCAGCGGCCAGCGAGCGGTTCGCCGTGCAGCTTATCGAGTGATTCGAACGGTACCAGTTCACGGGGGAACTCCCCCTTGAGCCGGGTATGGCTGGCATAACCCTTGTTCCACAGGCTGATCCGGGTGCCGTAAGGGGAGGTGAGCCAGATCTCCAGCTGCTCCAGCTTGCTGTGCTCCAGATCGAGGGCGACCACGAATCCGCTGTCGATGCGGGCCTTGCTCTCGGGCAAGGTGAGGGTGAAGCGGGACAGGCCGTGCCGTTCATCGCTCACCGCATCCTTGATCTGGCCACCCTGGCCGATGGCCCGCTGCCAGAGCGGTTCACCGATCGGCAGTTGCAGGTCAAGGCGGGTCTGGCGCTCGGTGGGGCTGGGCAGGGTGAGCTGGAACTGCAGCGGCAAGGTGACTGCCTCGCCACAGGTCAGGTTGCTCGCTGCTTCCAGCGGCAGGGTCCAGCGGGCGGTGCCATCGGCGTTGAGCTCTCCTTGCCAGTGACCGTCACCCATGAGCCCCTTGCTCGGGAGCAGGCTGGCGTCAGCCACGGTCAGGGGGCGGCCGCTCTGGTTGGTCAATTCGATGGCGAGGCTCTTTTTCTCCCCGGGCAACAGGTAGCTGTCATCGGCAAGGCGGGCCGCGATGGGCGTGGGCAGCAGGGCGTGATGGCGGAAGGCCTGCTCCAGCAGCTTGCCATAGCTGCGATCCGGATAGAGGCGGTTGGCGGTATCCACGGTGACCCGCGCCAGCTGGGGCATCCGCACCTGCGGGCCGAGGCCGAAGTGGGATTCAATCAGCAGGGTATCGAACTCGTCACGGGCTACCTCGCCATACTGTTCAACGGCCTGGCGCAGCGCGGTGAAGAGCGGGGTGCCCCACAGCTGGTCGCCGTTGCTGCCGTTGATGGTGAGGTGAGCCGGATAGAGGAAGCCCGGATGATAGCGCGCCCGCAGATCATCGAGCTGACGGGGCGTCCGGCCGCTGATCCTGGCATCCCAGTTGAAGACCATGAAAGGCTCGAATTGGCGAGCCTCTGGACTACGCTGGCGCCAGCTGGCGGCCAGATAGTCGCTAAAGCCCTCGCCGATGGCGCCCCAGTCACCCTCTTCTCCCATGTCGGGCAGGATATGGTGCTGCACCGCATGGCCAAACTCGTGCCAGATCACCATGGGATCTTCCGCATCGGGTACCCCTATCCGGCCAATTTCCAACCGACGCAGGAAGGGGTCATAGAGGGAGTTGTCCTGCTCCCCGGCATCGGTATCGATGGCCAGGGGGCCGCCCATCAGCGTTGGGTAGCCAAGGGATTCCACATGGCGCTGGGCCAGATCCAGATGGTAGTAGCCATTGATATCGAGGAAGGCGGGCTGCTGGTGATCCAGCTGGAAGCCATCGGCATCAGGGCTGCTAAAGGGGGCAGTTTCCGGCGCTGTGCCATCCACGACCCGGGCGCGTGGGCCACTCAGCTGGTAGGTGTCATCCACCTTTTGTACCGTGAGCGGGACGGTGCGATAGGCCCCGTTGTCCAGCACCAGATCGTGGCGCCATAGCAAATTGCCATCTTGCAGCTGGGTGCGTGGGTCGAGGGCAAAGATGCGGGCCTGCACCGTGGCCGCTTCCCCTGCCAGCGGGGCCGCTTCGGCACGGGTGCTGGCCTCTTGCAGCGTGCGCCCCAGCAGGGCGCTGCCATCGCAGGTGACAAACAGTTGCCAGTGGCTGCTTTTGCTGTTGCCCGGCTGGCTTTCCACCGCCAGCAGGCGCCAGGCCGCAGTCAGTGTGTCGCCATCCTGCCAGTACCAGGGCTGGGCTTCGTCACTGCCAGCGAATTTCCACACAGTACCATCCAGCGTGGCGGTATAGGCATCCACCCCGGCGCGGCTTGCTTCATCACATGGAGCCGCCTGTGCCTGCATCAGCCGGGTATTGTGATAAAGGCGCCACGGGCGACCCTGCTCATCGAGACTGACGGCGGCCATCAGGCCGGCGATCGGTGCGCCATTGAGCTGCTGGCGATAATGCAGATAGTGGCCCAGCTTGCCTTGGCGCTGATAGGCCGGGGCATCACTCAAGGTGACGCCGAGCTGCTGTTCGAGCCAGAGGCGGGTATCGGCCGGGGCGTCCTGTTCGACAAAACGCAGTTCGGCGGCCTGAGTGGAAAAGCCAGCCAGCCCCAGCAAGAGGGCGGGCAACAGGGGTTTCATAGTGGTACTCCCAATCAGCGGCGGGGTCATTGGTTGATCCCCGCCAGATGCAACAAGAAGGCAAATTCACGAGCCCGATCGCCACCACCGGCGCGGTGGCCCCCCTCCAGTTCGGTCAGCAGCAGGTAGGGGCCGGAGCCCGTGCTGTGCTGCCGCAGGCGGGCCAGCCACTTGACCGGCTCCCAGTAGGGGACCTGGCTATCGTGCAGAGCGGTAGTGACCAGCAGGGGCGGGTAGGGGGCGCGCTGCAGGTTGTCGTAGGGGCTGATGCGACGCATCGCCTGATACTCTGCGGGCTTGGCCGGGTTGCCCCACTCCTGATACTCCTGACGGGTCAAGGGGAGGGCAGGATCGCTCATGGTGCCGAGCATATCGACGAAGGGAACCTGCAACACGGCGCCGCTAAAGAGTGTCGGTTGCTGGTTGAGGGCCGCAGCAACCAGCGTGCCCCCCGCGCTGCCCCCCATGGCAAACAGGGGCAGAGGGGCTGAGTCGGGTGACCAGTGGCGCAGGGTGTTGCCGGCAGCGATAAAGTCGCTGATACCGTTCTGCTTGTGGATGCCCCGCCCGTCGCGGGTCCACTGCTCCCCCAGCATGCCGCCGCCGCGCACATGGGCGATGGCGTAGACAAAGCCCCGATCCAGCAGGCTCAACAGCTCTTTCTGGTAGTAGGGGCGCATCGGCGTGCCATAGGCGCCATAGCCATAGAGCAGTACAGCGCGAGGGGCCAGATCTTTGCGCCACACCAGCGAGACAGGCACCCGGGTGCCATCGGCAGAGGTGATCCAGCGCCGCTCGCTCTGATAGGGCAATGCTTTATTGCCTGCGGTGTGCCGGTCGTTGATCCACTGGCCGCTGTTCAAATCCAGCCAGCGTTGGCCGGGGGGCTGGCTCAAGCCCTGACTGCGCACCAGAATACGGTCGCTGGCCGGGTCATGTTCTCCTTGTAGCCAGCCGGTTCCGGCGCCACTGGCCAGCGGCAGGCGCTGGCGTTCATGGCCGTTGCGATCGAGCAGGGCGAGCCAATCCTCCCCCTGCTGGCGAAACTGCACCACCAGATGGCGATCAAACAGTCGCCACTTTTCGGGATCGCCGAGATCCTCCCCTTTGGCGGGCCACAGGCGCTGCCACTCACCGAGCGGCGTGCTGGCTGAATAGAGGGCAAACGCCCCCTCCCGGTTGCTCTTGATCACCCAGCCGGATTGGCTGTCCAGATAGTATTCCACCCCGCGCTGGCGGGGTTTGACCTGCTGCGGCTTGCCCGAGTCGAGCAGGTACTGCTCCGAGCTATCGTGGTTGTTGCCCAGCAACACCAGATGCTGGCCATCCGTGGTGCGATAGAGGCTGAGCAGCCAGGCGGGATCCTGCTCCTCATAGAGAGTCTGCTCCTGGCCATCCTGCCAGCCGCGCAACTGCCAGGGGCGCAGGGTGTAACGCTCGTTGGCGATGGTGTAAAGGGTGCGACCATCTTGTGACCAGGCGAGACCAGCGCTGCGCTGCGCCAAACTGGCCAGCGCCTTGCCGCTTTGGAGATCGAGCAGGGTGACCTGATAGTCGAGATCGCCGCGCCTGTCTTCGGCGATGGCCAGCGTGCGGTTATCCGGGCTCAGTGCCCAGCCGCCCGCTTCGTAATAGGCCTCACCCGCTCTGGCGGGAAGCCGTTGCTGCACCTTGCCACCGTGGCGTTGCCAGAGTGAGCCATCCGGGCGCAGCTGCCATGCCTGATCGCCGCGGACAAGCCAGTTCTCTGGCACGGGTTCCCCCGCCGGATGACGGGCAAACTCGGCGCGCAGGGTGGCTTCCAGTGGCTGCTGCGCGGCGAGCTGCTGCTCGCTCCAGCGATTTTGCTGCTTGAGCAGGGCGAGAATGGCCGGGTTGCTGCGGCTCTCGTCCCGCAACCAGAAGTAGGGATCCTGGCGTACGGGACTGCCTGAAATCAGGTGTGGCTGGGACGGGATCGGGGGTGGCAGGGCCTCTTGCGCCCACGCCAACGGGACGGCCAACAGGGCCGCCATGATTGCATGATGTTTCATCACATCCCCACGAAACGGTAGCTGAGGCTGGCTGACAGGTAGCGGCCGCTCTGGCTGTAGAGGGAGGTGTCGCTGCCAGCCGGGAGTCCGGCCACATCCTGATAGCGGACGTAGCGGGTATCGAGCAGGTTGCCGATGGTGGCATTGACCTTGAGCGCCTCGGTGATCTGCCAGTCGCCGGTGAGATCCAGACTGAACCAGCCTGCGCTGCTCTGGCAGGCACCGTTGTAGCCAGTCTGCGCATTGGCGCACTGGGGCACCTTGGTCATGGCGGCGGCATAGTTGCCACTGAGCTCAACCCCCCAGTCGAGCTGTTGCCAGCGCAGGGTGGTGTTGCCTTCCAGCGGTGTCTGGGTGCGCAGCGGCTCACCGCGGTGATCCTTGCCATCCATCCATGCCAGATTGGTCGAAAGCTCCCACTCGTCGCTCAGCCAGAGGCTGGCGGCCAGCTCGGCGCCCCAGGTTTCTGCTTTGGCGACGTTGCGATACTGGCGCAGGAAGACACCGTCATCGAGGCGAAAACCGGTCTGGCGCCAGTCGATGAAGTTGTAGTAGCGGTTGTAGAAAACGGCCGGTTTGACGCTCCAGTTGTCGCTTTGGCCATTCACTCCCCACTCCAGACTGTGGCTGGTCTCCTCCTTGAGGTTGGGGTTGGCAATGATCTCGAATGGCGGCATGGCAAAGTAGTGGGGAATGTTGCCGTAAACCTGATCGTAAGCGGGGGCGCGGAAGCCGTTGGCATAGCTGAGCCAGCTGCGCCATGTTTCGTTGAAGCGGTAACTGGCCGCCACACTGGGGGAGATGTGGTCGCTGTGGTTCTCGGCCAGATTGCTGTCCGGTGCGCGCAGGCGCTGGCGGTCAAAGCGCAGGGTCGGGGTAAACTGCCAGCTGCCCAGATCGATCACATCGCTCAGCCAGATGCCATCGCGGCGGGTCTCTGCCTTGCTGAAGGGGGCTTTCTGTCCCTGGGTGGTGATGCCATCTTCCAGGGTCAGATTGCTGACCGGCCGCTCGTGGTTGGCCTGCTCCAGCTCCACACCGTAGCTGAAGGTGTGATCCAGCGAGCCGGTGCTCAGCTTGCTCTGCAACTCCAGCTCGCTGCCAAGGCGCAGCTCCTCGAACGTGGAGAGGGTGCGCTGGCTGCGATATCTGGGATAACCGCTCAGGGCATCGTTGCGCAGCAACTGGCGCTGGTTGGCTTCGTTGCGGGACTGATTGCCAAACAGGCTCCAGTTGAGGGTATCGACCATGCCCAGATCGCTGGCTTCCCAGCTGAACTTGCCGCCCTGGGTGCGCTGATCGCCATCTTCCTGAAAACCGACCACGTCCCAGCTGCCATCGGGTTGGGGCACCGCTTTGGGCCCCATCTGGCGTTTGGCGTGATCCTCGTAGTAGTCCAGCTCCAGCCGCAGAGCGTGATGGGCATTGAGGGGGAGGCGGCTGTTGGTGGAGGCACTCATGCCATCCAAATCAGCCGGAATGCGGTTCTCTTCAAAGTTGGCGGTTTCGTTGCCACGCCAGCCGGAGAGGCGTAACAGATGTTCGCTCTCCAGTGCCCGCACCGCGCCGGTCATGCTGAGCTTCTTCTTGTTGCTGTCGCCACCGTAGAGGGTTTTGGCCGCCACATAGCTATCTTGTTGTTGCAGATAATCTTCCGGCTGCTTGGTATTCATCACCACGGTGCCGCCGATGGCATCGGAGCCATGCAAGGAGGAGCCGGCCCCCTTGGCCACCTCAATCTGCTTGATGTCATCAAGGTCGAAGTTGAAGCGACCTACCTTGTCATTGATGTTGTCGGCGCCAAAGCCGTCGCTGACGCGCACTCCATCCTTGATCAGCAGGATACGGTTGCCACCGATGCCGCGCACGCTGATGTTTTGCGGTCGCCCGGCAGAGCCGGTGACCGAGACTCCGGGGATCTTGCGAAACACATGAGTCAGCTCGCTGGCGACCTGACGGTCCAGCTCTTCCTGGGTGATGACGGTGATGGAGCCGGAAACATCGGAGAGTTTCTGTTGTACCCGTTGCCCGGTGACAATGATGGTGTCGTCGCTGCGCGCCTTCTCCACAGGGGGAAGATCGGCCGCGCCAGCGGAGGCACACAGGAGTGCCGGCCATGCCTGAAGCAGTTTGTTCATAATGATAATTGTTTTTATTTAAGCCTGAGGGGCGGCATTATTGCAGAGGCCTGACCACTTGACAATAAATGGCAATCATTATCATTAAGATCTTATGGTATTGATATTATTGAGTTATTTGTTTTTAAAAAGAGGCTCCCGCGCGAAGCGGGAGTGGGGGGATCAGGGCTTGAGCAGTTGCAGCGACTCTTCTGCTGCCTTGCCTTGAGAGAGGGTTATATCGACCCGGCGATTCGCCTGGCGATGTTCGGGGGTGTCATTGGCAAAGCGGGGTTGGGTGTCGGCAACACCCTGAGCGATGACTCGTCTGGCATCCAGCTGGGGGTTAGCCAGCATGGTTTGCACGATGGAAGAGGCCCGCAGCACCGAGAGCTCCCAGTTGTTGCGATAGAGCTCCACCGGCGCTTGGGAGTTGTCGGTATGACCGGTGACCACTACCTGCCCCGGGATATTGGCCAGAATGCCGGCGATCTTATGGACCAGCGGGATGAACTGGGGTTGCAGGAACGCCGAATCGGAGGGGAACAGCGCCTTCTCGCCGATGCGGATCACCAATTGACTGCCGAGTTGCTCGACCTCGAGATCTTTCGATTCAATCTGGGCCTTGAGCTGTTGCTCAAGCTTCTGCTTGGTCACCTGCACCCACTCCTGCTCCTGGGTCTTATGGGGCCAGGATTCGGTGGCGCTCGGCTTTTCCGAGGCACCTATGGTCTCGTTGAAGGGATCCGATGCCGCCATGGGGGCATCTTTCTCCAGCACAGTCTCTTCTTTCGGGCTGCTTGGCGTGGTCTTCGATTCCGGTTCAAGAATCCCTGTGCCCCCCTGCATCAAGGGTGAGCCGGCAGGCGGGGAGATGAGGCCGATTTTACCCAGCGACTCGATAAAGCCCTGGATAAGCACCCGGGTTTCGGACTGCTTGGCCATGGCAAAGGAGTAGAGCACCACAAACAGGGCGAACAGCAATGTCATGAAGTCGGCATAGGAGACCAGCCAGCGTTCGTGGTTCTCCGGCGCTTCAGCCTTTTTCTTTTTCGCCACCATGGCCTCCCAGATAAGGTTCGAGGGTCACTTGCAGGCGTGCTTGGGACTCGCCATCCACGATGCAGAGAATGCCGGTCAGAGTCATCTCCTTGTAGTGGCGGATCTGGTGGGCAAACCCCTTGTAGCGGTTGCCGAACGGCAAGAAGATCAGGTTGGCGGCGGATACCCCGTAGATGGTGGCGATAAAAGCCACCGCAATGGCGCCACCCAGCTTGTCGGGGGCATCCAGCAGACCCATGGCGTGGATCAGGCCAAATACCGCGCCGACGATCCCCATGGTCGGGCAGTAGCCGCCCATGGCTTCATAGAATTTGACCGTCTGTTCGAGATCTTCCTGTTCAAATTCGATCTCGTTCTCCAGCACCTCGTGGATTTTGTTCTTCTCGTAGCCATCGACCATCATCTGCACCCCCTTCTTCAGGAAGGGATCCTTGATCTCCTCGATCATCCCTTCCAGCGCCAGCATGCCGCTGCGGCGAGCATTGCCTGCCAGGGTCTCCAGCAACTGGGCCTGTTCCAGCATGTCGAGTTTGAGGGGAGAGAGCAGCCATTTGAAACGCTTCATGGTGCTACCGACGACAGAGAAGGGGAACTGGGTCAGCGCAGCGCCTATGGTGCCGCCGATCACGATGAGGAATGCGGGCAGATCGAGCAGTGCACTGGGGTGACCACCCTCGATCATGTTGCCGCCAAGGATGGCGATCAACGCCAGCACCAAGCCAATCAAGCTCATTTTTTACACGTCCCTGTATGTTGATAATGGCTAGTGTAGCTAGTTAAGTATCAGTTTTTCAAAATGATATCCAATCGCTGAACAATTAATCGGCGTGGTATGTGGCAGCGGGTGTCGCGCACAAAGCGGGGAGAGGCAAACGTTGTTATGGCATCAGTGGCGAGAGACTGACTAAGAGCGAAACAGTCTGCGGCTACTATAGTGCGCAATCATCCAGAGCCGGGAATCCATGAAGCACAATAAAGATCTTCTCCTCTCGGGACCATATCCTGGTGATTAGGTGACGTCATCATCAAGAAGGCGACCATCAGGTCGCCTTCTTGTTTCGTATTTTGCAGTATATGGCTCGATGTCAGAGGGGCGATCAGAGCACCATGGCTGCAATCCAGCCGAAGATCACCAGCGGGATGTTGTAGTGAATAAAGGTGGGCACCACGCTGTCCCAGATATGGTCGTGCTGGCCATCGGCGTTGAGGCCGGATGTCGGGCCCAGGGTAGAGTCGGAGGCCGGTGACCCCGCATCCCCCAGCGCGCCAGCGGTACCGACCAGCGCGATGATCGCCATCGGTGAGAAGCCGAGCTGCAGACAGAGCGGCACATAGATGGTGGCGATGATGGGCACGGTGGAGAAGGAAGAGCCGATCCCCATGGTGATGAGCAGGCCCACCAGCAGCATCAGGAAGGCGGCGATCCCCTTGTGCTGGCCGATGCCGGAGGCGACCACCTGTACCAGAGAGTCGACCCCGTGGGTTGCCTTCATCACCGCGGCAAAACCGGCGGCGGAGATCATGATGAAGCCGATCAGCGACATCATGCGCACCCCCTGGGTGAAAGCATCCTGGCTTTCGCGAAACTTGATGACGCCGCCGCAGGTGAAGATGACAAAACCGGCCAGCGCACCCAGTACGATGCTGTTGGTCATCAACTGCAGCCCCAGTGCTACACCAATGGCCAGCAGGGCCACCCAGATATGAGTGAGGTTGAGCTCGACCGCTTCGGGCTCGGCATCCAGGATCTTGGCCAGATCGTACTGGCGCGGTTTGCGATAGCTGATGAATACCGCAATCAGCAGGCCCAGTACCATACCGGCAACCGGAATGGCCATCGCCAGCGGGATCTGGCTGGTGGTGATGGGCACGCCGTTATCGATCAGGTTCTTGGCCAGAATGTTGTTCAGGAAGATGCCGCCAAAGCCGACCGGCAGCACCATATAGGTGGCGGTCAGGCCAAAGGTGATGACACAGGCCACCTGACGACGGTCGATCTGCATCTGCGCCATTACATGCAGCAGCGGCGGGATCAGAATGGGAATAAAGGCGATATGAACCGGGATCAGGTTCTGGGACGAGATGGCCACGGCCAGCACGGAAGAGAGCAGCAGGGTTTTAACCCACATGATGCGGGTCGAGCTGGCATCCTTGCCCAACTGGCTGATCACCTTGCGGGCCAGCAGGTCGGTGATCCCGGAGCGGGAGATGGCAACCGCAAAGGCGCCCAGCATGGCGTAGGAGAGGGCAATCTCGGCACCACCGCCCAGGCCACCACTGAAGGTGGTAAGGGTATCGGTCAACGACAGCCCGCCCACCAGGCCGCCAGCAATGGCCCCCAGCGCCAGCGAGACCACCACATTGATCCGCAGCAGACTGAGCACCAGCATCAGCCCGACTGCGATAACAACAGGATTCATTTGATTTCCTTATAGTTTGTTATTGCTGTCTGTCATGTGAAGGGGAGTTAGTTTGCGAAAAATGTGACAAATGTCGAGTAAAAAATCAGTCAAACCCCTCATATCGCAGCAGCATGTGGCACAAGGTTGCTCAACATGAGGGTTTGTGACCTGTTTGTCTCTGTGCATCCCGTGCGCAGCGGTGGATAGTGACGTTGATAGCGATTTCCGGTGCGCCGTGCAATCAATCACTTCCCTAAAAAGCGAAGGCTGCCAGTGGCAGCCTTCGTCCGTTTATTCTTGTCCCTCATCGTCGGCAGGGGCATCGGTTGTGTCATCATCCGGATGCGCTGGCGGCCATCCCCCCATGCTCTTCCAGCGGTTGACGATATGACAGAACAGCTCGGTGGTGCGCTCGGTGTCATAGAGAGCAGAGTGCGCCTCTTTATTGTCAAACGGGATGCGGGCGCTCTGGCACGCTTTGGCCAGCACGGTCTGACCCAGCGCAAGCCCGGAGAGGGCGGCGGTGTCGAAGGTGGCAAACGGGTGGAACGGATTGCGCTTGAGGCCTGCTCGTTCGGCGGCGGCCATCACGAAGCCGTGATCGAAGGTGGCGTTGTGGGCCACTATGATGGCGCGGCCGCAATCCTGCTCCTTCATCCCCTTGCGGATCCCCTTGAAGATCTCGGTCAGCGCCTCTTTTTCCGAGACAGCACCACGCAACGGGTTGTAGGGGTCTATGCCGGTGAACTCCAGCGCGGCCTTTTCCAGATTGGCCCCTTCGAAGGGCTCGACATGAAAGTGGAATACCTGATCGGGAACGAGCCAGCCCTGCTCATCCATTTTCAGGGTGTAAGCCGCGATTTCGAGCAGGGCATCGGTCTTGGCGTTGAACCCGGCTGTTTCAACATCGATGACGACGGGGTAAAAACCACGGAAACGGCCCTTGAGGGTATGAACTGCGTCGGTCATGGGATCTCGGTCGGGATAAAATGAGGCGGCATTATGGCAAAAAAGCACAGGCTTGTCCTCCCATCCCACGCAGTTGGCCGCGGCAAGATGGCGCGCGATTCAATATCTGTGCAGCCACCAGCGGGCGGCAATCAGCGCCGTGAGCGTACCCAGCAGGGCGCTGGCCAGCACATCCACCGGCCAGTGCATCCCCATCACCATGCGCGACAGACCAACCCCCAGCGCCCACAAAGGCAGCAGCCAGACGCCTGTGGGGGCGCGGGCCAGCCAGATAAGGCCGAAAAATTGGGCCAGGCTGATGGCGGCGATACTGTGGCCGGAGGGGAAGGCGTAGTTCACCTCGGCCTGCCAGTGGTGGCCGAGCCACTCAGGCAGGGCCAGCAACTGGCTGGCGGCATGAACCTGTTCACTGCGCACATCGATGCTACTGGCGTAGAAGTGCTTGATGGCCGGGATCAGCGACTGACTCTCCAGCCAGATCAGATAGGGTCTGGGCTCTTCGGTCAGGTGTTTGATCAGGCTCTTGAGCACCCAGTCGCTGGCGAGCAGGGCTGCCAGCGCGCATCCCAGCGCAATGAAGGGGGTCAGCTTCAGTTTGAGTTTGTAGCGGGTCAGCAACAGCAAGAGGGCGCCACTGACCCCGATCCCGGGAATATCGACCATGCGGGTGAGGGCGTATGACCACCATAGCCAGCCTGATTGCAGGGAGTCGATCAGAAAAGGCTGCCAAGGCAGGGTGGCGAGCAGCAGCAGGGGCAGGATCAGCAGGGCAGTGAATCCAAGCACCTGACTGCGGGTGAGTGAGGAGACAGAGAGCGACGAGAAATGTGGCGGCATGGTGGGTGTGGTCGATCGCGAAAAAGAGGGGCATTGTGCCACCGTGACATGCCCGGACAAAGCCGATCAGCACGTTTGTTACCTCTGCTTACACATTTGTGGCGACATCCTCGGTTTGAACAGCAGGAGAGAGTGGCCACCGAACAATGTGGTCCCCTTTCGTGCCTGATTGCATCACAGGCTGAAATCTCGGGCGGCTTTGCGCTAGAATGGCGCCCCCGTGGCGGTTGTGACCAAAGAGAGCCCGATGAAGATAGTCGTTGATGAGAATATGCCCCATGCCGTGGAGCTGTTTGCCGAATTTGGCGAGGTGATCCCCTTGCCCGGACGGCAGATGCAGGCCCGCGATCTGCTCGATGCCGATGTGCTGCTGGTGCGTTCGGTCACCCGCGTCAACGGCGATTTGCTGGCGACCAGCCCCAAACTCGGGTTTGTCGGCACCGCCACCATAGGCACCGACCATGTGGACAAGGCGTTGCTGGCAAGCCGCAATATTCCCTTCTTCAGCGCCCCCGGTTGCAACAAGTATTCGGTGGGGGACTATGTACTCTCAGCCCTGCTGGTGCTGGCGGAGCGCTACGAACTTGACCTCTCGGCCATGACGCTGGCGGTGATTGGCGCGGGCAATACTGGCGAGTGTGTGGCTGGCAAGGCCAAAGCGCTCGGCATGCGGGTGCTGCGCTGCGATCCGCCCAAGGCGCGGGAAAATCCCGCAGCGGGTTTTGTCGATTATCAGGCCGCCCTTGGCGCCGATATTGTCAGCTTCCACGTGCCCATCACACGCGAAGGAGTGGATGCCACCTACCATCTGCTCGATGCCGAACAGATTGCCGCGCGCCCTGCCGGACAGATCCTGATCAACGCATCCCGTGGCGAGGTGTGGGATAACCGGGCCCTGCTGGCGCGCCAGTTGAGCGATAAACCATTGCGACTGGTGATGGATGTGTGGGAGAACGAGCCCGAGCCACTGTCTGCGCTGGTGCCCCATACCGAGATTGCCACCCCCCATATCGCTGGTTACAGCCTGGAGGGGAAGGCCCGCGGTACCTGGATGCTCTATCAGGCGCTCTGCCAGCAGTTGGGACGCCAGCCTCGTCAGGATTTGAGTCAGCTGTTGCCTGCCCCCGATGTGCTGGCGCTGGTGCCGGGCCGCGCACCGGATCAGGCGCTGATCAAGCAGCTGGTGCATCTGGTCTATGATGTGCGCCGCGATGATGCCCGTTTCCGGGCCCGACTCGGCTTGCCCGGCAGCTTTGACGAGCAGCGCAAACACTATCCAGAGCGCCGTGAACTATCCTCCCTGCAGGTTGAGGGGGCGTTTGCCGACCAGGCGCTGGGCGAGCTGGGATTTGCGCTGTCACGCCCCTGAGTTGGGGACTAGGAGTTGGAAGATAACCGGAAGGGGTGAGCCGTACTGGCTACCTCGAACCCATTTTTTACTGAGCTGGCGCAGATGCTACTGCGCCAGCTCAGCCATATCAGGCAGCGTCATCTCGCCGTGCGGGAGCCTGCCGACCATGGTGCCACCCGGCGCCATTGCAGCATTATCAGAGGAGAACAGAATGAGCCAGCAGTTTAACGTAGCGGTATTGGGTGCCAGCGGCGCCGTGGGTCAGGCGATGATCGAGATCCTGGAAGAGCGCGAATTTCCGGTAGCGACCCTCTATCCGCTGGCTTCCAGCCGCAGCGCCGGTGATACAGTGCGCTTTGGCGGCAAGAACCTCGAGATCCTCGATGTGGAGGAGTTTGACTGGAGCCAGGTGCAGATCGCACTCTTCTCCGCCGGTGCCGAGGTATCTGCCAAGTGGGCGCCGATTGCTGCCGAGCACGGTTGTATCGTCATCGACAACACCTCCTGCTTCCGTTACGACGAAGATATCCCGCTGGTGATCCCGGAAGTGAACCCGGATGCGCTGGCCGATTTTCGCAATCGCAACATCATCGCCAATCCCAACTGCTCCACCATCCAGATGCTGGTGGCCCTGAAGCCGCTGCACGACGAAGTGGGCATTGCCCGCATCAACGTGGCCACCTATCAATCCGTGTCAGGCTCCGGCAAAGAGGGGGTCAGCGAGCTGGCGGGTCAGACCGCTCATCTGCTCAACGGTCGTCCGGTGGAACCGACCCTCTATCCGCAACAGATCGCCTTTAACCTGATCCCGCAGATCGACAGCTTCACCGACAACGGCTACACCCGTGAAGAGATGAAGATGGTGTGGGAAACCCAGAAGATCCTCGGCGATGCCAACATTGCCGTGAACCCCACCTGCGTGCGGGTGCCGGTCTTCTACGGCCACGCCGAGGCGGTACACGTCGAGCTGCACCAGCCGCTCGATGCCGAACAGGTCAAGGACCTGCTGCGCAATGCGCCGGGTGTGACCCTGTTTGATGACGAAGGGGACTATCCGACCCCGGTGCGTGACGCAACCGGCAAGGATGAGGTGCTGGTGGGTCGGGTGCGCCAGGATATTTCTCACCCGAGTGGTATCAATATGTGGATCGTGGCCGATAACGTTCGTAAGGGCGCGGCAACCAACAGTGTACAGATTGCCGAGCTGCTGGTTCGCGACTATCTGTAAGGCTGGTCAGATGCCACAGATGGGCAGCAGGGAGTGCTGCGCATCCGGCCTGTGATAAATCGGGGGTGTGACCCATGCCGCACTCCGTCACTTCAAGATTCTGTTGCGATATCAACTGATTAAGTTTTTTCCTACACTCAGAGACAAGTCGGGTGCTAAATGTGTCGGACTACTGGCTTGCGACGCGAGCCTGATTTATATTGAACCGACTGTTTTGGGGTAACTATCCAGATTTTTCAATGTGATAGGGCCGTCATACGAAGGAACGAATATGGGACATTCCCGCATAACATTGGCAACGCTACTCGCATTGGGTCTGCTGGGCTCCGTCCAGGCTGAAGACGCTGCGCGGGAGCCTTTTTTTGTCGAGCTAAAAGGCCCTGACGAGCCCGCACCTCCAGCCGTCAATTCCCAGCCGCTGGCGCAACCGGTCGCCAGACCCGTGGCGCAACCGGTACGTGCAACCGCCCAGCCGGTGGTACGTCAGGTCACGGCCAATGCCGGTAATTATGGCCCTGTTCGTCCAACCGATACCCTCTGGAGTCTGGCGAGCAAATACCGTCCTTCCAGTAGTGTCAGCGTCTACCAGACCATGGTGGCGATCTACGAGAAAAACCCCCGCAGTTTTGCCGATGGCAATATCAACCACATTCTGGTGGGGTCACGCATCCTGCTGCCGACCGTGGCCGAAGCGAGCGTCATCACCGACGCTCAGGCGCGAGCCAGATTCCGCAGTGACAACGCCAGCTGGAAGGGGCTGAGTCCCAAGTATCTCGCCGAGAAGCAGGCCCATGGCGCCAAACCGGCGGCCAAGCCCGTGAAGGTTGAGACTGCCAAAGCCGAACCGGTGAAAACCGCGCCAGCTCCCTTGCCTGCGGCAAAAGCGGCACCCATTCCTGCTCCTGTCGTAGCACCGCAACCGTCTGCTGAAACCAAAGATGTTGTCAAGGCGAGCGAGCCTGCGCCAAAAGAGGCGGTGGCCCCAGTCCCAGTCCCGGCGACGAGCGCCGCAGCAAGCACCACACCGGCGCCTCTGCCTTCCGATCTGGAAAAACCGGTGGGCAAACCGGCCACCGAGATGGCGCTGGCACTGGAAGATGCCAATGCCCAGCTCGGTCAGGTGACCGAGATGAACCACAGGCTCAAACTGCGCCTGCAATCTCTCACCGAAGAGGTCGAGACCCTCAAGGCCCAGTTGCAGGATCAGACCGCGCTGCAAAAAGAGCTCGCCGAGCTGAAGGCCAGACCTGTCCCCCCCGTGGTGGCAGAGCCTGAACCCAAGCAGCACTGGCTGATGGAGCTGCTCTCCTCACCGCTCAACCTTGCCATGATCATCCTGCTGCCGGTGCTGCTGGTATTGGCGCTGGTGACCCTGTGGCTGCGGGCCCGTGCCCGTCGCGAGCTGGAGGAGCAGGAGAAGAGCCTCTCCGAGTCCACCGCCATGATGATGGATCAGGAGCAGAGCGAGTTTGACGATCTGCTGAGTGTCGATGTGACCGACAACGAGCCGGTACGCCCGGTGCCGGATCTCAATACCCCTGATGGCTTTATGCCGGTCGAGCCAGATGAACCGGCTAAAAAGCCGGATGTTGATCTGGTTTTCAGCGACGATGGCGAGATCGATCTGCAAGGTTTCGAGCCGGAGCGAATGGCTGCCCAGTCAGCCAGTCGTGACCCGGATCTGGTGCCGGATCTCGATCTCTCGCTGGATGAGCCTGTCGCGTTGGCCAATGAACCCGACATGGATCTGGCCAGCGAGTTCAATCCCAAGTCCAGGGATGCTGATGAGCTCATGAGCGAAGAGGAGCTGCAGGCAGCCCTGTTTGCCGAGCTGGATGCGGATCTTTCGGCTGATCTGGAACCGGAGTTGAGTGCAAGCAGCAAGAGTACGGCTGCTGATGATCTGGCCAGTTTTGATCTGGGTGATTTTGAAAATGAGCTGGATAAACCGGCTGCGGGCGAGGGCAATAATGCCATCGACTTGAGCGTGGATGGTTCGGCTGATGATATGTTGGCCGAGTTGGGGCTTGAGCCAACCAAAGGCAAGGAGACCGAGCTCGATCTTGAGTGGGATCCCAACGAACTGGCGCTCTCCGATTTCGAGGATGCCTTTACCGAAGTGGAGTCTCATCCGGCAGAATTGCAGCCAAGGGAACAGGCCCAGGCAAGCGGTTACGTCGAGATCGACAAGCTGCTGGCCGATGCGGATGCCACCGCGCCGGAGCAGGAGCCCTATCAGGGTCTCTCGCTGGACGTGGGGCTCGATGGTTTCCCCGAGGTGTTGCCTGAATCCACCGGCTTTGATGTGGATGCCGATGACGGCGGTGTGGGGGCCAAGCTGGATCTGGCCCGCGCTTACCTCGAGATCGACGACAAGGATAGCGCCCGCGAGCTGCTGCAAGAAGCGGCAGAGCAGGGCACCGAGCATCAGCGTGCCGAGGCAGAAAAACTGCTCAAGCGGTTGGGGTAAAATTGTCCCTGTCGCGGGATCAGCAAGAAGGGGGCAGCCATTGGCTGCCCCCTTCTTCATGGCAATTTGCACAGGGTGAATTCTCCGCCCATGCAAGCCAATCAGGCGGTTTGTGGGACTTTTCGAGTTGAGCGCGTATAATCCGCCCCGTTTCTTTCACTGCGTTTCACAACAAGACAAGTTTATCCATGCGAATTGCCCTAGGTATTGAATATGACGGCAGCCGGTATTTCGGTTGGCAGCGTCAGCGTGAAGTGATCAGCGTGCAGGAGGAGTTGGAGAAGGCCATCAGCCGGATCGCCAACCACCCTGTCTCCATCCAGTGTGCCGGGCGCACCGATGCCGGCGTCCATGCGACCGGCCAGGTGATCCACTTCGATACCGAGGCGAACCGTGCCGAAGGGGCCTGGACCCTGGGGCTCAACTCCAACCTGCCGCCGGATATCGCCGTGCGCTGGGTCAAGGAGGTGGACGAAACGTTCCACGCCCGCTTCAGCGCCACCGCCCGTCGCTACCGTTACGTCATCTACAACCACAACTTCCGTCCGGCGATCCTCGGCAGTGGCGTCAGCCACTACCACGAGACCATCGATGCCGAGTTGATGCACCAGGCGGGCCAGAGCCTGCTGGGGGAGCATGACTTCAGCACCTTCCGTGCCGTCGCCTGCCAATCCAACACCCCGTGGCGCAATGTGACCCATCTGTGCGTCAGCCGCTCCGGCCCCTACATCGTGCTCGACATCAAGGCCAACGCCTTCCTGCACCACATGGTGCGCAATATCACCGGCTCCCTGCTGCTGGTGGGGCAGGGGCTCAAACCGGTGGAGTGGATTGCCGAGGTGCTGGCTGCCAAGGATCGCAATCTGGCCGGGCCGACCGCCAAGGCCGGTGGCCTCTATCTGGTCGACGTGGATTACCCGGCCGAGTTTGCTCTGCCGCAGTTGCCGCTCGGCCCGCTGTGGCTGCCGGACTCGGCACCGGGTACGACCAGTTTTTAGTAACTGCGCCCGAAAAATTGTGGTTTAATGACCCGTCATTTGTTGCCATCGAGCTATTAAGTCATTGAACAATCTAGGCTCGATGCGTTTTGTCAGGCACAAAAGCATTAAGGAATTCCATGAGCTGGCTTGAGAAGATTCTTCCCAAGAGCAAGATCACTGCACCCCGTCGTCACAACATTCCGGAAGGGGTGTGGACCAAGTGCAGTGCTTGTGAACAGGTGCTCTACCGGGCAGAGTTGGAGCGCAACCTCGAAGTGTGCCCCAAGTGTGATCATCATATGCGCATCAGCGCTCGCGCCCGTCTCGAGAGTTTCCTCGACGAGCAGGGTCGTACCGAGATCGGTGCCGAGCTGGAGCCGCAGGATGTACTGAAATTCAAGGATTCCAAGCGCTACAAGGATCGTTTGTCTGCCGCCCAGAAAGCGACAGGAGAAAAAGATGCGCTGGTGGTCATGAAAGGGACCCTCAAAGGGGTGCCGGTTGTCGCCTGTTCCTTTGAGTTCTCCTTTATCGGTGGCTCCATGTCCTCCGTGGTCGGTGCCCGCTTCGTGCGCGCTGTCGAGGAGTGCATCAAGGAGGGCCGCGGTCTGGTCTGTTTCTCCACTTCTGGTGGTGCCCGCATGCAGGAAGCCCTCTTCTCCCTGATGCAGATGGCCAAGACCAGCGCGGCGCTAGACCGACTCTCCAAGGCTGGCCTGCCCTTTATCTCTGTGCTGACCGACCCCACCATGGGGGGCGTTTCCGCCAGTCTGGCGATGCTGGGTGACATCAACGTGGGCGAGCCCAAGGCGCTGATCGGTTTTGCCGGCCCGCGCGTTATCGAGCAGACCGTACGCGAGAAACTGCCGGAAGGCTTCCAGCGCTCCGAATTCCTGCTGGAGAAGGGGGCCATCGACCTGATTATCGATCGTCGCGACATGCGTAACCGTCTGGCCAGCCTGCTCGCCAAAATGCTGAATACTCACGTCATCGAAGAGTGAAGATGAGTTCAAACATGCAACAATCCCAAAGCCGGTCGCTTGTCGACTGGCTTTCTTATTTGGAGCAGATCCATCCGGTCAATATCGACATGGGTCTGGATCGGGTCGGTGCCGTTGCCCGGCGTATGGGGCTGACCCAACTGCCGTTCAAGGTGATCACGGTGGCGGGTACCAACGGCAAGGGCTCCAGCTGTGCCATGGCGGCCAGCATTCTGATGGCCGCAGGCTATAAGGTCGGCGTCTACTCCTCTCCCCATCTGCTGCGCTTTACCGAGCGGGTGCGGATCAACGGGCAAGAGCTACCCGACAGCGATCACTGCGCCGCTTTTGCCGAGGTGGAAGCGGCTCGCGGCGAGATTGCCCTCACTTTCTTCGAGTTCGCGACACTGGCTGGGCTGTGGCTGTTTCGCCGCGCCGCGTCCGATGTGCTGCTGCTGGAGGTGGGGCTGGGTGGTCGGCTCGACGCCACCAATGTGGTGGAGTCCGATGTGGCGATGATCACCTCCATTGCCCTCGATCACTGCGACTGGCTGGGTGATACCCGTGAAGCCGTGGCGGTGGAGAAGGCTGGGGTCTATCGCGCCGGCAAACCCGCCATCAGCGGTGAGCCCAATCCACCTGCGACTATCGCGAGCGAAGCACAGCGTCTTGGCGCCAACCTGCGTCAGGTCGGTCTCGATTTTCGTGGCGATGAGCACGAGAGCGGTTGGGATTATCACGGCCTCAACCAGTGGCGGGATCTGCCAAAACCGGCGCTGCCGCTGATGAACGCGGTGACCGTGCTGGCGGCGCTGGAATCCCTCGGCTTGCCGCTGCCGGAGTTCGCCATTCGTGACGGGCTTGCCAATGCCCGGCTGGCTGGCCGGATGCAGCAGTTGCAAAGTGCGCCGCTGGTGATCGTCGATGTGGCCCATAACCCCCATTCGGCAGCCTATCTGGCCGCGCAATTGCGCAAGATGCCCTGCACGGGTGTGCGCCGTGCCGTGGTCGGCATGCTCAAAGACAAGGACATGGCGGGGTCACTTGCTGAGCTCGAGGGTCTGATCGGCGAGTGGTATCTGGCCAGCCTCACCGGCCCGCGCGCCGCCACCGCTGCGCAACTGGCTGCGGCGTTGGGAGAGGGCAAGGGGCCTGCCAGGGAGTTTGATGATGTCAGCGCCGCTTATCAGGCAGCGTTGGCCGCATCGAGTCCGGACGATATGGTCATTGTGTTTGGTTCGTTTTACACTGTCGCCGACATTCTGGCGGGTGTCGCCGTCTAGGCCACGCCCCGGCTCCCCAGCCCTCGGGCGGGGAGCCAAATCGCATATTGAGTTACGTAAAGGTAGGATTCAACTTGGCCTCGAAGTTTCAAAACCGTCTGGTGGGCACCGTCATCCTGGTGGCCCTGGTTGTTATTTTCCTGCCGGACTTGCTGGATGGTCACAAGCTGGCACAAAAGGAGGAGGCCTTTGCCAAGATCCCGCTGCGCCCCGAGCTGGAGCCTGCCAAGCCTGCGCTGCAGGTCTCGGCAGCCAGCAGCCTGCCCGCCGATCATCTGGCCAGCCAGCAACAGGCCTCTGCGGCCCAGCAGTGGCAAGTGGAAGAGGTGGCTGACCCCATGACCCTCGCCGGTCAGGGCAACGGCGCGCAGCCGGCGACAACCCCTGCCGCACCGGTCCAGTCGCAACAGAATGCCCAACCCAAGCCACAGCCCAAGCCAGAAGTGGTGGCCAAAAAACCGGTCGAACCGCCCAAGCCAGCACCCAAGCCGACGCCAGCCAAACCGGTTGAAGTGGCCAAGGCACCTGCGCCAGCCAAACCACAGGCGGGTCAGATCAAGTCCCTCGATGATCTGATTGAAAGCAAGATGAATCAGTCGACCACACCTGCACCCGCGGCCGCGCAGGGTAGCTGGATCCTCCAGCTTGGTGCCTTCAAGAACGTCGACAGCGTCAACGCGCTGGTGAGCAAGCTGCGGGCGGCGGGCTACTCTGCCCACACCTCGCCGCGCACACCGGTGCAGGGTCAGCTCAACCGTGTCTTTATCGGGCCGGATGTCTCCAAGGCCAAACTGCAGGGGATGCAGGGGCGGATTTCCCAGATGACCGGCCTCAGTGGCTCGGTGGTCTCCTACAACCCGTGACGGCTTGCCGTTGGCAATGGCCCTCTGAAACAAACACCGCGCCCCGTGCGCGGTGTTTTTTTATCTGGCCGTCGTGATTTTTAAGGTCGACGTCGTACAGGCCACCACCCGGTTGGGATTTACGGGGAGTTGGGTTAGTCTGAGCCCTCTGTCACCCATAGGAGTTCAAGATGATCCTCTCGACAACCCCCACTCTGGAAGGCAAGAGCATTCGTGAATACCGCGGCATCGTGGTGGGCGAAGCCATCCTTGGCGCCAATATCTTCAAGGATCTCTTTGCCGGGATCCGCGACATTATCGGTGGCCGCTCCGGCGCCTACGAAAAAGAGCTGGCCCGTGCCCGCGAGATTGCCTTTGATGAGCTCAAGGAGCGCGCCTCTGCGCTGGGGGCCAATGCGGTGGTCGGCATCGATATCGACTACGAGGTGGTGGGGCAGAACGGCAGCATGCTGATGGTCAGTATCAGTGGTACCGCCGTGCTGGTGTGATGCGCCACGCAAGGGTTGCCTACAACTGCCGTCGCAGGCAGGGTCACGGATAAAGTGGATAACTGCTGGCTGCCCATGGGCCGACAACCCGGTTGTTGGCCCTTCTCGTTTATTGATCAATTTCTGCCGTTGCCATACCAGTCGAGCTGGTCGGCCAGAGTGACCACCGAGCCGATGATGATGAGGCTCGGGCTCTTCACCTGACGGGCCAGTTCGGCCAACTGCTGCAGCTCGCCGCGCACCACCCGCTGACTGAGCTGGGTGCCTTGCTCCACCAGCGCCACCGGGGTGTGGCCGGGCATGCCGTGGGTTTGCAGCTCATCCTGAATGCGGGCGGCGTGGGCCAGCCCCATGTAGAACACCAGAGTCTGGCGGCGGGCCGCCAGCGCCGACCACTCCTGGGCGATATTGCCCTCCTTGTCGTGGCCGGTGATGAACTGCACCCGCTGGGCATGATCGCGGTGGGTGAGGGGAATGCCGCTGTAGGCGGCGCAGCCTGAGGCTGCCGTAATGCCCGGTACCACCGAGAAGGGGATGCCCGCCTCGGCCAGGGTTTCCAACTCCTCGCCGCCCCGGCCAAAGATAAAGGGATCGCCCCCCTTGAGCCGCACCACCTGTTTGCCGAGGCGAGCCTGATCCAGCAACAGCTGGTTGATCGCCTGCTGGGGCACACAGTGGCGGCCCGCCTCCTTGCCAACAAAGATCCGCTCGGCATCCCGGCGAACAAGCGCCAACACCTCCTGCGAGACCAGCCGGTCATAGACCACTACATCCGCCTGCTGCAACTGCTGCAGACCGCTCAGGGTGAGCAGCCCCGCATCGCCGGGGCCCGCGCCTACCAGGGTGACGCTTCCCTTGCTCTGCGGTTGCTCCTCGAGTAGCTCAGCGACGCTCTGCTCGGCCGCCTGTTGCTGGCCGCGCGCCAGTTGGCGGGCGAGGCGGTCTTGGCTAAAGAGCCGCTCCCAGAAGCGGCGGCGGGCCAGCTTGTCCGGAATGAGTTTGACCCGCTCGCGCAGCTTGCCCGCCAGCGCCGCGAGCTGGCCGAGGTGTTGCGGTAGCATGGCTTCAAGTTTTTCCCGCAGTTGGCGGCTTAGAACCGGCGCCGCGCCTGCGCTGGAGATGGCCACCATCAGCGGCGAGCGGTCGATGATGGCGGGCATGATGGCGCTGCAGTAGGCCGGAGAGTCCACCACGTTGCAGAAGATTTGGCGCAGGTTCGCCTCGTGAAAGACCTGATGATTGACCTCTTGCTGGTTGGTGGCAGCGATCACCAGCCACTTGCCATCGAGCAGTTCGGGATGAAAATCGGCGGCGCAGAGGGTCAGGCGACCCTGCTCGGCCCAGCTCATCAGCTGGGGTTCCAGATGGGGGGCATTGATGGTGATCTTCGCCTTGGCATCGAGCAGCAGGCGCGCCTTGCGCACCGCCACCTCACCGCCGCCGACGATCAGGACCGGCTTGTTTTGCAGCTGACAGAAGAGAGGGAGAAAGTCCATAACAGGCTCCGGATGCTGGCCCGCTCGCAATGCCGCGCCGGGCGAGATAGCAGGGCGCGCCGTGACGCACCCCGGATGGTCGGGGGAAAGATCCCCCGACGGGAATAAAAAAGGGGAAGGGTGATCTACGCCCGGGCCAACGACAGATCCCCACCGGTGTCGGCCACTTGATCACGCTTCCCCAAACGAGGTTTTTCCTATTGCACCGCTTTGACGTGCATGTTGGCGACGTACTGATCTTCGGCCCAGAAGATGCGGTCAGCGACCATGGCTTCCGGGTTGAGGGTGACGCCGCGCAGCACCCGCTCCTTGAACTTGTGATAACCGGCCCGGTCGATAAGGTGACCCATGTGCAGATAGATGGGCTTGCCATCCAGCATCTCGGCCTCGAACTCGAACAGGTTCTTGATCACCGCGTGCAGCACCTCTTCGGTCACCCAGTTGAGGAACAGCTTGCCGGTACGAGGGGTCTTCTTGCTGGTGCGTCCCCCCAGCTTGACCATGTAGAGCTGCTTGGGATCCCGCTGCCAGGCCAGGGTCGGGCAGGCCAGCACGCACTCGCCACAGCCGATGCACTTGCTCTCCTCCTTGACCGCCTTGCCATGTTTGATGGCGAGGCAATCCACCGCGTGGTGGCTGCACGCCTTGACGCAGGCGCCGCAGCCGATACAGCGCTCGGCATTGAAGTGGATTTTGGCGATGCCGAGGATACCGAAGTCGGCCATGTTGGCCTTGGCGCAGTCGTTGGGGCAGCCGGCGATCACCATCTTGAGGTGATAGGGGTTGGGGTAGAGGTGTTTCTCCATCCGCTGGGCCAGCCCGGTGCAGTCGATATTGCCCTTCTGGCAGATGGTGTTGCCCTGACAGGCAACGATGTTGCGCCCGCCGATGGTCTGGTAACCGGCTGTGGTGTCCTCTACCTCGATGCCGCAGGTCTCCACCTCGATCTCCTTGATAAAGGGTTCGAGGGCGGCGTTGACCTTGTCCATGTCCTGATACTTGATGCCGGGCATCGCCAGCTTCTGGCGGGTGGTGAGGTGGATCAGGCCGTTGCCGTACTGTTCGGCGATCTGCTGGGCCACCGCCAGCAGGTGGGCGGGCATGATCCCGCCGGGAATACGCACGCTGATCATCGCTTCGCCGCGCACCTTGGAGAGGCGGTATTCGTTCTTGGCGCGGGCCTTGATGATGTCGATATCGAGACTCATGGTGTTCTCCCTCAGTCGATCAGATGCTGGGCCTGGTCAAAACGAAAGACCGGTCCATCCACGCAGATATAGGTGTCGCCCATCCGGCAGTGGCCACACTTGCCGACGGCGCAAGCCATGCGGCGTTCGTAGTCGACCCAGATGCGATCCTTGGGGATACCGCGCTCAAGCAGGGCGAGTACCACGAAACGGATCATGACGGGAGGGCCGACCACGATGGCCTGGATATCCTCGCTATCCGAGAGATCCAGCTGGTCGATGTAGTCGGTGACCCGGCCGATGCGAAACTGCTCGCTCTCCTTGCCCTCGTCCAGAGTGACGATGAGGTTCTGCTGTTCGGCCCAGAGTTGCATCTCGTGGCGATAGAGCACCGCCTGCTCGTTCTTGAAGCCGAGGATCATGTCGAGGGACTTCACCTGTTCCGGATGCTTGCTAAAGCGACGCAGCAGCCCCTTGACCGGGGCGACGCCGGTGCCGCCCGCCACCACGATGAGGTGCTGGTTGCGGTAGGTCTCCAGCGGATAGCCGTTACCGTGGACGCCGCGCATCCACACCTTGTCGCCCACATCGAGGGCAAACAGCGCATCGGTCACCTTGCCGACTTTGCGGATCAACAGATCCACATAGCCATCGCCATAGTCGGAGACCGAGATGGGCGCTTCGCCGACGGTGGGCAGGGAGATCTCCACAAACTGGCCGTAGTGGACATCAAAGTCGCGGGAGACCCGAAAGTTCCACTCCAGCTCGGTGTGGCGCTCGATGGCCAGAATGGTGTAGGCCTTGGGCAGCAGGCGGTTTTCGACCACGCCCTGCTGCGGTTCTGCTGTTGCGGTTTGCTGGCACTGGCACATATCAGTTCGCCCCCTGCGCGTTGTCGGCTGCGATGGTCTGTTCGACCACATCGGTCATCTTGTTGATGATGTTGCTAAAGGAGATGTAGTGAGGGCAGCGATCGTCGCAGCGGCCACAGCCGACGCACATGTGCTCCTCTCCCTGACGGGCCTTGTAATCGTTGACCTTGTGCAGGGCGCGATAACGAAGGCGCTCGCCATGCTTGGCGCGAAAACCGTGGCCACCGGCCATGTCGCTAAAGCCATCCACCATGCAGCTGGCCCACTGGCGACGGCGCTCGCCCTGCTTGGGGTTCTCCGCATAGGTGAGGTCGTGCACGCTGTAGCAGCTGCAGGTCGGGCAGGAGGTGGTACAGCGGCCGCAGCCGATGCAGCGGCTGTCGTACTCGGCCCAGACCGGATGGGCGGTGAGGATCTGGCGGATCCGCTGGGGGTCGTCACAGACGCTGTCCGGGGTGCGTACCTTGACCGGGTTGCTCTGGACAAATTCCGGGGTGAAGTCGTCGGATTCACCCAGTTCGGCAAAGTAGCCGAGCAGCTCGGGATCCTTCACCTCAATACGGGCACCCTCATCGCTCAGACGAATGGCGGCGGCGTAGTCCTGGGTCTCGTTGCTGCCCATGGAGACGCAGAAGCAGTTCTCGAAGCTCTCGCGGCACTCCAGCAGCACCAGCTTGAGCTTGCTGCGCAGCCGGGCGTAGTAGACGTCGCTGTTCTGGCCATTTTTCAGGTAGACCTGATCCAGCCTGCGCAGAGCGTGGATATCGCAGCTGCGCAAGAACAGCAGGGTGGGCTTGGCCTCCACCTTTGATTCGCGCAGCTCCAGATTGTCGAAGTGGAACAGGGTCTGGGTGATGGGGAGCACCACCTCTTTCGGGGAGAAGTGGGACTTCTCCTGCCACACCAGATCGGCCGGATGGCGGATGCTGTGGTAGGTGACGTTGTCGGTGTCGGAGAAGCGGCCGCCCCGATATTCGGCCGCGGGCGCCATGATCCGGTAATCGGGCAGCAGCCGCTCGAACAGCTGCGCCAGCGCGGGATGGGTGAGAAGAAACGACATAAATAAACACCTTGTATGAGGGTGAGATGCCCTGGCATAGGGATGAGGAGCGGGCCGGTCAGGATGTCTGGCACCGGTTCTGGCCGCGCTTGCCTCGCCACGGTCTGTTTTTATGACTCATGTTGCTCAACTGACCCGATTGTTATTGTGTTGGCGGCGCGTGCGTCGCGGCAGGTCGGGTCATGCCTGTAAAACCCTTGTCAATTGAGCAGGGCGGCCTGATAGCCTGCGCACTTGCCCATCACGTATCCCATCTCCAGCTTGTTGATATCGCGGGTAAAACGGGAAACGGGGAAGTAGTCGGCCGGGGCGATCACCTCGATCTGGCAGTCCTCCGGCGGATTGGCGATAAAATCGAGCGCCTCGTTGTAGCTGCGATCCCGCTGCTCCAGCGCCTGTGCCAGCGCGGGGCGGGTCTTGAGTAGAGTGCGGATCATCCAGGGGAAGGGCATCGGCTTGAGCCGATAGCCAAGGGGCTCGGAGAGGATCACCGTCAGGTGACGGGCACCGCGGCGGTAGGCCTCGATCACCGGGATGGAGTCGGCCACCCCACCATCTGTCATCGGTACCCCGTGTACCTCCGGGTATTCGTGGGAGGCGAGGGGAATGGCGCAGCTGGCGGGCAGCACCTCGTTCATGTTCTCCGGCTTGACCCGGATGTACTCCGCCTTGCCGGTCAGGGTATTGGTCACCACCGCATAGAAGGGGATACCGGTCTCCCGGTAGGCGTGAATGTCGAGGGGATACTTGCGGCAGCTGGTGTTCCACAGCCAGTGGATATCCACCAGATTGCCTCCTTTGGCAAAGCGCAGGGGATCCATAAACTGCTGGCTGCACGCCAGTTTGGTCAGGATCTCGTGGCTGCGGCCATGCTGGCTGGCGAGATAAGCCAGCAAGTTGGTGGCCCCCGCCGAGACACCGATAGCGAAGTCAAAGGGGCGATAGTCATGCTCGATAAACGCATCCAGCACGCCGCTGGCAAATATGCCGCGCATGGCACCGCCTTCTACAACCAATGCGCTGGGGGATGCGTTTTTGTTCATGACAGGCACCTCATTGATAAGTCAGAGAGAAAAAGTGGGAAAGAGAGCGCTCGGGCTGTCAGGCCGACCATTCTGACAACCAACCGGGGTTGGCCATCGCAATGAGGTCATTCTAGGAAGGGGATGGTGTTTAGAATATCTGTTAATAATGAATCAAGTGTTTTGTATTTCTAAACGATAGTGATAAACCCGTTGTGATCAAAGGGGTTGTGTAGGAGTCTCAACGACTCTGTGATGGCTGGATATTGGCAAGGATGAGTGTGTCATGACGTTATTGGTTCCCCCGCTGCTCCAACGTGGCGATACCATCGCTTTTTTCTCCCCCTCCAGCGCGGCGACCGCCTGGGCACCCAACCGTTTTGCCCGCGCAAAAGCCTTTCTTGAGGGGCAGGGCTTTAGGCTCAAGGCGGGCAGCCTCACCGGCCAGCAGGATCACTGGCGTTCCGGCTCCATCGCCGCGCGGGCCGAGGAGCTCAATGCCCTTATTCGCGACCCAGAAGTACGCTGCATCATGTCGGTGATTGGTGGCAGCAACTCCAACTCCCTGCTCCCTTACCTCGATTTTGAGGCGCTCAAGCGCGATCCCAAGATCATCGTTGGCTACTCCGATGTGACGGCGCTGCTGCTCGGCATCCATGCCAAAACTGGCCTGGTTACCTTTTATGGCCCGGCGCTGGTGGCCTCCTTTGGCGAGTTGCCGCCGCTGGTGGATGAGACGCTGGCCAGTTTTTTACAGATTGCGTTGGCCGACGAAGCTGGCGTCCCCTGCACGCTGCCCACCCCGGCGCAATGGAGCGATGAACGGCTGGACTGGGAGAATCAGACCCGGGCCAAGCAGTGCCAGCCCAATCGGCTGATCTCGGTCGGCTCAGGCCGGGTTGAGGGACGGCTGATTGGCGGCAACCTCAACACCATGGCGGGGATCTGGGGCTCCCCCTATATACCGCCCATCGAGCGTGGCGACATTCTGCTGCTGGAGGACAGCCTGAAATCTGCCGAGACGGTGGAGCGATCCTTTGCCCATCTCAAACTGTGCGGGGTGTTTGAGCGGATCGGCGCGCTTATCCTCGGCAAGCACGAGTTGTTCAACGATCAGGGTTGCGGCAAGCGCCCCCTCGATATCCTGCTGGAGGTGGTTGGGGAGCCGAGCTTCCCCATTCTGGCGGAGTTTGACTGCGCCCATACCCACCCCATGCTGACGCTGCCGCTGGGCATCGAGGTAGCGCTCGATCTCGACCGCCAGCAGCTCACCTTGCTGGATCCCTGGTGGGATGACTGTTGAGGCTATGTTGCCAAGGGAGATGAAGCACACATGCTATGTGCTGAAGAGGATTGATGAATGCTCGACACCGCCCATCAAGGGTAGTTTGCGGCAACAAGCGCGACTCGGGAGCGCGCTTGTTGCCATTGGCTGGATTACCAGCGGTAGGTTTTCAGCAAGGCCTCCAGTTTTTGACACTGCTCGACCAGCTGGATACTGGCGAGGTTGGCGGCATGGGCCTGACCCAGAGTGTCATTGGACGTATTGCGAATGTCGCTGACCGCGTGATCCACTTCGCTGCAGACCCTGTCCTGCTCTTCTGCTGATTGTGCCATCTGGGCGTTGAGGTCATTGATGCTGGCGATGCGTCCAATGATGTTTTGCATGGCCGCCAGGGTCGCCTCTGTCTTGCTGATGCTCTCACCGGCTTTGCTTTTTGCATCCCCGATCACCACAACGGCGCTTTGGGCCTCGTTTTGCAGGGCGGCGATCATCTGGGAGATCTCCTCGCTGGCGGCACGGCTACGGTTGGAGAGGGCCCGCACTTCATCGGCTACCACCGCAAAGCCACGGCCTTGCTCGCCGGCCCTGGCCGCTTCAATGGCGGCGTTGAGGGCCAGCAGGTTGGTCTGATCGGCAATCCCCTTGATCACCTCAAGCACACCGTCAACGGCGAGGCAGCGGCTATCGAGTTGCTGGATCACCTGATCCACCCGATCAATTTCTGCCGACATCTCGCCCATATCTATGATGGAGTGCTGGGCGAGGCGGCTGGTATTGGCGGCATCCTGATTGGTGAGGGCGGAGAGCTCGGCGCTCTTGCGGGCATGTTCGCGCACTTCGTGGGAGCTTGCCGCAAGCTCGCTTACAGCGGCGGCAACCTGAGTGGTCATCGACTCTTGCTGACGGGCCGAGTTTTCTGTCTGGGTCGCCACCTGACGGATCTGGCTCGACTCCTGATAGAGCTGATGGGTCGCCCCTTCTACTTCCTGCAGGCTGTGCCTGAAGCCCTGCACCATCTCATTGACGGCACGGGTCATCTGGCCCAGCTCATCCTGACTCTGGTTGAGCAGGGGGATAGCGAGGTTACGCTCTTTGGCCATCTGGAGCATGGTACGTTGCAGTTGCCGCAGCGGGTGTTTTACATAGCGTTGCAATACCCACCACAGCAGGCCGAAACCGAGGCTGAAGACAAGGGCCAGACTGCCGCTCAGGATCAGGTTGTTGTGGCGGATCTCGCCGAAGGTATGGCTGAGATCGTAACTGATCCGCACCGCTCCCATGACAGTGCCTTCAGGCACTTGATGGCAGGTGGTGCACTGGGTACCGCGATACTCCTTGTAGGCTTTGAACGGCTTGATCAGGGTGAGCTGGTTACCCTGTTGCTGCAGGATGGTTTCCCCCTGATTGATGGCGCGTTCGTCGAAGCTGTCCTGGGCTTTCTGGTCCGGGAAACCCGGGCCAAACAGGTTGCTGACGGCCGGGGCTCGAACCAGACGAGCCTCGACAATGCCCGCTTCACTCTTGAGTTTGGTCTGCACTATCTGCCGGTTGGCCATGCCACCTGTCATCATCAGCACGTTGACCTGATCCATATAGGTGTTGGCCATGCTCTCAACCTTCTCCTCTGCCAGCCGGATGGCGAGATCCCGTTGCAGCCAGGCAGAGAGCTCGAAGCTGAGGCCAAAGGTGGTGCTGATGACCAGCGCAAGAGGGAGAAAGATTTTCCAGTTCAGGGAGAGGTTATGCATAGTCGGGGCGTTCCATGCGTTGTTGTGTTTTATCTGTTCCAGCTTCATCTGAGCGTAGGCGAGGAGAGCAAGAATGATGGTTCTCTATCGGCACACCATAACCGCTCTTTAGTAAATAATCTGTTAAGCAGATCGGTAATGCTGGTTGCCAAAATGACTTCGACGAGCTGCACGGCTCTGCGGGTTGATCCAGAACAAAATGCCAGTAACGATAATCGTTATCATTGTCATTATTTACTAAATAGTGACCACCATGAATCTGACCCCTTCCATGACCGGTATCTCCTCGCCGGATCCCCTCAAGTTTGCCTTTAGCGCCAAGACCTCGGCCCACGCCAGTCGGGGAGGGATGCGCCCCTTCCCGCTGGATGAGGCTGGCTGGCAGAGCTGGTGGCAGCGAGAGAGTGAAGCTGAGGAGCGCGCCCTCTACATCCATATTCCGTTTTGCCGCAAGCGCTGCAGCTTCTGCAATTTCTTTGAAAATGGCGCCAACCCGGCGCGGATCAACCGCTATGTCAACGCTCTGTGCGCCTCCCTTGCGCAGGCGGCTGACACCCCGCTGGCGCAGAGCCTGCCATTTTCAGCCGTCTATGTGGGGGGCGGTACGCCGACCGACATGAGCGCCGACGAGCTGGCCATGCTGGCCGCCGTGATCCGCCGTTTTCCGTTGTCGGCCGATGCCGAGGTGACGCTGGAGGGGCGGCTCAACGGCTTTGATGATGAGAAATGGCAGGTGGCGCTGGCCGGGGGCTTCAACCGCTTCTCATTCGGGGTGCAGAGCTTTGATACCCGGGTGCGTCAGCAGGCGGCCCGTTTCGATGACAGGGAGACGCTGCTGACCCGTCTGGGTGAGCTGACCCGGGATGATGCGGCTGTGATCGTGGCGGATCTCATCTTTGGTCTGCCCGGTCAGGATGATGCCGTGTGGCAGCAGGATATCCGCGATGTGATGGCGAGCGGTGTACACGGGGTCGATCTCTATCAGCTCATCGCCATGCAGGGCACCAATCTGGAGCGGGCGCAGGAGAAGGGCACCCTGGATTGGCTCGCCGATGGCCAGCAGCGGGCGGCCATGTATGCCTATGGCGGGGCGCAACTGGAAGCCCACGGCTGGGAGCGTCTCTCTTGCAGTCACTGGCGGCGCAGTCCGGCCGAGCAGAGTCGTTATAACCAGATGGCCAAGCGCGGTGCGGAGATCCTCCCCTTTGGCGCCGGTGCGGGGGGCAGCATTCTTGGCCACGGCTTGATGTATGGACGGGATCTGGCCCCCTGGCACGACGCGCTGGCCAGTGGCAAGCGGGCGCCCGGGATGGTGATGGGGCGCAATCCCAATGCAAGGATGGACGGTCTGCTGCGCGGTGCCCTCGACAGTGGCGTGCTGGCGCTGGATCGTCTGCCGGTCTCCTTGCGTGCTCATCTGATGCCGCTCTTCTCGGCCTGGCAGCAGCATGGCTTGGCCGAGATAAGCCATGAGCGACTGCAACTCACCCTTGCCGGACGCTTCTGGAACGTCAATATGCAGGCTGGCTTGTTCGAGTTCCTGCAGCTCAATCCGCTCGATGGTTCAGCGCCGCCCAGCCATGGTACCGCCGCGGTGCGCCATTCGCTGGTCTGAGCCCGAGTGGAGCATTTGCACGGCTCCGTGTGATCCACAACGAAAGAGGGAGCCTTGCAGGCTCCCTCTTTTGGCTTGGCAGTTAGCGTCGCGCGAGCTTACTCGTCGCTGCTCTCCTGATAGCTGTCGCGCATTGCTTTGGGCAAGCGGCGCATTGGCGCAAAGCCGATATCCTCGCCCACCACTTCCCGCTTGCGGGACTTGTTTTGAGGAGACTGGGCGGGCTTCTTGGAGGCATCATCCTTGGCTTTGCCCTTGCCTGCGGCAGGTTTGCCTTTGGCATTGCTCTTGGCGTTGGCATGGCCGCGAGCCCGGGGCGGGTTCTGCACCGGCTTGCTGCCCGGCAGAGTCTGGCGACTCGGCTTGCCGCTTGGCTCATACCCTTCCAGGATCTCCACGGTCAGGGATTGGCCGATCAAGGCTTCGATAGCCTTGAGCTGACCCAGCTCGTCCTGGCTGACCAGCGAGATTGCCTCGCCGCCACGACCGGCGCGGCCGGTACGGCCGATACGGTGGATGTAATCCTCCGCCATCTGGGGCAGTTCGAAGTTGATCACGTAGGGCAGTTGATCGATATCCAGACCGCGGGCGGCGATATCGGTTGCCACCAATACCCGAACGTCGCCACTGCGAAAATCGGCCAGCGCCCGGTTGCGTGCTCCCTGGCTCTTGTCACCGTGGATCGCCACGGTATTGAGGCCATCTTTTTGCATCTGCTGGGCGAGGCGGTCGGCGATCTGCTTGGTGCGAACAAAGACCAGCACCCGCTGCCAGTTGCCACGGCCAATCATGTGGGAGAGCAGCTCGCGGCGGCGTTCCCGATCCACCTGAATGATGCGTTGGGTCACCTGCTCCGCGGCAGTATTGCTGGGGTCCACCTCGATCAGGGTGGGGTCGTTCAGCAGGTCATCGGCCAGCGCCTTGATGTCGTTTGAGAAGGTGGCAGAGAAGAGCAGGGTTTGCCGCTCTGCAGGCAGCGCCTTCATGATGCGGCGGATGTCGACGATAAAGCCCATGTCGAGCATGCGATCCGCTTCATCCAGTACCAACACTTCCAGTTGGCTCAGGGTCAGGGCGCCCTGGGTCAGCAGATCCAGCAGACGGCCCGGGGTGGCGACCAAAATGTCCACCCCCAGCTTGATGGCGTCCAGATTGGGCTTGATGCTGACACCGCCATAGGCGATCAGAGTCTTGAACGGCAGGTGGTGGGCATACTTTATGATGCTCTCGCCCACCTGTGCCGCCAGTTCGCGGGTCGGGGTGAGCACCAGGGCGCGCACCTGACGTCGGCCGCGGCCATGGTTGGCCAGCAGACGCTGCAACATCGGCAGGGTGAAACCGGCCGTTTTGCCTGTGCCTGTCTGTGCACCGCCGAGCACATCCTGACCAGCCAGAATAGCCGGAATGGCTTGCTGCTGGATGGGGGTTGGCTGTTCGTAACCCAGCTCCTTGACGGCCCGCAGGATGTGCGGGGACAGACCCAGTTCGTTGAATGACATGTTCGAGAGAAACTCCTGAGATGAGCCTTTGGCTCAACGGGTGGCCAGCGCGTTGGAGCCAGCCACGATATGGAAAAGATAGTGGGGCCGTAATATAGCAAAAGAGCGGCCGCTGCGCAGTAGCTGTTGTACCGGCCGCTCTTTTGTATCGCGAAAAGCAATCAGAGCAGGTCGCGGATGGGGGTGACCAGACTCTCCGGCTTGGTGGTGGGAGCAAAGCGGTCAACCACCTTGCCATCACGGTCGATCAGGAACTTGGTGAAGTTCCACTTGACGTTTTCGAGCCCCAGCAGCCCCGGTTTCTCTTTCTTGAGCCATTGATAGAGGGGGTGGGCCTGTTCACCGTTGACATCGCACTTGGCCATGATGGGGAAGCTGACCGGATAATCGAGAGAGCAGAAGCGAGCGATCTCGTCCGCATCCCCCGGCTCCTGATTGCCAAACTGGTTGCAGGGGAAGCCCAGGATCACCAACCCCTCTGGCCCCAGCTCGCGATAGAGGGCTTCCAGCCCCTCGTATTGAGGAGTAAAGCCACATCGGCTAGCCACATTGACCACCAGTACCACCTTGCCCGCCAGTTGAGTCAGCGGGTAGGGGCTTCCATCCAGTTGTTGCAAAATAAGGTCGGGCAGAGGCATAAGCAGATCCTTCTCGTGGTTATCCGTGGGGTGTCAGGTCGGTTGTGGCGATGAGCGCCGGCCTAACGACATGATGGTGATGTGGCTACGGTATCGGTTGGCTCTTTTAACGGCAAGGTGAGAGCAAGGATCCGTCCCCTTGATTGCAAGGGCCATCACAGTTTCGACAGCCAATACGCTCCTTGGCAGAGCGGGATCACAACTGTCGACAAAAACGCGGGGCGGCGGGCAGCAACTCGCGTATTGATGTTGGGACTTCTCAAGAGAAGCAAACCGGTTTGTGACTTTGCCGGTAAGTCGCTACAAAGCGCCCTCTTTCTACTCATTGTGAGCCAATCTTGGACTATCAAGCTGCCATGGATGCCATTTACACCCGGGGATGGGTGATAGTGGATGATTTTTTGACCGCCACCGAGGTGGATGCCCTCAAAGCCTGTTTGCCAAGCGAATGGCAACCGGCCGGGATCGGCCGTGACGCCCTGCACCAGGGCAATCCCGACATTCGCCGTGACCAGATCCACTGGCTGGAGCCCTCCCTCGGTGCGCCGGTGGCTGACTACCTCGCCCGGATGGAGTCCCTGCGTCTTGCCGCCAACCGGATGCTGATGCTGGGATTGTTCGACTACGAGGCCCACTTCGCCCGCTATCGCAGCGGGGATTTTTACGCCACCCATCGGGATGCCTTTGCCGGTCGCTCCAACCGCCGTCTTACCACCGTGTTTTACCTCAACAACGACTGGCTGCCCGAAGCGGGTGGAGTGCTGCGCATGTATGACGACAAGGAGCAGTTTCTGATGGATGTCAGCCCCAAGGGGGGGCGGCTGGTCATGTTTCTCTCCGAGGAGTTTCCCCACGAGGTACTGCCTGCCAATCGCGAGCGCTACAGTATTGCCGGCTGGTTTCGGGTCAATGGCAACGGCATGGGAAGGGTCGATCCCCCGCGCTGAGGGGCAATGTGTCCCGATTTTGACACAGGGGAGACTTTTCACTGCAAGAAGTGGGGTCATGGGTCTCCCATCAGCTGACAAGGGTTGATCTCCCTTGCTACACTGGCGCGCACTTATGTTCGTATCTGGCTTCGTCCGGTTTTTATGGTGGTTGGCTTATCAAATGGTCATGACGAGGCCGCTTTTCCCAAGGGATCACATCTAATGAAGAACATGCATGTCTTGCTGCTGTGCGGCGGCGGTGGCTCAGAGCACGAGGTTTCTCTGCGCAGCGCCAATTTCCTCGAGCAACAACTGGGCCTTCTGCCCGGTGTCGAAGTGACCCGCGTCGAGATGTTCGCCGATCGCTGGCTCAGTGCCGATGGCCGCGAGTGCAAGCTGGGGCTCGACAAGCTGCTTTCGTTTGACAGCGTGGCCCGTCCGGTGGATTACGTGGTGCCCTGCATCCACGGCTACCCGGGTGAGACCGGCGATCTGCAATCCTTCCTCGAGCTGGCCGGATTGCCTTATCTCGGTTGCGATGCCGAGGCGAGCAAGATCTGCTTCAACAAGATCAGCACCAAGCTGTGGCTCTCCGCTATCGGTATTCCCAACACCCCGTACCTGTTCCTGACCGAGCAAAATGAGGCGGCGCTCGCCGAGGCCAAAGCCGCGCTGGCCAAGTGGGGCAAGGTCTTTATCAAGGCCGCTTCCCAGGGCTCTTCCGTTGGCTGCTACTCCGCTAGCAACGAAGCGGATCTGGTAAAAGGTATTGCCGATGCCTTCGGTTACTCCGAACAGGTACTGATCGAGAAAGCGGTCAAGCCGCGCGAGCTGGAAGTAGCGGTTTACCAGTACGGTGACGAGCTGGTGGCGACTTATCCGGGCGAGATCTGCGTGCCGCAGGACAAGTTCTACACCTATGAAGAGAAGTACAGCAGCGCCAGCCATACCGAGACGGCACTGCGTGCCGAGGGGCTGACCGAGGCGCAGGCCGATGCGATCCACGAGTATGCCCTCAAGGCGTTCCGTCAGCTGAAACTGACCCATCTCTCGCGCATCGACTTCTTCCTGACCGAGGAGGGGGAGATCCTGCTGAATGAAATCAACACCTTCCCGGGCATGACCTCCATCTCCATGTTCCCGAAACTGCTGGAGCATCACGGTCACCGCTTCGCCGACTACCTTGAGCAGATCCTGCGCAAGGCCAGCTAAGTGCGCGCTCCCGCTCGCGGGATGAAGCAGGGCCCAATAAAAATCCCCGCCAATTGGCGGGGATTTTTTTATGCCGTTATCAAGCGTGGCAGGCCAGCTTGAAGGGATAAGCAGGCGGGGAGGGGATGACTCTTCCCCGCCTGTTGCTAGCTGTGGGTGTTACCGGCGGTTAGTCGCGAGCCACCCGAAAGCGCACGCTGCGGGAGTGGCAGGGCGCCAGCTCGCCAAACTCGCCAGCAGCCAGCTCAAGGGGCAGGGGCTGCTCGTCCATCCGCACCGCTTGCCAGTCGCTCAAGGTGTGCTGGCTGGTCACTTTGCCACCCTCCTGCACCGCCTGTTCGCTCGGGTTGTAGACCCGGATCACCAGCGCCTCTTCATCCTCGGCTTTCTTCAGGGCACTCAGCACCGGACCGGAGGGATCCATGGAGAGCAGACTGAAGTGGAGCGGGGTGGTGAAGCTCGCCTTGTTGAGCTTCATGGCATCGAACGGGATCTTGTTGTAGCAGCGAACCGGGGTGAGGTAGCGGCGCGCCGCCTGCATCACGTTGGCGCTGATGTGATCGCCGGCAAACGCCAGCAGGCTGAAACGGCAGCTGAGTTTGCCACGCACCTGGGAGTCCGGGGTGGGCAGCTTGATGCCGGAGGGGCGACCCGGGCGCAGCAGCAGCTCCTCTTTACCGAGTACGCCGACCCCGCGCAGCAGGGTGAGTGCCAGGGTGTCGCACTGCTCACCGATCACTTCAAACTCGCGCAGACCGTCGCTCAGCACCGCCAGTCCCTGCTTGCCATCTTGCAGGGCGACGAAGTTCATCAGCTGCCAGACCGGAATGGGCGCCTCTTTCCACCCTTCCGTTTCCCAGTTCGCCATGGCGCTGTCGCGGGTGGGGCGGGTGATGCAGCCAAACTGGTTGTCAGAGACCACGGTGTCGCTCGGGAAGCGGGTGGGGATCAGCACTCGCACCCGATGATCATCGGCCTGATTGTCGAGCTCCAGCTCGATATCGATACGCGGGCTCTGGTGCGCCAGCGTAATGCGGCAGATGACATCGAGGTGGCCGCTGCACTGGCGGTTGGCACGCTCGGCGAGGTTGGCAGGCAAGGCCATACGCAGTTTGAGCGTAGCGATGCTCTGCCACGCCTGATGGGTGACCTCGCGAGTCACCGCAAACTCGGTGGAGTAGCGCAGCCACTCGTCCCGCGATGGTGAGTAGTCATACTCGTCACCATCATCGGAGCCCTCTTCCAGCGTGAGCACCTGATCAAAGGTGGTGCCGCGCAGCTTGTCCAGGATCTGCAAGGTGCCGTTGTCGTTGAGGGCGATGCGGTAAAAATCGTTCTCCAGCAGCTCGCCGCTGGCCGTCACCGGTTGCTCCACTCCCGGCTGATTGCCTTCGATATGGAGAGTGCAGTAGCCCATGGCAGGCAGCGGATGGCAGAGCTGGATGTCGTACTCCATAAAGGGGTCGTAGTTGCCGTAGTGCACGATCTGCCTGTCCACCAGTCCCGGGTCAATCTCGCGCTTGGCGCGGATGAAGTAGGGGACCGGCTGGCCCGCTTCATCGCGCAGGGCAAAGGATTGGGCACGAATGCGGATGCTGGTGTTGATCACCTCCTGACGGGGGAAGGGCATCAGGTTGAACAGGCAGAGCTTGTCGGCTACCTGCACGCCGTCTTCGCACAGCGCCACCGGCATGTTGTCGACAATCTTGCGCATGTAGAAGCGGATCAGGTTCTCGGCCATGTCGTCGGCCAGAATGAAGCGGGTCATCACCTCCTGATGCACCTTGTCGCTGCAGCAGCAGCCGATGCTGTCGTGGGCGTGGTTCTTCATGATCTCCTTCCACATCTTCTCAAGCAGCCCGTGGTGGTACTCGAAGCCGAGCGCCCAGGCGATGCTCGCCAGCGGCTCGAGGATGTTGACGATCTTGTTCTCGATGGCGGCGTGGGCCAGCTTGATGTCCATCCGGGTGGAGGAGATGGTGCGATGTACCCGCATGTATTTGCCGTCGTTGAACTCCCCTTTGAGGGTGGCCAGTTGGTCGCGGCACGCCTCAATGCGCTCGAAGACCTGCTCGAAGCGGCTCATGTGGAATTCACGCTGGGGGTAGATCTCCCGCAGCTTGTCGATAATGGCGAAGATGTTCTGTTGCAGCGGCATCTGGTCGTGGCCGTTGGGCAGCAGGATATCCTTGGTCACCGAGGCCTTCTCCAGCACCTCAAAGTAGGATTCGAGCCGCTTGCGCAGGCCCGCTTCATCTTCCGGCAGGTACTTGCCGATGGCGTAGCCGAGCGGCAGCACCTGGGCGGTCACCTCGCTGCCATCGTTGCTCTGCCAGAGGAACTCGGTCTTGTCGGTGCCGTGACGCTCGGAGCAGCCGCGCCAGAACATGGCACGGTCAATCCCGAAGCCGTTGAAGATGTGGGGTAGCTGGGAGGACATGCCGAACGAGTCGGGCAGGTAACCGATCTTCATCGGCTCGCCAAGGCTGAGGCAGTCGCGCATCCCGTAGAGCAGGTTGCGCAGGATGGACTCGCCGCTCACCTGCATGGTGTCGGTCTGGGTGTACCAGGGGCCGATGATGAGCTTGCCCGCTTCCACCAGCGCCTTCACCCGGGCCTTGTTCTCGGGCTGGATGGCGAAGTAATCCTCCAGCACCGCGGTCTGGCCGTCCAGCACATAGAACTTGTAGTCGGGGTCGGATTCAAGCCGCGCCAGGATCTCCGCCATGTTATTGACCAGCAGGATGCGGGACTCCTCGGTGGTGAAGTACCACTCCCGATCCCAGTGCATGTGTGGCGTGATGTGAACTCGTGAAACTGTCATGACAATGATCCTTTGCTGACGCACGGCGGCCCTTGCCTGCCGTGCGGAAAAATAGTCTGTTGAAAAAACGGTGGTGAAGATGAGCCTTACTCTGCGGCGACCACCTGATAGGTGCCGCGCTGCATGGCGTGACGGCGCCAGCCGATCAGCACCACAGTGGAGATAAGGGTGCCCACCAGCGCTGCACCGAGCCAGACGGCGGCAGCCATCAGGGCACCGTGGCCGCCATCGTGGAGCAGAAAGAGGGAGAAGATGCCGGCACCCGGGGTGGAGAGACCAATCCCCATGGCACCCACCATGGCGCCAGTGACCACCGAGCCTGCGAGGAAGGAGCCGATCACCCGGATTGGATCTTCGATGGCCATCGGAATGGCGCCCTCGGTGATCCCCGCCAGCCCCAGTAGCCAGGTGGACTTGCCGGTCTCGATCTCGAAGGTCTGGAACAGGCGCGGCGCCAGCAGGGTGGAGGCGGTGACGGTAAAGGCCGAGACCATCTTGACTGCGCCGAAGATGGCGTAGGGGCCGTAGACCCCGTTGGCCATGGCGCCGAGGCAGAAGGCGTAGGCCGCCTTGTTGACCGGACCACCCAGGTCAAACGAGCACATAAAGCCGAGCAGGGCGCCCAGTACCAGCGCGTTGGTGCCGGAGAGGCCGTTGAGCCACTCGGTGAGGCTGTTGTTGAGCCAGGCTACCGGCTGGCCGATGACAAACAGCATCAGGCTGCCCGCCACCAGGGTGCCGATCACCGGATAGAGGTAAAAGGTGAGAAAGCCGTTGAAGTTGGGGCTGAGGCGCACATGCTGCTTGACCCAGCGCATCAGGTAACCGGCGATCAGGCCACCGACCACGCCACCGAGGAAACCGGAGCCAATCATGTTGGCGGCCAGTCCCGCCGCAAAGCCCGGGCCCAGCGCCGGTTTGTCTGCCAGCGAATAGGCGGTATAGGCCGCCAGCACCGGCACCATCAGGGTGCCCAGCATGCCGCCGCCCAGCTTGCGATACATCCAGAGCCAAGAGTTCTCGGTATCAAACAGATGTTGCAGGCCGAAGATCTGGGCCAGCAGCACAGAGACGGCGAGCACGGTACCGCCCGCCACGATCAGCGGCACGGCAAAGGAGATACCGCTCAGCAGCGCCTGCTTGAGCTCGGTCTTGAGGCCCACCTTCTTGCCGGTTGGCGCGTCGCTCTGGTTGGGGTTGGGGTTGGGGTTGGGCGTCGGTGCGGTGCGACCGGCCTTGGCCGCTTCCAGCGCATCATTGAGGATCCGCTCGGCATGGCGGATGGGCTCGGCCACCGGCGTCTCGATCCGGGGGATACCGGCAAAACGCTCCTGCTCCTTGATGGCCACCTCGGCGGCGAAGATGCAGGCCACCGCAGCATCGAGTGATTCTTGCGGCAGGCGATCCTCGATGCCGTTGGCACCCTGCTTTTCGACCAGTACCCGAATGCCCAGCTTGCGCCCCGCCTTTTCCAGATACTCGGCAGCCATATAGGTGTGGGCGATCCCCGCCGGGCAGGCGGTGACACAGACCACTGTAGGTTGATTTGTATTTGATTTATCTTCTTTTTCTGGTTGCTTGCCACTATCCCCCTCACCATCAAGCAGTACCATCAGTTGCTCGGCACTTTGAGCCGCCAGCACCGCCTCGCGGGTATCGTCATCCACCAGGGCAGTGGTGAGGGTGGTGAGCAGTTGCATGTGGGTGGAGCCCGCCTGATCGGTCGGGATCGCCAGCATGAAGATCAGGTTGACCGGCTCGGGGCCGTCGATCCCCTCCCAGCCCAGCTCCTCGCTCAGGGTCGCGACGGCAAAGGCTGCTTCACGCACCGCATCGCACTTGCCGTGGGGTACCGCAAGCCCTTCGCCAAGGGCGGTGGGGCCCTGCGCCTCGCGGGCCATGACCGCAGCCAGAAAGGCGGCCTTGTCGTGCAGCTTGCCGGCCTGATCGAGCCGATCAGCCAGGGCATGAATGGCCGCATCCCGATCGGCAAACCGGGTTTGCAGCGTGATGAGATGGGGGCCGGTAAGACTGGTCAGATTCATGATGATCCTCTGTCAGGTTGGCTTGCCAGCAAGCCGTCATGGTGAAAGTGACAGCGATGCTAACAAACCGGCCGACTGATTTTTGTGAGTGGTATCATACAATTTCTTATTTGTATTGTTTTTGTATTGTCAGTTCAAGGTGATTTGTTAGGTCAAATGAGGCCGAGCCGTTTTGTCTGCCGGGTAACTGGGGTAGAATGACGCCTCTTCCATTTATCATGGCGCAGAGCCGACGAGGTGGCCTTTCGTGTCGAAAAAACCCATGTATCGCCAGATAGCCGACACCATCCAGCAGTGGATTGCGCAAGGGGAGCTGGCCCCCGGCGATGCCCTGCCCACCGAAGCCGAGCTGCGCGAGCAGTTCGGGGTGAGCCGGGTGACGGTGCGTCAGGCCCTCAAGCAGCTGACCGAACTCAACGTCATCGAGAGCATTCAGGGCAGCGGCAGCTATGTGCGGCAGGAGAAGGTGAACTACGACATCTATCAGCTCACCAGCCTCTATGAGAAGGTGACCGATCCGGCGGCCGAGACCCACAGCGACATTCTCGCCTTCGAGGTGATCAAGGCGAGCAGCGAGCTGGCCGAGCGGCTCAATCTGCTGGAAGGGGCGCTGGTCTATTACGTCAAGCGAGTGCGCTTTATTCGCCAGATCGCGGTAACGCTGGAGGAGACCTGGATGCCGCTCGCTCTCTTCCCCGATCTCAGCTATGCGGTGATGCAGGGCTCCAAGTACCACTACATCGAAGAGGTCAAGCAGCTGGTGATTGACCGCAGCGAGCAGGAGATCATTCCGGTGCTCCCCTCGGAGCAGGTGGTGGAGGCGCTCGGTATCGACCCCGCCAAGCCCATTATCGAGAAGGTCTCCCGTGGCTTCTTGCAAGATGGCACTGTGTTCGAGTTCAGTCGCAACTTCTTCAAGAGCGATGATTACAAGTTCACCCTGGTCGCTCGCCGCGCCAAGGGGTGAGCAGGCGCAAGCACCCGAGATTAAAAAGGCCACCACCGTGTTTGCGGTGGTGGCCTTTGTTTTTGGCTGATTGCCGGGCTGAATAGCAGATTGGCGGGTGGTTTGATGCGGCCGATCTACTGCTCGGCGTCTTTGATAACTTCCTCGACCCGTACCTGCAGGCTCCCTTGCGCCAGTGTGGTGATGAGCTGGTCGCCACGGTTGACCTGATCGGCGCGGCTGATGACCTCACCACGCGCAGTGCGGGTGATGGAGTAGCCGCGACCCAGAGTAGCGAGCGGGCTCACCCCGTCGAGGCGGGCGGTGAGCATGGCGAGGCGGTGGCTCGCCAGATCCTGGCGTTTGGCAATCAGGGCATAGAGCCGCTCCTCGGCCAGCTGGTGGCGGCGCTTGCCAGCTGCCAAGAGGCGCTCCGGACTCTTGCCCTGCAGGCGCAGTTCTAGATTGGTGAGGCGTCGCTCACCCTGATGCAGCCGCTGGCGTAATAGCTGTTGCAAACGGGTGGATAGTTCGTCGAGGCGCTGGGATTGCTGCTCCAGCCGCCGCTTCGGATCCTGATGGTCGAGCCGCTTTTGCAGCAGGATGAAATCGTGGCGGGCGGCGGTCTGCTGGCGGCTCATCGCCTGCAGCAGCCGCTGCTTGAGGTGAACCAGACGCTGGGCACGGGCGCTCTGATCCGGCGCAACCAGCTCGGCGGCAGCCGACGGGGTAGGGGCACGCAAGTCGGCGGCAAAGTCGCTGATGGTGACATCCACCTCGTGGCCCACCGCGCTCACCACAGGGATGGCTGAGTGGGCAATGGCACGCGCCACCGCCTCTTCGTTAAAGCACCAGAGATCTTCAAGCGACCCGCCACCACGGCCAACGATCAGTACATCCACCTCGGCGCGCTGGTTCGCTTTGGCGATCGCCGCGACGATCTGGCTGATGGCAGCGCTGCCTTGTACCTGAGTCGGGTAGATAAAGACCGGCAGATCCGGCGCACGCCGCTTGAGCACGGTGAGCATATCGTGCAAAGCCGCGCCGGTGGCGGAGGTGATAAGGCCCACCGCCCGCGGTTCGCGGGGCAGCGGCCGCTTGCGACTCTCGTCAAACAACCCTTCGGCGCCGAGGCGGCGCTTGAGCTCTTCAAAGCGCAGCGCCAGCACGCCGTCGCCTGCCGGCTGCATTGATTCGATGATCAGCTGGTAGTCGCCGCGCGGCTCATAGAGGGAGACCCGCGCCTGCACCAGCACCTGCATGCCATCCTGCGGGCGAAACGCCACCCGCCGGTTGTTGCCCTTGAACATGGCGCAGCGCACCTGCGCCGACATGTCCTTGAGCGAGAAATACCAGTGGCCGGAGCTTGGCATCGCCAGATTGGAGAGCTCGCCGGTCAGCCACACCAGCCCCAGATCCTGCTCCAGGATCATGCGCACGGCGCTGTTGAGGCGGGTGACGGTAAAGACCTGCTGTTGCCTGTTTTGGCCGGATTCGTTGCGATAGTTCAAGGCGGTTCCTGCGCACGGTTCCTCGCCAGCGAAGGCGGAGGAGAGAAACAATGTCGCCATCTTACCCCACTTCACCTCGTCCGCCGAGTCAATGGATCAGGTTGGTCACTCCTCCCTGCAAATCGGTGTTGCATGGAAATGAAAGCGCTATCAATCACATACAGCCAATAGCGAAGTCGATGGTGGTCACATTTTGCGCGCATTCGCCATGAATTGGTTATGGGGAACTCTAGACTGATCGGGCTCATCCGAAGGCGGGACGTTGCGGATGGGGGAATGCCGGGGCACACCGGCATCACACACAAAACAATGAAAATAAAGGACTATCAATGGCTAGATGGATACTCGCGGCCGGATTGTTGGGAACCCTGATCACGGCGCCGACGTCGGCGGCGGAGTGGTTCTTCCGGGGCACCGCGAATGGATGGGCGGCGACCGCAATGACGTCGACGGACGGCGTCAATTTTGATACCTGCCAGCGCTTCGTGAGCGGGGATGCCAGCGGCGGCCCGCGCTTTAAGATAGACAGGTACGGCAACTGGCAGCAGAGCTACCCGGCGGCCGACTACGGGGTCAATGCCAACACGGCGTACCAGATCCGCATCAACGCCAGCACTCAGGCGGTGAGCGCGACGGCGGTGGCCAGTTGCGAGGCCTCGGGGTTTGCCAGCACCTTGCCGCAGCTCAACGTACGCGGCACCTTCAACGGCTGGGCCAGCCTCCCCATGACTCTGGTAGGGGATCACCTGTGGCAGGTGGAAGCCTACATGGATGGCAAGGCGAGCCAGCGCCTCAAGTTTGATCAGGCTGGCGACTGGGCCGTCAACTTTGGCGACAGCAACGGCGACGGCGTGCTTGAGAAAAGTGGCGGCGACATCTTCTGGAGCGCCGTGGGTACGGTGCGCATCCAGGTCAACGACCAGACCCTGGTCTACAGCATCACCCCCCTTGGGGATGACAACCAGCCGCCGCTCGCGGTCATCACCCCGGGGGGCACGGTGAATGTGACCCAGGGAGCGTCACTGACCTTGAGCGGCAGCGACTCTACGGATCCCGACGGCCAGATCACGAGCTATCTGTGGAGCAGCGGCGAGACCACGGAGAGCATCGTCGTCAGCACCACCCAGACCGGCACCTTCACCTATGGCCTCACGGTCACCGACGATCAGGGCGCCAAGGGCAGCAGCAGCGTGAGCGTGGTGGTCGGGGCAGGACAGAGCAGCGACAGCTGGTACTTCCGGGGCACGACCAACAACTGGGGACTCACCCCCATGACCAGCGAGGATGGCACCACCTTCTGCACCGAGCAGGCCTTTGGCAGCAACAACCCCCGCTTCAAGATTGATCACAAGGGGGATTGGACCGAGGCGTATCCGGCCCAGGATTACCTGGTCAGCGCCAACACCCGCTATCGCATCTGCTTTGACAGCCTTCGCAAGGCCATCGAGGTGGAGACGCTGGCCGGGGCCGATCTGCAGGCCCCCACGGTGACGGTCACCCCGGCCCCGGGGAGTTATCTGGACAACCAGTCCATCACCCTGGGGGTGAGCGACGATCAGGACAGCGCTCCCGCCGTGCATTTCACCACGGACGGCAGCCAGCCCACCATAGCGTCGGCCCGCTATGCAGGCCAGCCCCTGGTGGCGAGCGACAAGGGGAGCGGCACCGATCTGGTGATCCGCACCCTTGCCATTGACGCCAGCGGCAATCAGCGCGAGCAGCGCTTCGAGTACCGTATCGGCGAGCAGGGGATGGCGAGCGGCGATTTTCGTGCCGAGAGCATCTACTTCCTGCTGACCGCCCGCTTCTATGATGGCGATGCCAGCAACAACTACCATAACCGGGATCGCTACAAGGCGGGGGATCCCCATTGGCGCGGCGACTTCAAGGGCTTGATCGCCAAGCTCGACTACATCAAGGATCTCGGCTTCACCGCCATCTGGGTGACGCCACCGGTGGAGAACCGCTCCGGCCTAGACTACCACGGCTACCACGCCTACGACTTCTACCGGGTCGATCCCCGTCTGGAGTCGCCGGGGGCGGGTTACCGGGAGTTCATCCAGGCGGCCCACGCCAAGGGGCTCAAGGTGATCCAGGATGTGGTGCTCAACCACTCGAGCCAGTACGGCCTGCGCGGCAAGACCTGGATCGATCGCCTGCCCGTCAAATACTACGTACCGGCGGGGTCGAGCCAGGGGCTCATCAACAACGGCCCCTATCAGGGCAACCTCGGGGACTACGCTAGCGCCAACCGCTGTGACGACGACAACCCGGTGGCTCCCGACTGGTACAAGGCCCGCTGCCAGTCCGATCCGGCGGGCACCCAGCCTCTGGTGGACCCCAAGACAGGCGCCACCGTGCCGAGTGCTGGCTACAACCCCAACCGCTTCTTCGGCATCGACGCCCAGACCCTGGATCCCGCCTGGTATCACCTGGACGGTTTCATGTCAGGCGGTGACTGGGAGAGCCCGCTCGCCCTGCAGCGCAAACACATGGCGGGGGATTGCATCGATCTCGCCACCGGCAACCAGAACGTCAAGGACTACCTCAACGGCGCCATCCGCCAGTACCTCGACATGGGGGTTGACGCCATTCGCATCGATACCTTGAAGCACATCGAGCGGGACGAGCTGCTGACCTATGTCCACGACTGGCAGGCCCACAAGCCGGGGTTGTTCGTCTTTGGCGAGAACCTGGTCAAGGGCACCGGCTGGGGCTCTGAGCTGGCCAACGACAATGCCTCGGCGGTGATCCGTCCCTGGTGGTATACCCGCACCACGCCGAACCCGGCGGATCCCCGGGCAGGGGGCGATTCCGGCCTCTCTGTGCTGGACTTCTCCCTCTTCTCCACCTTCCGTGACAACGTCACCCGGGGGAGCTTTGGCGGGGTGGGCGGGATCTTTGCCATGGACTGGGTCTATGGGGATGCCACCAAGCTCATCACCTTCTTCCAGAACCATGACGTGGGGCCGGACAACGACTTCAAGTACCGCTACGGCGGGGAAGAGGGCAATGCGGCCATGACCTACAACCTGCTCTGGACGGCACGGGGCATCCCGACCCTCTACTACGGGGAGGAGGTGATGTTCCAGGCGGGCAAGCCTCAGGATATCGACGGGGCCACCATGACGGTGGATCAGACTGGTCGTGCCTACTACGGGGAGGTGCTGGACAACCCGGCCACTCCGAGCCACCCGCTCTACCAGCACATCAAGCGCCTGAACCAGATCCGCAAGGCGGTGCCAGCCCTGCAGAAGGCGCCCATGAGCCAGGTGAACGAGTGGGGCAGCGGCATCAGCTTCGTGCGTGACCTGAGCGCTCAAGGCAGCTACGCTGCCGTGGGCCTCGCGGCCAGTTCGGCCCAGCAAATAAACCTGAGTGGCCTGAAGAACGGCACCTATACGGATGCGGTGACCGGCGCGAGTCAGAACGTCAGCAACGGCAGTCTGAGCTTTGCGGTGCCCGCCTATTCGGCACGGGTCTGGGTACTGAACGGCCCGGGCAAGGTGGGCGTTGACGGTAAATATCTCAAATAAGGAAAGCCTGTCACAGTGTGCAGCGAGTCGGCCTTGGGGCCGACTTTTTTATGCCGCATATCAAGGGATCGAGGGAGATGGACCAGACGGGGAAGGCAATAAGCAGTAGCGTCGACATCGCTTGGGAGCAAGCGGCATCCGAGGGTGGCTTGCTCTGTTATGGTGCTTTCGCCCCAAAGTGGTGCGCATCATCGACATTGGCAGCAGGAACCCACCTTGGAGAAATATGCTGTATCCACCCTATGCCCCTCCTGTGACGAGTATGATTCATGCTGCTATGTGGCACTATATCAACATGATCCACTTAATAACGGGCTTTAAAAGGGGAGATGGCGAGCTGCCTTCAGTGTGGCTGGTCAAACATGCTGATGCAGCCTGATGTTTGTCCCATGAATGGGTGTGTTGCTCCTGTCATAGGCAGAATGTCGGAATTTAAATTTGATTTTTCAGTCTATCCTGGATGCTTGTGTTGATTGGCGCTTTTTTTGCTGAGTCTTGTGATGTCGGCAGGGGGACCGGCAGGGGAAATGGCCAGGGCGCCCGAGTATGCCGACCCCTTCGGCCCAGTGACTGGTGCCCTGATGTCACAGCAAACATGGAGAGGAGTCATATGGAGAGTGAAATGACCATGTCGCCCGTGCCGGCGACCAAAGCCCTGGCCCACACCCTCAAGGACGATGTTTATGGCATGGTGCTCGGGGTCATGTTTATCGCGGTCGGTCTCAACCTGCTCAAGTGTTCCGGCATGATCACCGGTGGCATCGCGGGCATCGCCCTGCTGCTCGCCCATGTCAGCAGTTTGCCCATCGGGGTTCTGTTCTTCATGGTCAACATGCCCTTCATGGTGTTTTGTTACTTCACCATGGGGCGCGCCTTTACCATCAAGACGCTGATCGTCAACGTTACCCTCTCGGCGGCCACCCAGGCGGTACCGCTGCTGCTGACGGTGAGCTATGTCCACCCACTGTTTGCCGCCTTGGTAGGGGGGACCTTTCTCGGCATGGGGGTGTTGTCTCTGGCGCGCCACAATGCCTCCGTAGGTGGCACCGGGGTGGTAACGCTCTGGCTGCAACGGCGCGTTGGCATCAACGCGGGAAAGAGCCAGATGGTGCTTGATGTGCTGGTGTTTGCACTCTCCCTGCTCACCTTGCCACTGCCCTTGCTGCTCTGGTCCACCCTGAGTGCGCTGGCGATGAACGCCATGCTGATGAATTGGCACAAGCCAGGTCGCTATCAGGGAAACTGAACACCCGGCTGCACATAATTGGATCATTGAAAATGCTGTTCCGGGAGGTTGGAGGGAGAAAGGGGCTCAACGACAAAAAAGATCATCTTGTCGTGAAAAAAGGCATGATTACAGCTGAATTTATTAGTTTTTTGCGCCGTTGGCCGCCTAAAAGAGGGCTATGCCATAAAAAATTCAAAAAACTTCTTTACCAGTGACCAATGCGTGAGTAAACTTCGTCGGCAATATTTTACACCCCCACTTCCTCAACGGTGAGATATTGCCATGCTCAGGATTGCCAAAGAAGCGTTAACCTTCGACGATGTACTGTTGGTTCCCGCCCACTCCGAAGTTCTTCCCAATACTGCCGATCTGCGTACCAAGCTGACCTCCGCCATCAGCTTGAACATCCCGATGATCTCCGCTGCAATGGACACAGTGACCGAAGCCCGTCTGGCTATCGCACTGGCCCAGGAAGGCGGTATCGGCTTTATCCACAAGAACATGTCCATCGAGCAGCAGGCTGCCGAAGTGCGCAAGGTCAAGAAGTACGAGAGCGGCGTGGTCACTGACCCCGTCACCGTGCGCCCTGACATGACCATCGCCCAAATCAAGGAGCTGAGCCACAAGAATGGCTTCGCCGGTTACCCCGTGGTGACTGACGGCAATCAGCTGGTCGGTATCATCACCGGCCGTGACGTGCGCTTCGTGATTGACCTCTCCCAGACCGTTGAACAGATCATGACCCAGAAAGATCGTCTGGTCACCGTGCGTGAAGGGGCCCCTCGTGAAGAGGTGGTTGCCCTGATGCAAAAGCACCGTATCGAAAAAGTGCTGGTGGTGAACGCCGACTTCAAACTCAAGGGCATGATCACCGTTAAAGATTTCCAGAAAGCCGAGCGCAAGCCGCACGCCTGTAAAGATGACAAGGGTCGTCTACGGGTCGGTGCTGCGGTTGGTGCCGGTGCCGGTAACGAAGAGCGCGTCGCTGCGCTGGTGGAAGCCGGTGTTGACGTGCTGCTGATCGACTCCTCCCACGGCCACTCCCAGGGGGTGCTGGATCGCATCAAAGCCACCCGCGAAGCCTATCCGGATCTGCAGATCATCGGTGGCAACGTCGCGACCGCCGCTGGCGCCAAGGCACTGGTTGCTGCTGGCGTCAATGCCGTCAAAGTCGGTATCGGCCCGGGCTCCATCTGTACTACCCGTATCGTGACCGGCGTAGGCGTGCCCCAGATCACTGCCATCTCCGACGCCGTTGATGCGCTGGAAGGCACCGGTGTACCGGTTATCGCCGACGGCGGCATCCGCTTCTCCGGCGACATCGCCAAGGCCATCGCCGCGGGCGCCAGCTGCGTCATGGTCGGCTCCATGTTCGCCGGTACTGAAGAAGCGCCGGGCGAGATCGAGCTCTATCAGGGTCGCTCCTTCAAATCCTACCGTGGTATGGGTTCCCTGGGCGCCATGTCCAAAGGCTCCAGCGACCGCTACTTCCAGACCGACAACGCCGCCGACAAGCTGGTGCCGGAAGGCATCGAAGGCCGCGTGCCGTACAAGGGTCGCCTCAAAGAGATCATCCACCAGCAGATGGGCGGCCTGCGCTCCTCCATGGGCCTGACCGGCAGCGCCACCATCGACGACATGCGCACCAAAGCTGAGTTCGTGCGCATCTCCGGCGCCGGGATGAAAGAGTCCCACGTCCACGATGTGACCATTACCAAAGAAGCCCCCAACTATCGGATGGGCTGATAAAACGGGGCCCTGCGCCCCGTTTTTCCACCCTTTTTTTATCCCGTGCCCTTTGTGACAACATCAGCCTGATGCAGGAATAAAATGACTAAAGACATTCACCAGCACCGTATCCTTATCCTCGACTTCGGTTCCCAGTACACCCAGCTGATCGCCCGCCGCGTGCGCGAAATCGGCGTTTACTGCGAACTGTGGGCCTGGGATGTAACCGAAGAGCAGATCCGCGAATTCAATCCGAGCGGCATCATCCTCTCCGGCGGCCCCGAGTCCGTCACCGAAGCGGGCAGCCCGCGCGCCCCCGAGTATGTGTTCAACGCCGGTGTCCCTGTGTTCGGTATCTGCTACGGCATGCAGACCATGGCCGAGCAGCTGGGTGGCAAGGTGCAATCCTCCACCGAGCGTGAATTCGGTTACGCCAAGGTGGAAGTGCTGGGCGAAGCTGGCAAGAGTAGTGCGCTGCTGCGCAACATCGAAGATGCCATCGCCGACAACGGCAATGCCCTGCTGGATGTCTGGATGAGCCACGGTGACAAGGTCACCACCATTCCGGCCGACTTCACCACCATCGCCAAGACCCCGACCTGCCCGCACGCGGCCATGGCGTGTGAGGCCAAGCGCTTCTACGGCGTGCAGTTCCACCCGGAAGTGACCCACACCCGTCAGGGTGCCCGCATGCTGGAGCACTTCGTCAAAGATATCTGCGGCTGCGAATGCCTCTGGACCCCGGCCACCATCATCGACGACGCCGTCGCCCGCATCCGCGAGCAGGTGGGTGACGATGAAGTGATCCTCGGCCTCTCCGGTGGTGTCGACTCCTCCGTGGTTGCCATGCTGGTGCACCGCGCCATCGGCGATCGCCTGACCTGTGTCTTCGTGGACAACGGCCTGCTGCGCCTGAACGAAGGCACCCAGGTGATGGAGATGTTTGGCGATCACTTTGGTCTGAACATCATCAAGGTTGAAGCGGAAGAGCGCTTCCTCTCTGCCCTGGCCGGTGTTGACGAGCCGGAAGCCAAGCGCAAGATCATCGGCCGCGTCTTCGTCGAAGTGTTCGACGACGAAGCGAAAAAGCTGAAAAACGCCAAGTGGCTGGCACAAGGCACCATCTATCCGGACGTTATCGAATCCGCTGCCAGCAAGACCGGCAAGGCCCACGTCATCAAGTCTCACCACAACGTCGGCGGCCTGCCGGAAGAGATGAAAATGGGTCTGGTCGAGCCGCTGCGCGAGCTGTTCAAAGACGAAGTGCGCCGCGTTGGCCTCGAACTGGGTCTGCCCTACGACATGCTCTACCGTCACCCCTTCCCGGGTCCGGGTCTGGGCGTGCGCGTCCTTGGCGAAGTGAAGAAAGAGTACTGCGATATTCTGCGCCGCGCCGATGCGGTCTTTATCGAAGAGCTGCGTAAAGCTGACCTCTACAACCAGGTCAGCCAGGCGTTCGCTGTGTTCCTACCGGTGCGCTCCGTTGGCGTCATGGGCGATGGTCGTAAATATGACTGGGTCATTGCCCTGCGCGCCGTCGAAACCATCGACTTTATGACCGCCCACTGGGCTCACCTGCCGTACGACTTCCTCGGTCACGTATCGAACCGCATCATCAACGAGATCAACGGTATCTCCCGCGTGGTGTACGACGTCTCCGGCAAGCCGCCTGCAACCATCGAATGGGAATAAGTGGCTCGCGCCCTTCTGCCCTTCAAGCATAAAAATGCAAAAAGACGCCCTTGAGGCGTCTTTTCTTTTCTCAATCGTTTGCGCCACACATCTTCTTTTTCGAGCAGCTTTTTCGCCACCTTGCCCCTGTCATATGTGACAGGGGCATTTTTGCCATCCCGCACTAGGCTCTCTCATGCCAATTGAGCCCGCTGTCAACAGCGGCTTGTGGCTGGGGGGAGGGCTTATCCAGTTGCAGATAGCTGCGCAAACGGGCCCATCGTCATCGCGCCAACCGGCAGTGATGACACCCCGGTGGAGACCGGAAACCACTTGAATCAACGGGGCGCAGCCCGATCGGCCAAACGCGTCGGGATCATAGAGCACGGAGAGTTTGATATGTCAGAACAAGCAGTGTTGGTGGGTGGATGGACCGCATATCACAAGCTGACCGCCGAGGATCAGGCGGTATTTGATCAGGCGCTGAAAGGATTTGTCGGGGTGCAGTACGTACCCTTTGAAGTCTCCACTCAAGTGGTGGCTGGCACCAACTACCGCTTCAAGTGCAAGAGCACTGTGCCGCTTGCCAAACCGATCCATGGCGAAGCCGTGGTGCAGATCTTCAAATCACTGGACGGGGATGCCCATATCACCTCCATTACCCCGATCTGATTGTGTTGCGGGGCAAGACGGGGAGGGTAATAGCTTCCAACCTGTTTGCTCCAAATCCTGTAATAAGAAAGACGCCTTAGGGCGTCTTTCTTATTGCTGGAGTTTGCACGTAAATTTTGTTCGGACAACGAAACAGTGGAGAAATGAAACTCATACGATTGTTGACGTGGGTAGATATTTTTGTTCGAAATGCAATCACCTCCCGATATAGGTCACACCATTTTCTGTACAAGTAGATAATTGATTTATATATGAATAACATAGTGGCCTTCTAACTCGGAAGCATCAGAGGGCATCGTGGCGATTTTTGATATTGAGAAAGACGACTTACTCCGGCTCTCTGATACCCAGCTTGAAGAGTTAATAGCGCGCCTTGCCGAGGCGGAAATTGCCGCCGATGGTCATAGCCCTGCTTATGTACACTGGTCAGGCTCTATAAATGCTCCCGATGGCGGTATCGATGTGCACGTCAAAGTACCGGTCGAGCAAATGTGCACTGGCTTTATTGAAAGACATGATACGATTTTTCAAGCCAAAAAGCATCCAATGCCGAGGGCCGCGATAACCTCAGAAATGACTATTGATGGTGCATTATCATCGACTATCACGGGTCAAGCGGCAAAGGGAGGGAGCTATATCATCGTCAGCTTGGGTGATGATTGTTCTCCCCTTATGAAAGAGGATCGCCTGCAAGCAATGCAGTATGCGGTAGCGGATGCTCCTAACCGATCCAATATTCACTTGGATTTTTATGACCGCTCGAAACTGGTGCAATGGCTGCGGCAGCACCCGTCAGTCATGCTCTGGGCCAAAAAAATACTTGGTCAGGGATATTCTGGGTGGCAGCCATATGGGGCTTGGAGCAATCCACCTCAGGGGTCAGAAGATACCTTGATTTCAGCACCAGGGGTGACAATTACTCTGCCATCAGGAAAAGGGCAAAAGCTAGCCATTCAGGATGCTATCGGGCCAATGCGTGAGCTGATTCGCTCAACCAATAAAGCGGTTCGCATTACGGGATTATCCGGTGTTGGGAAGACCCGAATTGTACAGGCTCTTTTCGATGAATCCGTCGGAGCAGATGCGCTCGATCGGACTATCGCAGTTTATGTTGATACCGGTGAAAACCCGGAGCCCTCTGCAACGGCAATGTTGGATAGACTGATCGCTGAGGGACGGCGGGCCATTATGATCCTCGATAATTGTCCTTCTGAATTGCACACTCTTCTAGCCAGTAAAGTAGCGGCCAAAGGTACGATCAGTCTTATTACCGTTGAGTATGACATTAGAGATGACAAGCCTCAGACCACAGAGGTCATCCAGATTGAAGCGGTGGGGCCTGAGGTTGCCGAACAGCTTGTTCTACGTCGTTTTCCCAATATCGGTCGAAATAACGCCCGCCGAATAGCGGAGTTTGCTGATGGTAATGCGCGGGTTTCTCTGGCTATTGCAGAGAGAGTTGAGGAAGGTGAAAGTCTGGCCCAGCTTTCAGATGCACAGTTATTTAACCGTTTGTTTGAACAGCGAAACAATCCGGATGATGGTCTACGGGAGCAGGCTGAAATATTGTCTCTAGTCTATTCATTTTCGGTCTCAACGGCTGAGGAAGGACAAAGCGAACTGGGGGTATTGGGTTCTATCTCGGGGTATTCCGTAAGCCAGTTGTTCCGAGCAACAAGCAAGTTGTCAGATCGCCATATCGTACAAAAGAGGGCCCATTGGCGGGCCATTTTGCCTCATGCCGTTGCCAATAGGCTGGCTGCATTGGCACTTAATAGCATTCCAGTTGATCAACTCAGGGCGACCTTTGAAGCCACCGGTCGTCAACGCTTACTGATGTCTTTCGCGCACAGGTTAGGGCTGTTGCACGATCATCCCGTGGCCAAAGAAATTGTTGAATGTTGGCTTCAGCCTGACGGGTTGTTAGGACGGTTAACAGAATTAAGCGATATATCGGAAAGAATGCTTAATTATATCGCGCCAGTTGCGCCTGAAGCTCTGCTAGATAGGATTGAAACGGTGTTGACCCCGTTTTACATTCAAGAAGATGCAACGAGTAAGAATATATGCACTTCAACCATGATTAATCTTCTGCAATTATTGGCATATGAGCCTAGTGCATTCGAACGCTGTATTAGGATTCTTATTCATCTGGCCGATTATGAGAAGGAGAGCGATGGTAACAACTCGCTGACAAGGCAGATAACGAATTTCTTCCAAGCATATCTATCCGGAACACACGCTACTTTAGAACAACGCATTGCCATTATGAATGAATGTTTTTCATCTGATGTTCCTAGACGTAAATCATTGGGTTTCAAGATGCTTTCGACAGCCCTAGAGGATCGCTGGACTGGCTTTGGAAGTAATGCGTTTGGTGCTCGACCGAGAGACTATGGACTTCACCCTAATCATGATGAGCTTGTGCAGTGGCGCCGCGCTTTTATCGATGAAGCTGTACAATTGGGCACTTCAGGTGATCCTGCTCTTGAAGTCCCTGCACGACAGATCATGGCTAATACATTTCGAGGGATGTGGAACCAGCAAGTGATGAGGGAAATACTGATTGATGCAGCTCGAAAATTACATGAACACCATCCTTGGGGGGATGGTTGGAAAGCTGTCCGCTCTACGATCTATTTCAATCACACAAAGAAAATGAATGTAAATAATGTAGAGCCCATACCAGACAGCCTTGTTGCACTTGAGAAAGCTCTGGAACCACATGATTTGCTTCCGACAATCATGATGTATGTGCTCAGCAGAGTACATGGCCCTTGGACGCTGGATACCGATTTTGATCACAACGATCATAACAAGTATCAGGCAGCCGAAAAGCGACTTACAACCAAGGCATTCCAATTGGGTGAGGAGTTTGCAGTCTCAAGTCATAATTTAGATGAACTGGGGCCTAACCTATTTTCTAATGACTACATGCCTTACCGTACAGCATTCGGGAGAGGTTTGGCCAAGGGGGGGCATGATTTATATTCTGCTTGGCTGAAACTTGTTGAGTATCTTGAGATACAGCCTGCATGATATAAAAACTTGTCAGTTTTTGAGGGTTTTATCGAAGAAGTTGACCGTATCGACCCAGCTCTTGCAAAGGTATTACTTGATCAGTGTGCACAACATCCTCAAACTCGACACGGTTTGGTTGAGTTGCATCCTCGAAGGAGTTTCACAGAAGCCGATCTGGATCGTTGTATGAATATTATGGATGACTCTGGTATTCACCCGAGTATGTATGAATCAATCCTATGGCGGGATGAATATGGGGATTTATCCAGAGAACGAGTAATTGATCTTGCGATTCGGCTCCTGAGAAAACCGGGAGGTTGTGATGTGGTGCTGCGTGCGTTAAGTATGCGGTTACATGGTAAAGAATCAGGAGATCAGCTTGGCCTTGATTTTCGTCAGATTGGTCTTAAAGCGGCGATTTTAAGTCTTCCAAAGGATCACTGTGATCCCACTGGGATCGATGATTACAACATGGAATGCGTCATCAATGCTGCATTACGTTTCGATGGCAATGAGCCAGAAAAACAGGAGTGGTTGGACACGATCTTTGCTGTTGTTGATCTGCACTATGGCTACGTTCATTCATATGAAAGCGCCATTGAGACAACAGCTGCGCTGATGCCAGAAGCATTTTTAAACCGAGTCTTTGAAGGCTCTGAAGAGCAACAAGAACGACGGCAGTTTTTTATTTGTAATAGAGACTTACGATTCTCACCTATTGCCCATATTAATATGGATTTTCTGATTTCGTGGTGTTGTGCCAGAAATGAGCCCCGCGTATGGGTAGCTATTGCAGCAAGCATTCACTTGTGGGAAAAAGATGACGAGATTGAAGGGCTCAGAATGTCAGAGTTAGCTCTCAGGCTGCTTGAGTCATCTCCTGACCCTGCTATTGTTCTAGAAATATTCGCAGAGCGTGTCACTCCTTCCTCTTGGTCTGGCAGTCGAGCCGAATTAATGCAGTCCAGAGAGAAGGCTATTCGTAAGTTGGTTGAACATGAAAGAGCAGATATTTCGACTGCGGCTCAAACAGTTTCTGTAAACTTGATTCAGCTAATCGAGTGCCAGAAAGAACGAGAGCAGCGGGAGGATATGGAACACGAGCAGCGGTTTGAATAAGAATTGTCTGTTTCAAGCCCGTAGGGTGAAATGAAATTGCACCTCTACTTTTGTTCCTTATACTTTGAACAAAACGCTTGGCAAACGGTGCAATGCGCTGCGCTTATTGCACCCTACGTGTTTTGTTAATCCGCTGGGATGGTGTGGCTAAGCGCTATTCCTCGCCAAAGCAATAAAAAGGGCGATTTGCGCCCCGAATCTTTTTATGTCCCCGTTTTATATCGCCGCCCGCTTGTCTGGCGCTGCCTGATTATCTGCTGACTCACTACCAAGATTCCTGTTCTCCTCATCAGGCGGGCAGAAAAAGTCCACCTTCACTCATACCTCGCCGCTTCCCAGGCGTGTATCGCCTGTTTGCGGGTCTCGCCCCAGTGATAGCCGCCGAGCTTGCCGTTTTGCTGGATGACTCTGTGGCAGGGGATCATCAAGGCGACGGGGTTGGCGCCCACCGCCAACCCCACGGCGCGGGCGGCCTTGGGGTTGCCGACGGCGCTTGCCACCTGGGCGTAGCTCACCACCTTGGCGGGCGGGATCTGCAGCAGCGCCCGCCAGACGCTGATCTGAAAGTTGGTGCCGCTCACGTGCAAGGAGATGGGGCGATCCGGCGCCTTGCTGCCATCGAACATGGTGTGGATGACCCCTTGGGTACGTGATGGCGCTTCTTGCAGCGTTGCCGCAGGCCAGTGCTGGGCGAGGGTGGCCAGCGGCGCCTCTGGGGCCTTTTCATCGAGAAACGAGAAGTTGCACACCCCCCGCTGGGTCAGGGCGACGAATGCCTGACCGAAAGGGGTGTCGTGCACCCCGTGATCGATAACCAACCCGGCCCCGCGCTGCTTGTACTCCCCCGGCGTCACCGCTTCGAGCTGCACAAAGTGATCGTAGAGCCGCGAGCCGCTGCTAAGGCCTAGGGTATCGGCCACCTCAAGCAGCGGGCGCGACTCCTGCAGCAGCGCCTTGGCCCGCTCCAGGGTCAGCACCTGAAGATAGCGTTTGGGCGTCACTCCGGCCCAGCGGCTGAACAGCCGCTGGAAGTGAAAGGGACTTAAGTGCACGTGCGCCGCTATCTCGTCCAGAGTGGGTTGGCGCTCCACCTGACTTGCGATAAAACGGATGGCATCGGCGATGCGGGCGTAATCAGACATAAGGCGCTCTCACGATAAGGTTTCGGTCGCAGGCTGTTGGGGGCGACAAGGTCATCTGCGACAAATTGATACCCCACCATCGGCCAGCAGGGCAATGCCGGTGGTAAAGCTGGATGCATCGGACGCGAGATAAAGGGCCGAGCGGGCGATCTCCTCCGGTTGGGCCAGCCGTTTGAGGGCATGCATATTCTGCACAAAGGCGAGGCTCTCTGGCGTATTGGCAAAAGCCCGCCCCATGGGAGTGTCGGTGCCCCCCGGCAGCAGGGCGTTGACCCGAATCCCTTGTGCCCCATATTCGGCGGCCAGCACCCGGGTCAGGCCAATCAAGCCCGCCTTACTCGCCGCATAGGCCGCCATGCCGGGCAGCCCCAGGGTATGGCCGACAAAGGTAGAGGTAAAAATAAGCGAGCCGCCGCCACGCGCCAACATGGCGGGGATCTGATACTTGGCACCCACAAAGGCGCTGGTGAGGTTGGTATCCAACGTTTCCTGCCACTGCGCCAGTTCAAGCTCCTCTACGCTGCCCGGCATGCCTGTGGTACCGGCGTTGTTGAAGGCGATATCGAGCCCGCCGAAACGGGTTAACGCGAGATCCACCAGATCGTGGGCGTAACTCTCGCTTTTCACATCTCCCGCCAGACTTACCGCCTGGCCCCCCTCATGGCGGATCTCCTCCACCAGCAAGTCCAGCTCGGGCTGGCGGCGGGCGCCGACGACGACGCTGGCCCCTTCGCGGGCAAACAGGATGGCGCTGGCGCGACCGATGCCGGAGCTGGCGCCAGTGATAATGGCGACCTTGTTGGACAGTAATGACATGGCAGTTCCCTCGCTGAGTGTGTTGTGCGCCAGATTAAGAGGCGCACAAAGTTGGCAGTGGATTGGAACCCCAATAGGTTCCAACCGACTTGGGTTTGGCCCCCACTATGGCAACCACTCCTTGCTGGGACGACCCGAATCTTGCTCTCTTTCTCTCCAACTTGTTTTGCTACATGTCGATACAGGCCTTTGCGGCAACAAAAGGGGCGAACTGCGCCCCGAATTCTTTATCATGCCCCCCTTTAAAACCGCCGGCTCCAGGTGCGGCGCGCCCTGTGTGCTGCAGTGAGGGGCGAGAGCCCCGGCGCCATGGTGGCTGCGTGCATCATCAAGCCCGCCTGGCAGGGCATTGACGGCGATTGCAATCAACAGACACGCTCCTGGATCAATAGCCCGTCATCTCCAGATAGCCGACCCCCTTGGCATCCCCCGAGACAGAGACCGCCCCCTCCCAGTAGTCAAAGCGACCTGTCATGGCCTGATTGGGCTGACGGGCTTTGATGGTGAGGCTCATTCCGGCGGCGTTTAGCTGCCACTCGACGGGGTAATTCTGCCCCTTGGGGCCGCGCCAGGTGTTGCCCGGCGTAAGGCGAATCGCGTCAGGGGCGAGCACCCGGCTGCTGCCGTCGCGCTCAATCAACATGCCGTAGCGGTTCTCAGGCTCAGTGCGTCCCGATTTGGTGCGCAGGCGAAACAGCATCAGCTCGCGGCCATCGTTCAACTGGAGCGAAAACCAGTCCCAGCCCGATTGCCACTCGGCCAATACCGAGCTGCTCCACTCGTGATCAAACCAGCCTTGTCCGGTGACGGTGCGGGTCTCACCATCGCGGATCAGCGTGCCGCTTAAATGCAGGCGCGGGTAGGAGTAGTAAAAGGAGGCGTTGCCCGGGCTCTTCTCGCTGTAACCGGCCTTGCCTTGCAGCACCAGCGGCTTGGCGGCAGTGACGGTGAGGTTCAGCTCGCCAATCTTGCTCTGCACCTTGAGGGTGGCGGGGAAGAGCGCCGCTCCTTGCGAGGCAAGCCGCCACTCCCTGAGCCAATATTGGCCGCCGCTGGTCCCCGCCAGCCCCGGCCCCTGCCGACTGGCCCGTTCATCTTGCTGGTGGCTGCCACGGTCGAGATCCGTGATGGCAAACTGGGCCAGCCAGAGCTGGGGGGTGAGCCAGGGGTTGCTGGTGCGGAGTTCTTGTTCGATCCCTTGGCGAAACAGGGTCCACTGCATGCCATATTCGCGCCCCTGTTCATCCTTGAGGTTGCCGGTGAGATACCACCACTCGGAGCGGTAATCGGGGTGGGCAGCGTGATCCTCCGGCAATTGGATGGTTTGCCCCGGCAGCACCTTTTTAAAGCTGTCGCTGCCGCCGCCGAGCAGGGCGCCCAGATCGCTGGCCTGCGCGCTGCCAATCATGGCAATCAGCGGGAGCAAGAGGGTGGCGAGCCACAGGGGCCGTAAGGAGGACAAGATCCCCCTCACCCTGGCCCTCTCCCGAAGGGAGAGGGGATGGTTCAATGCCGCACTGTGCTCTTCTTTGCGCTGAAGAAGGGGCGGAGAGAGGGAAGTGGTCGATGGGAGCTTCAAGCCATGGCTGAGCCAGTGCGCTAACCGATATTTCATACCACTCTCCTTGCTGCATACCAGGAGGCCAATGCGCCACAGACCGGTGCCAGCAACAGGGCGGTGACCGCATGAAGGGGGGCGGCTTCGAAGGCGAGGCGCCAACCAAAGGCGCGAGGGTTGACCACCTCGATCAGCACCCAGGCGAGGCCATACCCCACCGGCAGGGCCAGCAGGGCGGTGAGCAGCCCCAATCCCGCTCCTTGCCACACCAGCAGCTGGCGGCAGTGGCGGGGGCTCAAGCCCAGACTCTGCAAGGTCTGCAGCTCGCCACGGCGCGCCAGCCCCAGCACCATAAAGGCCGAACCAATGCCGACAAAGGCGATGCCGAGGATCAGCAGTTTCAATAGCTCGGTCACCACAAAGGTCTGGTCAAACACCTTGAGCGCCGCGCTGTGGATGGCGGGGGCGGAGAGCAGGTTTAGCTGCTCGCCAAAGCGCTCGCGCAGGCGGTCGGCCAGCAGCTCGGGGTCGTTGCTAAAGAGGGCGAGGGATTGCACCGCTCCCGCCTCGAAGGCGTGCAGAATTTGCCCCTTGTCGCTGCCGTAGTCCTGATAGACGCCGGTGACGGTGAACTGCCTTGGCCCCTGCTCGCCGCTGATCGCCAATGTCTGGCCTACCTTGACCCCGAGGCGCACCGTCAGCGGTTCGCTCGCCAGCACCTCGTCGGGGCGGGTCGGCCAGCGTCCGGCCAGCAGCGGATAGGCCGCTTTAAGCTGGGGGATAAAGTCCATCTGCGCCCACTCGATGGGCTGCCCCTGCCAGCGGGCAGGGTGAACCGAGCGGCGCGAGGCGGCGCTCACCAGCGGATTGGCGAGCAGGGTCTTAAGGGTGGCGTCGCTCAAGGTGCCCTTGTTGCCCGCCACCCCCTTGGGGGCGGTGACATAGAGATCGGCGGCCAGACGCTGGCCGAGCCAGATCTCTACGCTTGAGCGAAAGCTCGACACCATGACCCCGATGCCGATGGCCGCCGCGATGGCGAGCTGTAACGCCATCACCGCGATGGCGGTGCGATCGAGGTGATAGAGGGTCTCGGCCACCCCGAGCCGGGCGGTGAGGGGGCCGCCCGCGCGCCGTCGCTGCCAGCCAAGCAGGCCGCGCAGGGCATCGGGCAGCCAGAGCGCCATGGCCAGCAGCCAGCCGCCGGCGATAAAGAGGGCGCCGGTCAAACCGGTTTGCGGCAACCACAGGCACAGAGCGCACAGCAGCAAGATGGCGATGGCCAGCACGCGCCGTCGCCACGGATGAGCGGGAGGGCGGCTGCTGCCGGCGCGCAGTTCTAGGGGGGATTGGCGCAGCAGTTGCCACCAGCCGGGCAGGTTGGCGGCCAGCGTGCCGAACAGCCCGATCAACAGCGCCTTGAGCAGGCTCACAGGGGAGAGGCGCAGCAGATCGATGGGGTTGGGCCCATAGAGATCGGCCAGCGCCTGGGTGAGCTGTCCCATCAGCGCCAGCGCCAACAGGCTGCCGAGCAGCACCCCGAGCAGGGTGCCTACCGTGGCGAGAATAAGGAGCTCCAGAATGAGCCAGCGGAGTACCCGGCTCGGCCCCATCCCCAGAATGATCAGCTGGGCCAGCTGGGGGCGGCGTACGCTCTGCACAAATCGCTGGGCATTGAACACCAGAAACAATCCCACCGCCATGGCGAGCAATGACAGCGCCGTCAGGTTAAGCGCCAGCGCATCACCAAGCTGGCTGGCATCGAGCGCCGGGCTGATGGGCTCAAGCCACAAGGGCTGGTTTGGGTAATCGGTTTGCAGGGTGGCCTGCAGTGTGCGAGCTTCTGATTCGCTTAGCTTGAAGACGATGCGATCGAGCCTACTCGCTTTATCCAGCAGCGGCTGGGCGAGGCCGATGTCGGTTATCAGCAGTCGCTCCATGGGCACGGCGCCCGGCTCGAAGGTGCCCGCCAGCGTCAGAGTCAGGGGGCGGGCGCTGGCGCCATCGCTGCCGCCCAGCACAAAGCGTCGGCTCTGGCCCGCTTGCCAGCCAAGGCGATCTGCCTCGGGGGCCGCCAGCCAGATGCTGTCGGCACGGTTTAGGGTGAAAGCGGGTTCGCTCGCGGGTCGGGCGTCAAACAGCTGGCGCAGGGGGCCGGGGTTGAAGAGATCCATCCCCAACAGCTGAAAGCTGCGCCCCTGCTCATCTTTGAGCCAGCCATGGAGCTGGGGCATGGCATCGAGGGCGGGCTGGCTGGTCACCAGCTGCACGTAGAGCTGCTCATCCAGCCCGCCAGCGGGGGCCAGCCGGTAGTTGGCTTCCCCTGCCAGCTGGCTACGGGCGGCGACAAAATTGGTGCGGGCACTGTGATTGAGCAGCTCGATGGCCACCACTAGCGACACTCCCAATACCAGCCCGGCCAGACTCATCAGCAGCAACCAGGGGTGGCTGCGATAGAGGCGCAGTAGCGCTTTGAGTGGCAGCATCAGCGTGCTCCCGGCAGGCGCAATCGCCGTTTAGTCATGAGGGGGCCCCTTGAGTTCGATAAGTTGGCCCCCTTCGAGGCGCAACACCCTGTCTGCCAGCGCAGCATAGGCGGGGTTGTGGCTCACCAGCAGCAAGCCTGCACCTGTGTCGCGCACCGCCGCGATCATTAACTCCATCACCTGTTCGGCATTGTGCTCATCGAGGCTGCCGGTGGGTTCGTCGGCGAGCAGCCACTGGGGCTGATGGATAAGGGCGCGGGCCAGCGCCACCCGCTGACGCTGACCGCCGGAGAGCTGCTCCGGCCAGGCATGGCGCTTGTGGCTCATATCGAGTCGGTGCAGCAACTGGTCAATCTTTGCCTCATCCGGTGGCAGAGCGTTGATGGCCAGCGGCAGGGCCAGATTCTCGGCCACGTTGAGGGTCGGCAGCAGGTTGAAATCCTGATAGACGATACCGAAATGGCGACCCCGCAGGCGCGCCCGCTCGTCGGGTGAGCGGGTGTCGATCCGGGTCTCCCCTAGCCAGATCTCCCCCTCGTCCGGTGCAATCAGCCCGGCGATCAGATTGAGCAGGGTGGACTTGCCGCAGCCGCTTTGGCCCAGCAGCAGGGTGATCTCGCCAGCGGGGAGGGCGAGATCGAGATGGTGGAACAGCGGCAGTCGTTCACTGCCGTTATCGAAGCTCTTGCAGAGGTTGCGCAGGGTCAGCATGGGATAACCGTTTGATGGTCAATGGCTTTCATCATGCTTGGTACGCTAGCACGGCCAGCAATGATCAACACCCCTTACGGTTGTTCAAGAGTGCCAGTTAGTGATCAAGGCGGCAAAAGAGCAGTGGATCCTCGCTGGATCCCGCTTGCCCGAGGTGGTTAGAATAGGGGCTTCCATGGGTCACAGGATGAGCAAGGATGTTACACAAGCAAGTCAGTTTTATCATCGATAGCAAGGGCAACAAGCAGGCTGCCGTCGTCCCCATCGAGATCTACAACGAGCTGATGACCCTGCAAAAGGCACTCTCCGACAACCGGCCGGGGGAGCGCGAGCTCTACCACTTCAACGGCAAAGGGGCCGAGGCCCACGGTTATCCGGTGGGCAAGCGGCAAAATCCGGGCTTTATGGTGCTGGCCGGTTCCACCGCCAATGGCGAGGATGCCGCTTCCCTGCGTGAAGCGGTGATCGAGCTGCGTCACGAACTGCTGGAAAAGGGGGTCATAGTGCCCCGCAGTCAGGGCGGCTTTGTCTTTACCGCCGATCAGCTGTTCAATAGCCCGAGTCTGGCCGCCAGTCTGGTGGCGGGCAATAACCGCAGCGGTCTGGATGCCTGGCAAAACAGCGCAGGCTATACCCTCAAGCAGTCGGGTTTCGGCAAGAAGTAATCCCGCGTTTCGACAGCAAACCAATTAAGCGTTAATTGACCTGGATGAATTTTTCTTTTCATCCAGGTGCTAGCATCATTGCCAGATGGTTCTAAAAGGAAGAGACCATGTCTGCGCTCACCCCTGTTATTTTGCTGCTGTCCCTGTTTATCCCTCCCGCCCATGCCAGTAGTGGCCCTGTTCTGTTGACATCCTCCTCAATCGGACTTTTTTGTGTCGGATTGTTTGTCTTGGCCTACGCCCTGGTGATGGCTGAAGAGTATCTGCAACTGCGCAAGTCCAAACCCGTGCTGGTGGCCGCCGGGGTGATCTGGATCCTGATCGGTATCGCCTATGCACAGCAGGGGATGAGCCCTGTCGCCGAGCAGGCATTTCGCCATACCCTGCTGGAATATGCCGAGCTGATGCTGTTCCTGCTGGTGGCGATGACCTATATCAACGCCATGGAGGATCGGCGGCTGTTCGATGCCCTGCGCGCCTGGCTGGTACGATCCGGCTTTCACTTGCGCACCCTGTTCTGGTTGACCGGCGGGCTTGCTTTTTGTATTTCGCCGGTGGCAGACAACCTGACCACTGCGCTCTTGATGTGCGCCGTGGTGTTGAAGGTGGCCAACGGTGATCGGCGTTTTGTCAATCTTGCCTGCATCAACATAGTGATCGCCGCCAACGCCGGAGGGGCGTTCAGTCCCTTTGGCGATATCACCACCCTGATGGTGTGGCAAGCGGGCAAGGTGCAATTTGGCCAGTTCTTCACCCTGCTGATACCCTCTCTGCTCAATTTTCTGGTGCCGGCCATCCTGATGAGCCTGATGGTGCCGCGTCATGTGCCGGAAGCTGATAACGAGGTGGTCGATCTCAAGCGGGGGGCCCGCCGCATCGTCGCGCTGTTCTTGCTGACCATCATCACGGCTGTGCTATGCCACAGTTTCCTCCATCTGCCACCCGTACTGGGCATGATGCTGGGGCTCGGTTATCTGCAGTTTTTCGGCTTCTATTTGCGCAAGTCACTGCCGCGATCCCTTGCCCGCAAGCGTGCGCTCTATGAACGCAATGGTGATGAGGTACGGTTGCGCAGTCTGGGTTCTGTGGTGCCATTTGACGTGTTCAACAAGGTGGCCAAGGCGGAGTGGGATACCCTGCTCTTCTTCTACGGGGTGGTGATGTGTGTCGGTGGGCTGGGCTTTATGGGGTATCTGGAGCTGGTATCACACTGGTTGTATGACGCTGGGGATCCCACCATGGCCAACATCTTCATTGGGGTCTTGTCCTCCGTCATCGACAACATTCCCGTGATGTTTGCCGTGCTGTCTATGAACCCGGATATGGCGCTGGGGCAGTGGCTGCTGGTGACCCTGACCGCCGGAGTGGGCGGCAGCCTGCTCTCCATCGGCTCTGCGGCCGGGGTAGCCCTGATGGGACAGGCCCACGGCATGTATACCTTCTTTGGCCACCTGAAGTGGCTGCCTGCCATCTTGCTCGGTTATCTGGTGAGCATAGGGGCGCACCTCTGGCTCAACAGTGCCCAGTTCTGAACGTCCGGGCGCCAGTACGAGCCAGTACGAAAAGAGGCTTCCGTTGACGGAAGCCTCTTTCGTTTTTCTGACCGGGGGAGGGGGATCAATCGCCTCGCTTGCCGGTCAGCAGCCAGTAACTCAGGGTGGAGCCCACGCCGCAGCAGGCGATGGCGATGGCCATGGGCAGCGGCGAGTGGGGCGGATTGAGGTTGACCAGAATGCCGACCAGGGCGCCGATGCCAAAGCGCAGGGTGCCCGCCAGTGCCGATGCGGTGCCCGCAGATTGGGGGAAGTGGCCCATCAGGCCGGTCATGGCGTTGGCGCCCACCAGACTGATATGGCCGACAAACAGCACCACCGGAATGACGATGCCCCACAGGCCGCCGGTCTGGCTCCAGGCGTTGTAGACCAGCAGGGCGCCCGCGCAGGGCAGCACCAGCAGGCCGTATTGCAGCATCCGCTCGGCGCCCACCCCTTTCACCAGTCGGCTGTTGACGAAGGTGACCACCATCATCAGCAGAATATTGAGGCCAAACAGCCAGCCGTAGTGCTCGGTCGGCACCTTGAAATACTCGATATAGACGTAAGGGGAGCCGCTTAAGAAAGCGAACATGCCGGAGCTGGAGAGGGAGCCGCACAGCACATAACCCATGGCGCCGCGATGGGAGAGCACCCCCCAGTAGTTCTTGAGGATCTGGCCCAGATTAAGGGGCTGACGGTGCTCGGGTTTCAGGGTCTCCTGAATTTTCCACTGCATCACCAGACAGATCAGCAGGCTGATCCCCACTAGTAGCCAGAAGATCACCCGCCAATCGGCGTGGGCGCTGATATAGCCGCCCACCACAGGGGCTACCAGCGGCGCCAAGGTCATCACCAGAATGACGAACGACATGGCGCGAGAAAACGCATCCTTCTCGAACAGATCGCGCAGCAGGGCATTGACCACCACCGAGCCCGCCGCACCGCCCGCTGCCTGCAACATCCGATAGGCCAGCAATTCGGGCAGGGAGTCCGCCATGGCGCAGCCCACCGAGGCGATGGCAAACATCACCAGCCCCGCCAAGATCACCGGCTTGCGGCCATAGCTGTCGGCCAGCGGGCCGTAGAAGAGTTGGCCGATGGCAAAACCGCCCAGAAAGGCGCTGATGGTGAGTTGGGCACCGTCGATGCTGGTGGCTAGATCCCGAGCGATGGCCGGAATGGCGGGCAGATACATATCCACCGCCAGCGGGGTCAGACCCGCCAGAGCGCCGAGCAGGATAAACAGGAAACGGGGAGAGAGCATGGTGGCCTGGGGGGACTGTGCGTGGGGCATAGGGTATCCGCTGGTGAACCTTGGTTGAAAAAGGGAGAAGGGCGAGTCTATCAGGTTTGCCCCCGCTCGGCATGACGTTCCTACCCCCTCAAAAGGGGGAGGTGTCCGATCGCTCAGGCACCTTGGGGATCAAGCTTTCGGTCATGTCGGCGCGCTGCGCGGATCACCCCCCCCAGCCAGAGCAGCCAGGCCAGCAACGAGATGGCGTAACCGAGCCGCTCCGGCCAGCGGGCGGTGAGGGTAAAGGTGAGGCTGTGTTGTCCGGCGGGCACCCAGACCTGCACCAGCCCGTTGCGGGTGCTGCTGACGCTCAGCGGCAGGCGCTGGTCGAGCCTTGCCTGCCAGCCCGGGTAATCAAACTGGTGCAGGATCAGTTTGGCGGGCGCCGGGGCATCCACCGTCAATTCGATATGACGAGGCTGCCAGCGCTGGATCTGCCAGTTCACCCCCTGATGGTCACTGGTGATGGCGGGCTGGAATTCCTCTTTCCAGGCCAGCAGGGTGGGGGCAAACATGCCGTGTGGCACCTGCTTTGGACGGTATTCGCGGGCGCTGCGCTTGCTATCGAACTCCCCGTCGAGCTGACTCTTTACGGGAGCTTGGGTGAGCGGCGCCTCGCGTACATAGAGTCCCTGCGAGAGCAGGGTGAGGGCAAGCAGTAGCCACCAGACCCACTGCCACGGGCGATAGGTGGGGGTACCCAGCGCCACCACGGCGACGGTAGCGATGACCAGCAGCAGATTGAGGCGCCAGGGAAATTGCACCAGTTGCAACGGAGTGAGCAGGCGCCACAGGGGCTCGCTTGGTGGCAGCATCATCAGAAAGCTCAGGGTGCCAATGACCCCCCAGAGCAGCAACTCGGGATGGCGCGGCTCGCGGGCGGCAGCCCAAGCTACCAGCAGCAGAGCCAGGGTGAGCAGCGTCAGCCAGGCGAGATGGCCGCGAAAGCGCCAGTCATCACGGCTTTGGGGCAAACGATCGAGAAAGTTGCGCTGAAATTCGAACATGCCGGTACGCATCTGCTCCATGGAGATCCCCCCCTGATCCAGCAGAGCGGGCAGCAGCAACAGGCTGGCCATCGCCAACCCCCAGAGCTGGCCCAGCAGGGTGCCGATAAGCGGGGAGGCGGTGACAGGGACACTGACAAGCGCTGTGCTCCCCTTGTAGCGCCAGACCAGTAGCAGGCTGCGCAGGGTGAGCAAGCCCAGAATAAGCAGGGTGCTTGGTAGATGGGAAAGCGTCAGCATGGAGACGGCCAGTGCGAGCAGCAGTAGCGCAAAGGGGGCGCCGCGGCAGAGGCGATCCTGCGCCAGCAGTGCCAGCGGCGCCCAGACGAAGGCCCAGCTCTCCGCCAGGGCAAAGCGGGCGTAGATATCGATGGCCAGATGATAGGGCAGCGCCATATAGAGCAAACTGGCTGCCAGCGCCCGTCCGTGGCCGGCAAAGGTACGCAACCAGAGATAGGCAAACAGGCCGGAGAGCCAGAGTGCCACGCTGCTGCTCCAGAGCAGCGGCGTCATCGCCTCGTGGGCCAGTGGGGTGGGGCCGGCGAACAGTGCGCTCACATAGTAGGGCAGGGGGGGATAGAAGAAAAAGACCGGGCTGCCGAAGGCGCCGTTCATCTCCATCAACCAGCGCGGATAGAGCTCACCTTGCCACAGTTGCACGGCAAAGAAGTGACCGGAGAGCAGGTGGTGAAACAGATCATGGCCCTGACTGCCGCCGCGCAGCCAGAATGGTAGCAACAGGAGGGCACAGGCCCCGGTCAGCACCGACAAAACCCACAGCCACTCTCTGGTTACACGCATAAGGAGACTCGTCTGTTATGGATGCGCTGTGAGTGTACCCGAGTTGTTCCCCTCTTTTTTAGTTGCCTTGGCGGATTTTTGTGCTCTTTATATGTTTCTTGTCACTTTCCCCATGGGTTGTCTGCCGCGAGGGAATGGCGAGCCAGAGTCCGGGCTCGGCGGCAAAGCGTGGGGCAAACCAGTGCTGGCGCACCGCGCTGGGCATTTCGTTCGCGGCGATGGGGCGGCGACTGAGGCGGCAGGCTCCCTGAGAGAGTGCCAGCGCCGCATCCCCCTTGTACCAGCCATCGGTGACGGCCAAGGCTGTGGTCTCCCGCAGCAGCCGCACTCCCCACTGGGTCACCAATGCCGGACACGCTTTTTCTGCGAGCCTTGCTGCCTGCACCATGGCGGGTGGACGGGGCAGGGTAAAGGTTACTCCGAGCAGCAGCAATCCGGCCACCGCGACCACCCCCTCGCCACGGCGCGGCAGCCAACCTGCCAGCAGCACGATACCGAGCAGGGTGACGGGGGCCAGATGGCGGGGATTGTCGGGATTCTGGCCAAACAGGGTCCAGAGCAGCAGGGCGAGCCAGTAGAGTGTCCAGAGTGGGGGGAGGGCGGCAGGGTGGTTTTTTGATCTTTGCCAAAGCGGCAGCACCAGCAAGGCCCCCATTAACATAGGCCAGAGCGGGGTGAGCTGACCGTTGAAGGTGCGCGCCCAGCTCAGCAGCCGATCGCCGTGGGCCGCCGCCGTGTTGCCCCACAGGGTAAAGTGGCCGTCGGTAAAGCGCCGCCCCTCGCTGAAATAGGCCCAGCCATCGGCTTGCCAGACAAACAGCAGGCTGATAAGCCCCACCAGCACGATGGGGAGCACAAACCTGACGCGCGTGCCCTGCTGCGCCAGCCCGAGCCACAGCGGCAGCAGCGCCAGCACGAAGTAGGAGGGGCGCAGTGCCAGCATAAGGCCCAGCAGCAGACCCGCCAGCGCAATTCTGCGCTGCTGCAAGGCCAGCAGCGACCCGAGCCAGGCGGCGAGCGCTGGCCCGTCCGAGAGGCTGGAGAGCGCCAGCGTCGGGGTTAGCGGCAGTGCCAGCACCAGTAGCCAGACGGGTGCCAAAAGGTTTGGCCGTTGCCACAGCCTTACCGCCAGCAAGGCGGCGAGCGGCGCCAGCAAACTGCTACCGAGCAGGCTTGCCCACTGCACCGCACGGGCCGGATCGTCCACCAGCAGATTGATCAGCCGCGCCAGCCAGATAAAGGCGGGGTAGCCCGGAAAGTGGGGGGAGAATTCCAGTACGCTAAAGCGCGTCACCCCGTGGGCGAAATTGAGGGCATCATCGGAATCGAGCGCCACAGGGAAGGCTAGCAGCCAGCCAAGCCAGGCCAGTTGCAGCAGGATCAGCAAGTAGGGTCGATTAGCGAAGCGTAATCGGCAGTGGTGACGCCCCCCTTCTCCCCTTGCGGGAGAAGGGTTGGGGATGAGGGGGGCTGTCATCATCGATGAGAGGCCATCAAAGCGGCGCCAGCACGGCCATCAGCGCTTTTTCCGCTGCGGCAAAGGCGGCGGCGTCGGCGGGCTTGGCGCCCACCCCGAATACCCCCGGGTTGCCGATGGCATCCAGCACCTTGGCCAACGCCTGTTCGGCCGCCTTGCGATCCCCCTCGCTAAGGGAGGGGAGGATCAGATCGAGGAAGCGCTTGCTCTTGACCACCAGCACCTTGGCGGTCTGGTAGTCGCCAAGATTCTGGCTGGCCCCTTCGAGGCGGCGCTCGATCTCCGCCTTGTAGGCCCGGTTGAGCAGGGCGGCGGTTGCTGCGGCGTCTTTCCCCTTGATGGCGGCGGCCAGCGGCCCTTGCAGCTCCACCTTGTGGTGCTGTTCCAGATAGGTCAGTTCGTCGGCAATCTCGCTCAAGGTGGCGCTGGCATCCTTGCCGTCAGTGGCGGCGCCCAGCAGCGCCTCGCGTGCATCGATCAGTGGCTCCTTGCCGGCGGCGGCGTAGGAGTATGCCTGCGCCTGCCCGCTCAGGGTCAGCAGCAGGGTGAGGGCGAGTAAACCCGGGCGTATGGTCATCCTGTTCTCCTTACTTATGCCAATGGCGCGGCACTCAGGCCACGCTTTGGGTTTCAATCACGGTATTTTCGTTGCGATGGTTAAAGGTGTTGCGGCGTCTGTCTACCTGTTGGACACCGACAAGCCTCACGCCACGCTCTGGGTTTCGATCACGGTGTTTTCGTTGCGATGGTTAAAGATGGCGTGGCGTCTGTCCACCCCGTCGATCACCATGTCGGCGGCCATCATTCCCATCTCCATGGCGGTATCGGTGAAGATGTAGCGAAATGTCCCCTGACGGCCGGTCATGATGAGGTTTGTGATCGGCATCAGTGCCTTGATGGCTTCGTTGCGGCGCGCCTGATAGCCAAGGTCCATCAGCGGATAGGCGTATTCGCTGCGCGCTTCAAAAGTTTCATCGCCAAGTTTCTGGGTATCGACGCCGAGGCTCGCCAGATCGGCGGTAACCCGACCGCGCAGATCAGAGAGCGGCGCCTGCCAGGTGGCATCCCCCGGATTACAGGGGATCTCCAGCATCACCGAGGTCTGGCCCTGGGGCGCCATAAAGGGGCTGCGGCGGCGCGGCTCCTGCAAACGAGTGGCCAGAATATGGGGATCGGAGAGGTACTGCCAGGTGTTGTCCGACAGGTTTTCCTGTTTGATGGGCATATTGACGAAGCGAAGCGACCGGTATTGGAGATCGCACGGCAAGCCCAGATGCTGGCAGGTGAGCGGCAGCGGCAGGGTGGAGATCACCTGATCAAAGCGCTCGCTCTGTTCAACGTCATCTTGTTTCCAATACACCCGTTCGATGCGGCCATCAGCCTGCTCAAGGCGGGTGATGGTGGCGCCGGTTTTCAGCTCAACGCCCTCTGCCACCAGTCGCTCACCCAGAGTGGTGAATATCTGGCCGAACCCATACTTTGGATAACGATATTTGCGGGCATAGGTGCGCACCGAGATACTGCCGTTGCGTCTTGGCAACAGGCGACGCGCCACGTCTTTGAGATCGATGAGGCTGATGCGCTGACCGGCCCAGTCGGCGGAGAGCTTGTCCGGGTTGATGCCCCACAGCTTGCCGGTGTAGCCCTCGAAGAATTGGCGATAGAGGGTGCGGCCAAAGTGGCTCTGGATCCACTCGGCAAAGCTCGCCTTGGCATAATCGTCCGGCTTCTTGCTAAAGGGCAACAGCAGCAAGTCTTTCACCGCACCGGCCATCAGGGAGAGCGGCGCCGTCTTGAGCAGGTTGGGCAGGTTCAATGGGTAGTCATAGGTGCGCCCGCCAAAGCGGATCACGCTCTTGCGCTCGGCGTGTAGCAGATCGTCCCCCATCAGCTCGTCGATAAAGGCGAGCAGCTCGGGGTTTTTGGTGATAAAGCGGTGGCCGCCGTAGTCAAAGCGATACTCCCCATCGCGCCCCTTGAAGGTCTGGGTGGCGCACATGCCACCGACCACCGGCTCCTGCTCGAACAGGGTGACTGCAAAACCGGCGCAGCGCAGGCGCCAGGCCGCCATCAAACCGGCGGGGCCAGCACCCAGCACTGCAATGCTTTTCTTGTTGTTATCGCTCATGACCTATTCCGAAACTGCTTGATAGATAAGGGAACCGCGCCAAGGCGCGGCTCCCGAATAGTGTTGTTACCCCGTGGCTTTGTTGCCACATGGCGTGTTGGCTCAGCCTTTGCTAGTCGCGGCGCTCACCTGCGGGCGATAGCTGCGCTGCCAGAGGGTAACGAAGATCGCCAGATAGAGGGCCCAGGTCAGCAGCTGCAAGCCAGCGGGTGAGGCATTGTAGCCAAACAGGGCACGCAGGAAGGTACCAAATACCCCCTGATCGTCGAGAATGTGGCTGATGTCGAACACCGGCGTGGTCCAGAAGGTGATGATCTCTGCCGCTTGCAACATGTTGACGGCGGACGAGAGCAAGCCTGCGGCGATGATGATGATAAGCAGGCCGGTCCAGCGGAAGAAAGGCGCCAGCGCCACCTTGCGGGTGGAGCGCAGCAGCCCCCACACCAGCGCGATGGAGACCAGCAGCCCCACCAGCGCACCCATCAGGCCGGATTGCAGATCCACCCCTTGCCCCGAATAGAGAAGGGCGGAGAAGAAGAGCACGGTTTCAAACCCTTCGCGCATCACCGCCAGAAAGGCGAGCAGCACCAGCCCAAACAGGTTGCCGCCATCGATGGCCGCATCGATGCGCGCCGTCATGGCCCCCACCTGGGATTTGGCCTGCTTTTGCATCCAGATCGCCATATAGGTGAGCACCAGAGTGGCGAAGATGAGGATCCCCGCCATCAAGAGGTGGTTGTAGCGCTCGCTCTCGAACTGGCTCACCACCACCTGGAACAGGAAGGCGACGACAAGTGAGGCGATAAGGCCAAGCCCCACCCCCAGATAGATGAACTTGTTGTAGCGGCTCGCCCCCAGCTTGGCGAGGTAGGAGAGGCAGATGCCGACCAGCAGGAAGGCTTCCAGCCCCTCGCGCAGGGTAATCAGAAAACTTGCAAACATCAGGATTGAGGCTCCGTAGCGGGCGTGACGGGGAGAGGCTGCAGGGTAAGTTGCAACCGATTTAGCTGCACTATGGGTGGCTCCGGCAAGCTCGGCTCGGCGGCGCGCACCGCATCATTGACCCACTTGGGGTAGGTGCGGAAATTGAGTTTGATATCGGCCTTGAAGGGCCCTTGGGCTTCTGCGGGCAGCGACCAGGCTTCATCGCGCCAGCCATCGGCCGGAATGCGGGTATCTTCCAGCAGTTTGGCGTAGCGCCAGAACTTGAGCCCCACCGGCTTGCCCTCGGCATCGCCGAACACTTTGCGAAACAGTCTCGCATTCTCAGGGACGGCACCATCCACCGGCTGGCCGCTGGCAAGCACCACCTTGCCGTTGGCGTCGGTGACGGTCAGCTCCAGCCAGAGTTCACGAAAATCGGCCACCCCGGTGGGCAGGGCATGGCCCGCGCCGGTATTGGCGACCCGCACCACCAGCCGCTGACTATCGGCCGCCTGTTCGATACGGGCGGAGAGGGTCGCGCTGGAGCGCAAGAGCGCCAGACTCTCCTGTTCAAGGTCGGGATTGCGCAGCCCCACCAGCTGGTGCTGGGCGCCGGTAAAGTTGTGGCGATAGAGCCGGGCTTTCATGGTGCCGTTTTCGGTGGACTGGCCCGCCACCGGCGCGCCGCCATTGCCCGGCTCCGGGTTCATATGGCAGTCGATGCAGGTGCGCCGTTTGGCGGGATCCTCGGCCTTGGCGAAGCTGGATTTTTCCCACTCGTCCCAGGTGTTGACGATATTGGCGCCGGAGCCCGGGGCAAACTCGTTGTGGCACGACTTGCACAGGGCGGCATCGCGGTAGAAATCCTTCTGATAGGAGGCTTTGTGGGCCGCCGGACGGGCGTTGATCTGCCGCTCGGCCAGCCAGTGCTTAAGACTGCCACCCGCGGCATCCTCGAACACATAGCTCTCGCGGTCTTTCAAATTCACGGTAAAGGCGCTGTTGCCGCCCGCATCTTCCACTTTGGTGATGCGATGACAGAGCACACAGCCGGTCCCTTCCTCAACCACAGGTTCACCCGCCTTGTGGGCGGCAATCAGCGAGGCGCCGCCCTGCTCGAACATGTGGGAGCCCTTGGGTAGATCCTGCTGGCCGTTCATTACCTGCTGGGGCATGTGGCAGCCCTGACACCACTGGCCGAACGCTTCCCCTTCGGTTTCGCGGGCCAACGCCTGCACCACCTTGTAGTAGGGGTGGGAGTTGCCCATCAGCCGGTGGTTGCTCTCGCTCCAGTCCTTGAACGCTTGGCTGTGGCAGTTCTGGCAGGAGGCGGAGTTGAGCCACTCTTTCGGGTGAGTGGTCGGCGCCTTGGCGGGATCCGTGCGCGGTGCATCGAGCCGCAGCCAGTTGGCAAGATAGGGGAGGTTGCCATCGGCGGTGACGAAGGCGTGCAAGTCCTCCATCATCGCTTTCACTTCCGGTTGGGGCTTGGCGGGGTCAACTGCCTCGGCCCCATCGCGGGTGTCATGGCCCATGCCACCCTGGGTCTGCTGGGTCATGCGCAGGTATTCGCCGACAAAATCCCCCGCCACCATGTTGGTGAGGTTGGCGTGGCCGTTGATGGCGTTGTCGCCGCTCTTCTGGCGATGGGCCGCCATCAGATAGCGGTTGGTGAAATTGAACCCGTCCAGATGGCAGGAGTTGCAGCTCATCCAGTTGTCCCCCGCCATGGGGAAGCGTGAGTTGGACGCTGTGTTGCCCAAGTTGAACAGCCGCTCGCCGCGCTGAAGCGGCGCGGGGCGCGGATCCGTCTCTACCAGCTTGGCGAAGTGGGGCACATCGACCGTGACCCGGGCAAACGGGCCGCTGCCGCCGCTATTGAGGCGGGTGAGATCCTGCCCCATGGCGTTGTGCACCAGAATATGGTCACCGTCGATCAGCAAGTCCCGCGGATTCTGGCCCGGCATGTGGCGCAAGAGCTGGGTCGCCTTGGCTCCCCCCTGAAACTTCTTGCGGCGGTGACGGTTGTTGTTGGACTTGCCGCTGCGGGAGAGATCAAACACCAGCAGATCTTCCGAGCCCGCCAGGGTCAGATAGACCCGCTTGCCGTCGGTGGCAAAGCGCGCCGCGAACGGGTTGGAGACGATCTGGCTGCGGTTGCCGACGCTGGGCAGGTTGATCTGCAAAAATAGCTGTTTTCTTTCATCGACCCGCTCTTTCTCCTCATCGAGATCGATGATGGAGACCGCCGGAAAGACGGTGCTCTGAAACTGGAAGGGGTGGCTGAAGCTCCACAGCACATGGGGCAGCCAGGCCTCGCTGCCATCGGGGGAGAGGGCGATACCGTCGAGCAGGCGCGGCAATCCCTGGGAGTCGCTCGGCGTGTCGCTGTGGGTCTCGGCCAGGGTAATGAGCTTGGGCTTGGGCAGGGTAGCCCCCTTAGCGTTCTTCTCAAGCTTGGCGAGATCATAGATGGCGAGCTGGCCGGTCATGGCGTGGGTCAGCAGCAGGCGATCGTCGTCGGTCAGGGCCAGCCCGCGGGGAGTCTCGGCGGTTTCTGCATCCAGCTTGAGGTTGCCCGTGGTGTCGTAGGCTTGCAGGCGAGCGGATTCGAACAGCGTGACCCAGAACCACTGCCGCTTGGCATCGAAGATGACCCCATAGGGGCGGTGGCCGGTGGGGATCGCCTTTTCCAGATCGAGATCATCATCCAGCAATAGCAGGCGATCACCGCTGTAGTCGGTGACCAGCAGGGTGCCATCATCGGCGCGGGCTAGCTGGCGCAGATCGCCGCCCAGCGGCACCTCTTTGAGCCGCTTGCCGCTATCGCGCTCAAGCAAGGTGACGGAACCTGCACTCAGGTTGGCGGTGACGAGGCGCGGGGCGCTTCCCTCCTTATAGGCGAGCATCCCTGCGCCCATCTGTTGGGCCAACGCAAAGGGGCTGGCCAGCAGCAGGAGGAGGGCCAGCAGGAGTGACAAATATGCAGAGAACGATGACTTCAACATGGGATCAGGAGCGCCATTTCAAGATGGTCCAGCGCCAGGCGTGGCGCAGCACCAGAGGAGTTAACGCCAATGCGCTCAACCAGTGGGCCCAGCTGGCGAGGTTGCCCATGGCATCGCCCGGAGTGCCGTGCAGCACCAGCAGCAGGCCGCTGGCCAGACAGATCAGCAGGAGGGCTTCGATAATCCGCCCCGTGGTGCGCAAAAAGGGTTTGTTGCTGCGGTTCAACAAGCTGCGATGGGAGAGCCAGAAGGCGCCAAATAGCAGCGGGAACAGGGTGAGCGAGAGCATCACATGGAAAAACAGATTCCAGCGTGCCAGCGACCAGAGCGGGGTCAGCGGCTCCCACAGCAGCAGGCCGGAGAAGAACATCAGATAGAGGGTGCCCTCGGCGGCCTGATGGTGGTAGGCCAGCCACTGCCAGAATTGTCGGGGTGAGAGAGAAAGGCTTGTCATAAAGGCTCCAGCACCCGGGCGGGGCAGCCCGGGGGGAGCAAGTTTATAACGCAGTAAGAGTAATGAAAAGTGTTATCAATTCCATTGATAATGAATCAAGCCTGAATGAACGGGGTGACCTAACACGACGATTGATAATTCCTTATCCGCTTGGCCGCCACCTATGGGGCGAGAGTGCGGGCGCAGCCGCTCCTCGACAGCGGGGCAGCTTGCGGCTCGGGGTTATGGCCGCGCGTCGGGCGTTCAACTCACCAAGAGGCTTTTTATATTTATTTCAATTGATTGCAGCTAAAACTTGGCTAGATGTTCGACTCCTGATGAGGATCATCAGCAGCATATTCCCGTAGCTGGCGGCTGCGCAGCAGATACCAGAGCGCCCAGAGGCTGGCGACCAGCACCAGCGCGGTGGGCCAGCTGAACGACCACTTCTGCAGATTGAGGCTGTGCAACTGCATCAACAGGCCGCTGACGGCAGAGCAGAGCAGCAGCAGCGGGCTGTGGCGCCGGAGTCTGGCGCGAATGCTCTGGGTCTGCTGATAGGTGCCCCCGCAGGCGAGCAACGCCAGCATGGCGGGCACGTCGGTCAGCAGGCTGATGTAGAGGGTGATCTTGTCCGGATAGAAGAGGGTCAGGATCTCGCTGCCGCTCTCGCGGGTGACCCCTGCCATCAAAAAGAGCCAGACCGAGCGGGTCAGCAACAGGGCGATGGGCCAGAACCAGAGAGGCGGGCGCAACTGGCCGTGATCGTCATATCGGTGTTCGGGGTAGAGGGTCATGGTTGCCCGTTATCCACTTGAATTGAGTGATGAAGGGGATATGGGGCGACGAAGCGTCCTTTGCAAGGCGTTGGGCGTGGCGCAAATTAATCGGGGGGCCATGCCCCCCAATCCGCGAAAAGTTGTCTTGTGCCGAGCGGCTGGCGTTACAGCCACCCCTTGCGCTTGAAGAAGAGCCCGGTGCCCAGCGATGACATCACCATCAGCACCAGCGAGAGGGGATAGCCATACTCCCAGGCGAGTTCAGGCATGCGGCCGAAGTTCATGCCGTAGATACTGGCGATCAGGGTCGGCGGCAGGAAGATCACGGCGGCAACCGAGAAGATCTTGATCACCTTGTTCTGCTCTAGATTGGTCACCCCCATGGAGGCCTCCAGCTGGAAGTTGATCTTGTCGAACAGGAACTGGGTGTGAGGCAGCAGTGACTCCACGTCGTGCAGCATCTCGTCGATCCACTTGTTCTGCTCGAGGCTCATGCGCTGGCGCAGGCTGCGTTTGAGGAAACGCAGGGCGCGGCGGGTATCGTGCAGGGAGAGACGGATCTGGCCGTTGGCCTCTTCCTGTGCCAACAGCTCCTTGAGCATAGGGTTGATCTGATCCGGCTCGAAGATCTGATCGGCGGTGTTTTCCAACGTCTTGTAACCATCTTCGATAAGATCGGAGAGGTACTCCACCTTGAGGTTTTGTACCTCCAGCAGGATATCGAGGGCATCCTCCACCTCCAGCCGATCCTGGCGCATATAGTGGCGCAGCAGGCGCACCAGCCCGATGTCATCTTCACGAATGCTGATCAGCAGGTTGTTGCGCAGGGTAAAGGAGACGTGGACACCCTTGGTGTCACGACCGATCCGCTGGGGAAACAGGGAGTGAATGTGCAGACCATCGGTATCCCAGTAGAAACGGGCGGATGCTTCGATGTCGTCGAGCTCCTCCTTGTCGGGAACCTCTTCCAGGAACAGGCCCGTCAACCATTCTCGCTCTGCCGTGTCCGGCTTGTAGGCATCCAGCCAGACCGTGTTGTCAGGTACTATGTCGTCAGGCCCGAGCGTGACTATGTCCAGCACCTTGTTATTGAGAATGTAGGCGGTGATCATCTGTCCCCCCTTAAAAAGTCATGGGTAATCAGGGATGGTTGCACAGGTCATGCGGCCTTAGATCGCTGAAGAAGGCGATCCCGTGGATAAGCAGATCGGGCCGATGGAAAACCTGAATGCGGCGAACTATACAGGGGTGGGCCCCGCTTGTCAGGGGCTATTCATCAGGGATTCAGCTTGTTTGTCCAAAAAAACAGCGAGGTCGGATCACCTTAGCAGCCATGCGGTGTAGAACCAGCCTTTGGCGGGGGGAGGGATGGCTGGGGCTGCTTGTTGCCGCTACCCCGCTTCATCAGATATTGGGATAGTTGGGCCCGGAGCCCCCTGTGGCGGTATCCAGACGATGTTTTGGGGCTGAGTATCTTTGATGTCACCGCATCTTGGCATCGCCGTATTCCATCACATATTGGGATAGTTGGGCCCGGATCCTCCTTGTGGCGGTGTCCAGACGATGTTTTGGGACTGAGTATCTTTGATGTCACCGCATCTTGGCATTGCCGTTCCATCACATATTCGGATAATTGGGCCCGGAGCCCCCCTGTGGCGGCGTCCAGATAATGTTTTGACTGGGATCTTTAATGTCACAGGTTTTGCAGTGAATACAGTTGGCGGCGTTGATCTGCAGTTTGGCCGCGCTTTCCATTTCCAGTACCTCAAACACCCCGGCCGGACAGTAGCGTTGGGCGGGTTCGGCCCAGGTGGGCAGATTGACCTCGACCGGAATACGCTCGTCCTGCAGCTTGAGGTGACAAGGCTGATCCTCGTCGTGACTGGTGTTGGCCAGATACACAGACGAGAGTTTGTCAAAGCTCAGCTTGCCATCGGGTTTGGGATAATGGATGGGCTCGCAGCGGCTGGCCACGCGCAGCTGACGGTAATCGTGAGCTTTATCGAGCAACCTGAAGGGCGAGTTTGCGCCAAACAGCCGTTGCTCCAGCCAGTTGAAGGCACCGCCCAACCAGGGACCATAGCGGTGAAGCGCCGCGCCGAAGTTGCGCGCCGCCTTGAGCTCGCGGGCCAGCCAGCTCTGTTGCAGCTCGTCGCCATACTGGGCCAGATCCCGGCCCCCTTCATCGCCACCCCGCAGGGCCATCGCGACGGTTTTTGCCGCCAGCATTCCCGATTTCATGGCGGTGTGGATCCCCTTGATGCGGGAAAAGTCGAGGGTGCCCGCATCACAACCGATCAGCAGGCCGCCCGGGAAGTGCATGCGGGGCAGGGCGTGCCAGCCCCCCTTGGTGATGGCGCGGGCGCCATAGCTGATGCGCTCCCCATCTTGCAACACGCCAGCGATAAGCGGGTGATGCTTGAGGCGCTGGAATTCGTCAAACGGGCTGAGCCAGGGATTCTGGTAGTTGAGATCGACAATCAGCCCGACTGCCACCTGATCCCCTTCCATGTGATAGAGATAGAAGCCACCGTGGCTATTGCCGCCCCCCTGCTTGCCAAGGGGCCAGCCACTACCGTGTAGCACCTGTCCCGCCTTGCCCCGACCTGCTGGCAGTTGCCACAGCTCCTTGAAGCCGATGGCGTAGTGTTGGGGTTGGGCTGGGTTTTCCAGATTGAACTCGGCGATCAGCTGCTTGCCGAGATGGCCGCGTGCCCCTTCGGCAAAGAGGGTGTAGCGACCGAGCAGCGCCATGCCGGGCACATGATCAGCTTTTGGGTTCCCAGCCCGATCCAGCCCCAGATCGCCGGTGATGACCCCCTTGACCCGGCCCGCTTCCATGATAAGTTCGCTGGCGGTAAATCCCGGGTATATTTCGACTCCCAGTTTTTCCGCCTGTTGGCCAAGCCAGCGGCAGAGATTGCCCAGACTGACCACATGGCAACCCTGATTGTGCATCCGGGGCGGCACCGCCCAGGCGGGCAGTTGCAGGGAACGTTGCTCGCTTTGCAGCAGATGCACCTGATCGTCGCTGACCGGCACGCCGAGCGGCGCTTGCTGCCAGCCATCCGGCAGCAGCTCTTGCAAGGCGACGGGATCAAACAGGGCGCCGGAGAGCAGATGGGCGCCAATTTCCGCCCCCTTCTCCAGCAGACAGACAGAGAGAGTGGCATCCTGCTGTTTCAGGGCGATGGCTGCACTGAGCCCCGCCGGTCCGCCGCCGACGATGACGACATCAAATTCCATTGCTTCCCGTTCCATCTTGCCTCTGCGCTCTGGTTGGCCTAGGGTAATGCTGGTAGTTTACGTAAACGTAAAGCAGTTGTAAGCAAAACTGAGCAAGAAAAAGCAAAAAATCAGGGAAGAGCGTACTGCAACAAACGCAGAGGCACACTAATGAATTCAATCCAAAGAGACGAGGCATGACCCCATGAAGCTGCTGGTCGCAATCAAACGGGTAGTCGACTACAACGTCAAGATCCGGGTGAAGGGAGACGGCTCCGACGTGGAGCTCGCCAATGTGAAGATGGGGATCAACCCCTTTTGTGAAATTGCGGTGGAGGAGGGGGTCAGGCTGCGGGAAGCCGGGGTTGCCAGCGAGCTGGTGGTGGTGACCTTTGGCCCTGACGCTGCCGCCGAGCAACTGCGCCATGGGCTGGCGCTGGGGGCGGATCGGGCGCTGCATTATGTCACCGATGAGACGCTCACCCCGCTGACGGTTGCCCGCGCCTTGCACAAGGTGTGTGAGCAGGAGCAGCCGGATCTGGTGCTGCTCGGCAAGCAGTCCATCGATTCAGACAACAATCAGGTGGCTCAGATGCTGGCAGCCCTCAATGATTGGCCGCTGGCGACCTGCGCGTCAGCCCTCAAGGTGGAAGCGGGAGAACTGCTGGTGACTCGCGAAATCGACGGTGGCCTCGAGACCCTCGGCATGCCGTTGCCTGCGGTGGTGAGCGCCGATCTGCGTTTGAATGAACCGCGTTTTGCCTCGCTGCCCAACATCATGAAGGCCAAGCGCAAGCCGCTTGATAGCGCTCCATTCTCGACACTCGCCGTTGAGGTGGCCAACCAGACCCGTTTGCTCGGGGTGATGGCGCCGCCAGCCCGCAGCGCCGGGATCAAGGTGGGCTCGGTGGACGAGCTGGTGGACAAACTCAAACATGAAGCGAAGGTGCTGCCATGAGCGTGCTGATCATTGCCGAACATCATCAGGGCCATCTGGCCGACAACGTGGCACAACTGGTCACCGCCGCCGGATCCATCGGCGGTCAAGTTGACCTGCTGTTGCTGGGGCAGGGGCTGACCGAGGCGGGTGAACAGGCGGCAGCCCTCAGCGGTGTCGACAAGGTTCTGCTTGCCGAGCATCCCCTGCTGGCCGACGGGCTGCTGGATGGGGTGGACAAGCTGCTGGCCAGCTGGTGCGAAGGTTACAGCCACTGCCTTATGGCGGCGAGTGCCATGGGCAAGGCGCTGCTGCCACAGGTGGCGGCTCGGCTCGGGGTGGAGATGCTCTCCGAGGTGACGGCTATCGAGAACAGCGACACCTTCCTGCGCCCCATCTATGCGGGCAATGCCATTGCCAGAGTGGCAAGCTCGGCGCCCGTGAAAGTGATGACGGTGCGGGCCACCGCGTTTGCCAAGGCGGCGACAGGCGGGCAGGCTCCCATCGAGCACTTGGCCGTGCCCGAATTCGCTGGTCGTACCCGGTTGGTCGAGCGCCGCGCGGTGCGCTCCAGCAGGCCCGAACTGACCGCAGCACGGGTGGTTGTCTCAGGTGGCCGCGCCCTTGGTTCCAAGGCGCAGTTTGCCCTGATTGAGGCGCTGGCCGACAAGCTGGGCGGCGCCGTGGGGGCATCGCGAGCCGCCGTTGATGCAGGATATGTCGCCAACGATCTGCAAGTGGGGCAGACCGGCAAGGTGGTGGCGCCCGAGCTCTATATCGCGGTCGGCATTTCGGGGGCCATCCAGCATCTGGCGGGGATGAAGGAGTCGAAAGTGATCGTGGCCATCAACAAGGACAGCGATGCCCCCATCTTTCAGGTGGCGGACTACGGGCTGGTGGGGGATCTCTTCACTCTGCTGCCGGAGCTCACCGCCAAACTGTAAATTTGTCAGAAATGGCTGAGCAGTGGTCGTTTATGCGCTCTGCCCGCCATTTCTGTGCATGTTCCCTGCAAGCCCTGACCCGTTCAGGGCTTTTTCTCCTGCAAGGGGGAGGCAGAGTGACGGTAAAAGGTTGAGCCAGCTCCCAAAAAGCCTTTGATCCGCTGGCTGCTCTTGTGTAAAACCTGACAAGTCATCGATTAATCTCATCCACTCACGGAAAGCGTCATGAGCAAACAGATTTACAACTTCTGCGCCGGCCCCGCCATGCTGCCGGTTGAAGTCATGGAGCGCGCCCAGCGCGAATTTTGTAATTTTCAGGGGCTGGGAGCCTCGGTCATGGAGCTTTCCCATCGTGGCAAGCCCTACATGGCGGTGGCCGAGAAGGCCGAAGCGGATCTGCGCGAGCTGCTGGCGGTGCCGGACAACTACAAGGTGCTCTTCATGCACGGTGGCGGCCGCGGTCAGTTCTCCGCCGTGCCCATGAACCTGCTTGGCGGGGCCAACAAGAAGGCGGACTTCCTGCTGACCGGTGTCTGGTCCCAGAGCGCGGTGGATGAAGCCAAAAAGTATGGCGATATTCAGACCTTCCAAGGGGTTGCCAAGAACGAGCAGGGGATCTCCCACCTGCTGCCGACCCCGGCGTTTCGCGCCGATGCGGCCTATGTTCACTACTGCCCGAACGAAACCATTGATGGCATCGAGATGTTCGACATCCCGGCCACCGGCGAGGTGCCGCTGGTGGCGGATCTCTCCTCCACCATTCTCTCCCGTCCTCTCGATGTGAGCCGCTTTGGCATCATCTATGCCGGTGCCCAAAAAAATATCGGCCCGTCCGGGCTTGCCATCGCCATCGTGCGCGATGACCTGCTGGATCAGGCCAGAGCCGATGTCCCCTCGATTTTTGACTACAAGCTCACTGCCAAGAACGACTCCATGTTCAACACGCCGCCCACCTACGCCTGGTATCTGGCCGGTTTGGTGTTCGAGTGGCTGAAAGAACAGGGTGGTCTCGAGGCGATGGAAGCGCGCAACAAGGAGAAGGCCGACTTCCTCTACGACTATCTCGATCAGTCGAGCTTTTACAGCAATCAGGTGGATGTCAGCTGCCGTTCGCGGATGAACATCCCGTTCCAGCTGAAAAATGCCGAGCTGGACAAGCAGTTCCTGGCCGAATCGGAAGCCGCTGGCCTGCTGGCCCTCAAGGGGCACCGTATTGTCGGTGGCATGCGCGCTAGCATCTACAACGCCATGCCGCTGGAGGGAGTGAAGGCCTTGGTGAGCTTTATGGATGGTTTTGCCAAGCGCCACGGCTGAGAAGAGAGTACTCACATGCTTGCTGGCGGCCTCTCGTGACAACCAGTGAGCCGCTTCCAGCTATTGCAGTGATTCAAGACGCCGGGGATACCCCGGCGTCTTTTTTTCAACAGAACCAGCTCGCTGGCGTTTGCCGTGCGATTTCCCCTGAAAGTGCCCTTGCCGAGCGGGACGCAGGCTGTTAACGTCCGGACAGGCGTTTATTTTTGAGATAGCACAGGAAGTCTATGAATTCGTTGCGTTTGGAACCCATTTCTCGTGTGGTCGGTGAGGTCAATTTGCCCGGCTCCAAGAGTGTCTCTAACCGTGCGCTGCTGCTGGCGGCGCTGGCTCGTGGCACCACCCGTCTGACTAACCTGCTCGACAGCGATGACATTCGTCATATGCTGGCTGCGCTGACCCAGCTCGGGGTCAAGTACAAGCTCTCCGCCGACAAGACCGAGTGTACCGTGCAGGGGCTGGGCCGCAGCTTTGCGGTGAAAGAGCCGGTCAATCTGTTCCTCGGCAACGCCGGTACCGCCATGCGACCGCTGTGCGCCGCGCTGTGCTTGGGCTCCGGTGAATATACTCTGGGCGGCGAGCCGCGCATGGAAGAGCGTCCCATCGGCCATCTGGTGGATGCCCTGCGTGAAGCGGGTGCCCATATCCAGTACCTGAAACACGATGGTTATCCGCCGCTGGTGGTGGACGCCAAGGGGCTGTGGGGCGGCGATGTGCACGTCGACGGCTCCGTCTCCAGCCAGTTCCTGACCGCGTTTTTGATGGCGGCGCCGATGGCGGCGGGCGATACCCGGATCCACATCAAGGGGGAGCTGGTTTCCAAGCCCTACATCGACATCACCCTGCACATCATGAAGCAGTTTGGGGTGGTCATCGAGCACGACAACTACAAGCTGTTCTACATCAAGGGCAACCAGACCTACATCAGCCCGGGTGACTTTCTGGTGGAAGGGGATGCCTCCAGCGCCTCCTACTTCCTCGCGGCGGGTGCCATCAAGGGTAAGGTGCGGGTCACCGGTATCGGCAAGCACAGCATTCAGGGTGATATCCACTTCGCCGACGTGCTGGAGAAGATGGGCGCGCGCATCACCTGGGGTGATGACTTCATCGAGGCGGAGCAGGCGCCGCTGCACGGAGTGGATATGGATATGAACCATATTCCCGATGCGGCCATGACCATCGCCGTAGCGGCGTTGTTTGCCGAGGGGCCGACCTCCATTCGCAATATCTACAACTGGCGGGTGAAGGAGACCGATCGTCTGCACGCCATGGCGACCGAGCTGCGCAAGCTGGGCGTCGAAGTGGAGGAGGGGCATGACTTCATCACCGTGACCCCGCCGACCCAGCTCAAGCATGCCGAGATCGATACCTACAACGATCACCGTATCGCCATGTGCTTCTCGCTGGTGGCGCTGTCGGATACCCCGGTCACCATCAATGATCCCAAGTGCACCTCGAAGACCTTCCCGGATTACTTCGACAAGCTGGCCAGTATCAGCCAGCGTGGCTGATCACTGACAAACCCGTCATCACCGACGCTTCGGGCCCGCGCTGAGCGGGCTTTTTTGCCTTCCTCACCAGCATCGTCATTTCGCTTAGCATCATTTCAATAACTTGCAAGATTGCCATATAAAATAGTTTTGTGATTACTGTAATTTCCTATTTACACATGCGTTGTCGCGGGCTATGTTGAGATTTCCTAATCGTAGTCATCTAGCAGGAAGCCTTGTCATGCAGCATCAAACCGACGACGTTCGTATCAGTGAAATCAAAGAGTTATTACCCCCGGTTGCGGTGCTTGAGAAGTTTCCGGCTACCGAGGTGGCCTCGTCCACCGTTTTTGAATCCCGTCAGGCCATTCACAATATCCTGGCCGGCGAAGATGATCGTCTGCTGGTGGTGATTGGCCCTTGCTCCATCCATGATCCGGTTGCCGCGCTGGAGTACGGCAAGCGCCTCAAGGCGCTGCGCGACGAGCTGAAAGATCAGCTGGAGATCGTGATGCGGGTCTACTTCGAAAAACCGCGTACCACAGTGGGCTGGAAGGGGCTGATCAACGATCCGTACCTCGACAACAGCTGCAAGATCAATGACGGTCTGCGTATTGGTCGCAAGCTGTTGCTGGATCTCAACGACATGGGGCTGCCGACTGCCTCCGAGTTCCTCGACATGATCACCCCGCAATATGTGGCGGATCTGATGAGCTGGGGCGCGATCGGTGCCCGTACCACCGAATCCCAGGTACACCGCGAGCTGGCCTCCGGTCTCTCCTGTCCGGTGGGCTTCAAGAACGGCACTGACGGCACCATCAAGGTTGCCATCGATGCCATTGGCGCTGCCAGTGCGCCGCACCACTTCCTGTCGGTCACCAAATACGGTCACTCCGCCATCGTGGCGACCCGCGGCAACCCGGACTGTCACATCATTCTGCGTGGTGGTCGTGAGCCGAACTACAGCGCCGCCCACGTGGACGAGGTGGTGAAGGGGCTGGAGAAGGCCGGTCTGCCCCAGAAGGTGATGATCGACTTTAGTCATGCAAACAGCAGCAAGCAGTTCAAGAACCAGATGCTGGTGGCCGAGGATGTGGCCGGCCAACTGCGTGCCGGTAGCAAGGCGGTGTTTGGTGTGATGGTGGAGAGCCATCTGGTGGAAGGCCGTCAGGATCTGGTGGAAGGGTGTGAACTCACCGTCGGCCAGAGCATCACAGATGCCTGCATCGGTTGGGCCGATACCGAAGTGCTGCTGCGCAACCTGGCGGATGCCGTTGCAACCCGTAACGCCTGCTAAAGACCGGATTTCGCAGTCGCAGTGACAAAGAGAAAGTGATAACCAGAGGCCGCTATTGCGGCCTCATCTATTCGTATTGCGGTGCTTAAGGCTCAGGGCAGGGCATCGGGCCGGAAGCTGGCGCGGATCTGCGGCACCAGGCTTGATGGGTCGAAGCCTTTCTCTTCGCCCAACACCGGATGGAGCAGGGGCTTCTCTTCTATGGGGGTGATATCCCCCGCCAGCAGCTGGCGAGTCGCCTGACCCATCTGGTAGAGCTGGCGCACCGGCGCAAACTGGGTCGCCAGATTGAGGGGGTCATCGGCGCGGGTGAAGGCCATCATGGGGATCTGGTAGGTGGCATCGCGCGCCGGCTTGTCACCGTGAATCCCCTTGCCGGCGGACATCAAAAACGGCTGGTGATCGCCAAAGGCCACCACCAGATAGCGCTTGTCCGACTGGTCTAGGGTCTTGAGCAGTCGCTCCAGCGAGGCCATGGCATCCACCACCCCTGTGTAATAGGTGTTGAGTAACTGGGTGTCGCTCTCGCTCTGGTTCGGGCAGGCGCCGCTGCGCTCCTGCCCCTGATAGCGGGGGCTATCGAAGGGGCCGTGCCCCTGCATGGTGACCGCATAGGCAAACAGCGGTTGGTCATCCTGTTCGCTGCGTTTGAGCAGGTGGTCGATGAGCGCATCATCGGAGATATAGAGTCCCTTGTGCTCGAGGGTGGAAAAACGGCTGTCGAACCAGCGCTCCTCATAGCCGAGCGCCGGGATCGCCTTGGCGCGGCCCCAGAATTTTTCCACATAGGGGTGGGCGAACAGGGTCTGGTAGCCGCTCTGTCTGGCGCTCTGGGCCAGCCCCGGCACCTGCTGCGAGAGGTAGTAGTAGGGCACCACCCCCTGCTTGAGCAAGCCCACCGGCAGGCCGGTGTTCATCTCGAACTCCGCCAGTACCGTCATGCCGCCGGTGGTGGGGGAGTGGATGGTCTTTTGCCACTGCTGCACGCTGGCGGGCAGGGAGAGGGTGGGAGCCGGGGCGCAGATCCGCCCCTTCCAGTCGAGCCAGAGCGACTCATATTGCAGTACGATCACCAGATCCCAGCGCGGCGCAATGCCCTGGGGCGGATAACTCAGCTGCGGGGTCAGCTCGTTGATCTGCAAGGGGTAGCGAAACACGCTGCCGCTTTGCAGCATCTCGTCCACCAGATTGAACAGATAGAGGCCGGGGCCGGAGCGGATGATGTCCCTGTGGTAGTTAACCGCGCGATCCACGTAGCGAATGTTGGCCCCCAGCAGCTTGTTGCCGGTCTGGGTGGCAAAGACGCAGAGGGCAAAGAAGGCGACGGTGGCCGCGGCTGTGCGCAACACCCAGCGTGACAGGGCAAAGCGCCAGCAGAGAAACAGTGCCAGTAAAACGGTGAAGATGGGTAGGATGGGGTGCTGGTCGAGCAGGATCCGCAGCAGCGCCAGCAGGTTGCCAAAATCGTCCCCGCCGAGCGGCACGCCGTAGATGGCGATCTTCATAAAGTTGGCCAGCAGACCTATGCCTGACAGCGCGGTAAAGACCAGCCCCATATAGAGGTTGAAGCCCGCCAGTGCGCAGAGGCTCCAGCCCAGCACCATGCTGCCCCAGGCCAGATAGTAGTGCTCCGGCCGAAAGCCTGACCAGAGCAGAAACTCCCCCAGCTTGAACACCACGAAGCCGTGCAGCAGCACGAAGGTGAGGTTGCCGAGCAGCAGGCTGCCGATGATCCGCCAGCGCAGGCTGCGGCGCAGCTTTGGCAGCACCGTTTTGAGCACGGCGGCGCTCAGGGCCAGCACTAGGGTCAGGCTCACCACCAGATAGGTGAGGTTGAAGCCCTGCTCCGGCAGGGTTTGCAGGATCTGGCTGAAATCACCGCTCTCGGGGCGATCCTTGAGCAGCAGACCGATGCGCAGCTGATAACGGCTGGCCAGTGCATCGTCCGGTGCCCGCAGGGTGCTGTTGAGATCCAGCGAGCAGCGGTTATTGCGGCACACCTGACGCTTATCCACCGCCTGACTGAGCTGGTCGATCCGCTCCCCCTTGTCGTTGAGCAGCTCCACTCGCACCTTGTCCCCCGCTTGCAGCGGCCCCCGCAACAGCCACTGGCTGCGCACCACCAGATAGAGGCCGCGGCTGTCGCTTTTATAGAGCAGGGCGTGGCGGGTGAGGGTGGCCAGCGGATTGTCGGCGGGGCCCAGCACCAGCGGTTGGGCACGGCCCAGCCAGCTGCCGGGATTGATCAGCGGTAATAACAGCGTCAGCAGCAGCAATCCGCCCAGCAGGGCCAGTAGCCCGGAGGACAGACTCAGGGCACGGGGGCGGCCTGAGGAGGGGCGATTCATATAAGCTCATCCTTTGAGCGAGTAAGGGAGAGATCGTTCATCCGTATAGAGTTTGACCCGATGGTGCGGGCCTTGTTTCAGCTTGTCAATTTAATGACCACTTAATGAATATTTGGTTACAGCCCAACCTTGCAAATTGTGATCCCGATCGAGGGGTTGTTCGGAATATGTGATGAAAGCGTCATCATGGGGTTTTGCCACTGGCTTGGGAGGGAGCTGCTGTTTAGTCTCTCGATAGCGACTGGAGGTACATGTATGAATCCCAAAGTGATGGCACGTCAGGCCAGATTGCTGCGCATGCTGGAGAGCAAGGAAGAGATCCGGATCGGACGCGAGCGCGACTGCCCGCTGCCGCTGGCCCAACTGGTCAAGCTGAAGGATACTCATCCCGCAGTGGTCAAGGTCTATCGCCACGGTCTCACCGCCGAGGTGTTTCACCTCAAGGTGGAGGGGCATCACTGGTGCCTCAAGCGGCGACGTCAGGATTCACTGGTGGCCAACCTCGATGGCAAGACCGCCTTTCTGACCGAGCTGGAGCGGCGGCGTGAAATCGAGGCGCTGCGCGAGCTGCATCCCACCGTCCTCTCCCACGTGGTTTGCACCAGTTTCGGCTCGGCGCGGGCCGGGGTACTGGTCTCCCCCTGGTTGCGGGGTGTGCCGGTCCATCAGCTCAACGAACGCAATCTGGCCCAGATGCTGGAGGTGCAGGGTGAGCTGGCCCGCTGGGGCTGGTTTGACTGGGACCCGAGTCCGGGCAACCTGCTCGATGACGGCGAGCAGATCTGCGTGTTCGACTTTGGCTATATGTGGACCTTCGATCCCCGCTTTGAATACAACTCCAACGGTCTGGTCGATCCGCAGTTCCATGTACCGGAGCGGCTGGAGACCCGCACCCTCTCTGGACTCTGGCTCGATGAGGCCGATCCTCTGCCGCAATTTCGCTACTGGCGTGAACTCTGCCTCAAGTGGGTCAAACGGGAGATCCACCACCTGATCCGCGAAGGGGCCAGCGCGCCCGTGCTGGCCCGCCTGCACGCCCTGCAGGGGGAGTGGAGCGCCGCGCTGGTGAGCGACGAGGCGCTGGTTGCCAACTGGTGGCGGGACATGTATCGCAGCCACCGGCTCGATGTGGCCGATGATCTGAGCGGCCAGAGCTGCGGCCCGCTCACCCTGCGTCGCCTCGACTGGCTGATGCAGGCGGTGACGGATCACTATTCGCTGCTGGTGGACAATCTCTCGCCTCAGGAGACGGAGCTGGGCCAGACCGGGCTGCTGGCCCGCTTACAGCAGCTGCGCCGGGAAGCCGTCGCCTGTCAGTTGCCAGCCACCAGCCTTGCCTGAGCCAATACCTTTGCGGAGTACAAATGAACAGGGCGCCGTGTTGGCGCCCTGTTGCATGGCCGGAATTGCCTCGCGGTGAGGGTCAGTCCAGCAACTCCTGATGGAGGCGGTTGACGATATTGCCCGCCTCGCTCTCCTTGACCAGGAAGCAGAGGTTGTGGGCGCTGGCGCCGTAGCAGATCATCCGGATGTTGTGCTCGCGCAGGGCGTCAAAGACCTGACTGCCCACCCCGTTCACTTCGCTCATCCGGTTGCCGATGAGCGCCACCAGTGCCAGACCGGTTTCCACCTCCACCTTGCAGAGCTGGCCCAGCTCGGCCAGTACCTTGTCGCTCAGGATCGGCTCGCCGTTACTCTGGCTGCCGGTGTGATCCAGGGTCAGCGACACGCTCACTTCCGAGGTGGTGATGAGATCGACCGAGATGCGGTGACGGGCCAGAATGCCGAACACTTCGGCCAGAAAGCCGTAGGCGTGGAACATGTTGAGGCTGTGCAGGGTCACCAGCACCTGCTGGCGGCGCAGGGCGACGGCGCGAAACAGCGGGCTTGAATCTGTGCTGGCGCGGATCCAGGTACCACCGGCGGCAGGATCCTTGGCGGAGCCGACAAACACCGGAATATTCTGGCGTACCGCCGGTTGCAGGGTGGCGGGGTGCAGCACCTTGGCGCCGAAGGTGGCCATCTCGGCCGCTTCGACAAAGCTGATTTCGGGGATCGGGCGGGCGCGGGTGACGAGGCGCGGATCCGTGGTGTAGATGCCGGGCACATCGGTCCAGATCTCGATACTGGCGGCATCGAGCGCTTCGGCCAAGAGGGCTGCGCTGTAGTCAGAGCCGCCGCGTCCCAGCGTGGTGGTGCGGCCATCGCCATCGGCGCCGATAAAGCCCTGGGTGATGATGAGGCTGTCGCCAAGCTGCGGGCCCAGCGTCTGCTGGCAGAGGGTACGGGTGGTGGCCAGATCGACGGTGGCCTTGCCAAAGCGGCTGTCGGTGCGCATCAGCTGGCGCACATCCTGCCAGTGGGCCTTGACGCCGCGCTGGCGCAGCAGCTCGGTAAAGAGGCGGGTAGACATCAGCTCGCCGCAGGCGATGAGGCGATCGGCCAGCTCCGCATCGGTATGCTGGTGGGCTTGCTGGGCCATGAGGCGAATGTCGTCCAGCTGGCCATGAATGAGGGCGCTCACATCAACAGGGTTGCCGAGATCGGTCAGAATGGCCTGCTGGATCCCGGCCAGTTTGGCCAGTTGCTCGTCGCGGCCCGCTTCGTCCAGCTCCCCTTGTGCCAGAGCGACCAGCAGGTTGGTGACACCGGCGCTGGCACTCAGTACCACCACCCGGGTGGCGGGATTGGCCAGCACGATATCGGCGCAGTGGTTCATGGCCGGGAAGTTGGCGACACTGGTTCCGCCAAACTTGGCGACATTGATCGGGCTCATTGCTTACTCCTGTCTTATTTTAAGATTCCGGTTCCATCGGGCAAAAAAGAGAGGAGGAGGCTGAAAATGGCAGGAATGAACGAAGCTATCCCGGCCAGAAGCACTCCACCTGCAGAGCCCATCCCGTACCGCCCCTGACAGGGCGCGGTGGGGGATGATCACTACCGATGACAACCCGGGGGATTCAGCCCCCGCAGCCGACGTTGAGGTTACCAGTCTCCTCACTCGTCTCGGCGCTGCTCCCCCTGACCCAAGTTCACCGGACGCTGGCGTCCTCCCTTGGGCTGCCTGGGCAGCGCTCCTCTTCTGGCTCCACCAGGGCGGTGGAGTGCATTTAGAAATACCCTGCGTTGGATTGCACTGTCAATCGAGTTTGTGAAAAAGTTCAAATTGTCGGCTAACTCAACACAGAATCAATGGCTTAGGCAATGGTCTTTGACAAAACCTTGGAACGACGCTGCCAGTTGTAGAGACGCTGGCGCGCCACCGGCAGATCTTCCACTTCCAGCGGATCGAAGCCCCGCTCCCGGAACCAGTGGATGGAGCGGGTGGTGAGCACGAACAGACGGCGAATGCCAAGCCGTTTGGCCCGCTCGGCCACCTTGGCCACCAGCTGATCCCCCCGGTTGGAGTTGCGATAGTCGGGGTGGATGGCGACGCAGGCCATCTCCGCCATCGCCTCTTCCATAAAGCAGTAGAGGGCCGCGCAGCCGATGATGAGGCCATCGCGCTCGATGATGGTGAACTTGTCGATCTCCATCTCCAGCTGCTCGCGGGAGCGGCGCACCAGAATGCCTTCCTCCTCCAGCGGGCGAATGAGATCCAGAATGCCGCCGATATCCTCGATGGTGGCGGCGCGGGCCTGCTCGGCACTTTCCCGCACGATCTGGGTGCCGAGGCCATCGCGACTGAACAGCTCCTGCAACATGGCGCCATCATCCTGATAGCTCACCAGATGGGAGCGGGGCACCCCGCCGCGGCAGGAGGCAATGGCCGCGCGCAGATAGCGTGCTGTGCCGGACATCTCTTCCCCTGCCTGCTCCAGCTCCACCAGCAGCTCTTCGGCCTGCTCGGGGAAGAGCTCGGAGATGGCTTCGCCGCGCCTGTCCATCACCCCCTGGGTGCTGCTAAAGCAGATGAGCTTGTCTGCCTTGAGATCGACCGCCACCCGGCGGGCCACCTCTTCGGAGCTCAGGTTAAAGCTCTCGCCGGTGACCGAGCAGCCGATGGGGGAGATGAGCACCAGACTCTTCTGATCGAGCTGGCGGGTGATCCCCTCCACGTCGATGCGGCGCACCCGGCCGCTGTGGCAAAAGTCGATGCCATCATCCACCCCCAGTGGCTGGGCAGTGACGAAGTTGCCGCTCACCACACTGATCCGCGCCCCCTGCATGGGTGTGTTGGCGAGCCCCATGGAGAGCTGGGCGGTGATGTCATATTGCAGGCCGCCACACACCTGTTTGATGATGGTGAAACTCTCGTCATCGGTGACCCGGATCCGCTTGTGATACTGGGCCTCGATACCGGCGCGGGCCAGCGCTTCATCGTTTTGCGGACGTGAACCAAACACCAGCACCAGGCGTATGCCCAGTGTCTGCAGCAGGGCGATATCGCTGACGATATTGGCGAAATTGGGGTGGCAGATGGCTTCTCCCCCCATCATCAGCACAAAGGTGGCACCCCGATGCACATTGACATAGGGGGTGGATTGCCGGAAGGCATTGACCAGACTGGGTTCGCGTTCACGCACTTGATATTTCTTCCATAAAAAAACAGCGATTGGCTCAATATATGAAAATTAATTCACAAATCAAGACTAAATATTGATTTTGGCCGTTTCTGGTCTACGAGGGGCGGCTTGGCCGTGCGGATTGTGAAAGGGTGACGGACGGTGCAGATAGCCGCCGGAGCGAGCGGTGAGGGGCCCGCCAGTTGATCCGGCGCGATAAACTGCTATCTTCGATGCTCCTTTTCGTCAGCTGTGTGATTTCACAGGGTTTTATACAAGGACAGAATTCATGGAACAGATTATTTCACCGGCAGAGGCCCTGCCGGGACGACGCGAAGCGATGGTGATTGGTCAGCAGCATGCGGTGAACGGCAACCCGACCCAGGGCCCCTGGCCGGAAGGGATGGCGGTGGCCTGGTTTGGCATGGGCTGTTTCTGGGGCGTGGAGCGCCTGTTCTGGCAGCAGCCGGGCGTCTACTCCACCGCGGCAGGTTATCAGGGCGGCGTGACCCAGAATCCCACCTACAAAGAGGTGTGCAGCGGGCTGACCGGCCATGCCGAGACGGTGCAGGTGGTGTTTGATCCGGCGGTGATCAGCTACGGCGACCTGCTCAGACTGTTCTGGGAGCAGCACGATCCGGCGCAGGGGATGCGTCAGGGCGGGGATATTGGCACCCAGTATCGCTCGGTGATCTTCTATGGCGACGAGAGCCAGCAGATCATTGCCCAGCAGAGCATGGCGGCCTACCAGCAGGCGATGGCGGCAAGCGGCGACAGCCGTGCCATCACCACCCGCATTCTGCCGCTGGCACCCTTCTATTACGCCGAGGATTACCATCAGCAATATCTGGAGAAAAACCCGGATGGCTACTGCGGATTGGGTGGCATTGGAGTCTGCTTGCCGCCCAGCCTGAACCGCTGAACAGGTTTGTAGTCGATTTCTTAATAAAAGTGAAAATAAATGGTCTGAGGGGGGAACTTATTGCGACCAGTCGGGACTAACTAGGTAGCGTCCAGGGATCGGATGCAAAGTCCAGACACATTTCTTGCCTTGATAACCGCCTGATGAATGAACGCACTGGCGGGTTGAAAATGATAGCAAGCAGGGCTGCCCACCAAGGCGGCCCTTTTCCTTATCTGCTGCTTTGAAATCTTGCGTTGGGCGGGAGAGCCGGACGGCAGATCAGCCGATGGCGCTGTCGAACAGGTTCTTGATGAGATCGATAAATTCGATGAGGAAGGTTTTCTGTTCCGGGGTCGGGGCGCGCAGCCAGACGGCAGAGAGCACCTCTTCCAGATCGGCGACCACGGCGTCGGCCTCCTGCATGATGGCGAAACGCACCTTGGGATCGAGCTGGGGGTTTTGCTCGCAAATGGCCATCAGGTTGCTGGCAACACGACCACTGACCAGATCTTCGATGGTCTCTTCACCATCGTTCTGCTGCTGGGATTCAAACAATCCCAAACTCTCCACCAGATACTCGATCAGCGAGATATAGCCTTCACTTTCTACCACCATGGTTGCTGCCTCAATACAGTAACAATACGAAAATTAAGCGTATTTTAGTGGCTTGCCCTAGCTTGGCAAGCAGCAGTGCAGGCGATGGCGAGTAAAACTGACTCCGCCCCGCTCCACGCACTCCAGCCCGGTCAACGTAAAGCCATGTCGTAAAAATAGCTCATAACTGAAGGCGCTGGCCTCGGTGGTGATGAGGGTCATACCGAGCCCTCGGGCCCCCGCGAGCGCCGTGGTGAGCAGCAGATTGCCCAGTCCCTGGCGCTGATGGTCGGCGCTCACATAGAGCAGGCTGAGGTGACCATCGGGGCTCAGAGTGACAAATCCGAGAGGCACATTTGCCTGCTCCGCCACCCAGCCGTGGTGCTCGCGCAGCTGGCTGACAAAGCCCGGATGTTGTGAGCCGAGGGCCCACTGCTCCACCTGCTCGGCGCTGTAGTGCTCGGGGCCGCAGCGTCGCACCGCCTGCTCAAACAGGGTCACGAGAGCGGGGATATGTGCCTCGCCAAGGGGGACAATACAAAGTGCTGGATTAAGTGCTGGGGTCATAAGGTTGGATCGTCAGTGGGGGAGAGGGGGCGCGGCGCCTGTGGCCGTTTGGCTTTGGGCAGACCCGCGACAACCCGCTCATAGGAGTGGTGCACCCAGCCTTGCCACAGATCATCCGGCAAGGTGCTGTTCAGGGTCACTGTGTTCCAGTGTTGCTTGTTCATATGCCAGCCCGGTTTGACCTCGGGGTGGATCTCGCGCAGCAGCAACGCCAGCTCGGGCTCGCACTTGAGGTTGATGGTAAGCGGCTCGGCCTGCCAATCCACCAGCGCGAACATCTTCCCCGCGATGCGGTAGACCAGGATCTCCGGGCCAAACGGGGTATCTTCGATGGCGCCCGGCAGGGTCAGCAGAAAGTGGCGCAAACGGGTCAAATCCATGGAAAGTTCTCGCGCAAGGGGTGATCCGGGTCATGTCAGGCGCATATCTATCGGCGGGCCTGTTCTGTTAATATGCGCGCAGCCGAGTATACCCCCCATCACCAAGGGAGCCTATAGGATGTTGTATCACAAGACTTTCGAACTGGGTCCCGAGCGGGATTGGGTGGTGTTTGTCCACGGCGCCGGTGGCAGCTCCTCCATCTGGTTCAAGCAGCTGCGCGCCTATCGCGAACACTTCAACGTGTTGCTGCTGGATTTGCGCGGCCACGGCCAATCCCACCAGCTGCAACAGGTGGTCAAGGGCCACTACAGCTTTCGGGAAGTGACCGAAGATATCGTTCGACTGCTCGATCATCTCGATATCCGCCGCGCCCACTTTGTCGGCATCTCCCTTGGCACCATCCTTATTCGCCATCTGGCCGAGCTCTGCCCGGAGCGGGTCAAGAGCATGGTACTGGGCGGCGCCATCCTGCGGCTCGATATCCGCTCGCGGGTGCTGGTGCAACTGGGCCGACTCGGCCAGCACTTCCTGCCCTATATGTGGCTCTACCGGCTGTTTGCCTTCATCATCATGCCGCGCCAGCACCATCAGGAGTCGCGCAACCTCTTTGTGCGCGAGGCCCGCAAGCTCTGCCAGAAAGAGTTCAAGCGCTGGTTCCGCCTCGCCACCGAGGTCAACCCGCTGATGCGTTATTTTCGCGAACGCTCCCTGCCCATTCCCACCCTCTATGTGATGGGGGAGGAGGATCATATGTTTTTGGCACCGGTGCGCGAACAGGTGGCCCGCGATGCCAGCTCCTCGCTGGCGGTTATTGAACAGTGCGGCCATGTCTGCAATGTGGAGCAGCCGGAGCAGTTTAATCGCCGTACGCTGGCATTTATTCAATCGCTGGGGAGCGGACGGAAATAAGGATTCATTACGCTGTGCATTCAGGTCATGCTACAGCGGCATTGCAAGCTGGCCGCGAGCAAAGCGCTGCCAACGTGCAATAGATGCCGCTGTCTTGGCGATCGTATAAGCCGCATACTTTCAAGCTACAAGGGGTGATCTGCCCCCCTGATTCTTTATAATGCCCCCCTTTAAAACCGCCGGACCCCGGTTCGGCGCGCGCTGATGGCTGGCTACGTCATCAGGCAGATTATCAGGATTGAGAAACGGTTATGCATACTCTGGAACAGCTGCGTGCGGGTGAACTGTGCGGTGCCCGCCATCTGAAGCTTTGTGAAAACCTGACGGAGTTCCCCACCGAGATTTTGAGCCTGAAAGAGACGCTGGAGGTGCTGGATTTGACCGGCAACTAGCTAAGCACGCTCCCCGACGAGCTGGCCGAGTTTGGCAAACTGCGCATTATCTTCTGCTCCGAGAACCGCTTTACCGAGCTGCCCGAGGTGCTGGGGCGTTGCCCGGCGCTCACCATGCTGGGCTTTAAGGTCAACCGGATTGCTACCGTCTCGGCCAAGGCGCTGCCCGCCGGTTTGCGCTGGCTGATCCTGACCGACAACGCAGTGGAACAGTTGCCTGATGAGCTGGGCCAGTGCGACGCCCTGCAAAAGCTGATGCTGGCGGGCAACCGCCTGCGCGAGCTGCCGGCCAGCCTTGCCAACTGCCGCAAGCTGGAGCTGCTGCGCATCGCCGCCAACCGCATCGAACGCTTCCCCGAGTGGCTGCTCTCGCTGCCGCGCCTTTCCTGGCTTGCCTACTCAGGCAACCCCTTTAGCGAAGGGGAGGAGGCGCGGGCCATCGATGATGCCCATGTCGCGCCCATTGCCTGGGAGACGCTGGCGCTGGGCGAGTTGCTGGGGCAGGGAGCATCTGGCGTTATCCATCGCGCCACCCTTGTGGGTAATACTGCTGATGAAGTGACTCAGGCGAGCGATAGAGGCGATGATAGTCAGGTGGCGGTCAAGTTGTTCAAGGGGGCGGTGACCAGTGACGGGCTGCCCCGCTGCGAGATGGCGGCGTCGCTGGCGGCGGGCACTCATCCCAACCTTATCAAGGTGATAGGCAAGGTGGCGGATCACCCCTCCGGCATTCCGGCGCTGGTGATGGAGCTGATCGACCCGGCCTTTGCCAATCTGGCCGGGCCGCCGAGCCTAGACTCCTGCACCCGGGATGTCTATCCAGAGGAGCTGCATCTGAGTATGCCGGATGCGCTGGCGATGGCCCACGGCATTGCCTCGGTAGCGGGCCATCTGCACCGCGCGGGCATCATGCACGGGGACCTCTACGGCCACAATATTCTGTTTGCCCGTGGGTTTGACGCCCCGGCTCGCGCTCTGCTGGGGGATTTTGGTGCGGCTTCCTTATATGAGCGCAGCGACCGCGAGCGGGCCGTAGGACTTGAGCGTTTGGAAGTGCGTGCCTTTGGTTGCCTGCTTGAAGAGTTGTTGGCCCATTGCGATACGCAAGACTCACCGCTTGATGGGTTGCATCAGCTCAAAGCGGCCTGCCTCTCGGAACTCCCCGCCGATCGTCCCGATTTTGCTTATATCGAGCGCCAGCTGGCGGCCGCTCGCGCCACGCTGTCGTGATCTTTCTGGCGTTGGCGGGCACGTTTTGGCCTGCCAACGTCATTCCTTTCATTCCTTTCATTCCTTCATCGCCATACACCCATGACGTTTTTGCATGGGTTGGTATGTCTTGTCCGTCATAAACGCAGCCAATAGCGCCCATTGCGACAGCGAGGCGCAGGGCATGGGGACGTCCCGTCATTCGCCCGATAACACGCAGAGGCTGCGCGGCAAAAAGGGGGAGGGGAGAGGGTTGCGCGGTGCCGGTTAAGTTGTGATATTGAGGCATCTTTAGTACAGAAGGGTAATAACGATGGAAGCTGCGTTTTGGCATCAACGTTGGGAAGAGAACCGGATTGGCTTTCATCAGGCGGACTTAAACCACTGGCTGCAATCCTGGTGGTCGGCCCAGCAAGCGGACGAGCCGGTGCTGGTTCCCCTGTGCGGCAAGTCCCGCGACATGCTCTGGCTGAGCGCTCAGGGCCATCCGGTCGACGGTTTCGAGCTATCGAGCCTTGCCGTCAGCCAGTTCTTCAGTGAAAACCAGCTCGCCGCTACCGTCAGCGAAGTGGGCCCTTATCAGTGCCATCAAGTGGACAGCCTGCGCATTTTTCAGGGGGATTTTTTCGCCGCCCCCAGTCTGGGTCGCCGTTACCGGCTGGTCTATGATCGCGCGGCGCTGATCGCCCTGCCGACCGCGATGCGTCGCCAGTATGCAGCCCTGATCAGTTCGCTGGTCGAGACCGGTGGCCAGATCCTGCTGGTGACCCTCGAATATCAGCCTGAGCAGCAGAGTCAGCCCCCCTTCTCGGTGGGTGAGATGGAGGTGCGAGCCCTGTTCGAACGGGACTTTCGTATCGAGGTGCTGGGGCGCGCTGCCGAAGTGGATCACCCGCGGGTACTGTCGGGTCAGCTCTCCTACTTCGATGAGGTGGCCTACCGGCTGGTTCGCCGGGGTTAACGGGCAGCTAACGAGCGGCCAAAGGGTGATCTGCGCCGACAAATCATCGGGCTACGCGCTCTTCGCTACCTCCTTTGACGTAGATCAACGTGACTGGCGGGGGGAGTGCCTAATATGAGGCTGTTTCTCAATCACTGTTGGCATTGCAAAGCGAGTATTGGGTCTTTCCCGCTTGCTGATCAGCAACTCAGTGTCTGATTTTCACGCTCATGTTCACTTTTGGCGGCTTTGGTCGCAATTGTTATGGTTTTTCCAGCCGACCCTGATGGGTCGGCTTTTTATTGCCTGCGATATGCCGTGGGAATGGAAAAACGGGGGATGTCGAGGCCTGATCAGGCCTCGAAGGTGGCGGCATTGAGCCGAAATGCCCGTGGATCGTCGATAAACTGGCCGGTGATCCGCTCGTCATGTTCGTGCCCCTGACCATAGCTGCAGAGGATCAGCCGATCGGAGGTGCGCGAACGCAGTTGGGTGATAAAGCGCACCAGATCGGCGCGGCTCAACTTGCCCACCTCGTCGCAGACCCGCTCCCGCTGATCGAACCCCAGATCCTTGTTGCCGATGCTGACCCACAGCCGCTGGCCGCGACTGCGCAGGTTGGCATCCCGCTCGCTCAGCTGGGCTTGCAGCCCCGCCTTGCTCTCCTGCCACTGCTGTTCGGTGAATTCGAGCATGGCCAGTGGGAAGAGGTCGATAAACTCCTCCACCGCATCGAGCAGGATCTGCGGTCCCGCCACCGGCGACTGGATATAGAAGATCAGCCCCGGGTGGCGATTGAGGGGCAGGTTGCCAGCGCCCACCACATACCCCAGTTGCTGGCGGGTGCGCAGCTCGTGGAAGAAGGTGGAGGACATGATGTGGTTCGCCAGGGTAAAGCAGGCGAGATCCCGCGCCCGGGTGGTGCGGGACTGGTAGTAGACCAGCAGTGCCGAGTCCTCGTGATCGCAACCCTGCTCGCGAATAAGGGTGCCCCTGTCCTGAATGGATATGAGCGGGCGGCGTGTCTCGCAGCTCGGCTTGCTGCTGGTGCCATTGATGTCGCTCAGGTGGCGCTCCATCAGGGCGGCCAGCTCCAGTGCTTCGGCGGCAGTCCAGTCGCCATGCACCAGCGCCTCGACATGCACCTCGCCAAACAGCTGTGCCACGAAGCCGGGCATCTCTTCCAGCTCGACGGTGCGCAGGTGGCGCAGCAACTGCTCGAACGGCGGGTTGTTGGGTTGCAGCAAACTGGTGAGCTGGTTAAAGAGTTGGGAGATGGGGCGAGCCTTGGACTGGTTGTCCCAGTTGCGAATGAGCTGCTCTTTGATCTCGGCGAAGCGGCCCGGATCCGGATACCCCAGCGTGCGGTTGCCGAGGATCATGTCGAGCAACAGCGGCTGCTTGTCGGCAAAACCGCTCAGGTTGATGGTAAAGCCCCCCTGATGGGCATAGATCTGGTAGCCCAGCCCCGCCAGCTCCGCCGGATAGGTGAGGGCGTTGAGGTGGTCTGCCAACAGCTCCACGGCGAGGCGCGCCATGGCGATATTACGCGGATTTTTGACCGCATGTTCGCTGTCGATGGAGATATAAAGATTGCCCTTGGGCACGCTGAACAGGTGCTCATGGAGGTGCCAGAGGCGAAAACCGGGGCGATCGATAAGGCAGGCGGGCATGTCGGCGGCAAGCTCTGGCGTGCGCGGATCGAGCCTACTGCTGATAAAGGGGTTGGGCTTGGGTAGCGCCAGCGCCGGATCCGGTTCGCTCTGCTGCCAGCGAATTTTCTCGGCCTCGGTAATGGTTGCCACGCTGTAGGGGGTCTGATACCAGCGGGCCAGCCGATCGGTTGCCACTTCCGGCGCAGTGATGGTGATACGCAGGTTGTGCGGGGTGAGCTTGGCGAGGAAGCGGCGGATCAGCCCCTCGTCATATTCGCGCATCATGTAGTCGCCGTAGAGCAGATCCTCAGGCTGGTAGCTAAAGATGTTGAGCACCAGCCCCGACACCGTATCGAGGGGGCGGCCGCGCTCCTGAAAGCGGAACGCCGAGTCGAGCACGGTCCGTTTTTCGTCATAGCGCCAGCTCTGCAGCCCTTCGCGGCCAATCAGTTTCAGATAGCCAAACAGGGCGGCGAGGATGTCGTCCACATGCTCAAGGCCCAGAGGGGTGAGGCCGAAGTTGACGCCAAAATCCTTGAAGTTGGCGCCGCTGATGCCACCGCCCGCCGAGAGCTGATTGACCCAGCCTTTCGCCTTGAGCAGGGAGAGCAGGCTGCCATCCCCCTCGTAGCCAATCAGATGGCTCAGGAAGGTGAGGGGCTTTTTGTCGTAAAACTCGTCCACATTGGGCAGGGGGAAGCAGAGCGACAGCTTGCGGGTCTCCTTGACCGGATTGATGTGGATGCGCACGCCGAGATCGTCGAGTCGGTAGAGCGGCATGGTGAGGGTCGGGGTTCCCAAATTGCGATTCAAAATGGGAGCAAAGTAGCGACAGCACCACTGCAATTGGGTATCGATGGATTCCGGCGAGATCATCACCAGCGCCATGCGATCCGCGCTGTAGTGGCTTTCGTAAAAACGGATAAGGTCGGAGCGCAGATCCCGTCCCGGCAGATCGGCCAGGGTATCGAGGTTGCCTACCGAGAACTTGGAGAAGGGGTGCGCCGGGTTGACCGTCTCTTTATGCACCTGATAGCTGCGGCGCATGTCGTCCTGCAGCTTGAGGCGATACTCGGAGTCGACCGCGTTGCGCTCCTTGTCCACCCACTCCGGATCAAAGGTGGGGCAGATAAAGAACTGGGAGAAGCGATCCAGCCCTGCTTCGAAGAAGCCGTTGTCGATCTCGAAGAAGAAGTTGGTGAACTCGGTGCCGGTCCAGGCGTTGTTGCTGCCGCCATGACGGCTCATAAATTGCTGGTACTCACCAGGCTTGGGGTAGGTGCAGGTGCCGAGAAACAGCATGTGCTCCAGAAAATGGGCCATTCCCTGCCGGTCAGCGGGATCGTCAAAATGGCCGGTATTGACCGCCAGTGAGGCGGCGGATTTGTCGGTGTCGGGATCACAAATCAACAAGACCCTGAGCCGGTTGGCCAGCTCCAGAAAATGGTATTGCCGATGGTCATTGGGACTGGCATATGGGCTCATTGGCGTGTGACTCACGTTGGATTTATTTGAATTTAAACATGATTATCGACCCCGCTATACCGTCAGGCAAACCCTTTTCTGAGAGGTAGCGCAATTGTTTCCACACCCGTGGCGGGGTAAGATCCCCCGGCTATCAAAACAGGCCCGTTGGGCGAGGTTGTAATGAAGATCTATATCATGCGTCATGGCCAGGCTGGCATGAATGCGAAAACAGATGAACAGCGTCCATTGACCGAGCAGGGTATTGAAGAGTCTATCCAGATGGCCCGCTGGCTGGCGCCTCAGCTGATTGGCCCGCTGGATCGGGTGATCCACAGCAACTATCTGCGGGCACGCCAGACCTGGCAAGCCATATGCAGTGAATTGCCTGACGCAGCAGCCGTTGAAGAGAGTGGCGACATTACCCCTTACGGTGATCCCGCTTTCGTGGCCAGCTACCTTACCACTTTGGCGCAGCAACATGACCAGATCCTGATGGTCAGCCATCTGCCGCTAGTGGGTTATCTGGTGCAAAGCCTCTGTCCGGCCGCAGGAGCACCCATGTTTGCCACCTCGGGGATCGCCTGTATCGAGTGGCACGATGGCAAAGGAGCCTTGCTCTGGCTCGAAGGGCCGCATACAATAGGCTAAAAGTTAATAAAAAGTTATAGATTGAATTTTTTGGGAAGAGATGGGCGAGTTTTCCGGATTTTTATAAATATTTTACGGAATTAATTCGCAGAAGCTGCTGTCATACGGATACAACTGCAAGAGGTTGCAAACGATGAGAGTGTTCAAGAAGTACCTGCCACTGATGGTGGCAAAGCATGTCAAAACCTTCTTTAAAGGTCGGATTTACATTCATGGTCGGGGGCGGTTTGATTTCCAATCCGGTTTGTTGCTGATGCCGAATCCGGCGGATATTCCCCATCGCCAGACAGTCACCGAGGTCAACGAGCTGATCTCCAGACTGCACATGGATGCCGCGTGATGCGCTTCTGAACCTGTTTCTGCACTGATATGCCCGCACTTTTGCGGGCATATTTGTTTCTGGCTACTGGCGTTCACCATGTGGCTGTTCAGGCCCACACCTTTGTTTATCTTCCATCGCCCCCTATACTGGCCCGCTGTTGTCTCTTCGGTCTGGATCCTCTCATGCCCTTTGCCTTTCTGTTTCCTTTCTCCTGCATTGCCATTTGGGCTGGCAATGGCATCGTCAGCAAACTGGCGGTTGGTGTGTTGTCCCCGGCAGCCTTGGCCTGGTCGCGCTGGGTGGTGGCTGCGCTGGTATTAAGTCCGTTTCTGGCCCGTCGAGTATGGCGTGCGCGTGCCCGCATTCGTGCCGGCCTTTGGCAGATCGCCATGCTGGCCTCGCTGGGCATGGTGCTTAATCAGACCTTTGGGTACTACGCCGCACAGACCATGGGGGCCACCGAGATGGGATTGATGATGGGGCTGACGCCACTGTTGACCGTGTTACTCAGCATCTGGCTGCTGCGTGAGCGGCCCACCTGGGGCGCCGTGCTGGGGGCGCTGCTCTCCATCTTTGGCTTGTCTATCTTGCTGGGGCAGGGGGATCCGACCCGACTGTTTACCCAGGGTATTCATATCGGCTCTGTCTACATGCTGCTCTCGGCGGGCACTTATGCCCTTTATAGCGTGCTGCTCAAGAAGTGGGATTTGGGGCTCGACAACTGGTCGCTGCTCTACGGTCAGGTGCTCTGCAGTGTGCTGATCCTGACCCCCTTCTTTCTGCTGGTGGATGGTCAGCTGCCAGAGGGGCGTGCGATCTGGCTGATCTTCTATGCGGGGATCCCCGCGTCGGCCCTCTGTCCCTGGCTCTGGATGCAGGGGATCACCCTGCTTGGTGCCAATCGTACCGCCATCTTTATGAATCTGCTGCCAGTGATGACGGCTGGCCTTGCCATCACCCTGCTGGGAGAGCGGCTGACCAGCTATCACCTGATCGGGGGCGGTCTGACTCTGCTGGGGGTTTTGCTGGCTCAGTTGCTGGTGCGTCCGGTGGTGATGGGTCGTCGCCGGGAGGTGTTGGCTCCTTGTCCCGAAGAGTAATCTTGCGTGAAAGCGTAGATGGGCCCAATGGCCCGCTTGGCCGCCAATGAAAAGCGCCTGCAGCAATGCCGGCGCTTTTTTATGGTCACATCTTGCCGAGCCGGTTACTGGGCAACCAGATAGAGCTCCTTGCTGTAGACCACATCCTGCGGGTTAAGGTGGGGATAGCCTTTCACGAAAGGTTTGAGCAACCTTGATTTGACCGAGAAATAGATGGGGGCGATGGGGGCATCCGCATCAATGAGCGCCTCTGCCTGCTGATACAGGGCATTGCGTTCAGCGGGATCCAGCGAGTCGTGGGCCTTGGCCAGCAGGGCGTCGTACTCCTTGTTGAACCACTTGCCGCTGTTGGCGCTGCTGCTGGAGGTCATGATGTCGAGAAAGGTGGAGGCGTCGTTATAATCCCCGTTCCAGCCATAGCGGCTAACCCCGAAATCCCCCTCGTTCAGCGCCGAGACCATGGTCTTCCACTCCATGTTGTTGAGGGTGGCAGTGACCCCTAGGTTGTGTTTCCACATGGAGGAGACGGCCAGCGCAATCTTTTTGTGGCTCTCGTTGGTGTTGTAGAGAATGTCCACTGTGAGTGGCTTGTCCGGGCCATAGCCCGCTTCGGCCAACAGGGCTTTGGCTTGCTTGATCCGCTCCTCTTTGCTCTGCAGCTGGCTGGCCGGTTTTTTCAATTCAAAACCGTCCACAATGGGGGGCGTGAAGCTATATGCGGCAATTTGTCCCTGTCCCAGGATCTTGTCGGTGATGGTCTCCCGGTCGATGGCGAGCGAAAGCGCCTTGCGTACTTTCGGGTCATCGAACGGTTTGCGCTGGGTATTGAAGACATAGTAATAGCTGGCCAGCGTGGGGACGCTGACCAGTTCTTCCGGGCTCTTGCTCTTGAGCTGCTTGTACTGCTCCAACGGATAAGGGGTGTAGTGCAGTTCACCGGTGCGATAGCGGTTGTAGGCGGCGGTTTCGGAGACGATCTCCAGATAGATCACCTTGTTCAGGACGGTGTGCTGGTTGTTCCAGTAGTGGGTATTGCGCTCGGCACTTAGCCGCTCGTTGGGGGTCCACTCCTTGAGTACAAAGGCACCGTTGGAGACGATATTGCCCGGTTTGACCCAATCCTTGCCGAATTTTTCAATGGTGTCTTTGGGGGCCGGGAACGTGGTGTAGTGGGCCAGCGTCTTCAGGAAGAAGGGGACCGGATTTTTCAGGGTGACCTGCAGGGTGTGGTCATCGAGCGCTTTGATCCCGAGCTCTGACGGGCTCTTCTTGCCGTGGGTCACCTCGCTTGCATTGACCACACCGGTCAACTCGATAAACCAGGCGTAGTTGGAGGCAGTCTTGGGATCGGCCGCCCGTTGCCAGCCGTAGACATAATCGGCGGCGGTGACCGGTTCACCGTTTGACCACTTGGCCTCGGGCCTCAGTTTGAAGGTGTAGACGGTACCTGTCTTGTCGACCTCGTAGCTGATGGCACCTGCTGGCTTGATCTTGCCGGTATTATCCAGCTCGTAGAGCCCTTCAAACAGATCGTTGACGATGGCACTACCGGCGGTCTCTTCTACCAGCTGGGGGTCGATGGTGGTAGGTTCGGTGCCGATATTGGTCACGTAGATTTGTTGGGCATCCGGCAGCAGCTTGGTACCGGCAGGCACCTGGGCAGCCCAGGCGGGAAGGGCAAACAGTCCGGCTACCATGCCGGCAATGAGAGTCTTGTTCATTGATAATCCTTGAGTTTTATTTGCTTCCAAAGCGAAATCAGTGTGCTGGATTGGCGATCGGATCTCAAGAGGCAATGGTTGAGGGAACGGCAGGCCCATCAGACTCCATTTTTAATGGCTCAAGGCCAGTCAGCTCATGGCTTGTCGCAGGTTATTGCCACGAATTAAGGGTCCGAAAGTTATCGATTGAAACCGAATGAAACGCGTCTTTTACCATAACGTGAGGCGAAATAGCTTATTTAATAGGCCGCTTAATTCGCTGCAAAAACAAAAAACAGACGTTACATTAGGTTACAAATCAAGGCCGCCGGTGATCGGCATTTTTTTTGCCGACGCCTGCAAACGTTTTCAATGCCAACGGATGCGATCTAAAGGAACAAAAATGCGAAACATGATCACCATGGGTGAGTTCATCGTCAAAAAGCAGGCGGATTATCCTACCGCGACCGGCGAGCTGACCTCGTTGCTCAGCTCGATCCGCCTTGCTGCCAAGGTGGTGAACCGGGAGATCAACAAGGCGGGACTGGCGGATATCATCGGTTCCATGGGCGCTGAAAACGTACAGGGCGAGGTGCAGCAGAAGCTGGATGTTTATGCCAACGAACGCTTCAAGGCGGCGCTCGAAGCGCGCGGCGAGGTGTGCGGCATGGCCTCGGAAGAGGAAGAGGACTTCGTCGCCTTTGACTCACCGCTCTCCAAAAACTCCAAGTATGTGGTGCTGATCGACCCGCTCGATGGCTCCTCCAATATCGACGTCAACGTCTCGGTCGGGACCATCTTCTCCATCTACCGCCGTTTGAGCCCGCAGGGTTCGCCGGTGACGCTGGAGGACTTCCTCCAACCGGGCAACCGTCAGGTCGCCGCCGGTTATGTGGTCTACGGCTCCTCCACCATGCTGGTCTACACCACAGGATTTGGCGTCAACGGCTTTACCTACGACCCCTCCATCGGCTGCTTCTGCCTCTCCCACGAGAACATCCGCATTCCGGAAGAGGGCAAGATCTACTCCATCAACGAAGGCAACTACATCAAGTTTCCGGACGGGGTGAAGAAGTACCTGAAATATTGTCAGGAGCGCGACGAAGCGACCCACAGACCCTACACCTCCCGCTATATCGGCTCCCTGGTCTCTGATTTCCATCGCAACCTGCTCAAGGGCGGCATCTACATCTATCCGTCCGGCACCAACTCGCCGAACGGCAAGCTGCGCCTGCTCTATGAGTGTAACCCGATGGCGTTTCTGGTGGAGCAGGCTGGTGGCAAGGCCTCCGACGGTTTTGGCCGGATCATGGATATCCAACCCACTGCGCTGCACCAGCGCACCCCTTACTTTGTTGGCTCGACCAAGATGGTGGAGCGGGCCGAGGCCTTTATGCGCGAGTTCTCCGCCCATGAGGATCCAGCCAACCAGGGCTGATCGTCAGAGGTGTAGGTTGGTGCTGAGCGCAGCGAAGCCCAACATTTACCGGTGCGATTCCCTCTCCTGAACGGATAGGGCAGGGTGAGAGGAATGGTTTTCACTGCCCCCTAATCCCCGACCCTTCTCCCACAAGGGGAGAAGGGAGACGCTAGTCACCAGCCAACGTAAACAAAACGGGAGCCAATTTGGCTCCCGTTTTAGTTGGCATTCTCTCTCTGGCTCGCCGCTAGCGTTGCAGAGATTCACAGACTGTTGTTGGCCAGATCAGCCAGCAAACCATCCACCAGTTTCAGGCGCATGGCGCGATCCTGGGTCGGTACCTGGAAGCGCAGCCGGGTCGGCCCGTCCATCTTGTAGACCCTTGGCTGGCTGGAGAGCAGCTTGACCAGATAGGCCGGATTGACCTTGGTCTCCTGGGTGAAGTCGAGATAGCCGCCACGCTCGCTCATCTCCACCCGGCGAATGCCAAGGGCGGTGGCACGCTGACGGAAGGCCGCCAGCTCCAGCAGGGTTTTGGTCGCCTCCGGCAAGAGGCCAAAGCGGTCGATCAGCTCCACTTTTAGCTCCCGCAGCTCCTGCTCGTCCGCCGCGCTGGCGATCCGCTTGTACATGGAGAGGCGCATATTGACGTCCGGAATATAGTCATCCGGCAGCAGCGCAGGCAGGCGCAGTTCTACCTCGGTGTGCTGGCTCATCAGCTGCTCGAGCGACGGCTCTTTGCCATTTTTCAGTGCCTCGACCGCCTGCTCCAGCATCTCCATGTAGAGGGTGAAGCCGACCGATTCGATCTGACCGCTCTGATCGTCGCCGAGCAGTTCGCCTGCGCCACGGATCTCCAGATCGTGGGTCGCCAGCGCAAAACCGGCGCCGAGATCTTCGAGCGAGGCGATCGCCTCCAGCCGCTTCGCCGCATCCTTGGTCATCAGCTTGGGATGGGGGGTGAGCAGGTAGGCGTAGGCCTGATGGTGGGAGCGGCCAACCCGGCCCCGCAGCTGGTGCAGTTGGGCCAGACCGAGATGATCCGCCCGATCCATGATGATGGTGTTGGCGCTCGGTACGTCGATACCGGTCTCGATAATGGTGGTGCAGACCAGCAGGTTGAAGCGCTGGTGGTAGAAGTCGGACATGATCCGCTCAAGGTCGCGTTCGCGCATCTGGCCGTGGGCGATGCCGATGCGGGCCTCTGGCACCAGCTCCGCCAGATCGGCGGCGCACTTCTCGATGCTCTCGACGTCGTTGTGCAGGTAGTAGACCTGACCACCACGCTTCAATTCCCGCAGCACCGCCTCGCGCACCACCGCCGGTTCGTGCTGACGCACGAAGGTCTTGATGGCGAGCCGCTTGGCGGGCGGGGTGGCGATGATGGAGAGATCCCGCATGCCCGACATCGCCATATTGAGGGTGCGCGGAATGGGGGTAGCGGTGAGAGTGAGGATATCCACATCGGCCCGCAATGCCTTGATCTTCTCCTTCTGGCGCACCCCGAATCTGTGCTCCTCATCGACGATGAGCAGTCCCAGATCCTTGAAGGTTAGTTCGGAGCCGAGCAGCTTGTGGGTGCCGATGATGATGTCCACTTTGCCCTCCGCCAGCTCTTTCATCACAGCGCTCTGCTCCTTGGTGGAGCGGAAGCGGCTCAGCACCTCGACCCGCACCGGCCAGTTGGCGAAGCGGTCGCGGAAGTTGTCGTAGTGCTGTTGCGCCAGCAGGGTGGTGGGCACCAGCACGGCGACCTGTTTGCCGCCATGCACGGCCACAAACGCAGCCCGCATAGCCACTTCGGTCTTGCCGAAACCCACGTCGCCGCACACCAGTCGGTCCATGCTCTTGGCTTGACACATGTCCCCCAGCACCGCATTGATGGCGTTGAGCTGATCGTCGGTCTCCTCGAACGGGAAGCTGGCGGCAAACTGGCGATAGGCCTCTTTGTCGTGCTTGAAGGCAAAACCGGCGCGAGCGGCGCGATGAGCGTAGACATCCAGCAACTCGGCTGCCACATCGCGCACCTTCTCCGCCGCCTTGCGCCGCGCCTTGCTCCAGGCCTCGCCGCCGAGCTTGTGGCTGGGTGGGTTATCAGAGCCGGTGTAGCGGCTGATAAGGTGCAAACTGGTGACCGGCACGAACAGCTTGTCGCCGCCGGCATATTCGAGGGTCAAAAACTCGGTGGGTAGACCACCGGCGTCGATGGTTTCGAGCCCCAGATAGCGGCCGACCCCGTGATCGAGATGGACCACCGGCTGACCCTGGGTCAGCTCGCCCAGGTTTCTGATCACCGCATCGGAGCTTAAGTTTTTGCTCTTCTCTCGCGCCCGTTTGCTGCGCACCTTGCCGCCCAGCAGTTCGGTCTCGGTGATCAGCGCCAATGGATCCTGACCTGCCTCCTGCCACAGGAAGCCACGTTCAAGCGGTGCAACCAATAGGCCGTGGCGATCCGGGCTCGCCATAAAGGCGTCGAGGGAGGGGAACTCTTTAGGTTGCAGCGAGATACGCGCCAGCAGATCGCCGAGCACCTCCCGCCGTCCTTCGGACTCCACCGCAAACAGGGTGCGCCCGGCAAAATCTTGGAGGAACTGGTTAAGCGCCAGCAGGGGTTGCTCTTTGCTGTGATCGAGTTGCAGATCCGGCAGCGCCGAGATAGGCAGATCGTGCTGACCTGCATCGCCCGCAGTGGCGGCCTCTTGCAGCCGCACCGCGCCATATTGGCCCAGAGAGGCAAAGAGCTGCTCCACCGGTAGATAGAGCTGGGCTGGGGGTAGCAGGGGGCGGGTGTTGTCCCAGCGTCTGTCTTCATAGCGCTGGCCGATGTCGTTCCAGAAACGCTGGGCGGCGGGGTAGATATCCCCCACCGTGAGCAGCAGGGTCTCTTCCGGCAGGTAGTCAAACAGGCTGGCGGTCTGGTTGAAGAAGAGCGGCAGATAGTACTCGATGCCGGCGGGCCAGCGCCCCTTGCTCACCTCCTGATAGACGGAGCCCTCGGCCCGCGACAGCTCGAACTGCTCGCGGAACTGGCCGCGAAACAGTTCGATGGCCGCCTCGTCGGTAGGGTATTCCCGGGCGGGTAGCAGGCTGACAGTCTTGACCGGTTCGCTGGAGCGCTGGGTCTCGGGATCGAACGGGCGGATGGAGTCCACTTCATCGTCGAAGAAGTCGATGCGATAGGGGCTGCTACTGCCCATGGGGAAGAGATCGAGCAGGGAGCCGCGAGCGGCAAATTCGCCATGTTCCAGCACCTGATCCACCGCCACGTAACCCGCCTCGGCCAGGCGTCCGCGCAGCTGTTGCAGATTGAGGCGCTGACCGGCCTTCACCATCAGGCTGTATTTGTCGAGATAGACCCGGGGGGCGCAGCGCAACATCAAGGTGGAGATGGGGACAATCAGCACCCCCTTGTTCATCTGCGGCAGCTTGTAGAGAGTCTCGAGCCGCTGGGAGATGATGTCCTGATGGGGAGAGAAGGTGTCGTAGGGCAGGGTCTCCCAATCGGGGAACAGTAATACGGGGGCGGACTGATCGGCTAGCTGCTTGTCTGCCAGCAAATACTGAAGCTCCTGCTCCAGGCGCAGGGCGCTCGGGGTATCGGCGGTGATAAGCAGTACCGGCCCCTTGGCTTCATTGGTGAGACGGGCTGCAATCAGCGAGAGGCTGCTGCCGACCAGCTGGCCGAGCGTGATCTTTTGGCCCGCTTTGGCGGGCAAGGCGGGGAGTGTCATTGGCATGATTCGATTCTTTTAACGTTGACGTTATCTATCGCGACGTTCGCTCTGGTTAGCGCTGGCGTTCTTGGGCGCGCAGCTTGAGCTGCTTCGATTGCACGTGGAGGCTGGCTCGAACCAGCAGTTCACGGTCATCTTCGCGGATCCGCACATAGTCGAGCTGCACATGGGTGCCATGTTCACCGCCGTCGAGCTGTTTGACCTGGCCATAGCAGTAGATGGCGGCCGCCTCTTCCCGCAGGAAGATCTTGAGGCGGACGATCTGGTGCAGGTGCGGCGCATCCCCGTGATCATGATAGGGGTGTAGGTAGGTGAGCTGGCCAGCCCCGAAGCGCAGGGTGTGAAAGCGCTGCTCCGGATGGTCCTGCAGGGAGAGCACATAGCCCATGATCATGTCGATCTTGCGGGACTGCTGATTGACGATCTCGATCAGATCGTGCATCGACTCGTTCTGGTTGCGCAGCAGGCGAGTGGTCACCAGATCGATGGAGGTAATGGCCGAAGAGATCCGAAAGGGCTCCGGCAGCTCAGCGTCCAGCTCCTCCAGCGAGGGGAGGTGGAAGTCGGCCGGCATGGGGATCACATTGACCGGCGTGGCATGAGTGACGCTGAAGAACTGTTCCTGCATGGAGGCTATCCCTTGTTGTCATGGACGGTTTCCCTTTATTATCCGGTATCTTATTTTGTTGGCAACGTACATATCCTTGAAGACCGGACTTTTTCAGCCCCTTTCGCTGGCCATCGGCCTGCGTTATGCAGGCTCGAAGCGCAGCAATCGCTTCGTCTCATTTATCTCCCTGTTCTCTACCTTTGGCATCGCCATCGGGGTCGCCGCCCTGATGGTGGTCATTTCGGTGATGAACGGTTTCGAAGGGCAGCTCAAAGGGCGCATCCTCGGGGTGATCCCCCATGTGGTGGTGACCAATGAGGCTGGCCGCATTGATGCCGACCCGCAAGGCTTGCCGGATCTGGCCAAATTACCCCATGTGGTCGCCTCGGCCCCCATGCTCGACAGCGAAGGGATGCTGCAAAGCCCCGGCCAGCTGACCGGGGTGAGCGTGCAAGGGATCTACCCTGCGCAGTGGCCCAAGGATGACATCCTCCACAGCCAGATGCTGGGGGGGCGCCTCGATACCCTGCAGGCGGGTCACTACCGCATCGTGCTGGGGCAGGGGGTGGCACGCCGCCTCAATGTCTCCATCGGCGATCAGGTTCGCCTGATCCTGACCGAAGGGACCCGCTTCACCCCGTTTGGCCGGGTACCGGCCCAGCGCCTCTTTACCGTCTCCGGCATCTTCGGGGTTGGCGCCGATGTGGATAACCAGATTGCGCTGATCGCGCTGGGGGATGCCCAGCGGCTGCTGCGTCTGCCGCCAGAAACCGTCGGTGGCATTCGCCTCTGGCTCGATGATCCGTTTGCGGCCGATGAGGTGATCAAGACGCCGTTGCCTGACGGATTGGTCTGGCAGGATTGGCGCCGCGAGCGGGGCGAGCTGTTCCAGGCGGTCGCCATGGAAAAACGGATGATGGGGCTGATGCTGGTACTGATCATCGCCGTCGCTACCTTCAACATCCTCTCCGCGCTGGTGATGGTGGTGACGGACAAGGAGGGCGAAGTGGCCATCCTGCGCACCATGGGTATGAGTGAATCAGGGATCGTTAAAATCTTCATGGTGCTTGGCGCCTCCAGCGGGGTGATTGGCGCCCTGTTTGGCGGACTGGCAGGCCTTGCGCTCTCCCTGGGTCTCAACCCTCTGCTCAATGCGGTGGGGCTCAACCTCTATATGGCGGCGGGCGGCAGTGGCCTGCCGGTGATTGTCGAGCCGGCTCAGGTCATCACCATCTTGCTGGGCGCCGTGCTGCTGAGCTTCAGTGCCACCCTCTATCCGGCGGCCCGCGCTGCGCGGGTGAAACCGGCCGAGGCGCTGCGTTATGAGTAATGCCGTGAATAATACATCTTCTGTTGTGACTGGTGCCCCCGTAGTTGCGGGTGCCAGCGTTGTTACCGAGGCAAGTGGAGCCCCTGTTATGAATGAAGCCGTATCCCGTGAACCTCTGCTGCGCTGCCAGGCGCTCAATCATGTCTATAAAGAGGGGGAGCTGGAGACTCAGGTGCTCAAGGGGATCGATCTCTGCGTCGCGCCCGGTGAAATGCTGGCGGTGGTGGGGAGCTCGGGCTCCGGCAAGACCACTCTGCTGCATCTGATGGGGGCGCTGGACAACCCCTCCAGCGGCGCCGTGCTGTTCAAGGGGGAGGATATCCACCATTGGGACAGCCGTAGCCAGGCCCGTTTTCGCAACCGCGAGCTGGGCTTTGTCTACCAGTTCCACCACCTGCTCTCCGAGTTCAGTGCGCTGGAAAATGCGGCCATGCCGCTGCTGATCGCCGGTGAGTCGGTGGCGGTTGCCACCGAAAAGGCAACCAAGATGCTGGGGCGGGTGGGGCTCTCCCATCGCTTGAATCACCGTCCCTCCGAGCTCTCCGGTGGCGAACGTCAGCGGGTGGCCATTGCCCGGGCGCTGGTCAACGAACCGAGTCTGGTGCTGGCGGATGAGCCTACCGGCAATCTGGATCACGCCAGTGCCACCGCGGTGTACGAACTGCTGTGTGAACTGAATCGTGAACTGGGCACTGCGTTTGTGGTAGTGACTCACGACTTGAGCCTCGCGGCCAAGCTCCATCGCCGGGTGACCCTGGTGAGCGGCGTGATGGCGGAGGTTGCCTGATGTTCAAACCGCTGCCCCTCTTTCTGGGCCTGCGTTACAGCCGCTCCCGCCGTCGCAACGGGTTTATCGCCTTTATCTCTGCCTCTTCCCTGATCGGTATTGCCCTCGGGGTGATGGCGTTGATCCTGGGCCTCTCCGCCATGAACGGTTTCGAGCGGGAGCTTAAAGATCGGGTGCTCTCGGTCGTGCCGCAAGGTGAGCTGGACGCCGTCGAGCGGCCGCTGCCGGATTGGCCACGTCTGCGTGACTATCTGCTGGCCCAGCCGGGCGTTGAGGCGGCTGCGCCGGTCATTCGCCTCAATGGCCTGCTGGAGCATGGCTCTGCCCTCAAGGGGGTGCAACTGCGCGCCGTGCTGCCCGATCTGGAAGCCAATCTGTCGGATGCCGGCAAATACATGACGGGCCGTGGTCTGCGTGAGCTGCAACCGGGTGAACGTGGGGTGATCCTTGGCAAGACCATCGCCGACAAGCTGGGGGTCAAGGTGGGGGATTCTGTTGCCCTGCTGCTGCCGCAAGGGGGCGATCAGGCGGGGATCAAGAATCCCCGCCGCGAAGCCCTGACCGTGGTAGGGCTGCTGGAGATCGGCGGTCAGCTCGACGGCCTGCTCGGCTTTATGCATCTGGCCGATGCGCAAGCGATCACCGGCATGGGCAGCGATGTGGAGGGCTTCAGCCTGCGGGTGAGCGATGTGCTTAATGCACAAAATATTACGATCGCCGCGGCGCAGCAGTTCCCTCATCATGTTTACATCCGCAGCTGGATGAACAGCCAGGGTTATCTCTATCAGGACATCCAGATGGTGCGTACCGTCATGTATGTGGTGATGCTGATGGTGGTGGCAGTGGCCTGCTTCAACATCGTCTCCACCCTGGTGATGGCGGTGAACGAGAAGCGCAGCGAGATCGCTATCCTGAAAACCATGGGGGCGAGCCCCGGCCAGATCCGGCTCACCTTCGTCATTCAGGGGATGGTCAACGGCGTGGCCGGTGCCCTGCTCGGCGCCCTGCTGGGCGGGCTGCTCTCCAGCAAGCTGACCCAGATCCTGAGCGTTGTCGAAAAGCTCATCGGTCACCGCTTCCTCAATCCGGATATCTACTTTATCGACTTTTTGCCGACCGAGTTGCATATGCAGGATCTGCTTATCGTGACGGGCGCCGCCATCCTGATGAGTCTGGTGGCGACCCTCTATCCCGCCTGGCGGGCGAGCGGTCTGGTGCCATCTCGCGAGCTGGGTCACTGATGGGTTGCATCTAATCCGCTGATAAAGACGAAGAGCCCGCCGGTGTTAAACCGGCGGGCTCTTCTGTTTTCAGGTCATGTAGACTGGCTTAGTGAGCGTTCAGCTCATCGAGCGGCAGGGAGAAGCTGGCCACAAAGATATCGATAAAGTAGCGCATCTCCTCGCTCATCCGGGCTGCCAGCATGGCCTCGAGGCGCTTGCGAGCCGGTTCGAACTCCCGGTTGCCCGCGTTGATCTCCTCCAGACACTTGGTATAGGCGCAGAGGGTGTCGGCATCCTTGACCAGCCTGGCCAGCTCGTCATCCTGGGCTGCCGAATCGAGCAGGGGGCGAAAGTCCTCCACCAGTTCCGGCGGCAGCATGCCAAGCAGACGCTGCTCGGCGGCCAGCTCTATCTTCTTGTACTCGCGGGCAATTTCGGGGTTGAAGTATTTGACCGGGGTGGGCAGATCGCCGGTCAGCACCTCGCTGCTATCGTGGTAGAGGGCCATCACGGCGGCGCGGTCGGCATTCACGCTGCCGCCAAACAGTCGATTTTTGATGATGCCGAGGGCATGGGCCACCATGGCCACTTGAAGGCTGTGCTCGGCAATGTTTTCCGGCTGGATGTTGCGCATCAGGGGCCAGCGGTAGATGAGTTTCATGCGGGCGAGATTGGCGAAAAAGTGGCTGGGTAACATGACGGCCTCAACAAAAGAGAATAGAAAAGGGCAGACCCTAGTCTGCCCTTTTTTTCGTTGCAGGGCAGCGTCTGCCCGCGCATTTCCCGTGTTTAGCGGATATAGCGGCCCGATTCAGCCTCTTGATTGGTCACAATCATCTGGCCGATAGGCGCCAGACTGATGAGTGCCAGCTTGAGATGCTGGATACCGAACGGGATACCGATAATGGTCACGAAGCAGGCCAGCGCGGAAGCGATGTGGCCGATGGCGAGCCAGACACCGATCAGCACGAACCAGAGGATATTGCCAATCAGCCCCAGAGTGCCGGTGCCGATATCGCTCTGGCCAGTCATGGTCTTGCGATTGACGGCCTGCTTGCCAAACGGGAAGAAGGTAAAGGTGCCGATCACGAAGCAGGCACGTCCCCAGGGGATGCCGACCAGCGAGATAAAGCAGACAAGACCGGCCAGCCACCAGGCCAGGCCCATAAAGACACCTCCCAGTACAAACCAGAGCAGATTGAACAAGAAGCGGAAAAAGGCCATGTGAGTGACTCCAGATCATCAATTTGGTTGCCACCATAACGAGGGAGGGGTAGGGACGCAATGGTTGATTGGCCCAATCGCCATTTGGCTGGACAAATTGAGTCGCCGCCCGCAACGGTGGGCTGTTTTTCGGTGAAAAATGGGCAATAAAGCGGCGTTCGGATGAAAAAAGGTGAACAAACGCAAAATTATTGCCATCGGATAGTTGAAGTCGGGCACCTCTCTCCCCATATAAAGGGCAGTTTTGCACGAATTGTGCTTGCACGCCGCTCAATGTGGGGGATGTGTGGCTCGACTCGACCAAAGTGCGCCGCTATAATGCCGCGTCATATTTTCTCATCACAAAGACATATCGTTGTCTTTATAAACAGGAAGACTCCGGGCTTTGCCCAGGGGCAATAAAGGGTCAGCACACAGTGCTGAGTTGAACGAGGTAGAAGAATGCAAGTTTCTGTAGAGACAACCCAGGGTCTGGAACGCCGTCTTACCATCACTGTACCGGCTGCTACCGTAGACGCCGCTGTGCGTAAAGAATTGAATGGCCTGGCCAAAACTCGTCGCATCGACGGTTTCCGTCCTGGCAAGGCTCCGGTTGCCATCATCAAGAAGATGTTCGGCGCCATGGCTCACGCCCGCGTTGCTGATGAAATGATGCAGAGCAACTTCATCAAAGCCATCATCGAAAACAAACTGAGCCCGGCCGGTGCCCCGACCATGGATCCGAAAGAGATCAAAGAAGGTCAGGATTTCGAGTTCACCGCCACTTTCGAAGTGTACCCGGAGTTCGAAGTTGCAGGTCTCGAGACCATCAAGGTCGAGAAGCCGGTTGCGACCGTGAAGGATGAAGATCTGGCCAACATGATCGACACCCTGCGCAAGCAGCACGCTACCTGGGCTGATGCCGATGTTGCCGCTGCCAATGGCATGCGTGTGACCATGGACTTCGTCGGTTCCATCGACGGTGAAGAGTTCGACGGCGGCAAAGCTGAAGGCTTCAACCTGGTGCTGGGCGCTGGCCGCATGATCCCGGGCTTTGAAGACGCCATCCTGGGCAAGAAAGCGGGCAACGAGTTCACCATTGAAGTGACCTTCCCGGCTGACTACCACGCTGAAAACCTGAAAGGCAAAGAAGCCAAGTTCGCTTCCAAGCTGATCAAGGTTGAAGAGCAGATCCTGCCTGAGCTGACCGAAGAGTTCGTCAAGCGTTTCGGTATCGAGAGCGGTTCTGTTGAAGAGCTGAAAGCCGAAGTGCGCAAGAACATGGAGCGCGAACTGGCTCAAGCCCTGAAAAACAGCGTGAAAGAGCAGGTTCTGAACGGTCTGGTTGAAGCCAACCAAATCGACCTGCCGAAAGCAGCTGTTGCTCAAGAGATCGATGCTCTGCGTCAGCAGGCTCTGCAGCGCTTCGGTGGTTTCCAGGGCGGTAACGCTCCCGAGCTGCCGGCTGAACTGTTCCAGGCTCAAGCCGAGCGTCGTGTACGCGTAGGCCTGCTGCTGGGAGACGTGATCCGCACCAACGAGATCAAGGCTGACGATGCCCGTGTAAACAGCATCATCGAGTCCATGGCGACTGCCTACGAAGATCCGAAGGAAGTGATCGAGTACTATCAGAAGAACGAACAGATGCTGAACGGCGTTCGTAACCTGGCAGTAGAAGATCAAGCCATCGACCTGATCCTGTCCAAAGCGCAAGTGACCGAAAAAGAAGTTGCCTTTGACGAAGTGATCAACAAGTCTGGCGCCGCTGCCTAAGAACATTTGACTTAAGGTCAAGACTGTTAAGTATAATGGCTCGTGTGATCTCCACTCGGGCCATTTTATTTTAGGGACAATGCCTTATGTACAAGAACTATAACGATATGACCGATTCTCCCAGCAATGCGCTGGTCCCCATCGTGGTCGAACAGACTGCCAAGGGTGAACGTTCCTACGATATTTACTCCCGTCTGCTGAAAGAGCGGGTGATCTTCCTGACTGGTCAGGTTGAAGATCACATGGCTAATCTGGTGGTTGCCCAGCTGCTGTTCCTCGAGTCCGAGAATCCGGACAAGGACATCTATATCTACATCAACTCGCCGGGTGGTTCGGTGACTGCGGGCATGTCCATCTACGACACCATGCAGTTCATCAAGCCGGATGTCAGCACCGTCTGCATGGGGCAGGCCTGCTCCATGGGTGCCTTCCTGCTGGCCGGTGGCGCCAAGGGCAAGCGTTTCTGCCTGCCTAATGCCCGTGTGATGATCCACCAGCCGCTGGGTGGCTTCCAGGGTCAGGCATCTGATATCCAGATCCACGCCCAGGAGATCCTGAAGATTAAAAATACCCTGAACGAGCGCCTGGCGTTCCACACCGGTCAGGACATGGCTACCATCGAGCGTGACACCGATCGTGACAACTTCATGTCCGCCGAGCAGGCCGTGGCCTATGGTCTGGTAGACGGTGTCCTGAGCCAGCGTAGCTGAGCAGGGTGTCCCGGTCTGTTGTAAACTCAACAGGCCGATCCATCCTCTATTGATAAAACGAGGTTGCTGAATGACAGAGAAACGCAAGGGTGAGGGTGATAAGCTGCTCTACTGCTCTTTTTGCGGCAAAAGCCAGCATGAAGTGCGCAAGCTGATCGCTGGCCCTTCCGTCTACATATGTGATGAGTGTGTCGAGCTGTGCAACGACATCATCCGCGAAGAGATCCGCGAGATCTCGCCCAAGCGCGATGGTAACGAGCTGCCGACCCCTCATCAGATCCGCGCTCATCTCGATGACTATGTGATCGGGCAGGAGTACGCCAAGAAGGTGTTGGCCGTTGCCGTCTACAACCACTACAAGCGTCTGCGCAACAGCGGCGAAAACAGTGGTGTGGAGCTCGGCAAATCCAACATCCTGCTGATTGGCCCGACCGGTAGCGGTAAAACCCTGCTGGCCGAGACTCTGGCTCGTCTGCTGGATGTGCCGTTCACCATGGCCGATGCGACCACCCTGACCGAAGCCGGTTATGTGGGCGAGGACGTGGAGAACATCATCCAGAAGCTGCTGCAAAAGTGCGACTACGACGTAGAGAAAGCCCAGCGTGGCATCGTCTATATCGACGAGATCGACAAGATCTCCCGCAAGTCGGACAACCCCTCCATCACCCGCGATGTCTCCGGGGAAGGGGTACAGCAGGCACTGCTCAAGCTGATCGAAGGGACCATCGCTTCCGTGCCGCCGCAAGGTGGTCGCAAGCATCCGCAGCAGGAGTTCTTGCAGGTTGATACCTCCAAGATCCTCTTCATCTGTGGCGGTGCCTTTGCCGGTCTGGACAAGGTGATCGAGCAGCGTTCCGTGAAGGGAACCGGTATCGGTTTTGGCGCCGAGGTGAAATCCAAGGATGCCAAGGCCACCCTGAGCGAGACCTTCGCCAAGGTAGAGCCGGAAGATCTGATCAAGTATGGTCTGATCCCCGAGTTCATCGGCCGTCTGCCGGTGGTCGCGACCCTGACCGAGCTGGACGAGTCTGCGCTTATCCAGATCCTGAAAGAGCCGAAAAACGCGCTGACCAAACAGTACGCTGCGTTGTTCGATCTGGAAGGGGTCGAGCTGGAGTTCCGTGACGACGCACTCAACGCCATTGCCCGCAAGGCGATGGAGCGTAAAACCGGTGCTCGTGGTCTGCGTTCCATCGTGGAAGCCGTGTTGCTGGATACCATGTATGACCTGCCTTCTCTGGAAGGGGTCAGCAAGGTGGTGATCGACGAGACCGTGATCAAAGGGGACTCCGCGCCCTTGATGATCTACGAAAATCCCGAAACCCAGGCTGCTGCATCAGAGTAAATGTCTGATTTTTAATCAAATGGAAGGGGCTTTTTGCCCCTTTCATGCTTTTTACGGTTTCGGCGATTGAATCTCATCTCAGCGCCCCCATATACTCAGCCAAGCGCTTTGCCAACGGTATAACAAGCCGAGAGGACATATATGAACCTAGAGCGTTCAGAACGCATCGAGATTCCCGTCCTGCCTCTTCGTGACGTGGTGGTTTATCCCCACATGGTCATTCCACTCTTTGTGGGGCGGGAAAAATCCATTCGCTGTCTGGAAGCGGCCATGGAGCAGGACAAGAAAGTTCTGCTGGTGGCCCAGAAGGATGCGTCAACCGATGAGCCAACGGTGGAGGAGATCTTCACCGTCGGGACAGTGGCCAATATTCTGCAGATGCTCAAGCTGCCGGACGGCACCGTCAAGGTGTTGGTAGAGGGGGGACAGCGTGCCCGCCTGGAGCGGATGATCGACGACAAGGATTTCTTTGTCTGCGAGGCCCAATACATCCCCTCCCAAGCCATTGAGGAGAAGGATCAGGAAGTGCTGGTTCGCTCCGCCATCGGCCAGTTTGAAGGCTATATCAAGCTCAACAAGAAGATCCCGCCCGAGGTACTGACCTCGATCTCGGCGATCGACGATGCTGCGCGTCTGGCTGACACCATGGCGGCCCACATGCCGCTCAAGCTGGAAGACAAGCAGAAGGTGCTGGAGATCGTCTCGGTTTCCGAGCGCATCGAATTCCTGATGGCGATGATGGAGTCGGAAATTGACCTGCTGCAGGTCGAGAAGCGCATCCGTACTCGCGTCAAGAAGCAGATGGAAAAGAGTCAGCGCGAGTATTACCTCAACGAGCAGATGAAGGCCATCCAGAAAGAGCTGGGTGAGCTGGAAGATAGCCCGGATGAGTTTGAAGCCCTCAATCGCAAGATTGAAGAGGCTGGCATGCCGGAAGATGCCCGTGAAAAGGCCCAGGCCGAGCTTGCCAAGTTGAAGATGATGTCTCCCATGTCCGCCGAGGCTACCGTGGTTCGCAGCTATGTGGACTGGATGGTACAGGTGCCGTGGAAGGCGCGATCCAAGGTCAAGAAAGACCTTGGCAAGGCGCAAGAGGTGCTGGATGCCGATCACTATGGCCTCGAGAAGGTCAAGGATCGCATCCTCGAATATCTGGCGGTACAGGCAAGGGTGAACAAGCTCAAGGGCCCCATCCTCTGTCTGGTTGGGCCTCCCGGTGTGGGCAAGACCTCGTTGGGCCAATCCATCGCCAAGGCGACAGGCCGCAAATATGTGCGGATGGCCTTGGGTGGGGTGCGTGACGAAGCGGAGATCCGTGGTCACCGCCGTACCTATATCGGTTCCATGCCTGGCAAACTCATCCAGAAGATGGCGAAAGTCGGTGTGAAGAATCCGCTGTTCCTGCTCGACGAGATCGACAAGATGAGCTCGGACATGCGCGGCGATCCCGCCTCTGCCTTGCTGGAAGTGCTTGATCCGGAACAGAACAACAGCTTCAACGATCACTATCTGGAAGTGGATTATGACCTGTCGGACGTCATGTTCGTGGCCACCTCCAACTCCATGAACATCCCGGGTCCGTTGCTGGATCGGATGGAGGTGATCCGTCTCTCCGGTTACACCGAAGATGAGAAGCTCAACATTGCCAAGCAGCATCTGGTTGCCAAGCAGATCCAGCGCAACGGTCTGAAAGAGTCCGAGATCACCATCGAGGATTCTGCCCTGGTCGGGGTGATCCGTTACTACACCCGCGAGGCGGGGGTTCGTGGTCTGGAGCGCGAGATCTCCAAGATTTGTCGCAAAGCGGTCAAGCGCATCCTGCTGGACAAGAGCATCAAGCATGTTCAGGTCAATCAGGCCAACCTCAAGGAGTTCCTCGGGGTACAGCGTTTCGATTACGGTAAAGCCACCGACCAGAACCAGATTGGTCAGGTATGTGGTCTGGCGTGGACCGAAGTGGGGGGCGATCTGCTTACCATCGAGACCACCAACATGCCGGGCAAAGGCAAGCTAACTTATACCGGTTCTCTCGGTGAAGTGATGCAGGAGTCCATTCAGGCGGCCATGACGGTGGTGCGTACCCGTGCCGAGAAGTTGCGGATCAATGCCGACTTCTACGAGAAGCGCGATATCCACGTGCACGTACCGGAAGGGGCCACCCCCAAAGATGGTCCGAGCGCCGGTATCGCCATGTGTACTGCCTTGGTCTCCAGCTTGACCGGTAATCCGGTTCGTGCTGATGTGGCGATGACAGGGGAGATCACCTTGCGCGGCGAAGTGCTGCCCATCGGCGGTCTCAAGGAGAAGTTGCTGGCAGCCCATCGTGGCGGCATCAAGCGAGTGCTTATTCCGAAAGAGAACGAGCGTGACCTTGAGGAGATCCCGGCAAACGTCAAACAAGACCTTGAAATTTATCCGGTTCGCTGGATTGACGAGGTGCTGGAATTGGCGTTGCAGGACAATCCGCAGGGGTTTGAGCGCGTTTCTGTCGTGTAAATGTTGATGCGCCGCAAATTTGGCGCATTCGACGGGTGGTTAAGGCTTGCATGCGCCCGATAACGGAAGTAGCCTTGACCACCGATCGGGTACTCGTGATGAGTCGCAATGCTTTGTGTGGCGCGGGTTTGCGCCAGATTGTCACTTGCAACTGATCAGGAGGCTTGCTATAAAACCTCCACTTGTTGTGGCCAGGGAAATCAGCGCCGCAGCGGTGTTCGATAAAAGGGGAATATAAGAGTGAATAAATCTCAACTGATTGACAAGATTGCAGACGGTGCCGATATCTCCAAAGCTGCCGCTGGCCGTGCGTTGGATGCCTTCATTGATGCTGTTGGTGAAGCGCTGAAAGAGGGTGACCAGGTTGCTCTGGTTGGTTTCGGTACTTTCGCTGTACGCGAGCGTGCTGCCCGTTCAGGCCGTAACCCGCAGACTGGCGCGACCATCGAAATCGCTGCTGGTAAAGTTCCTGCCTTCAAAGCCGGTAAGGCCCTGAAAGACGCTGTTAACTAAGTCGGTCGCTGATATCCGTCGGCTACCGTCCTTGGTCGCAGACCAGACAAGTTAGAGAGTCTTCTCTCATACTGATTGACCAAGGCGCATCGCAATCGGTGCGCCTTTTTATTGTTTACGCCCATCGAGTTCGGGAGCATAAGTACAAACATGATGTTGGATAAACTACGCGAAGGGGCGCAGGGCAAGGTAGCCAAGGTTATCTTGGGCCTGATCATCCTCTCCTTTGCCTTGGCTGGTGTAGGTAGTTACCTGAACGGCCCGGCCCGTACCGCCCCCGCCACCGTCAATGGCACCGAGATCAGTGCAACCGCACTGGAAAATGCCTACCGCAACGAGCGCGCCCGCATGGAATCCCAGATGGGAGAGGCATTCAGCCAGCTGGCCGCGAACCCCGATTACATGAAACAGTTCCGCCGCGGTGTGCTGGATCGCCTGATCGATCAGGCGCTGCTGGACAGCAAGGCCCGTGAACTGGGTCTGCGCGTCAGCGATGAGCAGATCAAGCAAGCCATCGTGGCCATGCCGGAATTTGCCGAGAACGGCAAGTTCAACAATGACCGCTATCTGCAGCTGATCCGTCGTGCCGGCATGACTCCTGAAATGTTCCGTGACTCCCTGCGTCAGGACATGGTGCGTCAACAGTTGATGAGCGCCCTGCTGGGCACCGAATTCTCCCTCAAGGGCGAAGCGGAGCAGCTCGACAAGCTCTACAACCAGACTCGCGATCTGCGTCTGGTGCGTCTGGCTGCCGCCAACTACATGGCTGATGTTCAGGTCTCCGACAACGAGCTGGAGCAGTACTACAAGACCAATGGCGCCCGTTTCATGAACGACGAGCAGGTCAAGGTCGACTATCTGCTGCTGGACGCTGCCAACCTCGCCAAGGATATCAAGGTCACCGAGCAGGATGCCCAGGATTACTACGACCAGCATCAGGACTTGTTCCAGCGTGCCGAGCGTCGCCACGTGGCTCACATCCTTATCCCGTTTGGCAAGGATGAGAAAGCGGCCGAGCAGAAAGCAGAAGCCGTGCTGGCCAAAGCCAAGGCGGGTGATGATTTCGCTGCGCTGGCCAAGGCTGACTCTTCCGATACCTTCTCTGCCAAAAAAGGCGGCGAGCTGGACTGGTTCGAGAAAGGGGTGATGGATCCGGCCTTCGAGAAAGCCGCGTTCGCCCTGAACAAGGCTGGCGATCTCTCCGGCGTGGTGAAGAGCCCGTTCGGTTTCCACATCATCAAGTTGCTGGGGGTTGAAGCAGCCCAGACCAAGCCGTTTGCCGATGTGAAAGAAGAGACCATCACTCGTCTGCAAGCTGACAAGGCCAAGGAGAAGTTCTTCGCCGAGCAGCAGAAGATGGCTGACAACAGCTTCGAAAACCCGGACTCGCTGGATCTGACCGCTGATGCCATGGGGATGAAGGTTCAATCTTCCGATTTCTTCACCCAGGCGACTGCTCCGGCTCCGCTGAACGATCCCAAGGTGCTCTCCGTGGCGTTTTCCGAACAGCTGCGCGATGACAACACCAACTCTGACGTGATCGAGCTGGCTGACGGCAAGGCGCTGGTGCTGCACATCACTGGTCACAAGCCCAAAGCGGTCAAGCCGCTGGCCGAGGTGAAAGAGCAGGTGATTGCCGCCATCAAGCATGACAAGGCTAGCGAAGTAGCCCGTGGCAAGGCCCAGGGCCTGCTGGACAAGCTGAAAGTCGGTGAGAGCATCACCGCCGATCTGACTGCACTCGGTCTGAAAGTGGAGACCCACAAAGGGGTTGCCCGCTTCGATCGCGAGCTGGATCAGAACCTGATTGCCCAGGCGTTCACACTGCCTCATCCGGTCGACGGCAAGCCGAGCGTGGCTCTGGTTGCCGAGACCAATGGTGACCGCGTTGTAGTTGCGCTGGACAAGGTCAACGTCCCTGCCACCGCATCCGGCATGGCCGCCATGCTGCAAGCTCAGCTGGGTCAGGGCAAAGCCCAGGTAGATTACAAGTCTCTGATCGACGAGCTGCGCAAAGCTGCCAAGATCGAGTACTTCACCAGTGTGGAAGCAACCGTCGAGTAATCGGCACTGCGCAATCCATTGAAAACGGCTCCGTGATGGAGCCGTTTTTTTATCTGTGGGCAAGAGGGGGATATTTAAGCTCTGCTCTCTACTCTGTGGCGTGCAGTCACACCGCGGCTATACGCCATCTCAGTCGTCTAAATACGGAATATAAAAAAACCGGCACGTGTGTGCCGGTTTTTCATTGCGAGCTTGCAAGGCGGGGGTTACACCACGCCCTGGGTGCGCAGGTAATCCTCGTAGGTGCCGCCGAAGTCGCGGATGCCATCTTCGGTCAGCTCTAGGATACGGGTCGCCAGAGAGGAGACGAATTCGCGGTCGTGAGAGACGAAGATCAGGGTCCCTTGGTAGAGCTCCAGCGCCATGTTCAAGGATTCGATGGATTCCATGTCCAGGTGGTTGGTCGGCTCATCCATGATCAGGATATTGGGGCGCTGCATCATCAGCTTGCCGAACAGCATGCGACCCTGCTCACCACCGGAGAGCACCTTGACCGGCTTCTTGATGTCGTCCTGAGAGAAGAGCAGACGGCCCAGTATGGAGCGTACAGCCTGCTCGTCTTCGTTCTCCTGTTTCCACTGGGCCATCCAGTCGAACACGTTGAGATCAGTGTCGAAGTCTTCGGCGTGATCCTGAGCGTAGTAACCGATCTGGGCGTTCTCGGACCACTTGATGGTGCCGGTATCCGGTGCCAGTGCGCCGACAAGGGTCTTGATCAGAGTGGATTTACCGATACCGTTGGTACCCAGAATGGCGACCTTCTCGCCCACTTCCATCATCATGTTGAGGCCCTTGAACAGGGGACCGTCGCCATAACCCTTGGATACACCTTCCACTTCCAGGATGTTGCGATAGAGCTTTTTGTCCTGCTCGAAGCGGATGAAGGGGTTCTGGCGGCTGGAGACCTTGACGTCCTCAATCTTGATCTTGTCGATCTGCTTGAGACGGGAGGTCGCCTGACGGGACTTGGAGGCGTTGGCGCTGAAACGGGAGACGAAGGATTGCAGATCGGCGATCTGGGCCTTCTTCTTGGCGTTGTCGGCCAGCAGACGCTCGCGCGCCTGGGTGGCGGCCAGCATGTAGTCGTCGTAGTTGCCCGGGTAGACGCGCAGCTCGCCGTAGTCCAGATCCGCCATGTGGGTACAGACGGAGTTCAGGAAGTGACGGTCGTGAGAGATGATGATCATGGTGCTTTCACGTTCGTTGAGCACCTGCTCCAGCCAGCGAATGGTGTTGATATCCAGGTTGTTGGTCGGTTCGTCCAGCAGCAGGATGTCAGGGTTGGAGAAGAGGGCCTGTGCCAGCAGCACCCGCAGTTTCCAGCCTGGGGCCACTTCGCTCATTGGGCCGTTGTGCTGCTCAAGGGGAATGCCGACACCCAGCAGCAGCTCGCCTGCGCGCGCTTCGGCGGTGTAGCCGTCATACTCGGCAACCAGACCTTCCAGCTCGGCGGCCTTCATATAGTCTTCGTCGGTGGCTTCGAGGTTGGCGTAGATGGCATCGCGCTCGGCGATAGCCGCCCACAGCTCGGTGTGACCCATCATGACCACGTCCAGTACGCGCATATCTTCGTAGGCGAACTGATCCTGACGCAGCTTACCGATGCGCTCGTTGACGTCCAGGCTCACATTACCGCCAGTGGGCTCCAGATCACCACCGAGGATCTTCATAAAGGTGGACTTGCCACAGCCGTTGGCGCCGATAAGGCCATAGCGGTTGCCGCCGCCAAACTTGACGTTGATGTTCTCAAACAGCGGCTTGGCGCCGAACTGCATGGTGATGTTGTTGCTGCTTAACAAGGTATGTGTCCCGATTGGTCTGTCAAATGGCGCGCATTATGGCACAGATCCCCCGAAAGTTTTAGCGAGAAGTGTGATCTTGATCGGGGCAAGCGGGGCGTGCAGCCGATTGATGGGCAATAAAAAAAGCCGGCTTGAAGCCGGCTTGGAAGGATGAACTTGATCTGTTAGTGGGAAGTTGCGCCAGAGGCCCCCAGCCCGGTTTGGGAGCGAACGAACTGCGGCAGGAACTTGGCATGCTCGTCGGCGGCGTTCTGGGAACTGTCGGTGATGGAGAAGAACCAGATCCCGATGAAGGCCAACCCCATGGAGAAGAGGGCAGGGTATTCGTAGGGGAAGATGGCCTGGGCATGGCCCAGCACTTTCACCCACACGGTCGGACCCAGGATCATCAGGGTCACTGCGCTCGCCAGTCCCAGCCAGCCACCGTAGACGGCGCCACGGGTGGTCAGGCGTGACCAGAACATGGAGAGGAACAGCACCGGGAAGTTGCAGCTGGCGGCGATGGAGAAGGCCAGACCGACCATGAAGGCGATGTTCTGCTTCTCGAACAGGATCCCCAGACCAATGGCAACCACACCCAGCACCAGAGTCGTCATCTTGGAGACGCGCAGTTCATCGGTCTCGTTGGCCTTGCCCTTCTTCAACACGCTGGCATAGAGGTCATGGGAGACCGCAGAGGCACCGGCCAGGGTCAATCCGGCAACTACCGCCAAAATAGTGGCAAATGCCACGGCAGAGATGAAGCCGAGGAACAGACTTCCACCCACTGCATCAGCCAGGTGGACGGCTGCCATGTTGGTGCCGCCCAGCAGGGCGCCGGTGGCATCCTTGAAGGCCGGATTGGTGCTTACCAGCAGGATGGCGCCAAAACCGATGATGAAGGTGAGAATGTAGAAGTAACCGATAAAGCCAGTGGCGTAGAACACCGATTTACGCGCCTCTTTGGCATCGCTCACGGTGAAGAAGCGCATCAGGATATGGGGCAGGCCGGCGGTACCGAACATCAATGCCAGACCGAGCGATATGGCGGAGATGGGGTCGGAGACCAGCCCGCCCGGGCTCATGATGGCGGAGCCTTTCTCGTGCACTTTGACCGCTTCACTAAACAGGGCGCCGATGTCGAAGTTGACCGATTTCATGACCATGATGGCCATGAAGCTAGCACCGGAGAGCAGCATCACTGCCTTGATGATCTGCACCCAGGTGGTGGCCAGCATGCCGCCAAACAGCACGTAGAGCACCATCAGGATACCAACCAGCACCACGGCCACATGGTATTGCAGGCCAAACAGCAGCTCGATCAGTTTGCCGGCACCGACCATCTGGGCGATCAGGTAGAGGGCGACTACCACCAGCGAACCGCAGGCGGAGAGGGTGCGCACTTCAGTCTGTTTGAGACGATATGAGGCGACATCGGCGAAGGTGTATTTGCCGAGGTTGCGCAGCCGTTCGGCGATCAGGAACAGAATGATGGGCCAGCCCACCAGAAAACCTATGGAGTAAATCAGGCCATCGTAGCCGGAGGTGTAGACCAGCGCGGAGATCCCGAGGAAGGAGGCGGCGGACATATAGTCACCGGCGATGGCCAGACCGTTCTGGAAGCCGGTGATACGGCCACCGGCCGCATAGTAGTCGGAAGCCGAGCGGTTGCGCTTGGAGGCCCAGTAGGTGATGAACAGGGTAGCGGCCACAAACACCAGAAACATCACGATGGCGGCGACATTAAGGGGCTGACGCTCCACGGCGCCAGAGATTGCATCGGCCGCCAGCAGGGGAGAGGAGGCCAGTGAGGTCAACAGCAGCAACTTGCCTTTCATGATTGCACCCCTTTGAGGATCTTCTGGTTCAGTTCATCAAACTCGCCGTTGGCGCGAAAGACATAGACGCCGGTCAACACGAAGGAGGAGAGGATCAATCCTACCCCGACAGGAATGCCGCGAGTAATGGTCGAACCTTCGCTCAAGGGGGTGCCCAGCCAACCGGGGGCAAAGGCGATGAGCAGAATAAACGCCAGGTAGAGTCCCAGCATCAGAGCCGAGAGGGCCCAGGCAAAACGCTGGCGCTTGGCGACCAGCTCCTGGAAGTTGGGATCTTGCTGGATCCTCAGATAGCTTTGCTGTTCCATTGCAGTTCTCCATGACATGAGTGTCAGCGGTGGATGGGGTAACCCCGACGAGCAGGCAATCTGCTCATGTAAGCAAAATGTGAATTAAATGTTATTTCTCGACAATTAGACTTTGGGATAAGTGAGCGGCGAGCCGCAGGTCAGGCGCAGGTAGATAAGCGCGGCCGTGGTGGCATCGGCAAGGGCATCGTGGGCGGGCAGGGGGGGCAGCGCCAAGTGACGGCAGATGGCACTCAAGTGGAGGTCAATCGCAGCATCGGGGTAGCGGCGATAGAGGTGGTCATGATAAAGCTGGCTCACCTCGATCCCTCGCTGGGGCAGGGTCAATCCCCACAATTTTTGGCAGGCGAGATTGAGAATACGCAGATCGTAGGCGAGGTGATAGCCCACCAGTTCGCGCGGGCCGATATAGTCGAGCAGCAGGCGCAGCGCGGCTTCCAGCTCCATTCCCTGTTGCAGATCCTGATGGCGCAGACCGTGGATCACCACAGATTGGCTGGTCAGGCTGGCCGGTGGCTGTACCTTGATGGCGAGGGCCTCACCGGTCAGCAGCCGGTTGCCCTGAATGCGCACCGCCCCGATGGAGACGATCTCGGCCTGCTCGGGATCGAGACTGGTGGTCTCGAAATCGAGGGCGATCCGTTCATCTTCCGGTGGGGTGGCAAAGAGCGGCGCGAACTCGCCAGTTCGGAACGCACGGCCATACCAGTATCGTCGAGCGCGGCTCAACATGACTATTGTCTCAGACGAAAGTGCAAGGTGAGCCACTGCTGGAATTTCTTCACCTGATGCAGCGCCTGACGCAACAGATCCCGCTCGCTGTGGCTAAGCTCGCTTGTCTGCACCCGACTATTGCCCCCCTTGAGCTGGCTGCGCAGCCTCAGCCGAATAAAGAGCCGGAACGCCTCCGCCAGATTGCTGCCATAGTCGGCACTGAGCCGCTCGGCGGCCACTAGCGCGTCGATGCGCCCCAGGGTCGAGGTTTCCAGTATGCCCTCCTCAAGGGCCAGCATGCGGATGCCGTGTACCAGTGGAAACAGGCCGCCTCGCTTCAGATCCAGCCCTTCAGGTGGCTGCTCCAGCCTGCCAAACAGGGTGAGGGGGGCATGGAAGGCCACCGCCGGTCGCACCATCTCCGCCAGCAGATTCCGCCTGTCCGCCAACTGCTCGCGCAGCGCTCTGGCAACAGGCAGATGCAGCTGTCGATCCCCCGCGATGGGGTGAGCATCGGCCAGGGTGGCGAGCCAGAGCAGCTCCTCCTCACTGGCCGTGGTGCAGGCGCTGGCAATGGCGCTTTGCCACTCATCGCCTGTTTTTACCCAGGCCGGATTGTTCACCATTACCTGCCCGGGGCACAGCGGGTAGCCGAGTCGCTCCAGCAGGCCGCTGAATTCGGCCAGATCGGCTGTCTGGGTGGGCCATGTCAGCCCCTCTGGCAGGATCAGGGCGTTGTCCTGATCGGTTTTGAGGATCTGCTCGCCGCGCCCCTCCGAGCCCAGCATCAGCAGGCAGACCTTATCCTGCACCTCGGGGGGGATCACCAGCGCAAAGGCTTTGGCGATCAGCTGTTCATTGATGGTGGCGATCAGTTTCATCAAAAAGGCGGTGTGGATCCCTTGGGCAAACAGCGAGCGGGTCAATTGTTGCTGCTCGCGGGCGACCGCCTCCAGCGCCGGCAGGCTGTCGGCGCGGGCAATGCGCAGGGTCAGCACGTGGGAGTGGGTAGAGAAGAGCCCCAGCACCTGGGTCAGTTGCAGGATCCCCGCCACTTCGTTGCCGCGCCACACCACCAGTCGCTTGATGCGATGGCGGGTCATCAGCAGCAGGGCATCAAACAGATAGCTCTCCAGCGGCAGACCGATGAGCGGCGTGGGGGTCAGCACCGAGAGGGGGGCCGTCAGCGGCAATCCCTTGAGGGTCAGGGCATGGAGCAAGGTCTTGCGGGTTGCCAGCGTGAGGGAGCCGTCGTGGGCTGGGTAGAGCAGGCAATCGGTCCCCTTGCTCACCATGGCTTCGGTCGCCGCCAGCAGTGACAACTTGCTGTCGACGATAAGCGGTGCCTGCAGGTGGCCCGGTTCGATGCGTGTCAGGATAAACTCCGCCAGATTCTTCTGCCCCAGTTGTTCGCGTTGTTCCTGCTGGCGTTGGCGCTCGGCCAGATTGGCGGTGAAGTAGCTGGCAAACTGCGGATCCTGCTCACAGAGCGTCAGAAATGTGTGGCGAGGAATGAGTTGGCAGAGGCTATCTTCCAGCGCGGTGAAGCGGTGGCGGCAGCGGCCGTCAAACTGGGCGCGCACATCGAACAGGTCATCGACCCCGTAATCACCAAACTGGTGGTGAGGGGCCGACTCTTCCACCGCCCCCTTGATGATGAGATAGAGGCCGGGAGGCTCGTCCCCCTCCTTGAGCAGCAGATCCCCGGCCCGAAAATAGCAGAGCGAGAGGTGGCGGGAGAGCCGCTCGCGCGCCTCCTCATCCAGTCGGTCGAACGGTGGTCTGGCAAAATTGAACAGGGTTGACATGACAGCGTCCTCTGCTGGCTTGCGGCACTCATGCAGCTCCCAGTGTGACAAAGGGAGGGGGAGGCGACCAGCCGACTTTAGTCTCAGCTGTACCGCCTGTTCACACTCTGATAACGTGGTGGTATGACCAGTGAGTCAGTTTCAGGGATCAAGGGGAGGACAAGGGAGATGGAAAAACCAAGGATCAAGTGCGAGATCCACGACGGGATTGCCGAAGTGATGCTGACGCGGGGGGACAAACTCAATGCGCTGGACCGCGCCATGTTCAGCGCCATCGATGAGACATTGACGCAGCTCGCCCGGCACAAGGGGCTGCGGGCGGTGATCCTGCATGGCGAGGGGCGAGCCTTCTGCGCCGGGCTGGATGTGAAATCCATGCTGAGACAGCCGGTAGCGGCGCTCGATATTCTCAAGCGTGAAGCAGACGAGGCGACCAATCTGGCCCAGCGGGTTGCCTATGGCTGGCACCAGCTGCCGGTGCCGGTGATTGCGGTGACCCAGGGAGTCTGTTTTGGCGGTGGCTTGCAGATTGCGCTCGGCGCCGATTTTCGCTTCAGCACCCCCGATTGCCGCTTCTCGGTGATGGAGATCAAGTGGGGCATCATTCCCGATATGAGCGGTAGCGTCACCATGCGCAACCTGATGGGAGTGGATACCGCCATGGAGCTGGCCATGAGCGGGCGCGAGCTGGATGCCATCGAGGCCAAATCCCTCGGGCTGGTGAGTCGGGTCTGCGCCGATCCGCTGGTGGAGGCGCGGGAGTTTGCCCGCACTCTTATCACCAAGTCGCCGGATGCACTGGCGGGGATCAAGCAGCTCTACAGTCAGGCCTGGGCCCGCAGCGATGAGGCGATGCTGAAGGAAGAGACCCGCTTGCAAAAGCAGATCCTGGGGCGACCCAATCAGTGGCGGGCCACCCTTAACAGCCTGTTTCGCTGGCGCCTGCCCTTCGGGCCGCGCCGCAATCCGCTCTGAGATGAGGTGACAGGAAAAAGAAATGGCAGCCGAGGCTGCCATTTTTATCGAACGGTTATTTCGTGTCGGTTTAGGAGATCTTGCGATCCTGATCCGGCTCGAACTGATGGCCCGATTTCTCCCGCTCCAAGTTCTCTTCGGAGCGTTTGCCCACCCAGTAATCGGCGTTCTTGATGCCGAGCTTCTCCGGGTGGAATACGGGGTCAATACCTTGTGCCTGCTGCGCTTCATAATCCTTCAGACAGGTGAAGGCGGTCTTTTGCAGCAGCAGAATGGCTATGATGTTGAGCCATGCCATCAGGCCGACTCCGATATCACCCATGCCCCACGCCAGATCTGCCGTCTTGACGGTGCCGTAGACGGTGGCAGCCATCAGCGCAATCTTCAGCAAGAAGGTGAGCCAGGGGCGATTTATCTTGCGGTTGATGTAGGCGATGTTGGTTTCGGCGATGTAGTAGTAGGCAACGATGGTGGTGAACGCGAAGAAGAACAGCGCGATAGCCACGAAAATGCTGCCAAAGCCCGGCATCATGCTCTCCATAGCGGTCTGCACATAGCCCGGGCCTGCTGCGATACCGGCAATACCCGTGTAGATGGCGGCGCCGTCCGGCCCTTGTACGTTATAGAGACCGGTGATCAGCAGCATAAAGCCGGTGGCGGAGCAGACGAACAGGGTGTCGATATAGACGGAGAACGCCTGCACCAGACCCTGCTTGGCCGGGTGACTCACTGCCGCAGCAGAGGAGGCGTGCGGCCCGGTACCCTGACCCGCTTCGTTGGAGTAGACCCCGCGCTTCACGCCCCACATGATGGCCAGACCCAGAATGGCACCGAAACCGGCATCCAGACCGAAGGCGCTCTTCCAGATCAGCAGGATCACGCCCGGCAGCTGGCCGATATTGAGGGCGATGATGACGCAAGCCACGATGATGTAGCCCAGCGCCATAAAGGGCACCACGGTACTGGCGAAGCTGGCGATACGCTTGACGCCGCCGAAGATAATAAAGCCGAGCAGCAGCGCCAGACCGGCGGCTGTGACGTTCGGATCGATATTAAAGGCGGTCTGCAGGCTTGAACCGATGGAGTTGGCCTGCACCCCCGGCAGCAGCACGCCGCAGGCGAAGACGGTAGCGATGGCGAAGGTCCAGGCGTACCACTTCATGCCAAGTCCTTTCTCGATGTAGAAGGCCGGGCCGCCGCGGTATTCACCGTTGATCTTCTCTTTGTAAACCTGACCCAGGGTGGACTCCACGAAAGCAGAGCTGGCGCCGAGGAAGGCAACCATCCACATCCAGAACAGGGCGCCCGGGCCACCGAAGGTGATGGCGGTGGCCACACCGGCGATGTTACCGGTACCCACACGACCGGCCAGGGTCATGGCCAGCGCCTGGAAGGAGGAGACACCGGCATCGGTGCTCTTGCCATCAAACATCAGGCGCACCATCTCTTTGATATGACGCAGTTGCAAAAAACGGGTGCGCAGGGAGAAGTAAAGACCGACCCCCAGACACAGGTAGATGAGCGCAGGGCTCCAGATTACACCATTGATGGCATTGACGATTTCATTCATGTACAACAACTCCTTTGCTGTGTTTGTGGCGCTGTCTTGGCGAGATCTTGGCCTCGCTCTCTGTCACTGTTTTCGGCCCTGTTTGTTAACAATCCAGTTAACAAATGAGCGCGAGGTTGAGGGGTTAAGCAGAGCGCAAACACGCGCCATGCATGGTTTGTAACATATCGAGTTGTATCGGTGCTTCCCAGCGAAAAATGTTGCCTTGTTGCAAATTTGTGAATTGACAAGGGTGGGGGGATAATGGCAGGCAGCGTTTTCTATGAGTAAAGATGAGATCCTCCTTGTTGATCTGCGCCAGACAATGTGACGGGCGTAACACAATGGAAAGCAAACATGAGGCCAACAATGAAAAATGACCCTGAGACGTTGACGATCCGTCCCCCTGAGGCCGACGACGGGAGCGCCATCGCCCACTTGTTCACCCAATTGGGATATCCTGCCGAAGGCGCTGACGTGACGGCGCGCCTGTTGGCGCCGGATCCCGCGAGCGTTGTGCTGCTCGCCTCCCTGGCCGACAGAGTGGTCGGTGTGCTGGTGTGGCACAAACTGGCACCGCTGCATGTTGCACCAGCTTGGGGCCTGATCTCGGCGCTGGTTGTCGATGAAGGGGCAAGAGGGGCGGGAGTGGGCGCAGCCCTGCTCAAGGGCGCCGAAGCGATGGCGCGGGCCGCAGGTTGCGCCCAGCTGGAGCTTTCCAGCAGTCTCAAGCGCGAGGCGGCTCACCGTTTTTATCTGGCGCAGGATTATCAGGAGCGGCCGAAACGGTTCGTCAAACTGCTGTGACCTGTTTTTTGTATCAAAAGAAGGAGTAGGCGTGCTGGGATGGTTCAAATGGCTGGGTGGTCGCCCGCAAACGTCCATGAGTGAGGATGAGTTGGCACTGTGGCGTCAGGCGCTGGCGGCAGTGCCCATCTTGCAAGGGCTCAGCGACACCGAGCAGACGACGCTTATCGGGTTGGGGCAACAGCTACTCAAGCGCAAGACCCTGACCCTGATCGGGGTCGAGCTCAGCCGCCGTCAACAGGCGGTGCTGGCGATGCAGGCGGCGTTGCCTATTCTGCACCTCGGCCTTGACTGGTATCGCGGCTTTCACGAAATCATCATCATTCCCGAGCCCGTGACCCGGCGTCAGGAAGTACAGGATGAGTTCGGGCTGGTGAGCGAGTTTGAAGAGGAGAACGCCGGTGAATCCTGGCCGCAAGGGCCGCTGGTGCTGGCCTGGAGCGAACTGCAGCAAGATGGCGACTGGGACGGCTTTAATCTGGTGATCCACGAGCTGGCCCACAAGCTCGATATGCTGGGCGGTGAGGCGGACGGTGCGCCGCCATTGCCGGGGCAGATGAGCAGCCAGCTGTGGCAACAGGCCTTTCAGAGCGCCTTCGACGAGTTGTGCCAGCAGCTCGACCGGGACGAAGTGACCGATATCGATCCCTATGCGGCTGAACATCCCGCCGAATTTTTTGCCGTCAGTTGCGAGTGTTTCTTTACCGATCCGCTGCGGCTGCAGCAGGTCTATCCCGCGGTATACCGGCAACTGAGCCAGTTCTTTAGCCAGGATCCCGCGCAGCGTTTTCCCGCGACCCGCTTGCTGGCGGGGGAGGTGGACGCCGGGTCACTTAGCTGATAACCGATCGGTTGAATGGTTATTCGAGATAGCAAAAAGGCACCCGAGGGTGCCTTTTTTACAATCTGAGTGGCTTGCCTATCAGGCAGCGGCTTTCAGCTGTACGGCGGCGGCTTTCTTGTGATCGCCGATCGGCATCACGGTGCGGCCGAACTGTTCGTTGATCACGGTGGCCATGGCCAGGTAGATGGCGCTGGCGCCACAGATGATGCCTTCGAAACCGGCGATGGTGCCGATCAGGGTGCTGCCGGTGAAGTCACGGGCGGCCAGCAGGAAGAACAGCACGGTCAGGGAGGCGAACACGAACTGCTTGGCGCGCGGGTAGTTGATGGTGCCAACCAGCATGAACAGGGTGAACATGCCCCACATCAGCAGATACCAACCCATGTAGGCGTGCGGAGTGGCTTCGGCCAGACCCATGGTCGGCATGATCAGCAGGAACACCAGGCTCAGCCAGAACAGGCCGTAGGAGGTGAACGCGGTCACACCGAAGGTGTTGCCACGCTTGTACTCCATGATGCCAGCGATGATCTGGGCGATGCCGCCGTAGCACAGGCCCATGGCCAGGATCATGGCGCTGATGGGGAAGAAACCTGCGTTATGGATGTTCAGCAGGATGGTGGTCATACCGAAACCCATCAGACCCAGAGGGGCAGGGTTGGCCAATTTTTCGCTCACGTGGCGTTCTCCAAAAATAGAGGTGGGGGTTAACAAAAGACGCGCGATTTTAGGCAGGCTGTGGCGCGCCCGCAAGGGGGCAAGGGGGATAAATCGTAAAAAAACTACGTGATTATTTGCATCAGTGGCCAAATGCTCACCAAGACAGGCTGTTTGGTGAGCAAAAGGTGTCAAAATAGTTGAGGGGTTGTATTTTTATTACGCATTTGCGCAGTGCAACGGCGTCACTGATCCAGCGTCAGGATCACTTTGGCTTCCTTGTCTTCTTCCTTGACCTGGCTGTCGAGCACGAACAGCCGCTCCGGGGCGATCCCCTGGCTGTCGACCAGAAACTCCTTGGTATTTTGCGCCCGGCGCATGGCGAGATTGCGCAGGGATTTGGCGGTGATGAGCTGCTGATCCCGCAGCAGGATCACCGCCTGGGCCCGCAGTGCTGCGCTCTCTTCATCCAGATGGAGGCGGTCCGCCAGATCTTCCAGATCTTCGCCAAAGCGCTCTTCATAGGCTTGGGCCAGAGCCTCTTGCAGGGCGGGGTCCTGTTCCAGCAGGTCGAGATCCGCCTGATTGCCGGTGAGCTTGGCTAGTACCCGTTCAAGCTTTTGCCGTTGCAGGATGGGGCGCTCCTCGTTGAAGTTGACCTTGCCGCGAATGTTCATGCTGAGCTTGGGTCTATCCTTGAGGGCCTGCGCCAGTTTGACCAGTTTCTCCTGCTGAGTGGGGGTGAGATCGGGATCCCCCGGCAGGAAGGGAAGTTCGTCGAGATCTTCGGTGCCATCGGCCAGCGAGGCGAGCAGGGAGAAGGGGGAGGTGATCGCCTTGCTCAGGGTGTTGCCCAGCACATCCCAGAAGATATTGCCGATGCTGAAGTCCGGTTGATCGAGATCGCCCTTCACCTTGAGGTTCATCTGTATCACCCCGTTGGCATCGCTCAGCAGGGCGATGGCCAGCCCCAGCGGCAGATCCTTGGCCTGATCGCTCTTGATCTTCTCGCCCAGTTGCAGCTTCTTGATGGTGATGTCGTTATCCCCCTCCAGCCGATTGCCCTCCAGCTTGTAGTGCAGCTTCATGGAGAGCTGCCCCTTGTCGATGGCATAACCGGCATAGGTGCCCGAATAGGGGGTAAAGGTGGTGAGCTCCAGATTGTGGAAAGCGACCGCGATGTCGAGGATCGGGTTGGCCACCAGCAGGTTGGTACCGCCGCGAATGGTCACCGGTGCATAGCGATCCACCTTGCCGTTGAAGGCGAGATCGGAGCGTTGCCCCGGAATATTGCTGATATGGCGACTTTGGCCGCCCAGCGAGGCGATATCGGCCACAAAATCCTGACTCAGACTGCGGTCGGCAAAGCGCAGGTTGCCCTGCTCGGTGCGCAGCTGATCAATGGTGAAACGAAAGTCGGGAGCCTTGCTGCCTGCCGCCGCTTGAGTACTTTTGGCTGCCGCCGGCTGCGGCAGCAGCAGTTGTTGCAGGTTGGTGGTGCCATCTTCGTTGATCTCGATGCGGGCGAAGGGCTTGTTCAGGGCAATGTCCTTGATCCGCATCTGCTGGCTGATGCCGTCGTACGTCAGACCGGTGAGAGCCAGGGTGTTGAACTCCAGCAGCCGCTGATTGTCTGCCCGATCGACCACCTTGAGCCCGTTGACATCGAGCCCCCCCTGCAGGGTCAGCTTGCTGAGATCTCCCTGGGCGGTGGTGGCGAGATCAAGGCGGGTCTTGCTGCTCAGCAGCCCGTTTTGCACCTTGATGCGTACCAGATCGGCCAGATAGGGCTGTGCCAGCGTCAGGGGTAGCCCCTGCTGGTTGATGTCGCCGCTTAAGGTGAAAGGAGTCAGGGTCAGTTGGCCATCAAAGGCGAGGGGGCTGCTCTGGTTGAACTGGGTGGCCAGAGTCAGTTTGCTCGGTTGCTCCCCCTTGCTGCCCAGTGGCCCCAACGCCAGCTTGAGACCGGAGAGCTGGCGTGCCTGCGGTTTGCCGCTGCTCGATTCGGTGAGAGTGAGATCGCCCTTGTCGATGGTGATCTGCTTGATCTGCCACTGCCAGGGTTTGTCTGCCCCTTGTTTCTTGCCGTTACCGGCTGTCTTTGCTTGTTGTGCCGACTTGGGCGCCGCATTGTTGGCCACCTCGTTTGCGGTGTTGGCTTCTTTGACGGGCTTGGTGGGGGCCTGTTCAATCAGCAAGTCAGCCAGATCCAGCTCCTGCTGTGGGTTGAGGGTGGCCTTGAGCAGGGGCTGTTGCAGAGTGACCTTGCCGATCTGGAGCGACTGTTTCTGGCCATCGACTGCCAGCTCGCTAAGGGCCAACTGGCCGAAGCGGGCAAATTCGTCGCCCTTGTGTTTTTTAAGCTGCCAGTTGTCTAGGGTCAGCTTGCCTTTGGACAATTGCCACAGTACCCCTTGCTTGCCCTCTTTAAGCTGGTATTCCACCTCTGCATTGGCGTGGCCCTTGGCCAGATCCAGCTTGAGATAGGGTGCCCAGAGCGGGGCGAAGGGTTTCAGATCGACCTGTTTGAGGCTCGCTTTGCCCTGACCCATGCCGCTCATCACATCGAGCTTGCCGTGGGCAGCGAGGCTGCTTTTGCCGTTGATGGCAGCGTTCAGCTGATAGGCGGTCGGGTGATTTGCCTCGGTGCGCAGGTTATCGAGCTTGAGGGTCACTTTTTCCAGATTGAGGGGCGGCAACCAGCCGGGTTCGCTCTCCTTGCGCTGATCCTGATAGCGCACATGGCCGTCAGTGACATTGACGCTGGCAATGTCGAGCAGCAGCGGTGCACTGGCTGGTTCGGGCTCGGGGGAGGGCACAGGGGCGAGCAGGGTGGCAAGCGCATCGGTCAGATTGAGTCGAACATCTCCTTTTTTATCTGTCAGCCGTTGCAGCAGCACCGCGGGTTTGGTCAGGGTGACGGTGGAAAGCACGATCCCTTTCTGCTGCCAGCTGGCTTGCAGGTTTGGGGTGATAAAGAGCTGTTCAAAACCGATGATGGTCTGCTGCTTGGCATCGAGCAGGGCAGTCGTGCCGAGGGAGATAGAAGGGTTGCGCAGACCTACGTCAATTTCCCCCAGCGTCAGCTGCAGGCCGTAGTGCTCGGCCAGCCAGCCGGGCAGATAGCGCTGGATCAGACGGGGGGTTTGCCACAGCAGCAGGGTGATCAGGATAAGAAGCAGCAGGAAAGCGTAGGCAAGGTAGCGCAGCAAGCGGAGCTTGGGGGACGCGGGCTCGGTGGTGTTCATTTGGTGCACTCCCATTTGGTTCCCGCCATGGTACAGAAAAGCTGGATAGTAATCATGGGGTTGCGTGCTGTTGTACGCCGTACTTTGTCCAAAGGCGATTCAGTTCCCCCTTTTGTTGCAGCGCTGCCAGCCACTGTTCCAGCTGGGCAGGGGTAATGGGGGCCTCAGGGTGAAGGATGGCGCGGTGTTGATATCGTTGATCCCATTTCTGCGAGATCAGCAGCTGGTCGGCGGTGTCGGGGTGGGCCAGCAGATACTGGTTAAGGTACGAAACGTTGAGAATGGCTACCTCGCCACGCCCTTTGAGTAGCGCTTGCAAGGCACTGACGTTGTCCTTGACCAGGGTGATATTGAGCTTGCGCTGCAGGTAGAGAGGATCAGCATTGAACTGGCCGACGCCGTAGTGGTAGCCGGTCACCCCGATAAGATGATGCCGAGAGGGGTCATCGAAAAAGCGCTGATCCCGACCCGTTTTGTTCAGGGCCACATAGACCTCGCCACCACCGAGGAAGGGGGCTGTCATCTTGAATTTATCTGTGTCCCAGCCCCACTTGGTGTCTTCAAACAGCATCAGCGAGAAACGGCCCAGATCGAGCGCCTTGTAACGGTTGGCGGCCGAGGTGGGAACAAACACGAATCTTACCTCTTGCTGGATCTCGTTTAGCTTGGCGATGAGGTCCAGCGTCAGCCCTTCATAGCGGGAATCGGGGAGTTTGACCACAAAGGGGGCATAGGGGTATCCGCCAACCTTGATGAGGGGATGGCTCCAGCCAGAGAGGCTGAACAAGAGCAAAAACCAGCACCAATATCTCATGGGATCCCCAGGGCAATAGCTTGCTCCCAGATTCGGTTAATCTGCGCCAGTTTTCAAGCTGTTAAGGGAATTAACACAGCGCTGTTCGGCGGCTTCCAGTTCGGCCATCACCATCTGGATATCCTCCAGTTGCTGGTGCAGGGCACTGCGCTTGCTTTCGATCAGGCTGATCATGGAGTTGAGCTGGTTTTTGCTCGATTTGTCGGTGTCGTACATATCGAACAGCTCGCGGATCTCGGCCAGGCTAAACCCCAGCCGTTTGCCGCGCAGGGTCAACTTGAGCCGGATCTTGTCCCGATGGCTGTAGATGCGGGTTTGCCCCTCCCGCATCGGGGTGAGCAGCCCCTCATCCTCGTAGTAGCGGATGGTGCGCGGCGTGACATCGAATTCGTGGGCCAGCTCCGAGATGTTGTAGGTGATCTCCTTGCTGGGCAGGGAACGGGACATGGTCATGACTCCTGTTGCTGGGCGTGTGGCTGGCAGAGGCGGGCACGCAGCCGCTCGGCATTGGCGTGCAGGGCCTGACCGACCCGCGAGCCGTTGGGGCGAGCGAGCTGCTCGCTGACCCACTGGCCGGTGGCCGCCAGTGTGTCGAGGTCCACCCCCGTCGTCATGCCAAGGCCGTGCAGCAGGTAGACCACCTCTTCTGACGCCACATTACCGGAAGCGCCCGGCGCATAGGGGCAGCCGCCAAGCCCCGCCACCGAGCAGTCGATGGTGCGAATGCCGCGCTCCAGCGCGGGTAGCAGGTTGGCCAACCCCTGGCCGTAGGTGTCGTGAAAATGGACCGCGAGTCGCCCCGCCGGGATCTCGTGCAGCACCGCATCCAGCATGGGGGCCACGGTGCCCGGAGTGCCGACGCCTATGGTGTCCCCCAGCGAAATTTCGTGGCAACCGAGATCCAGCAGTTGCTCGGCCATGGTTGCGACCCGTTTCGGCCGGGTCGGGCCATCGAACGGGCAGGCGATGACGGTGGAGAGGTAGCCGCGCACCTTGATGCCGAGGCGGCGCGCCTCCTGCACCAGCGGGGCGAAGCGCACCAGCGACTCTTCCACGCTGATGCCGATATTGGCGCGGGTAAAACCGTCGGAGCAGGCGGTGAAGAGGCCAATCTCGTCGGCGCGGGCGGCAATGGCTGCCTGCAAGCCTTGCAGATTGGGCACCAGAGCGCCGTAACGGGTTGAGCCCTTGCGCGGCAGTGCCTCGAACAGCGCTGCGGAGTCCGCCATCTGCGGCACTTTTTTGGCAGAGACAAAGGCACCCACCTCGATGCGTTGCAGGCCGCTGTCTGCCAGTCGCTGGATCAACTCCAGCCGTTGTACCAAGGAGAGGGGCGCAGCTTCATTTTGCAGGCCATCGCGCGGCCCCATCTCCACCAGACTGACCCTGTCGTCACGGACGTCCTGTGATCGGTTCATGGGTGTTCCTCCTGTGAAGCAGTCTCTTCGGCAAAGCGCACCAGCACGGTCCCCTGGCTTACCTGCTCGCCCTGTTTGCACTGCAGGGCTTCAATTACCCCGTCCCGCTCTGCGCGCAACTGGTGCTCCATCTTCATCGCCTCCAGTACCAGCAGGGGTTGCCCCTTGCTGACCGTTTGCCCCTGCTCGACCAGCACGGCTACCACTATGCCGTGCATGGGCGCGATGGCGCCCTGCGCCTTCTCGTTTGCCTGCTCATGGTGGTGGCTGTGCTGCCGATCATCGGCCGCGAAGCGGATGCGCTGGCCCCCCAGGGTCATGATGAAGGCTGCCTCCGAGCCTGCGACCGTCTGAATGGGGATCTGTTGCCAGCAGCCACCCTGCTGCAGCCGGATATGATCGTCACCTCTCTGGTAGCAATGAGTCTCCCCTTGCCACTCGAACTGGCCGCCATGATCGTTAAGGGTCAATACCCGGTGCTCATCACCGATGCTCACCGCCGCCGTCCAGCAGCGATCCGGTCCCAGCCGAAATCCGCAGGCTTGCTGCCAGGGGGAGGTGCCCGCAGGGCGGCTCGCCAGCCAGAGGGCGGCCAGCGGCCAGGCGAGCTCAGGAATGGGCCGTGCTGTGGTGGGAATGGGCCACTGGGTATGGTGGCCCATGGCCAGGACGTCGGGCTCTTCACACAGGCGCAGCAGCAGCGGGCCGTTGTGCACCAGCGGCCCGAGATCCAGTGCCGCCAGCGCATCGGCCAGTTGAGCGAACGCCTCGGCGCGACTCTGGCCGTGGGCGATCAGCTTGGCGATCATGGGATCGTAATAGGGGCTGACCTCATCGCCAGCGGTGACGCCGGTGTCGATGCGCACGCCAACGGGCCAGTGGAGCCAGTGGATGGGCCCGCTGGCAGGCAGAAAACCGGCCGCCACATCCTCGGCGTATAGGCGCGCCTCCACCGCATGGCCGCGCAGCACCACCTCATCCTGGGTGAGTGGCAGTGGCTTGCCCTCGGCCACGGCCAGTTGCCAAGCCACCAGATCCTGCCCGGTCACCGCTTCGGTGACCGGATGCTCCACCTGCAGCCGGGTGTTCATCTCCATAAAGAAGAACTCATCCTTGCAGAGCAGGAACTCGATGGTGCCAGCCCCCTGATAGTGGATGGCCTTGGCTGCGGCCACGGCTGCCTCCCCCATGGCGCGGCGCAGAGCCGGAGGGATGTCGGGGGCGGGCGCCTCTTCGATCACCTTCTGATGGCGTCGTTGCAAGGAGCAGTCCCTGTCCCCCAGATAGATGGCGTTGCCGAGGCTATCGGCAAAGACCTGCACCTCAACATGGCGAGCCTGGGGCAGATAGCGCTCCAGCAGCACCCGATCGTCGCCAAAGGCGGCCTTGGCTTCCCGTTTGACTGCCGCCAGCGACTCGTCAAAGTCGGCCAGCTGATCGACCCGGCGCATCCCCTTGCCACCGCCGCCGCTGGCGGCCTTGATAAGTAGCGGGAAGTCAATCTGGCTCGCTTGATCGCGTAAAAAGTCCGGCCGCTGATCCGTGCCGTGATAGCCGGGCAGCACAGGTACACCGGCAGCCTGCATCAGCGCCTTGGCGCCCGATTTATCGCCCATAGCGAGAATGGCGGCGCCGCTTGGGCCGACAAAGCGCAGGCCGCGCTGTTCGCAGGCGGTGGCAAAATCGCTGTTTTCCGACAGAAAGCCGTAACCGGGATGGATGGCATCGGCGCGCGCCTCTTTGGCAATCTTCAGCACCTTGCCGGTGTCGAGATAGCTCTCTCTGGCCGGTGCGGGCCCCAGATGCCAGACCTCATCGGCCAGACGGGTGTGCATAGCATGGGCGTCGGCATCGGAGTAGAGGGCGATGGTGTGAATGCCGAGGCGTTTCGCCGTCTTGATGATGCGCACGGCGATTTCGCCGCGATTGGCAATCAGCAGGCGCTTAATCTGAGTGTGGTGGGTCATGTCTCATCCTTGAAACGGGGGCGCCAGGCGGGAGGGCGTTTGTCGAAGAAGGCCTGCATCCCCTCCTGAGCTTCTAGTCCCACCCGAACCCGGGCGATGGTCTCGACGGTTCTCTCTTCGTGCAGGCGTGAAGGATGGGCCTCTATCGCCGCCAGCAGCCGTTTGGTCTCTTTCATCGCCTCCGGCCCGTTGCGGCACAGACGAAGGGCCTGCGCCCGCCCCTCCACCAGCAGTTGATCCGGCTTGCAGAGTTGATGTGCCACATTGAGCCGACAGGCGGTGATGGCATCGAACGGCTCGGCACTGAGCATGTAGCGGCGCGCCTGACGCATTCCCATGGTGCGCACCACGTAGGGGCTGATCACCGCAGGCACCAGACCCAGGCTCACCTCTGAGAGGCAGAAGCGCGCATCATCGCTGGCCAGCACCAGATCGCAGGCGCAGATGAGGCCGAGCGCCCCGCCATAGGCGGCCCCCTGCACCAGAGCTACCGTGGGGAAGGGGAGCTCGTCGAGGGTCTGCATCAGCCGGGCCAGTACCCGGGCGTCTTCGCGATTGTGCTCGAAATCGGCGTGGGCCAGATTACGCATCCAATTGAGGTCGGCGCCTGCGCAAAAGTGTTTTCCCTCGGCACGTAGCAGCAGGGCGTGAGGACGTTCGGCAAGATCATGACCATGGAGATGGGCCAGGTCATCGAGGCAGTCGAGCAGCCCCAGCATCAGGTCGGCATCAAAGGCGTTGTGACGGGCCGGGCGCGACAGCACCAGCTCGGCCAGCGGGCCATGCCGCTCCAGCCGAAATGGGGTCTGGGAGGAAGTAAGTGGATCTGACATGGGTTTGCTCCTTACATCCGGAAGATGCCGTACTGCTCGGGTTCAATGCGGGCACCCTGACAGGCGGCGAGCGCCAGTGCCAGCACGGTGCGGCTCTGGGCCGGGTCGATGACGCCATCATCCCAGAGGCGGGCGCTGGCGTAGTAGGGGTGACCCTGGCGCTCATACTGTTCGATCACCGGGGCACGGATGGCGGCCGCCTCCTGCTCACTCAAATCTTTGCCCTCGGCAGTCAGCTTGTCCCGACGCACCTGCACCAGCACTCCGGCAGCTTGTTCGCCTCCCATGACAGAGATACGGCTGTTGGGCCAGCTAAAGAGAAAATCGGGTTCATAAGCGCGGCCACACATGCCGTAGTTGCCGGCACCAAAGCTGCCGCCGACGATCAGGGTGATCTTGGGCACCCGGCTGCAGGCCACGGCGGTGACCAGCTTGGCGCCGTGCTTGGCGATCCCCTCTTTTTCCGCGCTACTCCCCACCATAAAGCCGGTGATGTTCTGCAAAAAGAGCAGCGGGATGGCACGCCGGTTACAGAGTTGGATAAAGTGGGCCCCCTTCTGGGCACTGTCGCTGTGCAGCACGCCGTTGTTGGCGAGGATCCCCACTTCCATGCCGCAAATACGGGCAAAGCCGGTCACCAGAGTGGTGCCGAACAGCGCCTTGAATTCGTCAAAGTCAGAGCTATCCACCAGTCGTGCAATCAGTTCACGGGCGTCGTAAGGGCGTTTGAGACTGGTGCCCACCAGACCGTAGAGCTCCTCGATCGGGTAGCAGGGTGGCTCGTAGCCGGGGCTGCTCTCTATCGGCTCGTTACCCAGATGAGTAACCAGCGTGCGGGCGATGGCCAGCGCATGGGCATCGTCACGGGCCATATGATCAGCAACTCCCGAGTGGGCGCAGTGTACCTCGGCGCCGCCCAGGGCCTCGGCGCTGATCTCCTCGCCGGTGGCGGCCTTGACCAGCGGCGGACCCGCCAGAAAGATGGTGGCTTGCTCCCTGACCATGATGGATTCATCAGCCATGGCGGGCACATAGGCGCCGCCAGCGGTGCAGAGCCCCATCACCACTGCCAGTTGAGGGATGTTTTGGGCCGACATGCGGGCCTGGTTGTAGAAGATGCGGCCAAAGTGATCCCGGTCGGGGAACACCTCGTCCTGCATCGGCAAGAAGGCGCCGCCGGAATCCACCAGATAGAGGCAGGGGAGGCGCAGCCGCTCGGCGATGGCCTGGGCGCGCAGGTGTTTTTTTACCGTGAGCGGGTAGTAGGTGCCGCCTTTCACGGTGGCGTCGTTCACCACCAGCATGCAGAGCCGGCCCGAAACCCGGCCGATGCCGGTGATGATACCGGCGGCGGGCACCGGCTCGTCATAGACCTGCCAGCCAGCAAGCGCCGAGAGTTCGAGAAACGGGGATCCCGGGTCCAGCAGCTGATTGATGCGCTCGCGGGGCAGCAGCTTGCCACGGGCCTGATGGCGGGCGTTGTTGGCCGCGCCGCCCCCTTGCGCGATCTCGGCAATGCGGGCATGGAGATCATCGACCAGCCCCTGCATGGCGGCCCGATTGGCCGCATATTCCGGGCTCGCCGTGTCGAGGCGGGAGTGGATACGACTCATGCATTTTCTCCCATCAGCTCGCGGCCGATGAGCCAGCGGCGGATCTCCGAGGTGCCGGCGCCGATCTCGTAGAGTTTGGCGTCCCGCAGCAGGCGGCCAGTGGGGTATTCGTTGATGTAGCCGTTGCCGCCGAGCAGCTGGATCGCGTCGAGAGCCATCTGGGTGGCGTTTTCGGCGGCAAACAGGATGGCTGCGGCGCAATCTTTACGGCTGGTGCGCCCCTGATCGCAGGCGCTCGCCACCGAGTAGACCAGCGCCCGGCTGCTGGCGAGGCGGGTATACATGTCGGCGAGCTTGCCCTGCACCAGCTGGAACTCGCCGATGGCTTGACCAAACTGCTTGCGCTCACGCACATAGGGCAGCACTACATCCATGCAGGCCTGCATGATGCCAAGGGGGCCCGCAGCCAACACCACCCGCTCGTAATCGAGCCCGCTCATCAGCACCTTGACCCCGCCGTGCAGGGTGCCCAGCAGGTTTTCCTGCGGCACTCGGCAGTTGTCGAACACCAGCTCGCAGGTGCTGGAGCCGCGCATCCCCAGCTTGTCGAGCTTCTGGGCGGTAGAAAAACCGGGAGTGCCGGCTTCAACGATAAAGGCAGAAATCCCTTTGGGGCCCGCACTGGTATCTGTCTTGGCATAGATGACGAAGGTGTCGGCATCGGGTCCGTTGGTGATCCACATCTTGTTGCCGTTGAGCACGAAGTGATCGCCCTCGCGCTCCGCGGTGAGGCGCATGTTGACCACATCGGACCCGGCTCCCGGCTCGCTCATGGCCAGCGCCCCCACATGCTCGCCGCTCACCAGCGGGGGAAGGTAGCGTGCTTTTTGCTCCGCCGTGCCGTGGCGGTGGATCTGATTGATGCAGAGATTGGAGTGGGCGCCGTAGGAGAGGCCGACCGAGGCGCTGGCGCGGCTTACCTGTTCCATCACCAGCACGTGGGCCAGATAGCCGAGGTTCACCCCGTCATACTCCTCCGCCACCGTGATGCCGTGCAGCCCCAGTTCACCCATCCGGGGCCAGAGATCACGGGGAAAGGCGTTGCTCTGATCGATCTCGCTGGCGCGCGGGGCGATCACTTTCTGGCAGAAGGCCGCAACCTGTTCGGTCAGGGCATTCAGGGTCTCATCCATCTGCATCCATGCTCTCCTTGCGGATATGACAGTCGGGTTGGAAGGTTGGCTCGACCGGCTGACTCGGCGTTACGGCTGGCAGTGGTCGGTCCATTTTGTACTTCACTTCTGCCACAAGTTTACGTTAGCGTAAACGTAAATCAATTGTTAATCTGTTGTGTGTCGATAGATAGGTGGTAGTGAGAGCGTCATCAGCTACCACGACAACAGCGCCATAGTGGCAGATCCGAATGACCAGTGTGTGGGCGCCGCGTCATAAAGCGCTAACTCAGGAAAATAAGCGCGGGACAACAAGGGAGCGAACGACAAGATGGATTTTACCCTGACCGATGATCAACAGGCGTATGTGGAGGCGGCCGCCGCCTTTGCCGATGAGGCGCTCAAACCCCATGCCGCGCGCTGGGACAAGGAGCATGAGTTTCCGATCCCGACCATCAAGCAGGCGGCCGAGCTAGGTTTTTGTGGTCTCTATACTCCGGAGCAGTTTGGCGGATTGGGGCTGCCGCGCCTCGATGCGAGCCTCATCTTCGAGCGTCTTGCCATGGGCTGTACCTCGACTACTGCGTATCTGACCATTCACAACATGGTGAGCTGGATGCTGGGTAGTTGGTTGCCCACCGAGGTTGCCAAGGAGTGGGTGCCCAAACTGGCTAGCGGCGAATTGCTGGGCTCCTATTGCCTCACCGAGCCGGGGGCGGGTTCCGATGCTGCGGCACTCAAGACCCGGGCGGTGCGTGAGGGTGACAGCTACCTCATCGAGGGAACCAAGGTCTTTATCTCGGGAGCAGGCAGCAGCAATGTGCTGGTGGTGATGGCCCGTACCGGTGGTGAAGGTGCGAAGGGGATCTCTGCCTTTATGGTGCCGGCTAATGCCCCCGGCGTGAGCTATGGCAAGGCAGAAGAGAAGATGGGCTGGAACAGCCAGCCGACCCGGGAGGTTGTTTTCAACAGGGTGCGTATTCCCGCCCGCTACCGGTTGGGTGAGGAGGGGGAAGGGTTCAAGTTCGCCATGCAGGCCCTCGATGGGGGGCGCATCAATATTGCCACCTGTTCGGTGGGCACCGCCCAGCAGGCGCTGGACGATGCGCTGGCTTATGTGCAGCAGCGCCAGCAATTTGGTCACCCGATCAGCGAATTCCAGAGCGTGCAGTTTCGCCTGGCCGATATGGCGACCGAGCTGGCTGCCGCCCGTTTGCTGGTACGTCAGGCCGCCGACAAGCTGGATCGCGGGGCACCGGACAAGAGTGCCTGGTGTGCCATGGCCAAACGGTTTGCCACCGATGTGGGTTATCGAATCTGTGATGAGGCTCTGCAACTCTTTGGCGGCTATGGTTATATCCGCGAGTATCCGCTCGAGCGCTATCTGCGCGATACACGGGTACACCGCATTCTGGAGGGCACCAACGAGATGATGCGACTCATCATCGCGCGCCGCATGCTGGCCGATCCCGGTTTGTCGCTGGGCTAACCGGTGGTCGCATCAAGGGTGTGTTGCCTGCCACCCGATTTGCACCATGCCATGCCGGTTTCGGCTTTGTGAGCCAGCCACAGGTTGGTGTCATTCAAGCCTGTCATCATGGCGGCAGCTTCATCGACAAGGACAATGCTATGACAAGGATCAGACTCGAATATCATGGCCACGTGGCCTATATCACCCTCGACCATCCCCCTGCCAACACCTGGACCCTCGCCAGCCTGCAGGCCTTTTTGCAGATGATGGTGGAGCTCGACAGTCGTCCCGACGTGGTGGCGCTGGTGATCCGTGGTGCGGGCGACAAATTTTTCTGCGCCGGTGCCGACCTCAATATGTTTGTCGAGGGGAATGTCGAGCTGGCCCGTGAAGTAGCCGAGGCCTTTGGCAAGGCCTTCGAGGCGCTGGCCCGTTTTCACGGCGTCAGTATCGCCGCCATCAATGGTTATGCCATGGGCGGTGGCCTGGAAGTGGCGCTGGCCTGTGATATCCGCATCGCCGAGCAGCAGGCGTTGCTGGGACTGCCGGAAGCCTCGGTGGGCTTGCTTCCCTGTGCCGGTGGCACCCAGCGTTTGACCGAGCTGGTGGGGCCGGGCTGGGCCAAGCGGATGATCCTCTGCGGTGAGAAGGTGAGTGCCTCGCTGGCCTACGAGATGGGGCTGGTGGAGGAGGTGGTGAAAACCGGTCAGGCGTGGGAGGCGGCGCACCAGATGGCCCATCTGGTGGAGCGCCAGAGCCCGAGCGCCCTGCGCGCCTGCAAAACCCTGATCAATCAGGGGCGCAGTGGCCCACGGGATGCCGCCTTGCCCCTTGAGCGAGCGCTGTTTCTCGATCTCTTTAGCGATGCCAACCAGCGTGAAGGGGTGGCCGCCTTCCTGGAGAAACGCTTACCGCGCTGGCAATATGGCCCAACAGAATAAATCCATACGGAGCCGTTTATGAGTGAGCCGGTCAAGGTTAGCTGTTATCCCACCGAAGATGGCCATCAGGTCGGGGTGTTGACCCTCGATAGCCCATCGTCTCTCAACGCATTGAGCCTGCCGATGATCCAGCTCCTGCAACAGACGCTGACCCGTTGGGAGCAGGATCCCGCCATCGTCTGTGTGCTGCTGCAGGGAGCGGGTGAGAAGGCATTTTGTGCCGGTGGCGATATCCGCTCCTTCTATTACCGCAAGCAGGAGGCGAGCGAGGCGGAACTGTTCGAATATGCCCGCGACTTTTTCGAGCAGGAGTACCGGCTCGACCACCACATCCACTCTTACCGCAAGCCCCTGATCTGCGTGGCGGACGGTATCTGCATGGGGGGCGGTATTGGCCTGTTTGCCGGAGCCGATTTTCGGGTGGTGACCGAAAAGAGCCTGTTCGCCATGCCGGAGGTGACCATAGGCCTCTACCCCGACGTGGGAGCAAGCTGGTTTTTAAGCCGGATGCCGGGGCGGCTGGGGCTCTGGCTCGGTCTGACTGGCGCCCGCTTCAACGGGAGTGATGCCATCGGTCTTGGGCTGGCGGATCACGCTATCGCCAGTGGCGAGCGCAGTGCGCTGTTGTCACGCCTCGCCGTGCTCGACTGGGCTGCTAGTGGTGAGCCCCGTGAGCAGATCGATCTGCTGCTCAGGGGATTGCACCGTGAGGTAGCGGCCCGCTTGCCAGCGCCAGTATTGCTACCCCATCAACAGAAAATCGATGTCCTGCTGGCGGGGCGCACGCTGCAAGGGGTATTGGCGCGGTTGTTCGAAGCTCAGTTCGATGAACAGGAGACGGTACTCCAGCAGGCGCAGCAGCTCTGCCGCACCGGCAGCCCCATCAGCCGCGCCATTTTGTGGCGTCAATATTGGCAGGCTCGCCGCAACTCACTGGCAGAGGTATTTGCCGAGGAGCTGACCCTCTCGGTCAACTGCGTGCTGAAGGGGGATTTTGTGGAAGGGGTACGGGCACTGCTGATCGACAAGGATAAAGATCCCCGCTGGCAACAGTTGCCACCGGAGGGGGAGTGGCTGGACGAGTTCTATCGCTGGCCGCAGGGGCGCAATCCGTTGGCCTGCAAGGAATAACATCTTGGCAACCGGCGCACGCCGCCATCAGCAACGCAAGGAGCAAGCGGGATGACAAGGATAGGGTTTATCGGGCTCGGCAACATGGGGGGGCCCATGGCGGCCAATCTGGCCAGGGCCGGGCACAGGGTGCAGGTGTTTGATCTGGTTGCCCAAAACATTGAGCGCGCTATCGCCGCTGGCTGCATCGCCGCGGGGGATGCCCGTGAGGCGGTGACCGGCTGCGAGGTGGTGATCAGCATGCTGCCTGCGGGGGAGCATGTGCGCGACCTTTGGTTGTCTGAGGGGCAGGATCTGCTGGCAGCCCTGCCGGTTGGTGCACTGGTGATCGACTGCTCCACCATAGATGTCGACTCTGCCCGTCAGGTCGGGGAGGCGGCCCGCGCACGCGGTTTGCGCTTTATTGATGCCCCCGTATCGGGCGGTGTCGCCGGTGCGGCCGCCGGGACGCTCACCTTTATCGTTGGCGGCGATAGGGCGGATTTCGAGTCGGCAAAACCTCTGCTCGCCTGCATGGGGCAGAACCTGTTTCACGCCGGGGCGCTGGGTGCCGGGCAGATCGCCAAGATGTGCAACAACATGCTGCTTGCGATCCATATGGCGGGTACCGCCGAGGCGCTGGCCCTCGGGGTGAAGGAGGGACTGGATCCCGCCGTGCTCTCCACCATCATGGGCAAGAGCTCCGGCAACAACTGGAGTCTGGAGCGCTACAACCCCTGGCCCGGGGTGATGGAGAATGTCCCTGCCGCCCGCAACTATCAGGGGGGCTTTATGACCCGTCTGATGGTGAAAGATTTGGGGCTGGCCATGGCGCTGGCCGAGCATGGCCACAGCGCTGTGCCGATGGGGGCGCTCGCCCGTAACCTGTTCAACCTGCATGCTGCTCAGGGGCAGGGGAGCCGTGATTTCTCCAGCATCGTCGAACTCTATCTGGATAAACAGGATCCCGCCTGACGGGCCACCTCTCTTCAAGGCATCTCCCTTCGACCGCTACAAGGAGCATTGATGGATATCAAAGATAAGGTCATCGTTATTACCGGCGCTGGACGTGGCTTGGGACGGGCCATTGCGCTGGCCCTGGGCGCACAGGGGGCGACGCTGGCGCTGCTCGACATCAATCGCGCCGATCTGGAGGCGACCTCAGCCATGGTGCACAGCCAGAATGATCAGTGCGATCAAGATAGCCAGTGCGAGCTGTTTGTCTGCAATGTGGCGAGCGAAGCCGAGGTTGAGTCGGTTTTTGCTGCCATCAAGGGGCGTTTTGGCGTGCTGCACGGTCTTATCAACTGCGCCGGCATTTTGCGCGATGGCATGCTGATCAAGGTGAAAGAGGGTGAGCTGGTGGAGAAGATGACGCTGGCCCAGTGGCAGAGCGTGATTGACGTCAACCTCACAGGTACCTTCCTCTGCGGGCGCGAGGGGGCGGCGCTGATGGCGCAAGGGGGGCAGGGGGGCGTTATCATCAACATCTCTTCCATTGCCCGCGCCGGCAATATCGGCCAGAGCAACTATGCCGCCAGCAAGGCGGGAGTTGCCTCGCTGGTGGTGACCTGGGCGCGGGAGCTGGCGCGCCATGGCATTCGGGTCATGGGGATTGCCCCCGGGGTGTTTGCCACCGACATGACGGCGGCGATGAAGCCGGAGGCGATGGCGCGGATGCAGCAGGCCATTCCGGTCGGCACCCTTGGCGAGGCGCAACAGCTGGCCGAGACGGTGAGCTTTATTTTTGCCAACGACTATCTGTCGGGGCGGATGATAGAACTGGATGGCGGTTTGCGTTTATAGGGATTTACATAATGGGCCCCGGTGTTTCCACCGGGGCTTTTTTATGCAGATTATTTATACAGAGAGCGCCTGAATGGCGATGCATAGGAACCATGCGAGTCAGGTTGTGTTGGCAGAAAAATGAGAAATATCAATGGGTCTTGGTTAATTTGAGCCAGCTCACAGGCCATATGGGTCAGTGCTGTAAAATTGCGCGCGGTCAAGGCGGTGCATGATTGACGGGACGAGGGATTGCGGTCGGAATAGTCATGCAATATAGTTGCCGCCTTTTTCACGGGGTCAGGATTCCCAGCCCCTCCCATATTGCGCGCAGTATGAATACGGACGCTCTGCCGCCGCCTAAATAAACAGGATTGAAATGGACAAGAAACTAGGGCTGGGCGCCCTCATTTCGCTGGTGATCGGCTCCATGGTCGGCGCCGGGGTCTTCAGTCTGCCACAAAACATTGCTGCGCATGCCAGTGCCGGGGCGGTCGCCCTGGGTTGGGCCATCACCGGTCTGGGCATGATCTGTCTCGCGCTGGTCTATCAGAACCTCTCCATGCGCCGCCCCGATCTCGATGGCGGTATCTTCAGCTATGCCAAAGCCGGTTTCGGCGATTTTATCGGTTTCAACGCCGCCTGGGGTTACTGGCTCTGCCAACTGCTGGCCAACGTCTCCTACGCCATCGTGGTGTTCAGCGCCCTGAGCTACTTCTTCGATACACCTGACAACGTCATCTTCGGTGACGGCAATACGCCGGTGGCCATCACGCTGGCCTCCATCCTGATCTGGTCGGTGCATGCGCTGGTGCTGCGCGGGGTACAGGTTGCTGCGCTGGTGAATATCGTCACCACCATCGCCAAGATGGTGCCGCTCATCGTCTTCTGTGTTGCGATCCTGCTGGCTTTCAACATGGATACCTTCACTCTGGATATTTGGGGCCAGAACAACATGGAGCTGGGCTCCGTGATGGATCAGGTCAAGTCCACCATGAAGGTGACCCTCTGGGTCTTTATCGGGATTGAAGGGGCCGTGGTGGTCTCTGCCCGTGCCCGTCATCGCAAGGATGTGGGCCGTGCCACCGTGCTGGCGCTGCTCGGCGCCCTGACACTCTATGTGATGGTGACCCTGTTCTCGCTGGGTGTCATGAGCCAGCCGCAACTGGCGGCGCTCAAGAACCCTTCTACCGCCATGATCCTTGAAGCCGTAGTCGGCCCCTGGGGGGCCTGGCTTATCAACATCGGTCTGGTGGTGTCGGTGATGGGGGCGCTGCTCAGCTGGACCGTGCTGGCCGCTGAAGTGCCCTATATCGCAGGCAAGACCGGTGTGTTCCCGGGCTGGTTTGCCAAGGAGAACAAGAACGGCTCGCCGCAGGTGTCCCTCTGGTGCTCTACCTGTCTGGTGCAGATCTTCCTGATCATCATCTACTTCCAGAGCAGCACCTATCTGGCGCTGGTCAACATCGCCACCTCGGCGGCGCTGGTGCCCTACGTTTTCTCCGGTGCCTATGGCCTGAAGCTGGCATTGAAAGGGGAGACCTATCAGGGTCAACCTCATCAGCGCAAGCGTGACCTGCTGCTGGCCCTGGTGGCGACAGTTTACGGCTGCTGGCTGGTCTACGCTGCCGGTGTGGAGTACCTGTTGCTGGTGGCGCTGCTCTATAGTCCGGGCATCTTCATCTACTGGAAGGCGCGTCAGCATCACGGTCTGCGCGGCCTTAACCGGTTGGAGCAGGGGATGACGGCGGCCCTACTTGGCTGTGCCGTGCTGGCCTTCTACAAGGTGATGGACGGTACCATTCCACTGCACTAACCGGCACAATGAAGAGATGGCCCTCGCGCCATCTCTTTTTTTTCATGCAGATATCCACTGTTGCCCGGCCGTGTTGGCCAGTTTTTGTTTAACACAGGAATTTTTATGCTGTTTATGGGTTACCTCCTGCTGGGCGCCTTTGCCGGCATGCTGGCGGGGCTGTTCGGGATTGGCGGTGGATTGATCATTGTCCCCGTGCTGGTCATGACCTTTCGCGCTCAGGGTATCGACCCTGAAATAATTACCCATCTGGCCCTCGGCACTTCCCTTCCCACCATGATCTTTACCGGATTCAGCTCGCTTAGAGCGCACCAGGAAGCGGGCGCCGTCGACTGGGTGATGATCCGCAGATTGGGGGCTGGTATGTTGGTTGGTGCCTGGCTCGGTGGTATGACGGCCAATCTGCTCAGTACCGGCACCCTCAATATCATTATCGGCTGCTTCGCCTGGACTATGGCGCTGCAGATGGGGCTTAACCTCAAGCCCAAGGCGGAAAGACACCTGCCAGGAGCGTTCGGCACAGGCATCGCCGGTACCATCATTGGCTGGATGTCAGCGCTGTTTGGCATTGGCGGTGGCTCGCTCACCGTCCCTTACCTGAGCTGGAACTCGGTGCCAATGCGCAATGCGGTAGCGGCCTCTGCAGCTTGCAGCATGCCCATCGCGCTGGCGGGGAGCCTCAGCTACCTCTATGCGGGTTGGGGTCATGCCGATCTGCCCGAGTGGAGTGTGGGCTACATCTATCTGCCCGCCCTGCTGGGCATTGTGCTGACCAGTACCCAGTTTGCCCGCCTTGGTGCCAAGCTGGCACACCGATTGTCACCAAGACGCCTCAAGCAGGCATTTGCTCTGCTGATGCTGCTGGTGGGGGCGAAATTTATGCTGTTTAGCTGATTCATTCGGCAGATTGTTGAAAAATAAGGCAAACGATCTGTTGGAGGGTAGAAAGCCGTTGCATTGAACGCCCAGTTTGCCTATTCTCCTCGCCGGTGGTCCTATTGGTCCTCTCGCATTGATAACCCGTCGACCTGGTCAGGACCGGAAGGTAGCAGCCAAGGCGGGGGACTCGAGTGCCGGGATGTGGCTGGTAGGGCCACCACTTGTTTCTGCAATTCAATAAGTTACAGCTAATTTCCCCCTTCAGACCTCTTGGTAATCCACTTTGTGTGGATGAATCAGGAGTCTTCTCTGTGAATCTCTGGCTCAGTCCTCAAGGTATCTGGTACTACCGCAAGGTGACAGTGCTCCCCTGTGGTCGCCGCAAAGACATCAAGAAATCTCTCCGTACTCGGGACAAGCTGGTTGCTCGTGAACAGGTGGCTCAGATGCTTGCCTGTGCGCGTTCTCGGGTAAAACCTGCGGCTGTCCAGCCAGAACCTCAGTCAAACTCCCTGCCAGAGCCTCAGCGGCTACCGCAACAGACACCCTCAGCGGCCAATCCAGCCTCTCAGTCAGCCCCTGTGGGACCCTCTGCCATTGCATCCCCAGTACTCTCAGAACTCAGTGAGCGTTATCTGAAAGAGAAGGCGCTGTCCTGGGCGCCCAAAGAGCTCAGTAACCAAAAAAACTACATCGGCTACTTCATCAAGGCGCTGGGGGATAGAGCTCCCACGGCATACAGCAAGGCCGATGTGGTCAAGTTCAAGGACGAGTTACTGAACTCCGGCAAGAGTCCAACGACTATCAACAAGTACCTCCAGAAGCTCTCTCTGCTATTTGTCTGGTTATCGAACCACCACGAGGGGATCGTCAATCACTTCGCTGGGCTCAAGCTACAGCGGGTCAAAGAGGTCAATGCTCGAAGCAGCTATACATCTGCGGAGAAGCAACGGTTGATCCAATGGGCGAAGCAGCAGGAGCCATACCGTAAGTGGATAGCGCTGCTCGGCCTGTATACCGGAGCGAGAGCCAATGAGATCTGCCAGTTGTACGCGGACGATGTGCAGCAGGTCGACAAGGTGTGGTGCCTGAACATCAGAGACAACCGCCCAGACCAGAAGCTCAAGACGGCCAACAGTGCCCGCCTGATCCCTATTCACTCCTCGCTGATTGCTGGTGGCTTTATCGACTTTGTGCAGGAAAGGGAAGGGGGACGGTTGTTCCCAGAGCTACCTCATCGACAAGACGGTTACAGCCATCTTTGGGGGCAGTGGTTCAGTCGTCATCGTCCTGTAGACAAAGACTTCCACAGCTTACGGCATACTGTGGCAACAGCGTTGAAGGATCATGGGGTGCCGTTACAGTATGCGGCGGCAATCTTGGGGCATACCAATGGTGCCATCAGCTACGACAGGTACGGTGGTGGAATTGCAGTCGAGAAGCTACAGGCAGCTATCGAAGTCGCACTATGAACGCGCTACATTGGTGAACATCTAGTAGGTACTTCAACTCAAATAGCCACTATTAGCTGGATGCTAATGAGCACAAGGAAGATCTCCATTGGAACACCATAGGCATGACACGGCACAATCTGGTTTGAATGACCTGAAAGAGCAAATTGCGTTGGAGTACGGGCGATGTCTCCTCCAGTTGCAGCAGTTTGAATTGATGCTCAAAGCAGCCCTACCCACTCTAAAGGTGAGCGGGTTCTCCGATGAGTTAGCTCGTAACGTAGAACGTGACCGCCAGCTTCTAGGCGGAAAAACGCTGGGGCATTTGGTTGGTCAGTGGAGCCAAAGAACGACGTTGGAGAATGAGCAAGAAATTGATGATGACGCTCTAAACGGCCGAGCTTACTTCCGTGTCAGTTTTGGCCTAGAAGACGGTGAGTGGATGAATGAAAAGCTCAAACAGTTGGTCGAATTACGAAATGAGCTGGTTCATCATTTTCTGTCACGTTTTGCATTGAACTCGGAGATTAGTTGCCAAGATGCAATCAGCTATCTGTCTACAGCAGCCAGTACCATCAAGAGCAATAAGGATACGCTGATTTCCCTCCTGACTGCATTTGAAGACGGCAAGAAAGAACTTTTCGAGTTTATTAACTCACCAGTCGGAAAGAGTCTCTATTACTACGGAGTTATCCCTGGTGAACAGATCGACAATTGGGAAAGCACAACCATCGTCCAACAGCTGAAATTTGCAGAACACTCAATAGCTAAGGATGGCTGGGCCCAGTTAAATGAAGCCATCCGTAGTATCGGGCAAAGATGGCCAGATTTATCCCCCAAGCTGTACGGATGTCGTAGTTGGCGGGAGGTTATTCATCGTTCCCAGCTCTTCGAAGTAGATAAACGACCATCTCCCACTGGTTTTATTGTTTGGTATCGCACACGCGAGGCCTAAATTATTTTTCTAATTTCTACCGCTTACACATTCAGAACAGGATCGAGGTTGCCACACTGACTGCAACGGTTTTAATAAGATCAAAGGTCATGTCGAGCCCCTTGATTTTAAAGGTCTCTTTAGTCTTGTTCCAGACGGTATCATTTCTGATTGTATCAAGGAATTCATGCCCAGCAAACGTAAGGCCTCTGGCAGTGAAACCGCTTACAACGTTCACCCCCAATCGTTGACTCATTTCCCCTCTGACAAGCTGGGCATCAATCAAGAATCTCATGTGTTCGGCTATCACATAACGTTCGTCTAGTGTAGCTTTATTAAAATCTGATAAATCTAAGAATTTCTTCTGAAAAGAAACATCATCTTCAATCTTTGTCAGTATAGCTCTAATAATTTCCCAGTCTCGTTTCATCTTATGCCCTTTAAACATCAAAAATTTGGATGTGAGTTAAGCGCGATAATGTCAAGTTATCAAAAGTCCCATTTATTCTGGAATGACTATGTTTATGTTGTTATTTATGTATTCTTTAAGCTCATCTATAGCATTATTGCAAGCGGAAATTATTTCCTTTTCAAAAATAGAAAATTCTCGGCGTGTTTGTATTTCATCGTATTCCCTTGTTTCTCCAAAGCAAAGAGGATACAAGGCAGAATAATTAGTAACAGAGTCGAACAACCGTTCAGTTACAACCTTTAATTCTGGGAAATACATTTTTTGAATAAGAACTGCTTTGTTTGCTTTCTCAAATACTACATTACGTTCAATTTCTTCGATAACGTATGCGTGCTGTCCTATTGCGAATGTCGCGTGAATGTCGAAAATTAACTGAGCATACACTTCTATTTTTTCTGAAATCAGCAACTCATAACGTTCTTTTTTACTGAATAGCTTATCCACTTTCAATTCAATTTTTCTTAATGTATCTGTATTTTCAATTTGTGCTTTGTAATCCCCAGTCCTTTTTAAATAGCTACCAAAAAAGGCACCAATACCTGAAACAACACCATAAAAAACTAAGTTAAACAAGTGTTCATTCAATGAGTTTAAATCCATCTTATAACCTAAATGAAGTTAATTTTTCCAATAGGCTATCAAACAAAAGACTCTCGGTAAATTCTGCAAAAAATCTGTGGGATCAGCTGAGTAATAAAACCACGCGTCTTTCCCCCGTACCCCCTCAGTTCTCCAGCGCACCGGTCGCCCTGCCGTTCTTTTTTCTCACCGCCTGAGCGCCTGCCTGCGCCTCTCCTTATACCTACCCCAAGCCACCCTATTGCTAACACGTAGGCGATCCCCTGCATCTTCCTGCGGCCTCCTGCCGTGTGTCTCTACCATTTATTCGTCCCTTTTAAGTATACCCTAATGGACTTCTTTCACTCGGGTGTATTGACCGTCTCATTTCTGTTTCATAATCTAAGTCTCATAATGTCTAGGTGTTAATGTGACGGCGTGACACCGACAAGGACTCACGTTGAAGCAATAGGAAGAAGATGAAGGAGATTTCCGTATGAATGACTTGGTTATCAGGCTTCGCCGATTCAAGGACAGGAAGTCACTGGATAGAGTTGCCCCAAGGATGCTTGATAAGGCTGCGGCTACGGGCCTCCAAGAGGAACTGAAGGTCATCGCAGCGATTGACCACCGGCAAGCAGAGATAGCGGCTGGAAAGCATTACGATGCGGGGAAAGTCCCTATGACAGCTTGGGCATTGGTTGATTGAGTAGGAGAGAGTGATGGGACAGGTTATCGGTTATGCACGTGTGTCGTCTGTCGGTCAATCGCTGGATGTTCAACTGGATAAGCTGACAAAGGCCGGTTGTGAGCGTGTGTACCAAGAGAAGGTATCAGGGACCAGCACAGATGGCCGTGAGCAACTAGCCGAACTCCTGCGGTATGTCCGAGAGGGGGACGATGTGGTGATCACCAAACTGGACCGTCTGGGCCGTTCTCTCGCTGACCTGCTGGACATTACGGAACAACTGGAAGCCAAGGGCGTGACCCTGCGTGTACTGGACCAGAACCTAGAGACGACGACAGCCCAAGGTAAGCTGATGTTCACCATGCTGGGCGCCTTTGCTGAGTTCGAGACGGCTCTACGCAAGGAGCGTCAGATGGAAGGGATCGCCAAAGCTAAGGCTGCGGGGAAGTACACAGGCAGGCCCAAGAGTATCGACGAGGATGCAATCAAGGCGACTCTGCTGGAAGGCGGCAAGTCCCTGCGGGAAATCGCTACGCTTCATGGGGTCAGCCGAGCGACTGTCCATCGCCTATCAACAAGGATGCGAGAGGATGGGGAGCTGAGTTGATCGAGTGTGTCTATCGGTTGAGCCTGGGACCATCGAAAGGATCAATCACTGGGACTGTCCCAAAGAACATTAGGTAAAGCTAATTTACCCTGACCAATAGAAAGAGCTGATCGAGTGGCCAACTTTGATCGAATCTTTCAATCGACCCCCGAGGCTGTTCACCGCGACACCTTGGGGGGTTGTCGTTTGGGAGGACTCGACGATGACCCTGCGCCTGTCCCTCTGGACCTTTCTCATCGCCTCCCTTCCATCCGTGTCCCTGCTGTCTTCAGGCTTTCTCTGTGGACCTGTGAGATCGTGCAGGGGTGAGCGTGTGGGGTAACATGGGGGAATGCGTATGGTGATCAGAGAGATCGTCTGAGAGGCTATCTGGAAGGGACCAGAGGGGGAGCCTGGGGCCGAATCTGCGCTTGTTCGTCTGAATGCCCCTGTTTGTTGTCCGTGGGTCTGTCCCGAGGTCTGTACTCCCGACGATTATCCCGAAGACACCAATAAAACACCTTCCAGAGACCTCCAGAGCAGGGGCAATTGGAGCTAGTTACTTTTCCCTGACCATAGGGGGGGATACGAAAAGACCAATACTAAAAGACTTCTATTAGATACCCTGGATACTATCTCTCTATACACTACTTACTACAGGTATCTTTAAGACTACCCGAGGACGGCCCAAGTGCTGTCCTGTTGTCGCTTCCCCCTGATCATCCATAGGACAACCGAGTGATGACTTCAGGACAGATGACAAGCAAGGAAGACCTATCAACAGTATTCGTTGGATGAACATGTTGAGCTCCCAATGAGGCTTAGTGAGTGGTCATGTACAAAATCTTGAACCAGGAACATGCAACACCCAGTGACGGACCGCGGGACTACTTCAGAAATGCCCTTGGGGCAAAAATGGAGTGCCCAGCGAAGGAGCTTGGGACTGTGCGAAAATGTCAGACTGGAGAATTTGGACATCACCAGCGTTTCCCTCCGCTCTACCTTTTATCACCTATCAACATTGTCCATCCAAGCAAGGGCAGGAGAAGGAGTTATCTATAGGTAATCTGTAGGTACTTTTCCTATGGTCCCTGTGCTCAGGGAATACAGCGAACCTTGATAAGCATGTCTGTGAGCTTCCTGATTTTCCCCCCGCATCGGTGTCGTTATAATCTCGCCCCGATCTGAGTAATCCTGAAGATCCTCGCCCAGACCTACCTCCTGTGGGTTTGGGTTTCTTTTGCCCGAAGAGACCCACAAGTGGCTCGATTGATAATAGGAGAATGACTTAATGACTACTTCCGCCATCAAAATTGCTTCTATCATCCGTTTCGCTGACACTCAGTTCCGCGCCAACATGGACGACGACAACGTGGTCGCAATGATGGACCTGATCGAACGTGGGATTTCCTTCAAGACAAAGATTCGCCTTGCCAAAATCGAAGACAACATTTACCTGACCGACGGCTTCCACCGCCTCGAAGCATACGAACGCCTGCGCATCACCGAGATCCCCGCTGACCAGTATGAAGTGGTCCTTGCGTCCTCTCTCGAAGAAGTGCGTATCATGGCTATGGGCGCGAATGTGGCCCACGGCAAAGGCACTACTGAGGCCGACTACTACATCATCATTAAGAAAATGATGGGACTGGGCGACGGGAAGTACATGAAGAATGTCTTCGAGGCGGACATTAAGAAAATCGCAGAGGCGCTGGGGGCGCCCCGTCCTCGTGTTAATGCTGGCTACAGCGACTACTTCCCGAACGGTGGCCCGTCCCTTTCCCAGCAGTGCAAAGAGCGCCGTGACGCTGCAATTCTGGAGAAGCACAAGGAAGGGCTGAGTGTACGTAAGATCGGTGAGCTGTTCGGTGTAGGCAAATCCACCGTTGACGAAGTGATCAAGCAAGTGTCCGGAAATACGGAATCCGTAAAATCGGACACCCCCGAGGTCTCCACCTCCACAGTCCCGATGGAGTCCACTGAAGACCGCTCCGACACCCGTGCAACAGCTTCCTTTGTTAATGAACAGCTCGAAGAGTTGCTTGGGCCTGATTACCACGACACCGACGGCAACGCTGCTTTTTCCCTGAGTGAAGATGAAGCTGATGCTCCTGCCGCTCGCTTCGACGTCCTGGCTGCTACCGGCTACGGTGAAGACCTCTGCCAGCACACCAAGCCCTCCAACGAGTATGAGCGGGTTGAAGCCGCCAAAGCCAACCCTGTGAAACTTCAAGAAAAATGGATGACGCTGTGCGACGAGGAAGAGGTCCTGAAAGCCAAACTGGCCGAGATCGTCCAGCGCAAGTCCCAAGTGCGTCGGATCGCAACCCAGTGCGGCGTAGCTTTGCCTGAATAAAGTCGAAAGTGAGATGGGGTCTATTTCAAGGCCCCTCTATTTTTAAGACGAAACAATAAAATGTATTAATACCATCAGTGAGACTATCTGTAATAATTGTCAGTTGAAAGTATCAAAATAATTATTTAAATTCTTCACCCTCTCTAATTACATTATTAATGGTGTGTGATTATGATCAGGCAAAGGGGGAGTAGCTGGCAAGTCGATGTGACAGTTGATGGAAAAAGAATTAGAAAATCTGTACGAACATACGCAGAGGCTCATGAATTAGAATTGAAGCTTGAAGGCTCAAATAAAATAATAAAGCCTATAATAAACCAGCGGTCCAAAGTCAAAGTAGAGAACAGAAAAGTAACTTTTATAGATTATCAACCGACAATGAAGGACATGTTAGAACTGACATGGCGTCGTTCTTGGATTCATAGAAAAACGGGGAGCGAATTGAAAAGGCGATCTCTGCATGTACTTGTCCAGATGGGGTGGTTAGACTTGATTCCTGCGGAGATCTCGAAGAAACACTTTCTTCAACTTATTGACTTCTATCGGCTGGAAGGTAATAGCCTTGCAACTATCAACAGGAAAATTGTATCTATAACAAAGCTCTTAGGCACTGCCATTGATGAAGAATTGATCCACTTTAAGCCCTCTGTTCACCTCTTTAGGGAATGCAACGCCAGAACGAGATTTTTAACTTGCATGGAAGAAGATGCCCTTCTTTATTGGCTTCGCGAATTAGGATTTGATGAATCGTGGCATTTGACTCGGTTTCTTATTGATACTGGATGCAGATTTGGAGAGTCGATGTCGATACAGCCTCATAGTATAAATCGAAAAATGAAGAGTGTCTTATTCGAAAAAACCAAAAACTCAATGCCTCGAAAAATTCCTTTGACAGCTCGCGCATTGGAGTCAGTACTAAAATGGAGTGATTTAAATTACCAGACATTTTATAAGCAATTTACCTTAGCTCGAAGACATGCGAAACTAGGTATAGATGTCACACCGCATACATTGAGACATACCTGCGCAAGTCGTTTGGCTCAATCTGGCGTCCCAATGGCTATAATTAAAGCTTGGCTTGGACACAGAAGCATCCGAATGACAGATCGTTATGCACATTTAAATGATTCCAATCTAATCGAGGCACGAGACGTTTTGAATCATTTTAATGATAAATAGCACCTGCATTTAGACTTTATTAACCGTCAAGATGAAACAGGGTATTCTTGCGGAAATAAACTTACATGTAGTTGTAAATTTTAATAGTTCAGCAATAAATGCGAGCCATTGGCATGCATCACTTGTCTTCGCAATGCTCACACCACCAACCATTCGGCCCCATAACCATACTTTCCCCACAATACCGACACATTCGCTTCCTTGGCTCCTTGTTTGTAGGGATAGTCATGGACTGTGACCACCAGGTATCTGCGCTACTAGGCTGTAGGGAATGTCGTTCCTTGCCGTATTGATAGCGGGAAGCCAACGGCGAGCGGAAGCTTTGTTGACGGGACTGAACGCAGCTCTGGCGTGAACAGTAGCCCCCATGGTCAAGAACGGGACTAACAAGCTGGCAGTGCTTGCAGGACTTTGAGATCAGCGACGGGGATAGACTTGGTTCTCCCTTACGATCTGCAACCTGAGTCTGCTGTGATCGCTCCTGCAAGTGCCGTTTCCTCAGTTGTACAATTTCAATGTGTCTCTGAAGTTCTTCCTCCCGTGCCAGCCTATTCTGCTCACGCCTTTTGATTTCCTGACGCTCATGCTCCAATTGCTCAGCCAGCCATTTGTCGGCTTCAACCTGCCATTTCTGCAATACCTGTGCTTCACCAGGGTGATAGATCCAACCAAGACAATCATTCTGCTGGGAAAGGATCGTTATCAGCCAAGTGGTGGTATCCATGCCTTGCGGACGCTGGTCCCCGTAGAGATGTTTTCCAAAATTAGAGTACCGCACAGACAAGACTCCAGTGTTGGGATGCTGTTCGATGAACTGCTCCAGCCAAGCTGGTGAGTCGGGATCATTGACTGCGGGGAAGTGCAGCGCGAGGAACCAATCCTGCTTATTCACCAGCTGAAATAATCCCGCCGGAGCGTTATGAGAGCAGGCTTGTGATACTGAGCGGACGGCTATCTTCGGGTGTTCAGGGGTGACCAGCTTTAACTGGTTCTCGAAGAGGATGCTATGTGCGGGGGTACTGATAATTTGCAAGGCATCAAGCTTGGAGAGCAACATAAGCCTGACACTGGTTTCAAAGGCAAGCTCGCAATCATCACTACTCCCGTCATGATGCGCGAAACAATGCTCGTACTTCTCGCCCTTCCTTGCCACTAAACGTCCGTTGCAACTGGGGCAGCGGCACCCACATTGAAGTCCGCGCTCCACTTGATCAACAGAAACGATAGCTCCGGTACTGGTCTGAATGGCAAAGGGGATTTTGTTTTCCATCAATCAACTCCCAAAATTACCTTTCAGATGAGAGATCGTGAATCCCATCGATTACCACAAGCAATCCCGTTATAAAACCCTAAAGGAGACGGTAACGCACAAAGGCTATGCTGATGTGAGAAGTTATCACCACGATCTGCGTGTAAAAAGGCGTCTAACGTCATGGGGCCTCCACTTTCCAAACAGTAACAACCAGTGAGTTGACAGGCAAGTGCGGAAAACAGAAGCGAAACAACATGAAACCCAACGTAATTCCACAGTTAACTGGAGGGCTGGATGTGTCTTTATTGTCCATCAGAAAGGCACGAATCGCCGTCTGGAGATTACCTTTAGATGACCCGTCATTATTGATTGGGGCGAAGGGTCTGGACGTCTTCCATTACGGCTCCTTCGCAGAATCAAGGATGTGTGCGTCTGGGGTCACAAGGAATACGCATCAGCCACTAGCCCCACATTAGTCGCCAAGTCCGCAGCGCCTTCTAAGGTCTAGTGGTTCAGTGGATTTTAAAGCCAAGAGGAACCCTATGACTCCAAATTTCACCAAGGTGAACGGCAACAATACTTTCACCACTCTGCCAGTGACGGCACAGTCTCCCTATCTACTGGATCCAGACATCAAGTACAACCCTGCGGGTGACCTGAAGTGCTTCTTCACTGTCGAGGATAATGACTATTGGCGCTGTATTATCGAGCAGTGCACAGAAGACCTGAAGGAATACGCCACAAATGTCCACAAAAGTAGTGGCAAGAAGCCGTGCTTATCTGTCGACCTGCCATGGATCGAGAATGATGATAGGACGATCACTTTTAAGACCAAGCGAATTTCTTCGCTCAAGAAGAAGGACAATAAGATAATCAGGATCACTGTTCCCCAGTTCAACGTTAAGTGCCAGCCAATCGTGCCAATGGTTGACATCTGTGAGGGATCCACCATTTGTCTGAACGTGGAGATCTATAGATGGGCTGTCATTAATAAAGTTGGGGTTTCTCTGCGTCCTGTAGCTGTACAGGTGATTGAGCTGCACAAGCAAAGATGCCTTGGACGCAGTGCCGATGAGTATGGCTTTGGAATGAGGGAAGCTGGAAGCCCATTCTGAAACTGCTCTGACCAAACATCAGAGCAACGACATAGCTTTAGAAGCTTGAGACCTCAAGGGAGGCCCGTTATCATGGGCCTTTCAATTGCCCCTATAGCTACTCCACTTCATGTGGATTACTTTGGTCGGGTTAGTTGTTACATCTTGATTTTAGAAATCTTGTTGATGGCAATCAGTTCCATCCCCAAGTGCCTGATTTATTTGGGCTCGCATTGATAACCCGTCGACCTGGTCAGGACCGGAAGGTAGCAGCCAAGGCGGGGGACTCGAGTGCCGGGATGTGGCTGGTAGGGCCACCACTTGTTTCTGCAATTCAATAAGTTAGCTTCCTAAAGCCCTTGGTCATCCACTTTGTGTGGACGACGAGGAGCTCATCGATGAATCTCTGGCTCAGTCCCCACGGCATCTGGTATTACCGGAAAGTCACCACGCTCCCCTGTGGTCGCCGTAAAGAGATCAAAAAATCCCTGCATACCCGAGACAAACTTTGTGCACGTCACAAGGTGACCCAGCTGCTTGCCTGCGTGCGTTCCAGACCCAAGCCCATTCAGTTGCCTGCAGAGGTCAATGTTGTCCCACATGAGCAATCAGTAGCCCGGAATCCGGGTTTTATTGTTTGGTGACACGCATGGCTGCGTTGTATTTGAGCCGACCATGGAAAATATGTCTGTTTATCTCGCTTAGCAGCGTCTCTTTATTGATGGGCTTGGTGATATATCCATTCATGCCATGGGAGAGATAGTATTGCTTGGATTCCGGCATCGCATCCGCCGTCAGGGCGATGATGGGGATATCTGCCCAAGGCATCTGGGAGGTGCGGATCCGGGTGGTGGCCACCAGGCCATCCATCACTGGCATCTGGACATCCATCAACACCAGATCAAATTCGGTGTGACCCAGTTTCTCCAGCGCCTCTTCTCCCTGAACGGCCAATGTGACCTGATGGCCCACGGAGTCGAGCATGGCGCCGATCACCTTGCGGTTGGTGGCATTGTCATCAACCAGCAAGATGCGATAGCTCTCCTGATCCAGCGGCTTGGACGGCAGGCAAACAATCGAGGGGGTCGTGGCTCTAGCGGGCCAGATGTAGGTAAAAGTACTGCCATGTCCCTCACTGCTCTCTACCGAGATATCGCCGCCCATCAGGCGTGCGAGGTTACGGGATATTTCAAGTCCCAGGCCCGATCCGCCATATTGGCGGGTGATCGAGACATCCGCCTGGGCGAAACGTTGAAACAGGTTCTTTAGCTGACTTTTGCTCATGCCGATCCCGGTGTCTTGGATCGAGATGCGTATCGAGTGGCGGTCCTGCTCCAACAGGGTGCTATCAACATGGATCTTTACTTCCCCCTGATGGGTGAACTTGATGGCATTGCTCACCAGGTTGAAGAGGATCTGGCGCACCCTCAGCGGGTCGATCATCAACCACTCCGGCGTATCGGGGGCAACAGTCAGGGTCAGTTTGATCCCTTTTGCATCGCAGTTGCTCTGCATCAGGGCCCGGATATCCTCCAGCAGCTGGGGCAAGTGATGGGGGGCCAGTTGCAGCTCGATCTTGCCCTCTTCCAGTTTGGATACATCCAGAATGTCGTTAAGCAGACCGAGCAGATGGTTTGCCGATTCGCGCGCCGTCTCCAGATAGTCTCGCTCCCTCGGGTCCATATCCCGGTCGGCCAGCAGTGAGAGCATGCCGAGAATGCCATTCATGGGGGTGCGAATTTCATGGCTCATGTTGGCCAAAAAGCTGCTTTTGGCTCTTGTGCCTGCCTCTGCCGCTTGATTTGCCCGCAGCAGTTTGTCATTGAGCTGCTGCATCAGTTTGTGTTGCAGAAACGAGATATTCATTTGCCGCCAGATCAGCAGGGCGAGCACAAAGAGCAGCGCAAATTGCAGGGTCGCGATGAGTGTCGTCGTGATGATCTGCTCCCTCACGCTGTCGCGGCGTGCCACATCAAACAGGGTCGCCTGCTGGTTCACCTCCAGAGTCAGCTGATGGAGCAGGGGGAGCAGGGAGGCGAGCTGTTGGCGCAGCTCCTGATGGGCAAGATTGTCCAGCGGCTTGGTGGCTTCCGGGCCGAGCCAGATATCCGCCAGAGAGATGTAGGAGCGAATGGCTTTGCTTGCCTGCTGGTAGATCTCTGTTTGCTGAAGCAGGCTGCGATCCTTGCTCTCCAGCACCAGATCCATGCGGCTGACCAGAATATCGTATCTGAGCTGGAAGGTCGGTTGCGACTCATGGAGCAGCGAGCTTTGAAAACGCAGCGCTTCGTTATAGAGCTGGAAATAGTTCCACATCACGTTGTCTTCGCCCTGACTGGTACTGCGCTGCAGATCCTGAAATTGCCGGTACTGGATGGTACCAATACCGGCAAAGGCAAGGAGCAGCACGCAGAGCACCACAAACAAGAAACGTTGACTGGCCGCCATGGAACGCATGATGGGATCTACTCCACTTTTATCGCGCTGATCTGCCAGATAGCCCGACCGTAATAGAGCTTGTTTTGCAGTTCGGGATATTGATCGAACGGATAGACAAGGAACAGCGGCCCTTTGTCACGCACCGACAGTGGCTTGCCATTGATCGTGCGGGCGAGGATGACCCGATACTGCTCGGCATCGCTTGTCGGCACCTGTACCGAGTAGTCATTGAGCGCGGTAATGGTGAGCTGTTTGCCGGTTGCCCCGACCTTGGCCAATACATCTTGCAGCAGCGGGCCGCGAAAGGTTTTGGCTTCGTCATACCATGGGGTATGGGTTTTGATTTCGTGTACCGGCAGTTGATCCAGCATGGCGCTGTCCCACAGGGCCAGAGCGTGATGAGTGGGGCTGCTGATGGCGCCTTCAACCTTCAACACGGCGCTGTCAGGGGAGGGGGCTGCGTATGCGGTGCCGCAAAGGGCTGCCAGCAGTGGTGCGATGTAAAGGCCTGCTTTCATGATCTCTCCTTCCTGGAATATGGCGGCATGGGGGCCGAGCCAACGGTGGCTTGTGAGCTGTGTGCAAAGGCAAGCAATAATCGGGCCCGGTCTAATGGGCTTGAATTATCAGTCATTTAGCCTGTTATCGGGTGATCTCGGCCCAAGTGAATTGCAGTTTGCAACGTGCGGGGGAGGTTAATTGCAATTTGGCAATCAAAACGAGGCGTGGGTGTTGGCGAATAAGGCACAAAGAGTATCATTTGGAGAACAAGTGCCGTGGCACTGCCCGGCATAACATTTGCAACGTGCTGAATGCCGTGACAGCAAACAGTCTGAGAATCGACAAGGAGCTAGCGATGGAAAGCATGACTTACACCCTTAATGATATCCAGGTAGTGGTACTGGAAAACGAGTTTGACGCGATGGCCGTCAGTGAGCTCCGCCCGTTGTTTGAAACCCTCTCGACCCACCCGGGAGATATCCTGGCCGATATCAGCGATGTTCATTTTATCGACTCGTCGGGGATCGGAGCCTTGGTATTTCTCTATAAAAGATTGATTATGAACGGGCATCAGATGGCCCTTGTCTGTGGACCCGGTCAACCCCATGACCTGCTGGAGATGCTGCATATTGACCGGGTGATCCCCTGCCATGAGAGCATCAAGGCCTATATGCGCTCCCGTGGCATGATGGCCGCTGCATCATGAAACGCTTTGGTATCCTGCTCTCGTCCATCTTGCTGTCGGGTTGTGCGCAGTGGCCGCCACAGGGGTATGGCGGCATGGCAGAGGCAAGACCCACCCGTATTCCGGTCAATGAGGATGAACGGCGGGTCTGGTCTCGTTATGATGAGCGTCAGAAGGAACTCGACTTGCTGCTGACGGAATTAAAGCAAGCGAGTCTGCAGGGGTGTATGCCTGCCGAGTTGAAACGGCTACAATCTCAACGTATTGATATCGAACGGGATATGCACGGACGGCTCTGGTCGGATGTAGCCTGGCGTCAGACCGTGTTGGCACAATCACTACAACAAGTACGTTTGCGGCTGCAACAGACAACAGCGGATGGCTGTCGTGCTGATTGGTCAGGGCTCCCCTTACGCCAATGGGGGCAGACGTAACAGACGAAAAGGATGTCTATGAAACGGGGCGCTCTCGAAGGATTGATCTGTGTTCTCTTGCTGTTGTTCACCTGCCCGTTACTGGCCTCCACCTTGTTGGCTCCCGGTGATCGGTTGGCCATAGTGCAACCCGGTGAGCCTGCTTTTGATCAGCCTTTCCAGATCAACAAGCAGGGGGAGATTGCACTGCCTGAGGTCGGCAACGTCGTGGTGGGGGGGAAGACCCTGCAACAGGCGGATGAACTGATCCGCACCGCCCTCAAACCTGTTTACAACAACCTCTCTCAATTGACCGTCACCTTGCTGGAGAAGCGGCTGCTGATCAGCGTGATGGGTTATGTCAAAAAACCCGGCAGTTATGATCTGGCGCCCGATGGCAACGTGCAGATGGCCCTCGATGCCGCTGGCGGTCTGGTGCCCGGTGCCCAGCTCAACAATATGCAGGTGCGGCGCGGCAGCACGGTCTCTAGCTTCGACTACAAGCGTTATCTCGATACTGGCGATGCCAGCGTGTTGCCGCCATTGCAATCCCTTGATGTGGTGTTCGTGCCAGCATCCCCTTTGATCGGCAACGTGCAGATCGATTTTGATGCGGCAACCCTGGCGGCAGGCGGGGATGGCGATACCGGCAAGGCGATCAAGGTGTTTGGCGAGGTCAACAGCCCCGGCGCCTTCAGTTTCAAGAGTGGCAACTCCATCGTGGATCTGCTGATGCGGGCTGGTGGGGTGACCCGTTTTGCCGGGGTGGAGCGGATCCGGGTGATCAATGGTGATGCCCCCGAGCTGTTCGATCTCAAAGCCTATCTCGACTCCGGCAACAACAAGCTGCTGCCCAATCTGGCGCCGGGCGCCACCATCTTCGTGCCCAAGGATGAAGAGCAGATAAAACGGGGGGCACGCACCATCTACATCATGGGCGAGGTGTTCAAACCCGGCGCCTATGAGGGGCGGGAAGGGGACTCGTTCCTCGATATTCTGGCCAATGCCGGCGGCCCGACCCGCTATGCCGAGAGTCGTCAGATCCGTTTGCTGCGCACCGATGGCACGATCGAACCCATCGACTTGCAGGCTTATACCGAGGGGATGCAAAAGGCGTTGCCCCAAGTCAAACCCGGTGATGCCATCTTTGTGCCGGAAAAAACTGATATCAACGAGAAGTCCTGGTTGAAAGTGGCACCCGGGCGGGCGGTGATGGTGATGGGGGCGGTGCGGATCCCGGGCCGTTATGAATGGTCTGACGAGATGTCGTTGCTGGATCTGATCGCCCACGCCGGTGGCCCCAACGAGCGGGCCGATATCGCCAAGGTGCAGATCCTGACCGCCGAAGGGGGGCAGGCCACGCCGACCCTGTTTGATCTCGACAAGTTTCTCCATCAGGGCGGGGCGCTCGCCAGCCTGCCAAAGATCCGGGCCGGATTCACCATCATGATCCCCGAGCTGCCCACCGATCCCAGTGACAACAAGTCCCAGTGGGTGCGCCAGTCACCGGACAGTTCCATCTATATCTTCGGTCAGGTCGGGGCGCCCGGTCGCTATGCCTTCAATGAGCAGATGGGCTTTATCGACATCCTGTCGGCCGCCGATGGTCCGACTGCGGCGGCGGATCTGCGCAATGTGCGTATCGCCCATCGCAGTGGCAGCACGGCGCGGGTCAGCAAGCTCGATCTTGCCCTCTACTTTGAAACCGGCGATGAAACCTTGCTGCCCAAGGTGCTGCCCGGCGATTCCATCTACCTGCCGGAGAAGAATCGTCCCTGGCTCGATGAGCCAAAGGAGAACACCATTCGGGTGCTGGGAGCGATCGCCCGCCCCGGTCGCTACCGCTTTGACTCTTCCATGACCCTGCTGGATCTGCTGGCCGAGGCGGGGGGCCCGACCAGCAGCGCCTATATCAAGAAGATTGTGGTGATCAACATGGCCACCAGTGGTCAGGGGGATCAGGCCCGCAGCTTCGATCTCGACGGCTTTGCCAAAGAGCCCGACTTTAGCCAGTTACCGGTGCTGCGCGCAGGGGACACCGTCTTTATCCCTGACAGCAAGAGCAGTAACTGGGCCATCTTCATGGATGGCATGCGCGACATTTTGACCACGATCTCGGTGGTGGCCCTGGTCGGGACGCTTTGATATGAGCATCCCCATTCAATATCTGGAGCTCGAATCCCTCTACGCGGCGACGGTCGCCCGGGGGATCCGCTCGCTGGCGGTCACCTCGTCAGAAGGGGGAGAGGGGGTGAGCTCCATCTGCGATGCGCTGGCAAGGCGCTCGGAGGCGGATGGGCTGCGCACCCTGCTGGTGGATCTCAATCTCTATCACCCCGGCCGCGCCACGGCGGTTGCCTGGGGGCCCAATGATGTGCCCGAGCCGGTGGCCACTGGCCGGTCGTTGTCCCTGCTCCCGGCGCCGGGCAAGGATCTGATGGCTTTTCGCAACAAGGATACCTTGCGCCAATTGCTGGTTCGCTGGCTCGAACATTACGATGTTGTGATCTTCGATACCTCGCCGCTCACCGCCCTCAATCGGGGTAATATTCCGGCCGATCAGGTGTGTGGGGCCTGTGAAGGGGCACTGCTGGTGGTGCTGGCGGGAGTGACGCCGACGACGGTGGTACAAAGTGCGGTGGATAAACTGACCCGTGCCGAGGCCAATCTGATTGGCGCTGTCTATAACGACAAACTCAACCCGGGGCTGGCCAGCGAGATCCTGCGCGAACTCAACCGGCTGCCCAGTAACCGGGTGACCGAATGGCTCAAGCGCTGGTGCCGGCGCAGTGCCTTGCTCAATTTCCGGATCTGATCGCCCGCTGATGGAGGCCCGATATGGATGACTGGTTGCGATCTGCTCCGGCAACCCTGCAGTCGGTGCGCGAACTGCGCAACCGGCTGGCGCAGGGACTCTCCCTGTTTCAGGTCTCCCCAAAGGATCAAGCCAACTGGCTGCTCTGTTTCAGTGAGCTGGCCACCAATAGTGTCAAGCACACAGCTCCTCCCGCGACCAGGCTCTGGCTCACGCTGAAAGAGGATGAAACGGGTTTGAGTCTGATACTGGAGGATGATGGCGGTCCGCAACCCGGTCTTGCCAGCGCGCCGTTACCCGATGAGCTGCAGGAGGGGGGATACGGGCTGGCGCTGGTGCACCAGCTGTTTGCCGAGGTGCACTTCTCTCGCGACGGTGATCGCAATCGCGTGACCCTTCGCCAGCAGGGCCCGGTCAACCAACTGCCGGTGCTCGCGGTGATCGACGATGACAAGGTGATGCGTGCCTTGCTCACCGCCTATCTCCATGAGCACTACCGGGTTGAAAGTTATGCCGACTCCCATACCGCCCTGCTGGCGCTCGGGAAGCAGCCCCCCGCTCTGGTGCTCTCCGATATCGAGATGGAGGGGATCGATGGCTTTGGGCTGCGCCAGCAGTTGATGAAGGATCCCAAGATGAAGGGGGTGCCCTTTATCTTCCTGACCGGTCATCAGGATCAGTGGACCCAGAGTCGGGCGGGGGCGCTGGGGATCGATGACTTTCTGGTCAAACCCATCACCAAGCAGGACCTGTTGCTGGCGGTTTCGCGGGTGCTGCAACGCTCGCAGCAGCTTAAGTCGCAATGGGGCGAACAGCTGGATCAGCGCATGACCTCGGCGCTGCGCCCGTTATTGCCCGCCACCGCCATAGGGGGATACCAGCTGGCGCTGCAAACCCGCGCGGCTACTGTGGGGGGCGGGGATTTTCTGCTGGTCAAGGATCGGGTGCTGTGGCTCGGGGATGTGATGGGCCACGATGCGGAAGCCAAGTTTTTTGCCCATGCCTATGCCGGTTATCTGCGCGGTTTGCTGACCGCCCACGATCTGGAGCGCGCCCCCGCCCGCTTGCTGACCATCTTGTCCAATGCGGTTCACAGTGATCCGCTCCTCGGGGCTACCCTGCTCACCACCCTCTGCATTGAGCTCGGCAACGAGGGGCGGGTGCAGTGGGCCAGTGCGGGCCACCCTGCGCCCTGGCTGGTCGGGCCAGGTACCATCCGTCAGGTCGGCGTGACCGGCCCCTTGCCCGGTTTGCGCCCGGATCCCCACTTCGTGACCAATGAGCGTCAGCTCAAGCCCGGCGAGATCCTGCTGTTCTGGACCGACGGTCTGCTCGATAGCCGTGATGCCGCAGAGCGCAAGCGCTGGGAGTCGCAGCTCAAGGAGATCTGCCTGACTTCGGGGCCCGGTCTTGAGCAACTGGCTCATCGCATCGCCCGCTGGTTTGATGAGCGCATCAATGATGCCGCCCTCGATGACATGACCCTCCTGCTGGTCGCCTGTCCCGGCGCCTGATCCTGCCCCTCTTTGCCTGACTGGCCCGCTCTATGCAGCGCCTCATTTCAGGTGGCATGGAGCCACGGGAGGAGGGCCTTATGTTACCCATGCAGCAGATCTGGCTGGCCATCGATGCGCGTCAGGTCGGTGGAATAGAAGTTCACATTATCCATCTCGCCAACGATCTGCTGGCCAGGGGATTTCGCCCCACCATAGTGCTGGTGAGCAACCATGGCATGACCCCGTTTACGACCCTGCTCAAACAGCAGGGCTTGCCTTACGAGGTGTGCCACAACAGCCGCGATTTTATGCGCCGTCTGGCCCGCCAGCCTGCCTCAGTGCTGATCCACACCCATGGCTACAAGGCCGGGGTGCTGGGGCGGCTGACGGCCTGGTTTACCGGTAAATCGGTGGTCTCGACTTTTCACAGTGGGGATGACGGGGAGGGGTTGCTGAAGTTTTACAGCTGGCTGGATCGTATCACAGCGCGTTTTGCGAAGTGTATTGCAGTGAGCGAGCCCATCGCTCGCAAATTGCCTGTGCCAAGCACGGTGATCAGCAATTTTGTCCCCATGCCTGCGACGCCGGCTACGGTAACTGGCAACCGGATTGCCTTTGTCGGCCGCCTCTCGCCGGAAAAGGGGCCGGAGGCGTTCTGCCAGCTGGCCGCCTTCTGCCCGGATGGGGCGTTTCATCTCTACGGGGATGGCCCCATGAAAAGCGCTTTGTTGCAGCAGTATGGTGATCGCGTCCAGCTTCATGGTTTCCAGAACATGGCCAATGAGTGGCACAACATCGACCTGCTCTGCATCACTTCCCGCTTTGAAGGGTTGCCGCTGGTGGCCCTGGAGGCGATGGCTCACGGCATACCGGTTTGTACCTTTGCGGTGGGGGGGCTGGTCAACCTGATCGACCATAAATCCAATGGCTGGCTGGTGGAGCCCGGCCATGTGCGGGATATGGCGGAGCTGGTCAACTACTGGCTGCGCAGCGATGGGGTGGTGCGCAGCAAAATGAGTCAGGCGGCCCGCAACACCATAGCCCGCGGGTACAGCGTCAACAACAGAGTGACCGATATTCTGGCCGTCTACAGCGCCTGAATCACGGAGAAACCTGTCAAAACGAGTGGCCACTGGCTACTCGTTTTTTTATGTGCCGGTGTTAGGGGGTGCAGGGGGCGGATTGCTTCGGTGATCACGCAACGCTCGGGTTTCTGCAGTGGGTCACGCGGACATCAGGCCTGTGGATGGGGCCAGATGATGGCGATCAGGCCGCTGGCTTCTCAGTGATCACCGCGGACGTGCCACAAGGATGTGCCATAAAAAAGGCCATTGCAGTGGCAATGGCCTGATGGGGTTGGGGTGTGGTTGAGGTTGGCACAGCGGGATTAGCGCCCCTTCTTGCCAACCATGATGGCGATCGTCTTGCCGATGATATGCACATCCTGCACCAGCCAGCGCCAGGGGTGGAGCAGGGAGACCGAGTAGGCCAGATCGAACGCCAACTTGCTGCGCACATCATCGAGCGACTCGTCGTAACCCTGGTTGACCTGTGCCAGACCGGTAATGCCGGGGGCCACTTCATAGGTGCGTTCGATAAAGTACGGCACCGCATCTTCCAGCCGGTTGGCGATCCCGGGTCGCTCCGGACGGGGGCCGATCAGCGACATCTCCCCCTTGAGCACATTGATAAACTGCGGCAGCTCATCGAGCCGGGTTTTGCGCAGAAAGTCGCCGCTACGGGTGATCCGGCTGTCCCCCTTGCCACACCAGACCGGCCCGGTGCCCGCCTCGGCGTCGGCGCGCATGGTGCGAAACTTGATCATGAAAAAGAGCTCGGTATGGGTGGCGTGGCTGCGTCCGATCCGCAGCTGACGAAAGAACACAGGCCCCGGGCTATCGAGCCGGATGGCCAGCATGATCAGCGGCCACAGTGGCAGCGTCAGCAGCAGGCCAAGAGTGGCACCGAGCAGATCCATGCTGCGTTTGACCACCAGGGTCAATCTTGGAATGGGGTGTGTCATACGGCTTTCTCCTGTGACATGAAACGTATGGGGGCGCGCAGGCAGTAGCGCAGGGTGCCCATGCCGTTGTACCAGTGTCCGAGCACCAGATAGTGGATCTTGCGAAACAGATTGGGCCAGGGGTGCACAGGGGTCAGCTGGATCAGGATGACCAGCAGATACCCCAGCAGTTGCAGCCCCAGCAACAGCTGAAATAGCAGGGATTGGGTGGCCAGCGGGATGGCGCAGAGCCACAGCAGGGTCAGGCAGAGCGGCATCAGCACCCGCAGCCCCTTGCCACTGGCAAAGTTGAAGGCAACCCAGCCGAACTTGGGGTGCAGCAGGGGCAGCAACCGCAGCAGCTGCTGGGTGTTGCCGGCCCCGATCCGCTGGCGCCGTGTCGCCTCCAGCACGGCATCGGAAACTTCCAGCTCCAGTGCGGCGCAGCGATTGTCATAGACCGCCCGATATCCTTTGGCGATGGCCTGCATCGGCAGGATGAAATCGTCGTTGATGGTATCGGCGGCCAGCGGGGTGAGGCACTCCCGGCGCATCATGTAAAAGGCCCCGTGGGCCCCCAGCATACCGCCAAGGGCCGACTCGCAGAGCTTGATCTGGCTTTGATAGTGCCAGTAACTCTCCTCGCCCTGGGAGCCCGGTTGCCAGAAGCGGTATGCTTCCCCGACCACACCTACCTTGGGATCGGCAAAATGGGCGACCGCCAGCAGCAGGCTGTCGATGGGCAGCAGGGCCGAGACATCGGTGAGGGCCACCAGATCGCTGTGTACCCGGGTCATGGCCTCGTTGAGCACGGCAACCTTGCCGCGATTGCGGGGGTGATCAAACAGCCTGATCTGCAACTGCAGCAGGGCGGGATCTCCGAGCTGGCTTAGCGCAATGGGGTAGCTGTTGTCGCTGCAACCGTCGAAATGCACATGCACCCACAGCTTGTCGGCGGGGTAATCGAGGCTGGCGAGGTTTTGCAGCTTGGCCGCGATGGTCGCCGCCTCGTTGTAGACCGGCATCAACAGGGTGATGGTCGGCAGTGCCTCATCGGTGGCGTCTGTTTTGAACCCTCGATCCAGAGGGCGGGGTGGATTGGCTACCTTGCGCGCCTGCCGACCACCGAATTTGAGTAGCAGGGGATAGCCGACATGGTGGTAGACCACCAGTACAGCACACAGCCAGAACACGATCATGATCCATTCCATGGGATGCTCCTCTGGTCATCGGGTCGCTTGATCAGCGGCTGTAAAGCTGCTGATAGGCCTGAGCCATCCGGCTCAAGCTGCTTTGCTGGCACACAAACTCTCGGGTGACGGCACGCAGGCTATGGCACTGCAGCAACCCTTGTGCCAGAAGCTGGGCAAGGTGACTGGGATCCCGCTCCGACAGGATATGGCCACTGGCTTGGCAGACGATCTCTCTGGCCGCCCCCACATCGCTCATCACCACCGGTACCCCGCAGGCCTGGGCTTCCAGCACGCAAAGCGGCATCCCCTCTGCCAGCGAGGGGAGGCAGAAGAGATCCAGCCCCTGATAGAAGCGCGGCATGTTTTCGACCAGCCCCAGAAAATGGACCCGATGGGCGATCCCCAGTTGCTGACACTGTTGTTGCAACGCATTTTGCAAACTGCCGACCCCTGCCAACGCAAGATGCACCTCCTCCGGCAGAGTGCGGATCGCCTCCAGCAGCAAGTTATGCCCCTTGACCGATTCAAGGCGTGCGGCGCAGCCAATCAGTTTGACCCCTTGCGGCAATCCCATCTCCTGACGGGCGAGGGCGGCGGCGCCCGGGGCAAAACGCTGCTCATCGATGCCGTTGGGGATCACGGTTGGCGACAGCTGGCCCAGCTTGGCCAGCAGCTGGTTGGCCACCGGCGTGGCATCGGCCACCAGAATGGGTTTGAAGGCGCGCAGTCCCCACAGGGCCAGCGTGCGCTGATGGGGATCATCGAGATACCAGGCATCGTGCTCTGTGTGTACCAGGGTGGGCACCCGGGCCAGCCGACTGGCGAGGCCGCCATAGAGCATGGGCCCCAGATGGTGGGTATGTACTGCGACGGGCTTGAGTTGGCTCAGCAGTCGGGTGAGCCGCCAGAGGGTCGCCAGCGACCAGCCTGCGGGCTTTTCCAGACAGTGAATATTGCCTGCGAAGGGATGCAGAGCGGGCCATGCCCTTAGCACATCCCCTTTGCGCCCTTCGAGGGAGATGATATGCACCGGCTGCTCGGCAGGGCTCGCCTGCGTGAGGTTGAGCACCATGGTCTCCAGCCCGCCGGGCTGCAGGTGCTGCACGATTTGAACGATGGAGCCCCTGCGGGGATGGGGTCTGTGCGACGGGGTTGATGACAACATGGTTCGCGCTCCGGCAAGGGAAGGGGTGACACCCCGGATAGCGGGAGAATGCGAATCTTGTACCACTCTTGCGATCTGCCCACAGAGGCGATCAGCTCCTCTGGTGGCACTGCCTTTGCATCGTGCGGGGGAGGGCTTTTCTCAGGGAGTGATGCCATGCCTGTCCAGTTCTATTACAACCTCTACATCATTCTCTTTGCCGCCTGGCGCCGTCGCTATCTGCTGGTGATCCCGGTACTGGTGATGCCGCTGGTGGGCGTGACGGTCGGTCTGCTCACCCCCAAGGAGTATGAGAGCCGCACCACCTTTATGGTGCCGCAAGATGCCAACCAGACCCCGACCCTCAAGGATCTGATCACTCAGGAGAGCCTGAAAGATCGCTTTGCGGTGCTCGAAGCCCTGCTGCGCAGCCGTTATGTGCTGGACGGGGTGGCGCGGGATCGCGGTCTGGTCAATGACGAGACCCCGCCTGCCCAGCGCGATGCCATCATGGACTGGCTCTCGAGTGCCGTCTCGCTGCGGCTGATTGGCGATGAGGTGATCGAGATAAAGGTCAAGGCGGATTCGGCGGCCAACAGCGCCGGTTTGCTCGAAGCCATTTCGCGGCGCTTTTTCTTCAACCTGCTCAGCAAGGGGCGCCAGTCGGCGGAATCGTCCGAACGTTTCCTGCAAAGCCAGCTCGACAGCCGCCGCAGCGAACTGCAAGAGGCCGAGCAGCTGCTCGCCGATTTTAAACGGGAGCATGCCAGCGCCTTGCCCCAGCAGCAGAGTACCAACGTCGCCCGTCTTTATGGTTTGCAGGAGCGCTATGCCGAGAGCCTGATCACCTTGCAGCAGGCCAAGGCCCGGGTCGATCAGCTATCGCTGGGGCAGGAGAGCCAGCTGGCCCGCCAGCTGGATGAGAAGCTGCAGCTGATGCGCACCGAGCTGGTGTTGCTGCGGGCCCGCTACAGCGACGAGCACAGCAAAGTGCAGAGCCTGCGCTATCAGATTGATCAGTTGCAGCAGGAGTTCGAGCAGCTCAAATCCCAGCCGGATATGGCCCGCGGGCCCGAGTGGCAGCTGGCCCAGACGCAACTGACGGAGGCAGAGCAAAACGCCGCCGGCTTGAAGAGCCAGCTGGATGGGCTGGACAAGGTGGTCGACTCCCAGGGGGATACCGAGCGCCAGCTCGCCGAGCTGGAGCGGGATCTGGCGGTCAAACGCACCCTCTATCAGGATTTGCTGCTGCGCTATGAGAAGGCCAAGGTGACCGGCGATCTGGGCAACTTCGAGCAGGGGGAGCGGATCAAGGTGATCGACAAGCCCTTTGCCCCCAGCAAGCCGAGCAACTACCCGCTCTGGCTGTTTTTGCTGGCGGGCATTGTTGGCGGGCTGGGGCTGGGCTGCGGTCTGGCGCTGGTGGCCGAACTGGCGGATGCCAGCCTGCGCCGCTCCGATCAGCTGGCCGCCCTGGTCAATGCACCGGTGCTAAGCCGCATTCCCTACTGCGAGCCAGTGCCGGACTATCCATCCAATAGTGATCATGCGTTGGATGGGCAGGTGTTGCCCTTGTCACCAGAGCCGGGGTGATTGCGGTAAAACGGGCTACCAGCCGGAATTTGAATATTTCTGATTAGGCATCGTGATGAGGCCTTTTATGGGGCTAGGGCTGTGGGATAAAAAATAGATATTCCTCCCATCGCCGCTTTGCACTCTGTTTAGCTACGTCCACTTATATGACCTGCGTTGATTAGCGTTTTGATTGGTTCACAAAGTTGAGACGGAGCTGGACTTTCCATAGTCACTTTTTGACTATGGCCTTGTAAAAATTAAAGGTGGATGTCAAAAGTCTTAATAAGAAATATAAATAAGATTGGTTGTACGATGATTTCAAAATGATTTTTCAGATTAAGTGCTGTATGATAATGCGAAGTTATAAGGGTGGCTTTAGTTTTCATAGAAGAATCTTATCTTTTTACTGTTGAATGTTAAGGGGCGTCAAGTGTATAGAAATATAGGGGAGGCGATGCTTGGACTTTCGGTTTGGAAAAGAAATAGACCGATTGTTATAGCGCCTCCAGCTAAAAGTATTGCATATAAGCCTACGTTTGATACCGATATTTTTAGGGAAGCAGCTTTCTACCGATTTATAGAACTGACCGAAGCTACATATGCGCTTTATAAGTCCAACGTATTAATTGGTGCAATTACTACAGCTAGAGCAGCTTATGAGACTCTTGCGGTGTTGTGGTTTGTAAATATTAAGTTAGAACATTTAAAAAAACAAAAGATATAGTTCATTTCTTGACGACTATCAATCGCTTACTGTTTGGATGGTCTAATGATAATGACTTCCCTGAAAAAATATATGTACTGAAGTGCATTGATTCGGTCGATAAAACTCTGGAAGGAAAATTCAGAACACACTATGAAATATTATGTGAATATGCACACCCCAATTATTCTGGAACTTTCGGCTCTTATACCAAACCAGATGATCCAAAGCATGAAGTACATTTTGGTGCTTATCTAAGAAATGAGGAAGCGCTAAGAGGTTACATTGAAAACACCGTTGTAATAGCATTAGAGTTGCTAAACCATATACAGCAGAAGTATGAAAAAGTCCTCAATGAAGCGCTTGACGCATGTCATGAATTACATGTGGCGGGGAAATTGAAGGTGGCATATGATGAGGTTTAATAAAATTATGTAATCAGTAATTCAAAACTGCATGATATTTAAATAGATCGAAAATTAATTTTATTGGGCAGTAATAGTTAGAAAAAATATAACAGAGTTCGTAGGTTAGATTAGCCGGTAGGAGTAATCGGACGATCACGTTAATACTAGCTACCAATGTTGCGTGGTAAGTACATCCCGACTGGTGACCTTGGTTGTCGAGTTTCGGTGGTTCGGGGAAGAGGTAAGAGGGGCGCATTTTGGCTAGTTAAAGAAACATATTACATAATGGCCGCGAACGTCCGATTGCACTTCGCTAATCGAACCTACAGCCCTTAAATTATAATTAACTTTTAAAATTATTTTTTATTTAAGTGTTTTTAATCGGTTGTGGTGATTTGTGATAGAATGAAATTATATGTAAGGATGTATTTATAAATAAATCCAGCCTTACATATAGTTACAGTCATGTATCGTTGTGGGATATTTTAGTTGTTTTAAATAGGTTGCTATATGGATTTTAACGGACAGCAGAAAATTATTGATATGCTTGGTTGTTGCCACAGGGATCTTGCATATATCGCCAGCGAGATGGGAACATTGGACTATCTCAATAAAGAGTCTTTGTTGAATTATTATATTTTCAAGGCTATTAACAGTGAAGTCCACATGTGGCTTTTAAATATAAATAACAACTCAGTGGTCACGCTCGCAAGCAGAAACATCTTTGAACTGTACTTAATCATGCTTGAGGTCAATTCAAATGAAGAATCACTGTACAGATTTTATGCGCAATTGGCAGGCGATAGAGATGTTCTAAACTCAGCATTTATAAAAAAGTGTAAAGATGCTGATTATCCACTATCAGAAAGTGGTTATAGTATGCTTCAGAAGGAGCCTATTCCTACTATCTTTGAAAATGTCACAACTCATCCTTTTAATATTCGTAATTTGGCTGTTGTGCATGACTACCTAGAGGACTATGAATTTTTCTATAAGTTAAGTTCAAAATTGATTCATCCCTCTGCACTAAAAGTGTTCGGCATTGAACAAAATAGCCATCAATATGAAGTGGTGGCAATGGTGGGGTATCACTTTATGTCTAAAACGACAGATTATGCAGTTCATTTATATAACGAGAAATTAGCCATTAGAAAAGCCAAAATATAACAAATTGTTCAAAGGCGACGCTTAACGCTTTGTGTTGTCAGCTTTTTATTGGGAAACGGTAGTTGGTAAAGTATGGCAGCTACGACCACTCTATGGGCCAATAGTATGCTAATGAACACAGTTGCCGTGTATATCTTGCTTAATGTTATGACGAAGCCAAAAAATCAGGGAGCCATTGCTCCCTAATCGCGACACACGGGGTGATAAATCAGCCGATGGCGGGTGCCAGTTGCCCGTTGGCGGGCTGCAGGCGTCCTTGGTTACGGCGCTGATAGCGCCAGGCCAGCAGTAGCGGCATACCGAGCAGCAGCTGGGCGGCCAGCGGGATCTCCTCGATGGGAGCGGCCAGTGCCCCTTCCGGAATAATGCCCCCTTCAATTTCGGCCGCCAGTTTGAGCTGCAAGGCATTGCCAAAGTCGGCGAAGGTGGTGGCATTGATGACAAATGCATCCTGACCGCCCGCCACGTTCTCCACATACCACTCTTGCAACACCCCATCGGCATAGTCCTGACCTATGGTGATGCCGTTGATGGTATCGATGCCGGAGGCGAGCAGTTGATCACGCACGGTGGCGGTATCCAGCCCTGCGTTCTGGATACCGTCACCCGACACATCCATCACCTGGCGGGCGGCGGTGAAGTCGTTGGTATCAAACTGCAAGCCACCAAAGGCCATGGCCGAACCGGGTGCCGTCATCCCCGCATAGGGGCGCACCAGGGCATCAAGGGTGGCGGCGAAGTTGTTGATGGAGGTCATGTCGTAGAGGTGGAACCAGTCGGTCATCACGCTCTGCTGGGTCGAGCCGCTCCACATGATCATCTGTACCGCAATTGACCCCAGCTTGCCGCCGCTGGTATCGAGGATGGCGCTTTGTACATCCTGACTGTAAAAGGCGTCCACATAGCCCTGTAATTGCAGATTGAATTCCGATGAACTGACACTGCCCGACACATCCATCAGCAGTTGCAGTTCGGTATCGACTTCGGTCAAGGCGTATGCGGGGGAGGTTACCAACAACATCCCCAGCAGCCCTGCCAACGGTTTGAGTTTCATTGCTCACTCCTTCTCCCTGGCGCTAGTGCCAGCAGGGTGGAATGAATAAAGCGTGCCAGCTTTGGCGAATCCTCTGACTTGGCTTGATCCGGGTGAGGTCGGGCAGGCATGGAACTTGCGACAGCGGTCAAAAGCGCTGATAACCGGCAGGAGTTGCGATGGAGATCCGTCCCTGGCAGTGGGCACCCAACTGGCTGCTACTTGGTTTGGCCAATCAGTGGGGCATGGTGTGGCTCAATATGGGCCACTTCAACCTGCTGGTGGTGTTGCTGATTGCTATCTGGTGGCAAATTGCATCGCGGGTTGCACCGAGCTGGCGACCGCATCCACTGGCGCTCGCCCTCTTTATCCTGCTGATCTTGATCCCCAGCGCCAGTTGCAAGGCGCTGGCCTGTCTGCTGCTGGTGGCCTCGCTATGGCGCCGTCATCAGAGTGGCGATGAGCGGGCGGTGTTGCAGATTGTACTCGCCTTTACCGTGGCGGTGTTGTGGGGGCAGCAGGTGTTTGCCCTGCTATCCGGCCCTGTGCTGGCGCTCGACGCCTGGGGGGTGGGCCAGTGGTTGCAACTGCTGGGCTGGGAGACTCGCCTTGATGGCAATCGCATCGAGCGGCTGGGAGGCCATGCGCTGATCGTGCTCAAGGGGTGCTCCTCGTTTTCTCAACTCTATCTGGTGGTGCTCTCCTGGCTGGTCTCCTGCTGCTGGCTGGCGCCGGATCGGCCCCTCTACCGGCAGTGGCCCATGTTGCTGCTGGTTTGCCTGCTCTATATCGGGGCCAATCAGCTGCGGTTGGTGCTGATGAGTCTGGATCTGCGCTGGTACGGCTGGCTGCATACCGGCTCGCTGGCCCAGCTCTACCAGTGGGCCATCATGTTGTTGGTGATGACCATCCTCTTTATCCGGGGACGCCGTGATGCATCTATCTAGGGGATATCTGTTGCTGTTGCTGGTGGCGCTGCTCAGTGCTGCCGCCATGGGCTGGCGTTATCAGAACCGGGCAGTTAACGAGGGAGCCAAGCCCATGCTGCTGGAGCTGGTCCAGTTGGGCTGGCGTTTGCGGGTGGCTACGCCGGTATTGGGCGGCACCTATGTCAGCTATCAGCTGACCCATCCCCGCTGTGACGGTCTGCTGCTGGCCATGCTGGTGGCGCCGGATAGCGAGGCGATGTCAGTGACGCTGGCGGGTGAAGGGATGAGCCAAGGGGTGATGTTTTTAGGCGAGCTGCACCAGAGCCCGCCGCTGCTCTCGTACCGTCTGACCCAGGGTTGGCGCAAATTGTGGGGGCTGGCCCCTTATCCCCTCTATCGGGTGGCCTTGCCGACTTCTTGCATTGACCTTATTGCGCCGCCGCTGGGGTGACCGACCCCGGTTCACCGTTTGGCAGAATGCGGATCAGCAAGGTATTGGGGGCCAGCATGGGGTCATAGCGGGGCTCCAGTTCAATGGCGCGAGATCCCAGCAAGCGGGTGAGGGCAGTCAGCCGCACGCTCGCCATTCGCGCACTCTCCAGCATGTCGGTTTGCAGCCCGGGGCCGCTTACCAGCGCAATCCGGGCCGGATCCTTGCGTCCCAAAAACTGATGCAGCTGCTGCTCCTGATCCGCTGGCAGTTGTGTCTCCGCTTGCTGGTACTGCAGTTGCAGTTGGGGCTGTTCGGCCAGCTGTTGTTCCCGCAACTGGTTGAGGATCGGCAGGGTCTCATTGACCGGCTCCTGACGGGCGCAACCGGTGAGGATCAGCAGCGGCAGCATAAGGGGCAACAGGCGGGGCAGGACGCTGTCTTTGGCTGTGGAGCGGGGAGTCTGGTTGGCCATACGCAGTCACTTCAGGAGGATGAGTTGGCACCAGTTTGCAATGTTTTCAATCCCTTGGCCAGTTGTTCAATCTCGCGGCGCCACTGGATCCAGGCGGCAGAGGGCAGTTGCTCTGCCACCTGCCAGCGGGTCGGCAGCTGATCGCGCAGGCGCTCCAGCAGCAGGGCGGCCTCCACCTGATAGCGGGCCTCCTGCTCCAGCCAGGCGAGCCAGCGCAGATCCTCGATGGCTTGCTGCAACAGCAACAGATTGTGGGAGAGGCGGTGCGCCTCGCAGGCTTGCGGGCCGAGCAGCATAAAGTCGCTCTCCCGCCCGTCGGTGGGGTCGTAGGGCAGGGCGGTGGGCATGCGGCCATGCCACTGCAAATAGCCCTCGGCGCCGCTCTGCCACAGATAAAAACCGGCGGCTCTCGGGGTGCCCAGATTGTAAAACCAGGGGGTGACCTTGTGCTGGCGCACCCGTGCCACATCGGCCTTGTCGGCGCCAAAGCCTGCGTTGATCAGGGCAATCTCCACCTCTGCCAGCAGACCAGCCTGACCCGGATGATTGAAGTGGCCTGCGCGGATCACCGCCGGATCCCTCCGTTTCATCTCCCGCGCCAGGGTGGTAATGGCGGGCAGGGTGGCAAGATCCGGCTCATCAAACAGGCTCCATGCCAGCGGCGGCAAGCCGCTGGCGGTCAGCCCCTGTTGCCGCGCCTGCCACTGATCAAGCTGGCTGGCAGGGTCGCTCCCCCAGCGTTTGAGCGGGGTATAGGCCAGCAGGGGGGGCACAAAGCCGAGCCCCACCGCCTCTCCCATGACCTCTCGCATCCCCGCTTCATCCTGTGGCAGGGCAGGCGAGAGGCCGCTGATCCCGAGCTTGGCGAGCCGCTGCAGATCGCAGCGACTGGCCTCGGCGATCTGCTCTTTTAACGCCTCGGGGTTGGGGTTCAGCCAATTCAGATAGGGGGGCGCTTCAACATAGATGCCGACCGGCTTGCTGGCCGCGGGCAGAGTCAGTGGCAGCACCTCGATAGTCAGTGGCAATTGCACCAGTTGCTGTTGGCTGAGCAGCTGAATATTGCCCAGATAGTGACCGGCAGGTGCATCGCGGGGGATGGTGATCTGCAGCACCAGACGCCGAGGTGCGTCTGCCAGCAGGGTGAGCCCGGCGATCCCCTCGACCAGCTCTTGGTCCGAGGGGGCCAGCAGGGTGCCGCTCGCCTGCGGGCGAACCAGATGCCACTTGCCGTAATAGGGGGTCAGCGTCAGCGGCGATCCTGCCTGCTCGGGGGGCTGGATCACCAGCAAGGGTGCCGGATCGTCGGTGGCGGCGTGGATGGCAAACTCCAGCAACAGCTGGCTGCCACGGGCGGCCAGCACGGGTTGTGAAGCCTGCTGCAACGCATCGGCCGCAGATAGCGGGGCGATCTGCAGGGTTGGGGCGGCATCCGTAATCGGCGTGAGGCTCAGTTGCTGCGAAGCTGGGGCTGGGGTTGGGGAATAGGGGGCCAGAGTCCACTTTTCCAAAAACAGCTGGCGCTGCTTGGTCAGCACGCTTGCGGTAGCGTCGGCCAATACGGCGAGAGCTTTTCCACTATTCGGGAGAGCCTCTTTGCTAGTGGGGGCCGGATAGGGGGCAAGCAGCAGCCCCGCCAGGTATTTGGCATCCGGTGAGTGACCTACCAATGTGATAGTGATCGGGCCGCCGGGGTGGTTCAGGGTGACATGGACCGGGCCGCCCTGTCGTGCCCCGAACAGCTGCCAGGGATCCGGATTTGGCAGTGCCTCGCGAGATTGTCCCGCCAGATAGCGCTGCGTTAGCCACTCCTGCGGTTGCCACTGCTCGGCCCAGATGGGCTCGCCATTGACCAGCACGCTGCGCTCGAAGGGGTGGGGCAGGTACTCCCACTCGCCGGGGTCATCGAGCCAGAGGGTGAGCTGGTAGCGCCCCTTGGCCAGGTCCAGTCGCACTCCGTCGAGATTGCGCAGCCCATCGCGCACCAGGGCATCGCCGGAGGGACGCAAGATGGGGGTGGGATGGCCAATCAGCCGGGGATCCCCCGGGCTCAGGGCTTCAAAGCCGGTAAAGCGTGGCGCAGCCGCCGCCCCCAGATCCAGCGCAATGGTGCCCTCAGGCAGAGTCAGACCGGGCTCCCAGTACCAGCGGTGAATGGTCATTGAGGGGGCGTTATCGGCCATAAAGAGATAGAGCTTGGTGAGTTTGTCCAGCGCCAGCGCTCTGGGCTGGCTGGTGCGCCACTCGCTCAAGGCAAAGCGCTGGGTGAAGGGGCCGGGTGCGACAATCCGCTCCAGATTGACCCGGTTGCGGTAGTTGACCGAGGCGTTATCGTCGATACGCAGGATCAGGGTTTGCGGGCGGGCGCTGGGGTTATGGCCCTCGATCACCAGTTCATCATCGCTGCCTATTGGCCAGTTGTGGGTGCTCAGATCGAGCCGCTGGGGTGTCTGGTTGTCTGTCAGGGGCAGCGGGGTCTGCCCCTCCAGCCGGGTAGTGGCCATTGCTGCATTGGCGCAGAGCAGGATAATCAGCCAGAGCCCTTTGCTCATCCGGGCAGCCCCTTCAACCAGTTGTTCAGCTCGGCAGCCTTGTGATCCCAGCTTTGCAGGGCCACCTGCTGTTGGCGCGTGTGGCGCCCTTCGCTGCGGGTGAGCCCCTCCCAGCCACTCTCCTGAAACCAGCCCGGATTGGATTGATCAAAGGCGGCCCTATTGATGGCCTGGGCCAGGCTCTCCCCATCGTGGGGGAGCTGGATCTGATCCCGATAGCCATCGAGGGCCGGAAAATCGGTGCTGACGATGGGTCGCCCTGCGGCCAGATATTCGCGCAATTTCAATGGATTGCAGGCACGGATCTGGGCGTTGTCGACAAAAGGCAGCAGACTCACCTGCCAGTGCTGGGCATAGGCCGCCAGCGTGTGATGGGGACGGGGCCCCAGCAGATGGATATTGGGGAGCCCCTTGAGGGGGGAGATATCGGTCTGGACCGGGCCAATCAGCACCAGATCCCAGTGAGGCAGGGCGGCAGCCGTCTCTGCAAGCAGGGGGATATCAATCCAGTCGCTCAGGCTGCCGTAAAATCCGGCAATGGGGCGGCCGGAGGGGAGATCCGCCGGGCGCTCTCTGGGGGGCATAAACAGCTCGAGATCCACGCCGTGGCTGAGGAGCCGGGTTTTATGGGGGGGAAAGCGGCTAGCCAGCGCGGGGCTGGCGGCCAGAATGAGATCGGCTTTTTCCACCAGTCTGGCTTCGCAGTGAGCGATGGCCTGATGATCCACCCCCGCCAGCGCCGAGAAGTCATCGCCGCAGTAGTAGATCACCGCCCGCTCTTCGAGCTTGCCAATCAGGTCGACGGCGCTGGGCAGGGAGATCCAGAGCAGGGGGCGATCCAGCTCGGGCAACTGGCGCCGGATCTGCGCCGCCAGCCAGTGGCCATTGATTTTGCCCGCCAGCCGACTACCCGGCAGTGGCAAGGCGAGCGGCGGCAGAACCCGGGGGCTGCTGACCTCTGATGGCGCAACCGACTGGCCGCCAGCATGGCGCGCACCGCGCAGCACCGCCCCCAGTTTGCGGACGATACGGGTGAGATCATGAAGGGTAAAGCGGGGACAGCGCATGCCGATGGAGTTGACCCAGAGCACTTGATAATCGGGCAACAGACGCTTGATCAGGTGTTGGGTGCTGGAGGGGTGCTGGCCCCAATCCTCTCCCAATACCACCAGTTGCGGCAATGAGTGTGGTTTCATGCAAAGGTCTCCGAAGCGTGTGCGAGGTCGCTGTGATCTTGTGGCTGCAACGGGCGCAGTACGGTGGCCGGTACACCCGCTGCCAGCACACCTGCAGGCAGATCCCGGGTGACGACGCTGCCTGCGGCGACAATGGTTCCGGCGCCTATGGTGACGCCGGCCATCACCATCACCCCGGTGCCAAGCCAGACATCCTGCTCCAGCACAATGGCCCCCACCTGTTCATCGCGATCCGGTTTGCCAAGGGCACGATCGCGGGCGTTGACCGGGTGCCCCGGGTAGCCCGCCAGGAAGGCACGGCCAGCAATCCTGACGTTATCCCCCAGCACTATCTTGCTGCCCACCGCCAGGGTGGTCTGCCAGCCAATGCCGACATTGCGGCCAATGACCAGCCTTGGTGTCTGGCTCGATGCCCGGCCGCTGATGGTCATGGCGGCGCTGAGGCGGCAGTCGGCACCAATTTCGATGGTGACCGGACCGCTGATATAGGGGATGCCGCCATAGAGATAGAGACGCGGAGCGGGGGCCGTGAGGCGAGATTGAAACAAGGGGGTCCACCAGAGGGTGCGGGTCAGGGTCGCCAGCGCGTTGCTGCCCAGCAGATAGAGCCGATAAAGCAGCCGATGCAGGGGTGGGATCACTGGGAATGACCAGTGGCGGGCACTTTTAGCCAGTCGCCATACCCGGCGAGCCAGTGGCGTCTCCCCCTGTTTTGCCCAGCTTTTCATGCGGTGCAGGTTGATGGTGTTCATGGCGACCTCTCCCTCTGGTGCAGTCCGTTGCTCGCTAAGCAGAAAGCAGGGATCGGGCCAACAGGACGACCCCAGTGTGATCGGGCCAAATGGGGCTAAGAGGAGGGGCAGATTGCGCCGGTCGGTGCAATTTGCAGCCCGCGTTGTGCAAAACGCAAATGCCAGTCTCATTCTGGGCCTGTTTTGGACGGTTAAGCCGCACAGAGGGGCTATCGCTTAAGGGCGGGGGTGAGTGGCGTGGGTTTTGCATTAGCGGTAGCTGACCCGGAGCGGGATGCTTCGGGTGGCTGGGAGGCCCTATGAAACTTGGTGTGAACCAGATTGCCATACTTTATTACGCCGGTGGCTTGCTCTTGATGAAGGGGATCTCCCTGCTGATGCTGCCGGTGCTGACCCATCAGCTGCTGCCTCGTGAATACGGCCAGCTGGAGGTGCTGCTGACCCTCATCAATCTGGGCTCCCTGATCCTTGGCTTCGGGCTGGTGGATGCCCTCTACCGCTTTGCCGGACTGGCGAAAGATGAGCAGGAGCGCCAGCAGGTGGTGGCCCGCATGTTTGGGCTGGTCTGGCTGATCGCCTTGGCCAGTCTGGTGCTGCTCTGGCTGCTGGCACCTGTGGTACAAGCCTGGCTGCCGGTGGAAACCCGTCTTGCGGATGTGCGCTGGGTGCTTTGCGCCCTGCCGTTTGAAGGGGTGATCGGCGTTCCGCTGGCATGGCTGCGGATGCGCAATCAGGCGCGGCTCTTTTTCGTGGCGACCGCAGGCAAGGCGGTGATCCAGTCGGTGCTGACCGGCTGGTGGCTCTGGCTCGGTTGGGGCGTGAGCGGGGTGCTGGCTTCCGGCACCCTGACCTGCATCGCTCTGGCGCTGCTGCTGAGCCTCTGGCAGTGGCGAGATAGCGGGATCCGCTTTGACTGGGAGCACTATCGGCCGCTGCTGCGCTATGGATTGCCCCTGGTGGTGAGCGGGCTGGCAGGCTTTGCCCTGAGCGGACTGGATCGCTGGCTGCTGGCCGATGTGGTGGGGGAGGCGCTGCTCGCCTACTACGCGGTGGCGGGCAAGCTGGCGCTGGCGGTGGGGTTGTTGCTGCAACCCTTTGCTCTCTGGTGGTATCCCCGCCGTTTCATGCTGTTGCGCGAGCCGGATGGACTGCGACTCAATGCCCACTACAGCGTGATGGGGTCGGTGCTGGGGTTTGTCACCGCGGGGATTGTCGGGCTCACCGCCCCCTTGCTCATTCGCTGGCTGACCCCGGAGAGCTATCACGGGGCGATCGCCTATATTCCGCTGCTGGTGCTGGGTATGGCGGTGCGCAATGTTTCGGACTTGCTCAATGTCGGCTGCTTTAGCGGCGAGAAGAGCAATGCCCAGATGGTGATCAATCTGGGCTGCAGCGCCCTTGGGGTCGCAGGCTTTCTGCTCGCCATCCCCCCCTTCGGGGTTGCCGGGGTGATCTGGACCCTGCTGCTGGTCTATCTGGTGCGGGCGCTCGCCTTTTATCTGGTGAGCCAGCGGTTGCTGCCGCTGCCGTATCGCCTCTCGACCCTCTGGGCCAGTTCGCTCGGGGCGCTGGCGATGGTCTGGCTCGGCCAATGGTGGGCAGGATCATGGCTCGTCTAACGCCAGCGATCTGGGCAAGCGCCATCTGTCTGGTGCTGGCCCTGCTCTGGTGGCGGCTGCCCCATCCCTTGCTGCTACCGGTGCTCGGCCTTGCCATTCCCGCCATCTGGTTTGCCCTGCGCTGGCCCTTCTTGATGGTGCTGGGGTTTGTCACTTTCTCCTTCTTTCGGCTGCATGAAGTGTTCCCCCAGCTCTATCCCCTCAAGATCCCGCTGCTCTTCTCGCTGGCCGCCATCGGTGCACTGGTCTGGCACATTTTGCTGACCGGCCGGATCAAGCCCTACTGGAGTCCTGCCCTGAGCTGGCTGACGGCCTTCTTTGTGATGGTCTCCATCGGTGTGCTGTTTGCCAGCAACCGGGGCGAGGCGATCGCCACTTGGACTGGCAGCTATAGCAAGATCTATCTGATGACCCTGGCCACCGCCTGGCTGGTGCGCACTCCGGGGGATTTTGCGCTGGCGGTGCGCACCTTTGTGGTGGCGGGCTGTCTGGTGGCGCTGGTGGCCCTCTACAACAAGGCGAGCGGGATCGGGCTGGTGGAGGGGACCCGGGTAACCATAGGGCGCGAGCTGGGCTCTGTGCTGGGGGATCCCAACGATCTGGCGCTGGTGCTGCTCTTTCCTGCCGGTTTTTCGCTGAGCTTGCTGCTCAATCATGGCAATGGGGTGGGGGGGCGTTTACTGGGGGGGCTCGGCTTTGCGCTGACTGCGGCCGCCATTATTGCCACTCAGAGCCGCGGTGGTTTGCTTGGCGTGTGTGCGGTCAGCGGCCTGTTTGCCTGGCAGCGGGTGAAGTCGAAAACCCTGTTGATCTCGATGGGGATGGTCGCGCTGGCGGTGCTGTTTGCCGCCGCCGGGATCAGCGACCGGGCATCTGGCGGCGCCGCCGAGAGTGGGGTCGATGCCTCGGCCATGGGGCGGATCTACGCCTGGCAAGCGGCCTGGGGCATGGCGCTGGGCCATCCGCTGGTGGGGGTGGGCTTGTCCAATTTCTATTACAACTACTTCTTCTACAGCCCCCATTGGGATGGACTCAATCATGCGGTGCACTCCACCTGGTTCGGGGTGCTGGCTGAAACCGGCTTTGTCGGGCTGGCGCTGTTTATCGGCATGGTGACGGTGACCCTGCGTAGTTGCTGGCGTTGCCAGCTTGCTGGCATGCCTCCTGCAGTGATCACGGCGATGCAGGGGGTGATGGCCAGCATGGTGGGGTTTGTGATTTCGGGATCCTTCCTGACCCAAGGGTTTACCTGGCCCATCTATCTGGAATTGGCGCTGGCCGTCGCCGCCATCAAGTACGTGCAGCAGGCGGCCACAGAGGTGCAGGCCACCGCTGAGGATCATCAGGAGGCAACCCGGTTGCCGGCAGTGCCACCAAAGGGAGCAAGAGGATGAACGCAACCCCTGTTTTGCTGGTTCACTACGGAGAGGACTGGATCCGCGGCAGCGAACGCTGTCTGCTGGATCTGCTGGCCCACCTCGATCGCAGCCGCTTTACGCCGTTGCTCTGGTGCAATAGCCCGACGCTGGCAGCAGAGGCGGCCACCCTCGGGGTAGAAACCATGGTCGAGCCGTTCAGCCTGCTGCTGGGATGGCAGGCGCCACGTTTTGATCTTGCGGCCCATCGGCGCCTCTCCCGGCGAGCCAGAGAGCTCATCACCGAGCGGCAGATTGAGCTGGTGCATGCCAACAGCGCGGCCCCTTGTCAGTGGCTGGTGGGGGTCTGTCGAGTGTTGCAGGTACCGCTGGTGTGCCACCTCCATGCCCGTTACCAGCCCAGAGACAGGTTCAGCCTGCGGGTTCATCAGGCAAGCGTGCTGATCGGGGTGAGCGAGCCGGTATTGACCGGCTGGCGCCAGGATGGCTGCGCGGCCGAGCGGTTGATCCGGGTACCCAACGGGGTGGATGCCGCTCGCCTGAATGGCGGTGCTCACTGGCCGGTCGTCGGCATGCTGGGCTTGCCACCGGGGGATATGATCATCGCAACCGTCGGCTCATTGATCAAACGCAAGGGGATTGATCTGCTGATCCGCTCGCTGGCTGCCCTGATGGCATCGGGGGAGGAGGCTCAGTTGCTGATTATTGGCAGCGGTCCGGAGCGGGAAGCATTGATGGCGTTGGCTGTCGAGCTCGGGGTGGCCGAGCGGGTCCACTTTCTCGGCGAGCGACCAGACAGTGCCGCTATCTTGCGGGGCGGGGTGGATCTGCTGGTCTCCGGAGCCCGTGAGGAGGTGTTTGGTCTGACGTTGGCGGAGGCGGGCATGTTGGGGCTCCCGGTCAGTGCCTACCGAGTGGGCGGTATCCCCGAAGTAGTGGAGGAGGGGGTGACCGGCTTGCTGGCAACCCCGGGGGATTGGGCCGAGATGGCTGATCACTGGCGGCAATTGAGTAATCCTCAACCCCGATGTGCGATGGGGCGGGCAGCTCAGCTGCATGCCGCACAGTTGTTCACGGTGGCGCGCTACGTTGACGGGGTCACGGCGGTGTGGGACGCCGCGCTGGCTGGTCGTTGGCACGCCACGGCCCCCACACCCTTCCGACCGCTCATTCACTGGGCGGGGCAACGACTCCTTGCCAGAGGTCGCAATATGCTGGCGAGTGGGATGGCAAAAGTGGCGCAAAGAGTGCAACTGGGGTTTGGTCGCCGCAAGGTGCCAGAGTAAGGGAGCAGCAAGATGAGCATGCAAACTGAGCCGGTGTTTGGAAAGATCATCGTCGTGGATCCCATCCCGTTTCGCGGTGGCTCCAAGGTTGCGACCGAAGTGCTGCTCGATGAGTTGGCCAAGCGGATGCCCGGGCTCACATGCCATGTGTTGACCCAGGATCCCGACTCCTGGCCCCGCTGTGAGCATCATTCCCTTTGGCTGCCCCACATATTGAAGGGGCGGGAGTCCGGCATCGGCTATCTGCTCAAACAGGGGTGGCAAACCTTGCTGATCCTCTGGCTGGTGTTGCGTCTGGGGGAGGTGAAGTGCCTGGTGGCGGCGTCAGGGCCTGGGGTGGATCTCTGTTGTTACTGGGCGGCCCGCTGGTTGCGGTGCCGGGTGGTTCAGCTGATCCATGGCCCTGTGGGGTGCTCGGGGCTCTCTGCCAGAGCATTGCAACGGGCGAGTTTTGTGTTTTATCTGGAATCAACCCGCAGCTCCCTGGCGGCATTGCTGGCCCGGCTTGGCGAGACCGAGTTCCCGTCACACTGGCAGCCATTTACCAATGGTTTGAGCGAGATTGATTGGCCCAAAGCGACTCTGGGGGGGCCTCGTATTTTGTGGGCGGCCTCGTTGCTGCGCTGGAAGGGACTGGAGACCATGCTGGCCGCCCATCAACTGATCCCTGACGCTCGCCCCGAGCTGATGGTGTGCTATCTGCAGCCCAAGGGCACACTGCAACCCTGCAGCCAGCCCCAGCCACAACTGCCAGACACCTATTGGTATGCCAACCCCGCCAATCTTGACGAGATCCGAGCTCAATGCGGCATTTTTGTCTCCACCAGTCATCAGGAGCCCTTTGGCCTCTCCATTCTGGAGGCCATGGCGGCAGGATTATGCGTAGTGATCCCGGCCGATGGGGCCTGGTGGGATCGACACCTCACCGATGACGTGAATTGCCGCAAATATCAGCCAAACGATCCCGGCGATCTGGCGCAGGTGCTGGCCAGCCTCAACACCATGCCCGACGTGGTCAAGCGACTTGGCCATCATGCCCGCCTGCATGCCATGGTCCATTACAACGCGGCAGATACCTATCAAAGCACACTGGATCAGTGGGAAGGCATGTTGCGATGGGATGCGTTGAGCCTTGCCGTGCATGGTTAGCGCGCAGTGATTCCCCACGGGAAGGATGGTGGCGTATGAGGGACTTATGGTCAGACTGGTTGCGGGAGGCTGGGTGACTCCGCCACTCTGATGCAGTTACGGCCGGATGATTTGGCGGTGTAGAGCGCAGCATCAGCCAGTTTGACCAGTTCAGATGGCTGCCAGTGACTCGATGGTCTGAGGCAGGCAACACCCATGCTAACTGTCACCAGACCGTTGGCATTTTGTGCGTGTGGCTGCGCCAGTGCAAAAATCAGCCGCTGGATATGTTGGGCAATTTCATAGGCGGATTGACGCTCGACATGTGGCAGCAGGATGACAAATTCCTCTCCGCCGTAGCGGGCCACCAACTCCTCCGAGCGGCGCCCGGATTGCGCCAGGGTATGGGCCAGCAATCGAAGGCACTCGTCACCGGCAACGTGGCCATAGAGGTCGTTGAACTGCTTGAAATGATCGATGTCGAGCATGATGAGCGCAATCGGCATCTCTGTCTGAATGCAGCGCTTCCAGGCCTGGTTCAATGAGTTGTCGAACAGACGACGGTTGCCGATATTGGTTAGCCCGTCGGTATTGCTGAGCGCTTCCAGTTTCCGGTTCGCTTCCGCCAGCTCCTTGGTTCTGAGCTCGATAATGAGCTCCAGCTCATGTTGGCGCTCCTCCAGACTGGTCATCGGGTAAATTTCGCTTTCCCGAGCCGCACTGTAAGGGATGGAGATACTGCTGTGCGCAATTTTCCACGCCATGGCTTCGTGTCGAAAAATCAATACCAGTCTGGCGGTTCTGCGGGAGAGGATAGGTTCTGATTTCGGTAGATGGATATGAAAGAAGGCGGTGACTGCTACCACATCAGCGGCCAGATCTTGCAGGGTTACATCGAGTGTTTCCAGGCGGATCTCGTTCGGGATCTGGGCAAAATCGCGGCGGGTTATCCGGATCCACTCATCCCTATCGGTAACCAGAACATCACTGCTGCCGGCAAAACCGCTGAAATTGTCGCTAAACCGCGTGGTGAGCCGATCATCCCGTGATGAATACATCTCGATGTACTCATCAAACAGTGAGCGGATCAACTGTTCCCGTTCAGTGGTCATTGCGCTGGGCCCATGTGAAGTGGTCACGTTTTTCAAACGTTCGATTGAACTATAGTCAATTATGTCATTTTAATTGGCTATCTATCTTGATTTTTCTCGTTTTTTTGTTCGATCACCGTTATTGGCAAGTGTCCGTAAGGTCAGTCAGAACAAGGTGCCATGGAGAGGATTAGCATGGCTGTCCGGTGCATATCCTCCCCATCTCTATTACGCATCGGGGTGACCACCGGTGACAAGACGGCGGGTCTGCATGCAGATCCCCAGACTGCAGGCATCAGGTAACCCAGAGTGCCTCGCGGCGATCAATGGCTGGCGAGATAGGGGCTGATATCCACCTCGTCAATGAGCTCCGGGCTCATGTAACGCTTGGCATAGCGCAGGAAGACGCCAGAGCGGAGAAAGAGCGCAAACAGCTCGGGGTCGATATGGTGATCCTGTTGCATGAATCCCATGATGCGGATGGCCTCCGAGAGAGATTTGGCTTTCTTGTAGGGGCGATCGCCGGCGGTCAGCGCCTCGAAGATATCGGCGATGGCCATCATCCGGGCAGGGATGCTCATCTCGTCCCGTTTCAGCCGCTTGGGATAACCAGTGCCATCCATCTTCTCATGGTGTCCCCCTGCGATTTCCGGCACCTGTTTCAGGTTGGCGGGGAAGGGGAGTTTTTCGAGCATGATGATGGTCTGGATCATGTGCTCGTTGATCTTGTAGCGCTCCTCATCTGTGAGGGTGCCCCGGCGGATGGCGAGGTTGTAGAGCTCGCCGCGGTTATAGAGGTATTCAGGGGTGTTGACCTGAAATCCCCAAGGGTTGTCAGGGGCAAGGCGGTCGCGGTTGCTGCGGGTGAAGAGGTGATCCGGGCGATCGGCCAACAAGGGTTCGGTGACCGGCAGCGGTGACTCCGCGGCCCGCTGTTTGCGCGCCAGTTCATCCTGAGAGATCCCAATCCGATCGGAGAGCGTGCGCTGCCAGGTGCGGCCCGCGATCTGCAGCAGCCTTGCAATATCCTCTGTGGCCATAAATTCGCCCCCTTCGTTGCAACGGGCGATAAAGGCAAACTCCTCATCCAGCTGTTGCCACTGCTGTTGCAGCGTGGCCTGTAACGTGGCCTCATCACCCCCATGGAGACGTGCCTGCCAGTAGGCAATCTCGGCATCCCGTTTCAGCACTTCAAAGCGCATCCTGACCTCGTGAATGCGATCGCACAGGGTTTCCAGCTTGGTGGCCTTGTCGACCACAAACTCCGGAGTGGTGACTTTGCCGCAATCGTGCAGCCAAGCCGCGATATGTATTGCTTCCCACTGTTTTTCATCGAGCGAAAAGTGTTGGAAGGGGCCCTCCTTGGCCTCACATGCCGCTTCTGCCAGCATCTTGGTCAGTTCGGGAACTCGCTGACAGTGGCCACCGGTATAGGGGCTCTTGGCATCGATGGCCCCTGCGATGAGCTGGATAAAGGCCTCCAGCAGATTGCGCTGCTCCTCCAGCAGCCGCTGGGTGGTGAGTGCCACGGCGGCGGTGGAAGAGAGCGCGTTGACAAATGCCATCCGCTGCGGGGTCAGGGACTTCTTCCGTTCATCGATCAGAAAAACCAGGGTGCCGAGCAGTTGGCCATCACGGTTTTTCAGGGCAATCGGCCAGAAGGTCAGCGGCGTGTCGCTCTCCTCAATGTAGGGAAACAGGATCTGCAATTCGCTGGTGACCAACGCAACGGGTTCCAGTTCTACTCCTTGCAAGCTCTGGAACAGTGGATGTTTTGGCTGATTGAGCGTTCCGATACTGTGGATCGGCGTTTGCTCCTGCACCTCGCCATTCCAGCACAACCCTGCCAGATCCAGCGTCTTGTTGCCGCTATCGGAGAGGTAGAGCATGCAGCCTGTTGCACCGGTCAGTTGCTGCATTTCGGTGAGCAGCCGCACCAGCAAGCGGGGGAAACTGGTCTCGCTGGAGAGGGAGGTGGAAAGCTGCAAAAAGCGCTGGATGGTCGATTTCATGTCGCCCATGGCTCGGGAGAGATCGATGATTTCGGCAATATAGGTGTTGACCCTGACCGGGTCGTTGAAGTCGAAGCTGGCAATTTTCTCCGTCTCTTGCGTCAGGGCATCAAGGGGCCTGGCGGCGGTTCTGGCCAGCTTGATGGCCGCGAACAGGGCAAAGATCAGGAAGATGCCCGACAGAAGGAAGGTCTGATTGCGAATGGTGAAGGCGGTGGCCAGCAACTCATCGACAGGTGCTGCAATCCAGAGGGTTAATTTTGACCCATCGGCTTCCGGTAAAGTGATACGCATTCCTTGCCAATCATTGCCCTCTGACTCAAAGGAAAGACTATCTGCCTTCTGATTCTGACTGGCATTCATCAAGTGTTGGATCATAGGCAGGTCGGCTTCGGTCACTCTTGCAAGTCGATAAGCGCCATGTTCATGAATCAGCATCCCACCTTTATGACTTGTCATTAGCTCGCCCTGCTCATTGACGATGGCTAGACGCATATTGGGGGTTATCTTGGCGGATTTGAGCAGGCGCTCGATAGCTCGGAGGTTCAGGCTCATCCCTATGACGCCAGCCCCATTTTGCATTGGTTCGGCAAAACTCAGGTACATCTCCTGAGTATCGTGCGAGATATAGAGAGGAGATTGCACCAACTGTCCACTCTGCTTGGCCTGAATAAACCATGGATGCTCTATTGGATCAAAAAATTGTCCTGATTCCTCTTGCCGTTCAATGATGGTGAGATTGTCGGCCAGCGCGAAGGTCTCCGTAAGAGTGGTTGCCTCTTGATGCCGGATGCTCTTCACGATCCAGCGGGTATTGGCGGGCGGCGTTAGGTGTTGTACCTCGGTGTCGGCAGGCCAGCGCATGAGCCAGAATAGATCGCCGTTGTTGTAACCGGCATACACCGCGTTGGCAGAAGGTTGTCCTTTGAGCAGGGTTGTCATGTAGGGAAGGCTGGCCATTCGCTCTGACAGGGTCTTGGCTTCGGTCAGGCGCTGTTGGGCGAGCAGATTGACGCTTAAAGCTGAGGTGCTGAACAGCCCTTCTAAAGCCTGAGTGGTGATTTGGCCAATCAGGGTGAATCTGTCTTCAGCCTCTTTCATCAGCATGGTTTTGGTTTGCCGATATTGGTGACCAAGAGTGATCAAGGCAAACACCAGCAATAAACCCAGAAACAGATGGGCAATATGAACATACAAGGGGATAACGCGGCGAATGAGACTCATGTTATCTCCTTAAATGGATGGGTTTGTTGAGTGGGGTATAAATGAGATAACCCAACAGGATAATGGGTAGCTTCATGGTGTTCGCCCTTGCTGCTTGAATTAAAGAGACCCCGTTGCGTAAACCACCAGATGACGATAAATGGAAAGGGGTGATAAATCCTTTTTTTATTCACCCATCGTAGTAGCCAAAAATGATCCACGGCGATGTTACCGCAGAGTTCTGTGATCGTGATTCTTTTCACTCTGGATATGGATTGAAACCCTCTTTTTGCGGGAAGTGCGCCGAGATATTCAGCAGCCTGGTTTCTTCATCCAGCGACACAGTAACGGTGGCGCCATGGGCTTCCAGCATGATTTTGCCATGATAGCCATTGTGACTGTGTGCTTCTTTGTTGTTATTATAGGATGGGAATCTGTCGAACAGAGAGAGGACATTGTTGATATCCAGCAAGGTCGAGCTATCAATATTTAAAATAATGCTGTCGGGGTATTTCAGACAGACAATTTCCACGCAGGAGGAGGGCGCCGCATGCTCACAAGCGAGCCGTGTCAATATTTGAAACGCGGAATAACAGAGAAATTCGTCACCTGCGATGAATAGCTCGTCATAGAGGTAATTTTTGGGTTTGGTCAGCTTGATATCGAGCTTTTTCTCGGCATAGAGATTTTTGAATTGCACCGAAAGCCGGTTGAAAATATTAAAGAGCTGGACTTTACCCGCTTTCAAAACAAAGGTGCCGGTTTCAATCTGGTAAATCTCGCTGGCCAGCCGGGTCAATGCCAGTGCATCGCCTACAGATTTTCTGGTGATGGATAGCTGGGTTTTTTGGAGCATGTTGAGCGATGAGTCGGCCGCCAGCTCTTCCAGCAGGTGTAGCGCGTTGAGCAGGGGCTCCCGAATTTCATAGCGGATATTGAACTCGAGGCTCTCTTTGAGCGTATTGAGCTCAAGCATCTGATCGAACTCTTTTTGCAGATCTCTTCTGGCATGCACCAGCCGCATCAGATTGGCAATGCGAAAACGCAGCATCTCGATGTCGATCGGCTTGGTGATAAAATCGACGGCTCCCAGTTTCATCGCCCGTTTACGGGAATAGATATCATCCAGTGCCGTCATAAAGACGATGGGGATGTGCTCTGAGTGGGGATGTTCACGCAAAATTCTGGCGACATCGAATCCGTTCAGGTTGGGCATCATGATATCGAGCAGCACCAGATCGGGTGGATTATCCGATTGGCAGATCCTGATCGCTTTTTCGCCATCCTTGACCAACTTGAGATGAAACTCTTTGCGAAATACCGAGGTGATCAGCATCAAATTATCGGGAACATCGTCAACCACCAGAATGGTGGGGCTGTCCTGATTGCTGGCGACCAGATCGCTGTTGGAAAAACGGTGCAAACGACCGAATTCGAATTGCGAGAGTGGGGGTTGCGATTGGCTGGTTGCCAACAGCAGCCGAGTGATCCTGGTTTTAAGGGTATCGGGCTTGAGCGGGGTCAAGATAATGTCAGAGACTTTCGCCTGGACAAATTGTTCGATCAATGGGCGATCTGTCCCTGAGGTCAGGGTCAAAAATGGCAGTGTGTGATGAGGTGCCCTACTGCGAATATTTTTCAGCAGCGTGAGCAAGTTTGCCGAATCGAGATCGATATTGCAGATGATCATGGCGGCAGGGCCATCAGACAAGCAACGTTCCAGCGCCTCGACACTCTCCACCACCGTAATCTGGCTTATGCCAATGGCTCGTAACTGATTGCATAGCGCATCGCTGTGCACATTATCTTTTTCCAGTACCAGCGTGGGCCCGGAAATTATTTTTGCTATGTCCATATGGCTATCTGATGTGCCCATCTGTCGCTGTATCCTGCCAGCTCATTTTGAGCATGATAATATAGGGTGCATGACCCTGGTCAACCGATACCTCTGCTACCTTGCGCTGGAAATATAAATCTGCAAGCGGGCTCATCACCCAACGTGATAAAGAGAGCAATCCGATATCATCATACCGTTGGTGCTGACCCATCTTCTGATGGTGTACAACCGCCATTACCCCATATCCACTTTTTTCTTGTATCCGATTTATCCCTTGTGAGTTGCTGGCTCCTGTCGGGTTGTGCGCACATTTCAACCGGGTTGTCATGGCTGCCTGTCGGGGGATCCGTTATGGTGTGAGAAAGGTTGGCAGGGGTCGCCATCCTCCATCTTGGCAGGGAGAATCACGAGATATGGAACATCTTGCCCCGAGCGCGGCTCATCCTATGGTGCTGCTGGTTGATGATAAGAGTGGCTGCCACAATTTGATGAATACGCTGCTCGGTGAGTGCCTTTTATTGCACGTCTTCTCCTGTGAGGCGGTGCTGATGATGGTCAGGCAGAACGATGGAGCATGCTGTCAACCATGAAATCGCGTCTCTGGCACATTACTGCCGTGCTGTTGCTCTCCCTGATGTTGGCCACGCTGGTCGATGCCTTCTATCTGGAGCTGGAGCGGCAGGAGTATCGCCAGTCGCTGGATACCCGCATTCAGCGCGAGGGCGACAATCTGCAGCAACTGACCCTCTCAAGCAAGGGGATGGGGGCGGTGCAACTGGCTGGCCGCCTCAACCGCGAGATCCAGCAATCGTCACTGCTCGAGCGGGGGGAGCTGAGCCCGAGCGAAGCTCTGCAGGTGTTGGCGCAGGGGGTGAAGGCCAATCATGCCTTTGTTACCAATAAAGCAGGGGTGATTGTCCGTGATTGGGATGCGCTTGGCCGCCATGTCGTCGGGCAGGATGTGTCGTTTCGCTCCTACTTCAGGCAAGGGCTCAAGGGGCTGGAAACAGTAGATGCCGGGGTTAGCCTCAATACCGGCAAGCGGATGATCTATGTGGCGGCGCCAGTCTCTCACGATCGGGCGCAAGGAAGCGACATTACTGGGGTGGTGGTGGCGCGTTACGAGATGGCGCTGCTCGATACCTTTCTGGCCGGGTGGGGCGATACCATCGGTTTGCTGGTCTCGCCAGATGGAGTGGTGATGGCCAGCAACAAGAGCGATTGGCAAATGGCGGTGGTGGGACCGAACTCTGCCGCCAGGCAACAGCAGCTCTTTGCCTCTCGCCTATATGGACACTACTTTGCCCCGGATCGCAAACCGGTGATCCTGCCTGCACTCGATGGCAGTGAAGTTCGGATAGGGAAAGATAGCTATCTGGTGAGCCGCATGCATATCGAGTGGCACGATGCCAAAGGGCTGTGGACGCTGCTGCTGTTGGGCAATGTGGAACAGGCCGTGTCAGGATGGCGGCGAGTGGCCTTGTTCGGCACCGCCCTGTTGATATGTCTGAGCTCGGCCCTGCTCTGGCAGGGGCGGATGTTGCGTCGCCGCAGCATTCGCGAGCGCAACGAGCAGTTTGCCTTCCAGCAGGCGTTGATCGATACCCTGCCACATCCTCTCTTCTATACCGACAATCAGGGGCGCCTGCTGGGGGTGAATCGCGCCTTTACCAGCGCATTTGGTGGCGCCCGGCCGGTCGAAGGCAAGCGGCTGGCGGAGTTGCCGCAACTGGCCGGACTGGATGCGGTGGATGAGGGTAACACCTTGCAAAGGGTGGCGGGCAGTCAGGCCAGAACGCAGCATGAGGTGCGCCTGTTTTCGCCGGATGGCCGTCCTCTGGACATGCTCTATTTTCTCTCGGGGATCGAGCTTGCCGAGAGCGAGCGAAGCGGTGCGGTCGGCAGCTTGGTCGACATCACCCCGATCCGTGCCGCCGAGCAGGCCATGCGGGAGGCTCATGACCGGATAGCGGCAGATCGCCAGCGGCTGCACGAGAGCGAGCAGCGGATCCAGTCCATGGTGCGCAACGTACCGGGTATGGTCTATCGCTGCTTGCCTCATCATCCCTGGACCATGTTGTTCGTCAGCGACGAGGCGGAAAAATTAACCGGCTATCCCGCCAGCGATTTTGTCGATAACAGCCGCGATTTTGGTGACTTGATCCATCCCGATGACCTCGAACTGAGCAACCGCAACACCATCGAGGCCATTGCCGAACACCGGCAATACATCAACGAGTACCGCATCTTCGATCGCTGGGGTCAGCTCCGCTGGGTCTACTCCATCGGACTCGCCACCTATGATGCCGAGGGTAAGGCCATCTATCTGGACGGGATCATCTTCGATTTCAGCGACCGCAAGCAGGCTGAGGCCGCCATGCTAGAAGCTAGGCAGATCGCCGAAGATGCCACCCGAACCAAGAGCGAATTTTTGGCCAACATGAGCCATGAGATCCGCACGCCAATGAATGCCATCATCGGTATGGCCCATCTGGTGCTGCAAACCAACCTCTCCCCCGAGCAGCACAACTATGTGAGCAAGATAGACAGAGCGGCGAACAACCTGCTCGGGATCCTCAACGACATCCTTGACTTTTCCAAGATGGAGGCGGGCAAGTTGCAACTGGAGAAGGTGGATTTCCAGCTCAACGAGGTGTTCGAGTGGCTGGCGGATCTTACGGCGTTTCGGGCGCGGGAAAAGGGGCTGGCGCTGCTGTTCGATCTGGCCGCTGATCTGCCTGACCGTTTGTGCGGCGATCCCCTGCGGCTTGGCCAGATCCTGCTCAACCTGACCAGCAATGCCATCAAGTTCACCGAGCAGGGAGAGGTGATTGTCCGGCTGGCACGCAGTAACGAGCGAGATGGCAAGATCTGGCTGCAGGGCAGTGTGCAGGATAGCGGTATCGGCATGACAGCCGAGCAGTGCCAGCGTCTCTTCCACTCCTTTGAACAGGCTGACAGCTCGACCACCCGCAAATATGGTGGCACCGGTCTTGGTTTGGCCATCACGAACAATCTGGTGCAACTGATGGACGGTGAGATCCGGGTGGAGAGCGCCCCGGGGCAGGGCAGCGAGTTCCACTTCCGTATCTGTCTCGCCACCCTGGCGGATCAGGGTAAGGAGAAAGAGCAACGTGTGGCCATGCCGCTGGCGCCGCAGCGTCTGCTGTTGCTGGAGTCGTGTCCTGCTTCGCGAGCGGCCATTCTCCACCAGCTGGCGGCGCTGCCTGTTGAGCTTGTCTGCGCGGACGAGCCCGCCGCAGTGCTGGCACTGCTGCATCAAGGCATCGCGGCGGGCAAACCCTGTGATCGAGTTGTGCTGGGCTGGCTGGAGGGGGAGAGCTGGTTGTCAGAGGTGCTGCAGGAGGTTGGCACGCTGGCAGCGCCGCCCGCGATCTTGCTGATCACCTCGGGCGATCCCGCACCGCTTGCCAGCTATGTTGCTGCGCTGGGGTTGGCGCCGTGTGATGTGCTGGCCCATCCGTTTACCCCGCAGGCACTGTGTCAGGCATTGTGTAAGGCGCAGGGGGGCGATGCCGTGGGACGAGAGGCGTTATCGGATGCAAGCCCCTATCATCAGGTTGCGCTGCCCGCTCATGGGCTGGCGGGGGCTCGTCTGCTGTTGGTGGATGATAACGACATGAACCGGGAGGTGGCGCTGGCCCTGCTGGGCAAGGAGCAGATCTCCCTGGTCTGTGCTTGCGATGGGGCACAGGCGCTCGCCCTGCTGGCGCAAGATCGCGGGTTTGACGGTATCCTGATGGATTGCCAGATGCCGGTGATGGACGGGTACACCGCGACCCGGTTGATCCGCGCCGATCCGACGCTGGCCCGGATCCCCATTATCGCCATGACAGCCAGCACCATGGTCGGGGATAAAGAGAAGGCGCTGGCGGCAGGCATGAATGACCATATCGCCAAACCCTTGAATATGCCGCTGTTGCTGGCGACCCTCTCGCACTGGATCACACCTGCCAGACCTCTGGCTGCCGCCAGCAAGTTGCAGGTGACTGACGATGCGACCCCTTGGCAAGGCGTGCCCGGCCTTGACGCGCAGCGGGGCATGGCCGTGATGGGGGGCGACAGTGTGCTCTACCGCAATATGTTGCAGCGCTTTTGTAACGGGCAGCAGGGGTTTGAAGCCAGTTTCCACTCGGCGTGGGCCTCGGATGACAAAGTCACGGCCCAGCGTCTGGTTCACACTCTCAAGGGCAGTGCCAGCACCATAGGGTCGACCGGTGTGGCGGAGCAGGCGGCGCTGCTCGAGCAAGCCGGTGAAGAGGGGGATGATGCAGGGGTCGCAACCCGCTTGCCATCCCTGATGGCCGAGCTGAAGCCCCTGCTGTCTGGGCTGGAAGCCGCGCTGGCAGTGTCCCCTGTGACGATGGGCGCTTCCCGAGGCATCGATGCCGGGATGCTGGCGGCGCAACTCCAGCAGTTGGGGGCCTTACTGGCACAGAGCGATGCCCAGGCGTTGGCGCTTTGTCAGCAGATTGAGGCTGATCTGGCTGGCAGTGCATTGCCGCTGCGTGCTGCATTTCAAGAGGTGAGCCGGGCGGTCAACGAGTTCGAGTTCGATAAGGCGCTGCAGTTGCTGGCACCACTGCTTGGGTGATGGTTAACACCCTTATCGCTTGTCATGTTCATTGTCATCCCAACTCATTTTTTAGGGTTGCCATTGAACAAGAACAATTATCATCTATATCGATAGATATGGATATTTACGCTCTGGTTAATTACGCAGGGTGACGTGAAGGTAAATAGTGTGAAGGTGGGCGGTAACATCTGTAACCGGATGAGCGAATGCATCACGAGTTAAATATGATCACTATGTTGCAGGCAGCCTTCCACCTTGCCTTTTCTCTTACCATTAATTTGAATGCAGATTCACGATGATGCGTAAACATATCCGTGAGTGCGATATTTTACTCACCAGCATCCAAGACAATAAAGAGTGGGGGGAGCGTATTGATATGCATACCTCGGCGGCATCTTTTCATTAAGCTGTGTTAAACGGGCAGGGAGGCCAAGCGGGGTTGTGCTGTGTGGGCTTGCAGTAGAACGTGTCGCACTGAAGCGCAGGTAAAATGCAAACTGAAACCAAGCGACATGCAGGTAAACCGTGCCGTGCAGGCCGTGCTTGCTACCGGTGGTAGCTGGCCGTGAGACAGTTCTGGTATGGGGAGGCAAGTCAGGAGGTTGTTCCGTGGATGACTGTATGGAATATGCAATGAGATGAGTAAAGATATATTCAATGGATCATTTATTGGTGGGCATCAGTATTGTTAAATAAGCGGTATAGCCAAGATTTCAATCATGTTAATTTGGCTCGCAGTGAAAGAGAGGATATGCGGCGATTAATTATTTAATATCCAATTAAGTTCATAAAATTTACGGAGTTGCTAAATATCTCTTTGGGGGTAATTAATTCTGTTTGTGATGTGGCTCGCTATGTAAATAGGGGGAAGCCGGTCGAAGTTGATAGAGATCAATACTGTGATGTGGGTGAGTCCTTAGCATTTCTCCTATTAAGCATTTACCAAACAAGTGCTCACTACGGGAATAACTAGAATGGTCGAGGATAATTTTTTATCGGCTCATGGGATTAATCGCCGTGATTTTATGAAATTGTGTGCCGGGATGGCCGCAACCCTGGGATTAAGTCAGCATGCCGTCGCCAAGATGGCCACTGCGCTCACCAGCCCCGAACGGCCGCCGGTGATCTGGATTGGGGCGCAGGAGTGCACTGGTTGTACCGAATCGCTGCTGCGCGCCACGCACCCCACCATCGAAAACCTGATCCTCAACACCATTTCGCTGGAGTACCACGAGGTACTCTCGGCGGCCTTTGGTCATCAGGCGGAAGAGAACAAGCACAACGCCATCAAGCGCTATAAAGGCAAGTATGTGCTGGTAGTGGATGGCTCCATTCCGCTCAAAGATGGTGGCGTCTACTGCATGGTGGCCAGTGAGCCTATCGTCGACCATATTCGCCGTGCTGCCGCCGACGCGGCTGCGGTGATCGCCATCGGCTCCTGTGCTGCCTGGGGCGGTGTGCCTGCCAGCGGCGGCAACCCGACCGGTGCGGTCAGCCTGGAAGAGGCCCTCGGCAATATCGACACCCCGATCATCAATATCCCGGGATGCCCGCCCAATCCCCACAACTTCCTCACCACGGTTGCCTACTACATCACCTACGGCAAGCTGCCGGCGCTGGATAGCAAGAAGCGTCCGCTGTTTGCCTATGAGCGGCTGATCCACGAGAACTGCGAGCGCCGTCCGCACTTTGACGCAGGGCGTTTTGCCAAGGAGTTTGGTGATGAGGGTCACCGTCAGGGTTGGTGTCTCTACCATCTGGGCTGCAAAGGACCGGAGACCTATGGCAACTGTTCAACTCTGGAGTTCTGCGATGTGGGCGGCGGCATCTGGCCGGTAGGCATCGGTCACCCCTGTTATGGCTGCAACGAGCAGGGGGTCGGTTTTAGCAAGGGGATCTTCCAGCTTGCCAAGGTAGAGAACCCGACTCCGAGGGTGGATAAACCGGATGTGAAGATCCAGGAGGGGGGCTATACCTCGCCCACCGCGACCGGCCTTATCGGTGGCGCCCTCGGGGTGCTGGTAGGGGTGAGTCTGATGACGGTGCGTGAACTCGGTCGCCAGCAGAAACGCCACGAAGCCGGGCAGTCCCCATCACGGGAGGAGTAACCGTGAACAGACGCAACTTCCTCAAATTTGCCTCCGTCGGCGCGCTGGCGGCGGGCACAGCCGTACCCGGCACCGCACTGGCGGCGGCCAAGAACAAGCCGCCCATTCCCGGCGCGCTCGGCATGTTGTATGACTCCACCCTCTGCGTCGGCTGTCAGGCCTGTGTGGCGGAGTGTCAGCGCCTCAACGGCAATCCGGCCAATCCAGCCGGGGCGCAAACCTGGTCCAACAACGACAAGCTGACCCCCTACACCAACAACATCATTCAGGTGTGGAAGAGCGGCACTGGCGAGCACAAGGATCAGCTGGTGGATGGCTACGCCTACATCAAGAAGCAGTGCATGCACTGTGTCGATCCCAACTGCGTCTCTGTCTGTCCGGTGCAGGCTCTTAAAAAAGATCCCAAGACCGGCATCGTTCACTACGACCCGAGCGTCTGCACCGGCTGTCGCTACTGCATGGTGGGTTGCCCGTTCGATGTGCCCAAATATGACTATGACAACCCGCTGGGGGCGATCCACAAGTGCGAGCTCTGCAACCAGAAGGGGCTTGAGCGGATCGATCAGGGCAAGTTGCCTGGGTGTGTCGAGGTGTGCCCCACCGGCGCCGTGATCTTCGGCACCCGCGAGGAGCTGATGGCTGAAGCCAAGCGTCGTCTGCTGGCGACTCCGGGCAGCGAATATGCCTATCCGCGCCAGACCCTCTCTGCCAACGACCCTTACCTGCACGAAGTGCCCAACTACCAGCCTTACGTCTATGGCGAGAAGGAGGGGGGCGGCACCCAGGTGCTGGTGCTGGCCGGGGTGCCCTATACCAAGCTCGACATGCCCGATCTGCCGGAGCTCTCCTCCGGTGCCCGCTCCGAGCATATCCAGCACACCCTCTACAAGGGGATGGTGCTGCCCATGGTGGTGCTGACCGGCCTTTCGGTGCTCATTCGCCGCAACACCAAGAATGGTCACGATCACCATCACGATGATGGCCATGATCAGGGGAGTACGCAGATCAAGGATCAGGGCACCACAAAGGGAGGCAAGGATCATGAGTAATCACAAGGCACATCCCCTCGGCGGCAAGCTGGTCAGCTGGCCTGTGCTGGTGCTGGCCCCCTTTGCCGTGTTGTGCGGCATGTTGATTTTAAAACGCCTCGTCTTCGGGCTGGGTTCGGTCACCGATCTGAATGGCGGCTACCCCTGGGGGCTCTGGATCTCGTTCGATCTCTTGATCGGTACCGGTTTCGCCTGTGGCGGCTGGGCGCTGGCCTGGGCTGTCTATGTGTTCAACCGGGGCGAGTATCACCCGCTGGTGCGACCGGCCCTGTTGGCGAGCCTGTTTGGCTACTCGCTCGGAGGTCTCTCCATCACCATCGACGTGGGGCGTTACTGGAACCTGCCGTACTTCTACCTGCCCGGTCACTTCAACACCTCCTCGGTGCTGTTCGAGACGGCGGTCTGCATGACCATCTATATCGGGGTGATGGCGCTGGAGTTTGCGCCCGTGCTGCTGGAGAAGTTCGGCTGGAAGGCGTCGCTCATTCGCCTCAACAAGATCATGTTCTTCGTGCTGGCACTGGGGGCTCTGTTGCCCACCATGCACCAATCCTCCATGGGCTCGTTGATGATCGTCGCGGGGGAGAAGATCCATCCGCTCTGGCAAAGCTACGAGTTGCTGCCGGTCTTTTCGCTGCTGACCGCCTTCATCATGGGTTTTTCCATCGTGGTATTTGAGGGCTCTCTGGTGCAGGCGGGACTGGCGGGGCGGGGCCCCAACGAGAAGTCGCTCTTCTACAAACTGACCCAGGTGATCGATATCTTCCTGATCCTGTTTGTGGCGCTGCGCTTTGCCGAGATCGTCATCCACGACAAGTCGGAGTATCTCTCCGAGTTCAATCGCTTCTCCATCATGTTCTGGAGCGAGATTGCGCTGATGATCTTCCCGCTGCTGGTGTTCCACTGGGACAAGAGCCGCCGGGATTCGCGCATGTTGTTCCTGGGGGCCCTCAGCATGCTGCTGGGCGCAGCCCTCTGGCGACTGGATTACTCCCTGCTCGCCTTCAACCCCGGCAATGGCTACCACTACTTCCCCTCCGCGGAGGAGGTGCTGATCTCCCTGGGCTTTGTTGCCATCGAGGTGTGTGCCTATTTGCTGTTGATCCGGCTCTTGCCGGTACTGCCATCACTTGAACGTGTTCACCAAGATTATCAGGCCCGAGGGAAAGCCAACGTATGAGCCAACGTATCACCATAGACCCCATCACCCGCATTGAGGGGCACCTGCGTATCGACTGCGAAATCGAAGGCGGTAAAGTGACCAAAGCCTGGTCGTCCGGCACCATGTGGCGCGGGATGGAGGAGATCGTCAAGGGCAACGACCCGCGCGATGCCTGGATGATTGTGCAGCGCATCTGCGGGGTATGTACCTCCATTCACGCCATCGCCTCGGTGCGGGCGGTGGAGAACGCCATTGGCGCCAAGGTGCCGGTCAACGCCCAGTTTATCCGCAACCTCATCATCGCGGCCCACAACATCCACGATCACATCGTCCACTTCTATCAGCTCTCCGCGCTGGACTGGGTGGACATCACCGCGGCCCTTGAAGCCAATCCGCAAAAAGCGGCGGACATGCTCAAGGGGGTATCGACCTGGTCTCTCAACAGTGCCGACGAGTTGACCAAGGTGCAGGACAAGATCCGCGTGCTGGTGGCGAGCGGCCAGCTTGGCATCTTTGCCAACGGTTACTGGGGTCACAAGGAGATGAAGCTGAGCCCGGAGGTAAACCTCATCGCCGTGGCCCACTACCTGCAGGCACTGGAGTGTCAGCGCGATGCCAACCGTATTGTCGCCATCCTCGGTGGCAAGAGCCCGCACATCCAGAATCTGGCGGTGGGCGGCGTGGCCAATCCCATCAATCTGGATGCACCGAGCGTGCTCAACCTGGAGCGGCTGCTCTATGTGAAGAGCTTTATCGACCGGCTTGGCGAGTTTATCGAGCAGGTCTACAAGGTGGATGCTGCCATCATCGCCGCACACTACCCCGAGTGGCTGAACCTGGGGCAGGGTGCCAAGCACTACCTGAGCGTGCCGGAGCTCCCCACCGACGGTAACGGCGGCAGCTTCCTGATGCCGGGCGGCTATATCGAGAATGGCAATCTGGCGGGTTATCGCCCCATCGAGAGTCATCAGGATGCCTGGCTGATGGAGGGCATCGCCGAGAGCAACAAGCACGCCTGGTACAAGGATGACGAGCCGCTCAAACCCTGGGAGGGCAAGACCGAGCCCGATTACACCGGCTGGCAGGATGACGGCAAATACTCCTGGGTCAAATCCCCCACCTTCTACGGCAAGGTGGTGGAGGTGGGACCGCTCGCAGACTTGCTGGTGAAACTGGCCGCCAAGCACCCGGAGACGGTAGCGCATTTCGAGCAGCTGAACGGCATCTACAAGGCGCTCACCGGCTCGGCCATCAAGACCGAACTGCTGCACTCCACCATGGGTCGCATCATCGGTCGCGCGGTGCGCTGCTGTGTGCTCAAAGACACCCTGTCGCACCAGTGGAAGGCGCTGGTGGACAACATCGGCAAGGGGGATACCACCGCCTATATCAAGGCCGAGATCCCGGCGGACAAGGAGTTTCGCGGGGTGGGCTTTGAAGAGGCGCCGCGCGGCATGCTTTCCCACTGGATCGTCATCAAGGGCGGCAAGATCGAGAACTATCAGGCGGTGGTGCCGTCGACCTGGAACTCGGGCCCGCGCAACTTCAATGATGAGCCCGGCCCCTACGAGCAGGCGCTAGTGGGCACCCCGGTAGCCGATCCCGCCAAGCCGCTGGAAGTGGTGCGCACCATCCACTCGTTCGACCCCTGCATGTCCTGTGCGGTGCATGTGGTGGATACCCAGAATGGCGAAACGACCCAGGTGAAGGTGTTGTGATGAACATCCTGATCCTGGGCGTGGGCAACCTGCTGTTGAGCGACGAGGCCGTCGGCGTGCGCATCGTTGAGGGGTTGGGGCGCAACTACTGTTTCGCCCCCGGCATCGAGCTGCTCGATGGCGGTACCGCCGGTATGGAGCTGCTCGAAGCGATGGCCAGTCGCGATCACATCATTCTGGTGGATGCGGTGCGCAGCGGTAATCTGCCGGGCACAGTGGTGACTCTGAAGGATGAGGAGATCCCGACCCTGTTTGGCCGCAAGATATCCCCCCATCAGCTGGGACTGGCGGATGTGCTCTCGGCGCTGCACATGACGGGGGAGTCGCCCAAGCGGCTCACCCTGATCGGGGTCGAGCCTGAATCCCTCGAACCCCGCATCGGCCTCACCCCAGTGGTGGCAGCCGCCATGGGGGAGGCGACGGATCGGATTTTGACCCTGCTCGCTGCCGTTGGTGCGCCCGCCATTGCGCTCTCTGAGCAGGAGAAAACTGAACAAGCGCGGGAGGGCCTATGGCGCAGTCCCATTTAAGCGAGGCTGAGAGAGTGCTGGAGAGAGTACCGGAGACAGCGCAGGAGTTTGCCGGTTTTGCCACCAATCCAGCACCCTTGCTGGTAGCCCAGTACGAGCGGATCGCTCGCGAAGAGATGCAGGCGCTGCCCTTCTATCACGCCACCATGCCAATCGTTGCGGAGTGCGTGTTGTTTGAAGACCAGTGGCTTGGCTGCGTGCTCACCCCCTGGATGCTGAGCGTGGTGGTGCTGCCGGGGCCGGATCAGCTTTGGCCGGTGCGAAGCAGCAGCGATCGACTCGCCCTGCAGCTCCCCTGCGGCAATATGACCTTTATGGTGGGTGAATTGCCCGAGACGGGACAGCTGCTGGCTTGCTCCCTGATGTCGCCGCTCGATCCCCATCTCGGGGCCGGGGAGGGGCGGGCGCTGGTGAGCAGCTCCCTCAAGATGCTGCTCTCCTTGCCGGTGCAGCAAGGGGCTGGCAGCGTGGATCTGGGCCGCAGACGGCTATTCGGTGCCCGGCGCGGTTAACCGGCATAGTCGCTAGGTTTCACGCGAAATCAAGTTTAGAATAGGGGGCCATTTTGGCCCCTCACTCCCATGTTAAATCACGCATTCCGCCTCTTTTTTGAGTGATGATCCGTGAGTGGTACAAAACAAGAAGGATCCCCATGACTGTTCCACGCAATTCCCTTCGCCATTACGCTAGATCCAGCGCTACCGCCCTGTTGACTCTGCTGCTGGGCACTGCCTCTCACGCGGCGCTGGCCGCTGTCCAACCTGTGCCTGCCGAGCTCAAGCTCGCCATCGGAGCCGAACCCACCGAAGGGTTTGACCCTCTGCTTGGCTGGAGTCATGGCAGCTACATGCTGCTGCACAGCCCGCTGCTCAAACAGATTGCTGGCGATAGTGCCGACCTCAGCTGGCAGAATGTGCTCACCCAATCGGTGACCCCGAGCAAGGATGGCAAGGGGTGGCTCATTACCCTCAAGCCTGACCTGAAATTCTCCAACGGCGCGCCGCTCACCGCAGAGGATGTGGCCTTTACCTACAACAGCGCAGCCCAGGGCGGCGGCAAGATCGACATGGGCAACTTTGTCTCGGCCAAGGTGCTCTCGCCTACCGAGGTTGCCATCACTCTTAGCGCCCCCCAGAGCACCTTTGTCAACGTGCTGGGATCTTTGGGGATAGTGTCGAAGAAGGATTACGACGCAAAAGCGTATGCCCAAAAGCCGGTCGGTGCCGGCCCCTACCGGCTGGTGAGCTTCCTGCCCGGCCAGCAACTGGTGGTAGAGGCGAACCCCTATTACGCTGGCGGCAACAATGATTTCAAACGGCTGGTGTTTGTCTTTATCGACGAAGAGAGCGCCTATGCCGCCGCCCAGAGCAGCCAGCTTGATGTGGTGCGCATCGCCCCGTCGCTTGCGCCAACCGTGCCTGCTTCCCTCAAGCTCTGGGTGCGGCCGAGTGTCGAGAACCGCGGCATCGTCTTCCCCATTCCGCCTGCGGGCGGCAAGGATGCCAAGGGCTATCCCATTGGCAACGATGTGACCTCGGATGTGGCGGTGCGCCGCGCCATCAACTACGCCATCGATCGCAAGCTTTTGGCCGATCAACTGCTGGAGGGGCACGCCATCCCCGCCTACAGCGCGGTGGAAGGCTTGCCCTGGCTGAACAAGGCCACCGCCTTCAAGGATGGCGATGCTTCCCGCGCCAACGCCCTGCTCGACGAGGCGGGCTGGAAGATGGGCAGTGACGGCATTCGCCACAAGGGCGACCTGCGCGCCGCCTTTACCCTCTGGTACACCAGCGGTGACAGCACTCGCCGGGATCTGGCGGAAGCGGTGCGAGCCATGCTCAAACCCATTGGCCTGGAGGTGAGCCTCAAGTCCGGCAGCTGGGAGCAGGTGGAGCGGGAGATGCACGCCAATCCGGTGCTGATGGGGTGGGGGAGTCTGGATCCCATGGAGCTCTATCACCACTACCAGAGCGGCTCCGGTGGCGTGGAGTTCTACAACCCGGGCTACTACAGCAACCCTGTGGTGGATGGCCACCTCAAGCAGGCGCTGGATGCCCCGAACTGGCAGGCTGCCGTGCCGTTCTGGCAGCAGGTGGAGTGGGATGGCAAGACCGGCGCCGGAGTGCAGGGAGATGCCGCCTGGGCCTGGCTGCTCAATGTGCAGCACACCTATCTCGCCAATCGTTGCATCGATCTTGGCAAGGGGGCGCCGGAAATCCACGGTAGCTGGTCCCTGCTCAACAACCTGCAGGATTGGCGGTGGACGTGCCGTTAAGTTCGCCCTTGAATCATTCAGGTTATCTGTTGCTAAAAGCCCTGCTGCGTCTGGCAGGGCTGTTATGTCTGGTCTCGGTCGCCACCTTTGTGCTGCTGAGTTACTCCCCCATCGACCCCATCAAGGCCTATATCGGCAACGATCTGCTCCATGTGCCGCCGGAGCAGTACGCCCGCATCGCAGCCCGCTGGGGGCTGGATCAACCGCTCTGGCTGCGCTACTGGCACTGGTTTACCCAAGTGCTGCAGGGGGATCTCGGTTACTCCATGCTCTACAACGCGCCTGTGGGTGAGGTCATTGGCCAGCGTTTTGCTGCCTCCTTCCTGCTGCTGGCGGGCGCCTGGCTGCTCTCCGGCTTTTTCGGGATTTTGCTGGGCCTCTGCGCTGGTCGCTATCTCAACCGCTGGCCCGATCGCCTGATTTGCCGCTTTGCCTACCTGCTCGCCTCCCTGCCCACCTTCTGGGTCGGCCTGTTGCTGCTCGCCCTGTTTGCGGTGCACTGGCCGCTACTGCCGGTCTGCTGCGCCTGGACGCCGGGGCTTGCTGCCGATGAGGTGGACTGGGCCATGCGGCTGCGTCATCTATTGCTGCCGGTGACGACCCTGGCGCTGCTCGGGGTGGGCAACATTGCCCTGCATACCCGGGGGCGGGTGGCCGAGGTGCTGGAGAGCGACTTTATCCGCTACGCCCGCGCTCAGGGGGATGGCGGCTGGCCCATGCTGCGTTTTCACGTGCTGCGCCACGCCCTGACCCCGGCGCTCTGCCTGCAGTTTGCCTCCCTTGGCGAGCTGATTGGCGGATCGCTCTTGGCAGAGAAGGTCTTCTCCTACCCGGGGCTCGGCCAGGCCACCGTGGATGCGGGGCTCAGGGGCGATATCCCCCTGCTGATGGGAATCGTGCTCTTCTGCACCCTGCTGGTCTTTATTGGCAACACGGTGGCCAGTTTGCTGCTGGCCCGCATCAATCGGGGCTGGGAGGGTGAGCATGCTGTTTAATCCGCTTCCCTCCATACTGCGGCTGGGTTTTGCCCTGCTCGGATTGGCGCTGCTGGCCACTTACGGCTGGAGCCTATCTCATCAGGATGTGCCGATGGATCTGCTGACGCGCCAGCAGCCCCCCTCGCTGGCCCACTGGTTCGGCACCGACCAGATGGGGCGGGATCTCTGGTTGCGTGCATTTCAGGGCACCCTCACCAGTCTGGAGCTGGGTATCAGCACGGCGCTGTGCAGCGGGCTGCTCGCCATGGTGGCGGCAAGCGTGTCGCTCATTCATCCCAGATGCGATGTGGCGGTGCGGCTGCTGATCGATGCCATGCTGGCGCTGCCCCATATGCTGCTGCTGATCCTGATCTGCTTTACCGTGGGGGGCGGCATGCGCGGGGTGATCCTGGCGGTGGCGCTCACCCACTGGCCCAAGCTGGCGCTCATTCTCTGCGCCGAGGCGCGGCGGATCGCCTGCAGCGACTACGTGGTGCTGGCCCGCTGTCAGGGGATGGGGGCGCTGCGTCGCTGGCGCATCCACCTGCTGCCGGGGCTGTTGCCCCAGTGGTTTATCGGCACCTTGCTGATGTTTCCCCATGCGGTGCTGCACAGCGCGGCCTTGAGCTTTCTCGGTTTTGGGCTGGCGGCCCACGAGGCCTCGCTGGGCCTGCTGCTGGCCGATGCCCTGCGTTATCTGGCCGGTGGCGGTTGGTGGCTGGCGCTCTTCCCCGGCCTGATGTTGCTGCTGCTGGTTCTGCTGTTTGATCAGGCTACCCGCGCCTTGCAACAGCTGTTGTGGCACAGGAGTGAACCATGCTGAGCTTTGATCAGGTGACCATAGAGGCGGCCCACTACTCCTGGCTGGGGCGGCGCAGCTGGCAGCCTTTGCTGACCGATATCAGCCTGCAACTGGCGCCGGGGGAGATAGTGGCGCTGGTGGGGGGGAGCGGTGAGGGCAAGAGCCTGCTGCTGCAAAGCGCCCTGACATTGCTGCCGGACAATCTGCGGATGCGCGGCGCCATCTCTCTTGATGGCACTCCTCTGTGCGATGCCAGCCGGGCCCGTTTGCGCGGGCACACCCTCTGCTATGTGCCGCAGGGGGTAAGCGCCCTCAATCCATTGCTGACGGTGGAGCGTCAGCTGGGACGTGCGGCACGCCTCTGCGGCCAGAGCGGTTCTCGCGAGCGGCTCGGCGAGCAACTGCTGCGCTACCAGCTGCCCGCTGCCACTCTGGACCGCTATCCGCGTCAGCTCTCCGGGGGCATGGCCAAGCGCATTCTGGCCTGCACTGCGGCGCTCGGCGGTGCCCGCTTCATTCTGGCAGACGAGATCACTGCCTGGCTCGAAGAGGGGCTGGCCTGTCTGCTGCTCGGCCAGTTGCGTGAATTGGCCAATCAGGGCAGCGGTATCCTCTGGGTGACCCACGATCTGGCGCTGGCGGCTCGCTTTGCCGATCGCATTGTGGCGCTGCATCAGGGGCAGGTGAGCGATACCTTGAGCTGCCACCATCTGCGCCAGGGGCAGGGGAGCGAGATGCTCCGTGCCCACTGGCAGGCGCTGCCGGAGTTCAATGCGCTCTTTGCTGCTACGTCGGAGATCTCCTGATGATTGAGTTGCAGGAATGGATCGTCTGTCTGGTTGCGGGTGTTCAGTGGCAGGCACTGCCGGAATTCAACGCGATCTTCTCTGTGCCGGAGGTTTCCTGATGTTGGAAGTACGAAATCTCACTATCGCCCATGGGGAACGCCCCCTTTGGCAGGGATTGTCGCTGACGGTGAAAGCGGGCGAACGGCTCGGTATCTCCGCCCCGAGCGGTTATGGCAAGACCACGCTGGGGCGGGTATTGGCGGGTTGGCAACCGGTTGGGGCCGGCGGGCAGATCCTGCTGGATGGGCAGCCAGTACCTGAACAGGTAAAAGGTTATAACCCCATCCAGCTGGTGCCCCAGCACCCGGAACTCACCTTCAATCCCTATCGCACCACCGGGCAGGCGTTGTGGGATGTATGGCGCCCCGATGACGCCATACTGGCCCGCTTTATGGTCAAGCCCGAATGGCTTGGCCGTAAACCCGGTCAGCTCTCCGGTGGCGAGCTGGCCCGCATCGCGCTGCTGCGCGCCCTCGATCCCCGTACTCGACTGCTGATTGCCGACGAGGTGACTGCCCAACTGGATCCGCAAATCCAGCGCCAGCTCTGGCAGGAGTTGATGATTGAGTGCGAACAGCGTGGGCTTGGCATCCTGATTTTTAGTCACCAACAGGCGCTGCTGCGCCAGATCTGCCATCGGGTGTTGCGCTTTGGTGAGGCGCCTCTTGCGACGGGTGTATTGGCCGAAAGCGTGGCCTGAGGATTGGCTTCCCCCTCATCCCCAGCCCTTCTCCCGCAAGGGGAGAAGGGAGCAGAAGGTGCCATTTCGCCAGGCTCGGGGTTTAGGGTTTGGAAAATCTCGGGGTTTGAAAATATGGCTGGTTGTTATGCTCGAAGTGCCCCTTGAGGCGTTTGAGGGAGTCGTATAGTTGCTGCATGCTGTCGGCATTCACAAACCGGTTCCCTCTCCCTGGGGAGAGGGCCAGGGTGAGGGGGCGCGAGTATGAAACGCTGGCCATTCTGTACAGAGAGAACCGTTGGCAAAGTGCGCAGATAAAGAGAGGGAGGCATCAGCCTCCCTCTCTTTATCTACCGTTATCAGCGGCGTTTAACCGGTTGATTTCAAGCACTGGCCAGCCAGTTAAGCCAGGCATCCATCCCTTCACCGGTAGTGGCGCTGACCTGGATCACCTGAATATAGGGGTTGACCCGTTTGGCGTTCTCGATGCAGCGGGTCACGTCAAAGCTGACGTAGGGCAGCAGATCGATCTTGTTGATCACCATCAGCTGGGCGGCGGCAAACATGTCCGGGTATTTCAGCGGCTTCTCTTCCCCCTCGGTGACGGAGAGGATCGCCACCTTGTACTTCTCGCCGAGATCGAAGCTGGCGGGGCAGACCAGATTGCCCACGTTCTCGATAAAGAGGATGCCCCCTTCATTGGCGGGCAGCTGGTGGCAGGCGTCGTGAACCATCTTGGCGTCCAGATGGCAGCCCTTGCCGGTGTTGATCTGCACGGCAGGGACGCCGGTGGCACGAATGCGATCCGCATCGGCGCTGGTCTGCTGATCCCCTTCGATCACCGCGCAGGGGCGTTTGTCGGCCAGCTGGCGCAGGGTTTCGCACAGCAGGGTGGTCTTGCCTGAACCCGGGCTCGACACCAGGTTGAGCACCAGCTGGGCCGCTTCGTCGAAGTGTTTGCGGTTGTGAGCCGCCAGCTTGTTGTTCTTGGCCAGCACATCCATCTCGATGGCAATCAGCTGGCGCTGCCCCATGCCGGGCACCGACAATCCCGCTTCCCCTTTGCCATAGTGCAGATCACCCTGCTGATGGTCATGGTCATGGTCATGGTCATGGTCATGGTCATGGCTGTGATCATGGGGATGCGCGTGGGAATGGCCGTGGTCATGAGAGTGGGCATGTTCATGATGATGGTCGTGGGGGTGATCGTGATGGTGCTCATGCGGCTGATCATGACCCTCATGGCTTATGGGAGCCCGCACCCCGTGGTAGTGGTGATGGACATCCCCCTGATGGTGATAGTGGTGGTGAATGATCAGGGTGCGCGGCGCACTCTGCTTGTGATCATGATGGTGATGGGCGTCATGAGCATGATGATGGTCGTGCTCATGACCATGTTCATGGTGATGTTCATGAGCATGTTCGTGATGATGCTCATGATCGTGCTCATGATCGTGCTCATGGCCGGCGATCCGCGCCTGGCCGCATCCGCATACGCTACACATATCAACTTACCTCGATGTCGGTGATGCGCAGGCTATCACCCTGCGCGACTCGTAATTTGTATCCACCACACCCAGGGCAGGCCTGCCCACGCTCGGTGAGGGTGACCGTCTGGTTGCAGTCGTAACACCAGGCCTCTGCCGCCTGGTGCTGAAAGTGAAGCTGGGCCCCTTCGACGGCGGTGCCCTTGGCGGCGGCCTCGAAACAGAAGGCAATGGTGTCCGGGTCGACGCAGGAGAAGCTGCCGACCTCGAGCCAGAGGGCGGTCACCTTGGTAAAGCCCCGCTGGGTGGCCTGTTCGGCCGCCAGATCGATGGCGGCCATGGCCAGAGACATTTCGTGCATGGTGGCTCCTTAACCGTTATGGGGAGGAGTGACTCCCCCCTGTAATTGGCTGAACGACATGGCCGCTCAGCAGATCCGCGGCAGCAGTTCCCCCTGCGGCAGCTCCAGATAGCGGCGGCTGCCCCAGGGGTTATTGAGGATCACCTTGTGGCGATCGCTTGCCTGTACCACGCCGATCTGGCTGGCGGTGGGGTTGAATTGTCGCAAGATGCCCAGCGCGTCCTGTGCCTGTTCGGCAGGCAGGGCCAGCACCATGGTCCCCTCGTTGGCGAGATCATGGGGCTCGAAACCGTAGAGCTCGCACAGGCCGCGCACCGGATCGCAGACCGGAATGGCGGACTCCTCCAGCTCGATGGCAACGCCGGAGGCGCTGCTCCACTCGTTGAGCACGGCGGCAAGGCCACCGCGGGTGGCATCGCGCAGGGCGTGAGGGGCAATGCCAGCTTTTAGCAGCGCTTCTACCTGCGGCCAGAGGGTGGTGCAGTCGCTCTTGAGATCAGATCCCAGTTGCAGGGCGTCGCGGGCCATCAGGATGCAGGCGCCGTGGCTGCCGATATCCCGCGACACCAGAATGGCGTCACCGGCTTTGAGGCTCCGCACCGAGATGCTTCGGCTCTGTTCGGGCCGCGGGAAAGTGCCGACTCCGCTGGTGTTGATAAAGATCTTGTCGGCCGCCCCCTTGGGCACCACCTTGGTGTCGCCGCAGACGATGCGGGCGCCGCTCTTGGCAAGCTCTGATGCCATCGACTCGACGATGCGGGCGAGATCGGCGTAGGGGAAACCCTCTTCGATGATAAAGCTGCAACTGAGGTATTCCGGTTTGGCCCCCATCATGGCGAGATCATTGACCGTGCCGGCAATGGCCAGCTTGCCGATATCTCCTCCCTCGAAGAAGAGCGGCGAGACGGTAAAGCTGTCGGTGGTGAAGGCGACGGGGCCGCTCACCGGCAGCAGGGCGGCATCTTCACCGCGCAGCAGGATCTCGTTGCCAAAGTGGCGAAAGAAGAGCTGGTTGATCAGCTGGTTCATCTCCACACCGCCGCCACCGTGGCTTAACTGGATTTCTCTCATCGGGTCTGGTTCTCCACAAGATTGCAGAAACAGGCTGGTTCATCTCCACCCGTCACCCGACCGCCGTGGCTTAACTGAATTTCTCTCATTGGATCCCCATATATCGGTAGTAGGCATTGCAGGCCCCTTCGGAGCTAACCATACAGCTGCCCATGGGCTGGGTCGGGGTGCAGCCCCGGCCAAAGACTTTGCACTGGTTCGGCTTGGCCAGGCCGCGCAGAATGTCGGCGCACTGGCACGCCTTGTGGTCATCGATGGGGGTTTGATCAAGCTGGAAGTGACGCTCCGCATCGCGCTTGGCAAACGCATCCCGCAGGCGCAGGGCGGAGGCGTTGATATCCCCCAGACCCCGCCAGCGAAAGTGCTCGCGGGTCTCGAAAAAGCGCTCGACCAGCCGCTGGGCGGCTTTATTGCCGCTGGCGGTGACGGCGCGGCTGTACTGCACCTCCAGCGCGTAGCGACCCTCCACCTTCTGGCGCACCATCATCAAGAGCGCCTCCATCACGTCCACCGGCTCGAAGCCGCTCACCACCACCGGCACCTGATAACGATCGACGATGGGCAGGTAGATATCGGCGCCGGTGATGACGCTGACGTGGGAAGGGCCGATAAAGGCGTTCACCTTGGCCACCCCGTCGGCCATCACCGCATGAATGGCGGGCGGCACCAGCACATGGTTGATATGAAACAAGAGGTTCTCAATCCCTTGCTCTTCAACGGCAGCCAGCAAGGCGGCGGTCATGGGGGTAGAGGTCTCGAAACCGATGGCGAAGAAGACCACGGTCTTTTCCGGGTTCTCTTTGGCGATACGCAGGGCATCGAGGGGGTCATAGACGGGGCGGATATCGCTCCCCTTGGCTCGCTGCTGGGCCAGCGTGCCTTTGGATCCAGGCACCCGGATCATGTCCCCCAGGGTGACCAGAATGACGTTCGGTTGGCGAGCCAGCTCGATAGCCTGATCGATGCGCTCTTTGGGCATGATGCAGACCGGGCAGCCGGGGCCGTGGACAAACTCGATGCTGGCCGGCAGCAGCTGGTGCAGGCCGTACTTCATGATTGTGTGGGTATGGCCGCCGCACACCTCCATCACCCGCAGCGGTTCGGGCAGATCTTTGGCCAGCTCGGTGATCTGGGTTGCGAGGGCGCGGATGACGTCGGGCTGACGAAAGCCCTGAAAGAGATCATTGAGGGTTAGCATGGCAAGATATCCTGTTTGGGCATCAGGGCCACCATCTGGCGGAAGCTCTCGAGGCTGGCCTGCGCCTCCTCTTCGTCAATCTTGCTCATCACAAAGCCGATGTGGAGCAGCACATAGTCGCCCTCCTGGAGAGGCTCTTCGAGCAGCATGCAACTGACGCGCCGCTGCACCCCCAGGGTGTCGACGGTGACGCAGTTATCTTCGGGGTGCAGTTGCACCACCTGAGAGGGGATGGATAGACACATGGATTTCAGGACTCCGACAAGGTGGCACAACCGGTTGTGACAGGCTGGTGCGTGGCAAGATGGTGGATGGCAAACCAGAGCTGACCGGCGGCGATGCCACCGTCATTGAGTGGCAGGGTTTCGCTGGTCAATACCTGCCGATCGGCTGCTTCGAGCGCGGGCACCAGCTGGTCCATCAGCACCCGGTTTTGAAAGACGCCGCCCCCGAGTACCACCGGATAGCCGGGGAAGCGCTCGGCAAGGGCGATGACCAGAGCGCTGATGGCGCGGATAAAACCGGCGGCCAGGCTGGCGGTGGAGGTGCCTTTATGCCGCTCGCTGACAAGGGTATTGATGAGCTCTGCCCATTGGATCTGCAGCGGCCCTTCCGCTGATTGGCTGAGATCAAAGGCAAGGGATAAGGGCTGTTCATCGGGGGCCAGCTGCAAGGCGGCCGCCTCCAGCAGGAGTCCCGCTTCGCCCTCGTAATCCGGGGTGTTGATCACCCCCAAGAGTGCCGCTACCGCATCGAACAGCCGGCCGATGGCGCTGGTGTAGGGGGCGTTGCGACCCAGCTGCCAGAGCTGGTGCAGGTTGCGGATCCGCTCTATAGGCAGTTGCTTGATCAACGGAATATCGAGGGCGCTGATCTGCTCAGGAGTGTGCGATTCAAACAGTAGCCCCAGCAACTGACGTACCGGCTCGCGGATGGCCGCCTCGCCGCCGATCAGCTTGAAGGGTTTGAGGTGGGCAACGCGAGTAAAGCTCTGAACGTCTGCGATCAGCAGCTCGCCCCCCCAGAGGGTGCCGTCATCCCCAAGGCCGGTGCCATCGAAGGCAACACCCAGCACCGGGCCCGTGATGTTGTGCTCGGCCATCACCCCCAGCAGGTGGGCGTGATGGTGTTGCACCTCGAGATGGGTGGCACCCTGAGCCTGGCAATAGTATTTGGCCCACTGGTGGCTGAGATAGCCCGGGTGGCGATCCGACACCAGCAGTTCTGGCTTGAGATCGTAGAGTTCGCGAAAGGTGGCCAGGGTCTGCTCGAAGTGCTCCTGCATTGGCAGGCTGTGCAGATCGCCGATATAGGGGCTGTAGATGCGCTGGCGGCCGAAGGCGAGCGCCAGCTGGTTCTTCTGCTGCGCCCCGACCGCCAGCAGCGGCGCCTTGACCGCCTCTTGCAGGCTGGGGGTGCAGGGGGCATAGCCCCGGGCGAGGCGCAACGTCTGGCGCCGCCCGCCTGCCCACTGCACCAGACTGTCGTCGCACGGGTGCAGGATGGGGCGATTGTGATCCAGGATGCCGTCAATCTCGCTGCCGAGTTCCCTGACCACCGCCTCACAGTCGATCAGGATCGGGCTGCCGCGACCATTGGCGCTGGTGGCCACCAGCGGCATGGCACAGGCGTCCAGCAGCAGCTGATGGAGCGGGGTATAGGGGAGCATGATGCCAAGGTAGGGGATGCTGGGGGCGATCCCCTCGGCCAGCGGTATGGCCGAGTGTCGGGATTCTGAGAGCCGATCATCATTTTTGCGCTTGCGCAGCAAGGTGATGGGTCTGGCCTGAGAGGCGAGCAGCTTCCACTCGTCTTCGCTGCCGGTGACATGCAATTTGGCCTCGGCAAGGGAGCCCATCATCACCGCCAGCGGCTTGCGTTCGCGCCGTTTGAGCATTCGTAATCTGGCAACACTCTGTTCATTGCGGGCATCACACATCAGGTGATAGCCCCCCATCCCCTTGACCGCGATAAGCTTGCCTGCTTGCAGGGCGCTTGCAGCTTCTTGCAGGGCATCCTCGCGCTCGGCCAGCGTATCGCCATAGCCATTTCGCCAGCTGAGATGGGGCCCGCACTCGGGGCAGCTCACCGGCTGGGCGTGGTAGCGTCTGTCCAGCGGGTTTTCATAGGCCGCCGCGCAGCGCGGGCACATGGCAAAGCCCGCCATGGCGGTGTGGGGGCGGTCGTAGGGGAGGCGGCGGATAATGGTGTAGCGCGGGCCGCAGTGGGTGCAGTTGGTAAAGGGGTAGCGATGGTGGCGATCCGCGGGGTTGGCCACATCCCGGGCGCATGCCTCGCACATCCCCTGATCTGGCGAGATGGCGACCGTGGCCGCGCTCTGCTGCTGGCTCGCTTTAATTCGAAACTGGCCATGAAATTGGTCATCGAAGTCGGGATCATGAGCAAGGGGCAGTTCCCGCTCGCTGAAATGATCGATACGGCTCAGCGGCGGCGCCAATTCCCGCAGTTCGCGGGCAAAGGCGGCCAGCTGCTCAGGCGATCCTTCGGCACCGATGGTGACGCCGTTGGCATCGTTCAAGACATAACCGGCAAGGCCGTGGCGCAGCGCCAGCCCATAGACGAAGGGGCGAAAGCCGACCCCCTGTACTATGCCGTCGATATGAAATTCGCGGCGCAGCCGGTTGGCGACCGGATTGGCAGAGACAGAGGGGGCGATGGTGGTGCTCATGCCGGCTCCATCTCATCTTGAGTCTGCGGCAAACGCAGCACCCGGCGCTCGTTCTCCTCGCGCCGCACCCAGCCATCCATCTCCATGCGCAGGCAGAACGGAATGGCGTATTTGCGCGACAAACCGGTGATCTCCTTGAGGGATGCCATGTCGATCAGATCTCCCACCTGCTGGCCCGCCAGCACTTCGGCGACCATCTGGTTGTAAAGTTCGGCGTCGTAGTAGATGGGGCCATCGAGCTGCACCAGATACTTGAGTCGCGCCAGATTGCGCAGTTGCTTTTGCAACGCGCCTTTTTGCTGCAAGCCCTGCTGCAGGGCGGCGGGCAGCTTGCGGGTGATAAAGGGATCCAGCTCCACGCCGCCGGGGCCCAGTTTACCGGGCTCGTAACCCTCCTTGCCTTGATCTCGCACCACCTTGAGCACCAGCTGTGCTTCTTCCCCCAAATCATCTTCTGACTCGCCGCTGCCTTGCTGCCACTTGTCATGGTGCAGGCGTATCAGCTGCTCGCTCTTGAGCTGCTGGAGCAGGGCCTGAGTGACCGGCAGGGCGATGCCGAAGCGGGTTGCCAGCTCGGCGGCACTCAGCGGTTCGCTGGCCAGCGTGCCGAGCAGCTGGTCGCGGCTCTGGGCCAGCCAGCAGTTATCCAGCAGCCACTCACCGAGGGGGGTGACCTGCTCGGGCCGCTGGTCAAAGCGGCTGGCCAGCACATAGCCATTGAGGCCAAGCTGCAGGGTGGCCGGGTTGTAGTGCTCGAGCTCATCAGGCAGCTCACCGAGCAGGGTGTGCAGCGCCTTGCGTCTGGCGGGATGGATGTCGCCGCACCAGACGATGCGGGCGCCGTGCAGCAATTCGCTGCTGCCGTGGCGAATGATGGCGAGCGGCTGGCCAAAGAAGCAGGGGATGGGGCTGGCAAAGATCAGCCGCGCCAGCCGGGAGTCCTTGATCGGCACGAAACGGGCCCGGCCATGCCAGCTGCCGAGGGCTACTTCGACCTCCTTGTTGTGCAGAGAGGGGCGTAGTGCCTTGCCGCTCAGGCTCTCGGTGTTGAGCCGCACAATAAGGTGGGTTGCCGCCTCGCACTGGCCAGCTGCGCTGGTCAGGCAGTGGCCGCGAGCCACCTCCTTGTGGGGCACTTTTTTCAGGCCCACCGCCACCCGGCAGACGGCGCCGATCTCGTCGACGCTCTGGTGATAGGCCTGCAGGGAGCGCACCTGCACCTCCCGATCGGCGGGGTAGAGGCGCAGCTTGTCCCCCACCTTGAGGCTGCCCTGCTGCAAGGTGCCGGTAAGCACTGTGCCGGTGCCGTTGGCGGTAAAGACCCTGTCTACATACAGTCGCGGGGCGGCCTGTTCGAGGGGAGCATGATGCTCAGCCATATCTCCTAGCTGGCAGACGATGGCGGTGTGCAGGGCTGCCATATTGGCGCCGGTTTTGGCGCTGACGCTGACGATATCGGGCACCATGCCGCTCTCGTCCATCACCCGCTCCAGCAGGCTCTCTTCCAAAAGCAAAAGCTCGTTGGGGGAGACCAGATCGCACTTGTTGATGCAGACCAAGAGGCGCGGTACCCCCATCGCCTTGAGCAGGCGCAGGTGATCGCCGGTCATCGGCATCCACCCCTCGTCGGCGGCAATGACCAGCAGCACCAGATCCAGACTCCAGAGCCCCGCCACCATATTGCGGATATAGCGCTCGTGGCCGGGCACGTCGATGACGCCTATGGTGTTGCCCTGACCGTCGTCGAAGTGGGCAAAGCCGAGATCCTGGGTCATGCCGATGGCCTGCTCGTGGGCGCGGGCGGTGGTGATGCCGGTGAGGGCCTTGATCAGCAGGGTCTTGCCGTGATCCACGTGGCCGGCAAGACCGATAACGGCGCGATAGGGGGTCATGGGATCAGGGCTCCTCGGTCGCATTTGTTGCATTGAACGGGGCGGGGAGCAGCAACTCCCTGAGTTGGGCGATCAGCAGTTCCATCTCGGTCGGCAGCAGGGTCGCCATATTGAGCAGCACCTTCTGCTGGCGCACCGTGGCGATGACCGGCACCGGCAGTTCGCGCAGGGCGTCGAGCAACTGCTGGGCCGGACGTGGGTCGGTGCATTCGAGCGCAGGGGCCGGGTAGAACTCGTCCGGCAAGGTGCCGCCGCCCACCACCAGCTGGGCGGGAACCGGCACAAAGGAGCCAGGCAGGGCGGCCATCAGCTGGGAGGCTCTCGCCTCCATGGCAGCCGGGTTGCTCAAGGTACGCTGGGCGATACCCTCGCCGACGGGAGATTTGTTGAGCTTGTGGATGAGCAGACGTTCGAGCAGGGAGTAGACGATGCGGCTCGGGCGGAAGGTGCGCATCATGGGGTGTTTTTCCAGCCGCTTGATAAGGTCGCTGCGGCCGCTGATGATGCCCGATTGCGGGCCACCAAGCAGCTTGTCGCCGGAATAGCAGACCAGATCCGCCCCCGCCTTGATGTACTGGCGCACCGAGGTTTCATCCGGTGCAAACTCTTCGGTGGTCAAGCCCGACCCCTGATCCACCGCCAGCACCACATGCTCGGGCAGGGCGCGGGCCACCTCGCCGATATCGGGGGATTCAGTAAAGCCGCGAATGGCGAAATTGGATCTGTGCACCATCAGCACCAGCGCGGTCTGATCGGTGATGGCATCGAGGTAATCTTTGGCGGTAGTGATATTGGTAGTGCCCACCTCCACCAGTTTGGCACCGGAGAGCGCCAGAATATCGGGAATGCGAAAGCCGCCACCAATCTGGATCTGCTCGCCGCGCGAGACGATCACCTCGCGCCCCTTGGCCACCTCCTGCAGCAGCAAGAAGAGCGAGGCGGCGTTGTTGTTCACCACCAGCGAATCCTCAGCCTGAGTGAGGCAACGGAGCAGGGGGGCGATCAGCCCCTTGCGCCCGCCGCGTTTGCCGGTGGCGAGATCCAGCTCCAGATTGTTGTAGCCGGTGTTGAGGTCACGCACCTCGTCCCACAGATCGGCACTTAACGGCGAGCGCCCCAGATTGGTGTGCACCAGGGTGCCGGTGGCGTTGATCACCCGGGTCTGACGCTGGCGCAACTGCTGTCGGCAGCGTTTGGCAATCAGCGCCTCGATCTGCTCGGGGGCGATGCCATGCTGGCGAAAATATTCGCTCTGGCGCAGCTCGCTAAGGGTGTCGCGCACCGCCTGGGTCACCAGCGGGCGGCTCAGCGCCTCGATAAAACCGGCGAGAAAGGGTTGCTGCAGCAGCTGTTCCACTTGTGGCAAACGGCGCGTTGGTTGCTGGCTGGGCTGTGGCTGTGAATCTGGCGGTGAATCGTCGGCAGCCGTACCTGATGCGGGCTGGCGGTGGGAGATGGCTGGCGCGTGAGACGAGTTCGGCATGGGATTACCAGTGCAGTGCGTGGGTTCGGGATGCGCACCGGTTTGCCGATAGAGAGGCCGAGCTGACGGGTTATGGCACTGCTGGCGATTTGCGGATGAGTGCAAACTGGGGGCATCAATGATGCGGGTATAAATTAATGCTGCATCGATGCTGATAAATTAATTTTTGGCCAGCGAGATAACCTGACTTCGGATTATATTGGCAAGCGGCAAGCACCTTTTGCTAAGGTATTACTTCAAACATATTGAACAAGTGATGGAAATAACGTTCAGGCCGACAAACTCAGCGAGAGAGTATTTGTTCAATAGATAAATTTGGCGGAAGAGGCAGGAATCGAACCTGCCAAAGCCTTCTCGGCTCACATCGGTTTTGAAGACCGAGGAGGCCACCAGACCCCATCAACTTCCGTAACGGTCGTCATTTTGTGGCAAATTTCTGTGACTGGCAACGCTTTTTTTGTCATAAAAAAGCGAGGGTTAGCGATTTTTTGAAAAAATAAAAGAACCTTGTTTTATATCAAGTTCAGCACAATTAGCCCGATGTTTTTAATTTAACATCGGGCCTCGATCACATTGCCGAAATCGTTGATCAATAACGGTCGTTAACAACTCGATAAATAATCACCGCTTGGCGTTGGCAATATTCCAGCTGTCCAGTTTCTCTATTAACAAGTCGGTATCCTTAGCGGCATCAAGATGCTGATAAAGATAATCCATCGCCTCGCTCACCATCTCGGTCATCGGGAAGGAGAACGCCACGATGGCCGGTTGTACCCCGACAAAGATCACCTCGGGGACAAAGGTCTTGAGCTCGTCGATCAGGAAATTGAGCGGCATATTGTGGGTCGAGAAGATAAACATCTCGGCGATGGTCTCGGGGGGGATCACCTGCAGGGTTCCCGCCTTCTCGCCGATCTCGGCGGCATCCACCAGCACCACCCGCTCCGGTTGCAGCTCCCGCACCTTGTAGACCACATTTTCCGGCGCGATGCCGCCGTCGATATGGATCCAGCCGGGCAGGGGGGCAGCTTGCAGCTTGTCGGCGAGATAGGGGCCGGCACCGTCGTCCCCCATCATGGCATTGCCCACGGTCAACACGAGATTGCAGCCCATCAGCGGCTCCTTACCATCAGGTACATATGGGGGTCGTTAAAGAGGGCGGTCAGCTGATCCATAAAGGTGTTGGTCCAGCCCAGCTCCTGTTCATCGAGTAGATTGTCGGCTTTGCGCAGTCGGTCGAAGGCGCAGGCCAGCATATGGCAGTGCTCGCGATAGATGGTGATTTCGCCAAAGGTGAGAAATCCCTCCATCTTGCGGCGCGCTTCACTCCCCTCTGGCAGCTTGGCCACCCAGTCGCGATAACCGGTCAGCGAGCAGACCAGGTCTGCTCGCAGGCAATCGACGATGCCGAGGTGGTGGCCGATGGCGAGGCTGTAGTACATCACCTCCCTGGCCTCTTCCGGCACGTCGAACTGCTCGTCGACGAACTTGCGCGAGAGGCGATAGAAGAAAACCTCGTTAGCCATGCACCGCCTCTCCCTTGCCGGCCGCCCGGTTGAGGCAGGCGTTTGCGAGGTTGTTGATGATCTCCGAGAGGCGCGGATCGTCGTGCTGATCGAGGTAGCTCTGGATGCGCAGATCCACATCCTGCTGGGTCGCCCCTTCGAGCAGGGCCATAAACTCGTCGGCGATGATCCGCCCCTGCCGATAACCGGCCATGCGGCGCGCTTCGCGCTCGATCATCACCCGGATTTCATTGGGGATGCCGGTGTGGCGCAGCTCGACCCGCTCACCCGGTTGCACCTCGTGGCTGGTGGCTTTGAGTTTCTGTTCCAGCAGACCGAGCGCCACGGCAAAGCCATAAATGGTAGCCGCCGGTGTCGGAGGGCAGCCCGGGATATAGACATCCACCGGCACGATTTTGTCGGTGCCGCCCCAGACGCAGTAGAGGTCGTGGAAGATGCCGCCGTCACAGCCGCAGGCGCCGTAGGCGATGCAGATCTTGGGATCGGGCGCCGCCTCGTAGGCGCGCAGTGCCGGTACCCGCATCGCCCGGGTCACCGCGCCGGTAAAGAGCAAGATGTCGGCGTGACGGGGAGAGGCAACCACCTTGATGCCGAAACGCTCGGCATCGAACAGCGGGGTGATGGTGGCGAAGATCTCGATCTCGCAGGCGTTGCAGCCGCCGCAATCGACCCGGTAGACATAGGCCGAGCGGCGAATGTCCTTGAGCAGGGTCTTCTTGAGTTTGGTGATCTCGGGATCCTGTGCCAGCGGCACGGCGCGGGTATGGGCATGGCCGACAACCGGTTCTATGCCTTTGATCTTGCTCATCACATCCACTCCTTTTGTGCGGCCATCGGTGTGGCTATCGGTGTGATCAGGGCCGAGTCAGGCTGGCTCAGCATGCTCTGTTTTCGTTTGCAGTCGGGGCAGTGATGCAGCCGCTCCGGGGTCGCGAGTGGTGTGCCCGCCTGCTTGAGGGTGTCCTCCACCAGTGCCACCAGCTTGCTCGGGGCAAAGTAGGTGCCGCACAGGGTGCAGGGGGCCAGCGCGAAGCGGGCCTCCTCATAGAGATCCGCCTTGTTGGTCACCGCCAGCTCGAACTCGGGGGAGAGGGCGATGGCGCGGGTCGGGCAGACCTCCTCGCAGCGGCCGCAGAAGATGCAGCGCGCCATGGAGATCTCCCAGCGCCGTTCGCCGGTCTCCATGTCCACTTCCATCACCAGCGCATTGGCCGGGCAGGCCTTGGTGCAGGCGGCGCAGGCGATGCACTGATCCGCCTGATATTTCGGTTTGCCGCGAAAATCCCGGTTCACCTCGTAAGGGGCGAAGGGGTACTTGGCGGTCGGGGTGCCAGCCTTGAGGATGGTCTTGAACAGCTTGATCATGATGACCCCTTATTTCAGCGGAGAGTTTTTGCGATCGATGCCGTAGCGCTCGATCTCCTTGTAGGAGACCACGGTGGATTTGCCCTTCCTGGGGTCGACCAGGGTGACCCGGTCGGTACAGGAGTAGCAGGGATCCAGACTGCCGATGATGAGCGGCGCATCCGCCACGGTATTGCCGCGCAGCATGTAGCGCAGGGCGGGCCAGTTGGCGTAGGTGGCGGCGCGGCAGCGCCAGCGGAACAGCTTCTGGTTGTCTCCGGTCATGCTCCAGTGGACGTTCTCGCCGCGGGGCGCCTCGGTAAAGCCCAGCGCAAACTTGCCCGGCTGGTAGGTGAAGCCTTCGGTCAAAAGCGGCCCTTCCGGCAGGTGCTCAAGGCCGAACTCAATCATGTCGAGGGAGTCGTAGAGCTCGTGGATCCGTACCAGCACCCGGGATTGCACATCGCAACCCGCCTTGGTCTGGATCTCCATCGGCAGCTCGCGGTAACCGGCAAAGTCGTGGACCCGGCGCACGTCACGCTTGAAGCCGCTCGCCCGCACCATGGGGCCGACGCAGCTGAAATCGCGGGCAATCTGCGGGTCGAGCTTGCCGATACCGATGAGGCGGGAGGAGATGTTGGCGGTATCCAGCAGCATGGCCACCAGGGGTTTGAGCTCATCACGGAGCTCCCGTACCAGCTGGGCACCCTTGATGCGATCTTCCTTGAAGATGTCGCGGCGTACCCCGCCAATCAGGTTGAGGCCGTAGGTCTTGCGGGCGCCGGTGAGCAGCTCGGCCAGGGTCATGGATTTCTCCCGCACCCGGAAGAACTGCATGAAACCGGTGTCGAAACCGGTGAAGTGGCTCGACAGGCCGATGTTGAGGATATGGCTGTGCAGACGCTCCACCTCCAGCAGCACGGCGCGGATCATCTTGGCCCGCTCCGGCACCGGAATACCCATGGCGTTCTCCACCGAGGTGGTGTAGGCGACACTGTGGGTAAAGCCGCAGATGCCGCAGACCCGGTCGGTCAGAAACGCCACTTCGTTGTAGCCCATGCGGGTCTCCGCCAGCTTCTCCATGCCGCGATGGACATAGAAGAGGCGGTAGTCGGCATCGATGATGTCTTCCCCATCGACGAACAGACGAAAGTGGCCCGGTTCGTCGGAGGTGATGTGCAGCGGACCGACCGGCACGATGCGGTTGGCATCACTGCCGAGCTCGTTGACGAAGGGGTAGGTCTCGGTGTCGGTGGTGGGCATCGGGCGCTGGCGATAATCCATGGCGTCCTTGCGCAGGGGATGGATATCCTCCGGCCAGTCGTCAGGCAGCACCAGACGACGTTCGTCTGGCAGACCGATGGCGCGCAGGCCGTACATGTCGCGGATCTCCCGCTCGCCCCACACCGCCGCCGGAATGGTCGGGGTGATGGAGGGGTACTCCTGGGTATCGGCATCTACCAGCACCTTGACGGTGATCCAGCACTTGGTGTCGCCCTCCATGGAGAAGACGTGGTAGACGGCGAAGTGGCCGTTGAGGCTGCGCTCGTCATTGGCAAAGGAGAGCGGAAGCCAGCCCCCCAGCTGATGGAAGATCAGGCTGGCGGTCTCGACCAGACTGGTGGGCTTGACGGTAATGGTGGCCTGATCGGCGGTTTGCCACTCCTCGTCGACGATGGCGTGGGGCAGTTGTGCTCGCACCTGCTGGATGTAGTCGCAGCCGATGCGATCCGAAATGGCGATGGTCATGCAGTTCTCACTTTAATGTTCGGGAATGAGCATTCACAAATGATGAAATCGGAAAAAGTTGCTGTGCTGGCGGGCATGATTCAGATCCCGACCAGATAGGCGAGCAGCGCCAGCAGGGCTAGCCCCAACCCGTAGCGGGTGAGCTTGTGGGTGCGCACGAACTGGGTGCGGGCCATGGCGTTTTCGATGATGCCGGCCAGCAAAAAGGCCACCAGCAGCTTGCAGGCGAGGATCAGCGCCGCGCCGATGAGCGCCGGCAGACTCCAGTTGGCCGCCTTGCCGAAGGGGAGGAAAATCACCAAGAAGAGCTGCACCACCACCAACTGCTTGAGGCCGATGGAGAGCTTGAGCAGGGCCAGGCCCGCACCGGAATACTCGGTGAGCGGCCCCTCCTGCAGCTCCTGCTCGGCTTCGGCGCAGTCAAAGGGCAGCTTGCCCATCTCGACAAACACCGCGAAGGCGCAGGCGGCACCGGCCAGCAGGGTGGCAACCGGCGCGGCCAGTGGCTGGGTCGCCACATAGTTGCTGATATTGCCCAGATCCGAGCTGCCCACCATCATCGCCATGATGAAGCAGGCGAGCACCAGAATGGGCTCCACCAGAATGCCGAGGGTCAGTTCGCGGCGGGCGCCGATCCCGGCAAACATGCTGCCGCTGTCGAGCCCGGAGAGGGAGAAGAAGAAGCGGAAGATGGCGAACAGATAGATGTCGGTGATGAGATCCCCGGCGATGGGGAAGGGGGACTCATGAGTCAGGGTCGGCAGCGCCATCCCCACCAGCAAGAGGGCGGCGATGAGCAGCGCAGGCATCAGGTTGAAGATGATGCCGGCAGGCTCGGGGGTCACCTCCTGACGGCGCAGGAGCTTGGCGATATCCCGGTAATCCTGCAGCAGGCCCGGCCCCTGACGGGAGTGCATCTTGGCCCGCAGCACCCGGTTGAAACCGGTGGCGAGCGGCGCCAGCGCCAGCATGGCGATGGCCTGGGTCAGGGCGAGGGCAACCATGCCCCAGCTCGGCATTTCAAGAACAGGCATATCAGACTCCTACAGCCATCAGGATAAAGAGCGCCAGCACAACGCCGTGCAGCAGCCAGCCGGTTGTCCCGCTGGTATCGCTCACCCCGTGCAGGGCGCTGGCCAGATCGAGCTGCGGCTGCTTGCGATAGAGCGGCGTGCAGAGTTGGCGCAAGGTGTGGGTGACACCGCCAGAGGTGAGGCTCATGCGCTCCTCATAGGCGTAACCACAGGCCCACGGGGTGCCAGCGTGACGACGACCCAGCTTGGGCCCCTTGAAGATGGCCAGTACCAGCAGCGGAATGAGGAACAGCCCCAGCAAGGTGATGGCGATAACGGGTGGGGAGAGGATCGCCTGGCTGCTATCGAGTGGCAGCAGGGTGGCGCCAGTGGCCACGTTCAGTTGGCCGTTTACCAATGCTTGGCCATAGCTGGCGATATGGGGGGCAATCCAGGGGGCGCCCAGACCCAGCACCAGACAGACGGCGGCCAGCAGCAGGGTGCCTGCCACCATGGCGCCCGGCACTTCGCGGGCGTGGCTCGCTTTCTCGCTGCGCGGGGCGCCGCAGAAGCAGATGCCGTACACCTTGACGAAACACATCACCGCCATGGCGCCGGTCACCGCCAGCATCACTACCGCGAGCGGCGCAACGACAGAGGTGCCGAGTTTGGTCATGGAGAGCAGGGATTGATAGATAAACCACTCGCTGACAAAGCCGTTGAGCGGCGGCAGCGCCGAGATGGCCATGGAACCGATCAGGAACGTCAGCGCAGTCCAGGGCATCAGCTTGGCCAGCCCCCCCATCTTGTCCATGTCGCGGGTGTGCAGGCGGAACATCACGGAGCCGGTGCCCATAAAGAGCAGGCTCTTGAAGATGGCGTGGTTGAGCAGGTGATAGAGGGCGCCGAGCAGCCCCAGCACCACCAGCGCCGGCTGCTGGTTGGCGATGCCGATCATGCCGATGCCCATCCCCATCAGGATGATGCCGATGTTCTCCACCGTGTGGTAGGCGAGCAGCCGCTTGAGGTCATGCTCGGCCAGCGCAAACAGCACCCCGAGCACTGCCGAACAGGCACCGAAGATCAGCACCACATAGCCCCACCAGAGCTGGCTGGCGCCGAGAAAATCGATACTGACCCGCAAGATGCCAAAGAGACCCAGCTTCACCATCACACCGGACATCAGCGCCGAGATATGGGACGGCGCAACGGGCTCGGCCACCGGCAGCCAACCGTGCAGCGGCACGAAACCGGCGCGCAGGCCAAAACCGCAGAAGCTGAGCAGGAACACCAGAGAAGCCAATGCGCCCGCCAGATGGTGCTCGCGCAGCGCAGCGAACTCCAGCGAGCCAGATTCGCGGCAGAGCAGCCAGAAGGCGATCAGCACCAGCGCCATGCCGATATGGTTCATCACCAAGTAAAGTCGGCTCTGTTTGGTGGCCTCGGGGTTGGTCTTGACCAGCCAGTAGGTGGTGAGGGTCACCAGCTCGTAGCAGAGCAAGAAACCGAGCGCGTTGTCGGCCAGTACCATGCCCACCATGGCAAAGAGGAAGAGGTTCATCAGCACGCCGATGGCCACATCCCCCTTGCCCTGATATTCGCGGATATAGGCAAAGGAGTAGAGGGCGACGGCAACGCCGACGGTGCTAATCACCAGCAGCATCAGCGCGGAGAGCATATCCAGATGCACCGAGCCCAGCAGCCAGAGCTGGCCGTCGACGGGGGCGCCCTGGGCAAAGATCTGGATGGCGGCGACCACACCCGCGAGCGAGCCCAGCAGGGCAAAGCCGCTATTGAGGCGGTTGGCCAGTGCGGGCAGTTTTTGCAGCAGCAAACCGGCGGCAGCGCCCAGCAAAAAGAGCAGGAGCGTGGCCATAACAAGGGGGGACAACATCAGCGAACTCCCTCTGTGGTGGATAAATCGGATGCAGGGAGCGCCGTGGCGGGTGCCGAAAAGGCAGAGGCCCCTTGCGGGTTGGTATCGGCCGCTTGCTGGCGACGGATACGTGCGGCGCGTTCGGTGTCGCCGTCATTGACCAGCTTCAGCGCCTGGGAGGGGCAGGCTCCGACACAGGCCGGGCCGTCGGCGCGAAACTCGCACAGGTCACACTTGACCGCGATGCTGCGCACCCCCGGCTCCCAGCTCAGCAGATCCTCGCCAAAGCAGCGCAGGCCGGCGGAAGTGGAGGGGTTGCTGGAGCGGATGGAGCAGGGGATATAGGTGTCGTAACTGGTGGCCACGGCCACCGGACGGCTGCCACCGCTCTGAATGGCGCCAAAGGGGCAGGCCACGGCGCAGAGATTGCAGCCGATGCAGAGTGACTCGTTGAGTTGCACGCAATCGCCGGTCTGGCGAATTGCCTCGACCGGGCACACCTTAATGCAGGGGGCATCGTCACAGTGACGGCACTGAACCGGCATGGTCGCCTGCTCGTGTCGCATAACGGTTAAACGGGGGGCTTGCTGCAAACCTTGCGCCTTGTGTACCTCGCTGCAGGCCGCCATACAGGTGCCACAGCCGATACAAAGCTTGGGGTCAGCGATAACGAAGCGGTTCATAGCCTACCTTGTCGTGTCGCGAACGGAGAAAGTAGGGGCAGGTTGGCAAGATACGGGCCAGATTGATTTTTGCCGCAAAATTGGTTTTAAGTGGCTGTTTTTAAATAAATAAAAATCTTCATGCGGTTGAATGAAAGGGCCGGTGTGGCTGTCGAACTGTGACGTTCGTCACTTGTGACGAAGCCGCCGGGAGGGTTCGTCACCTTGGAAAACGCAGCATAAGCAGGGTGCAATGAACGCAGTGAATTGCACCGTTGGCAACATATGGTCGCCGTGGTTTGCTCCCTTCTTCCCTTGCGGGAGAAGGGTTGGGGATGAGGGGGAAAGTCAGCCATATGGTCGCGGTGCACGGCGCTGCGCTTGTTGCACCCTACGGCTGTTGTGTGAGGGGAAATGAGCTGGTTCGATTTGCCGTGTTTTGCCCCCTTCTCCCCTTGCGGGAGAAGGGCCGGGGATGAGGGGGCGGTAATTAGGGTTAACGAAAATGAAGAAGGAGGCCAATGCCTCCCTCTCTATTTGCTGAGGTTTTCTATGCCATCAATAGGCCATCAACCCGATATCAGATATCCACCTGCGAGCCCAGCTCGATAACCCGGTTGGGCGGGATCTCGAACTGATCCGGGGCCCGCAGGGCGTTGCGCTGCAGCAGCATAAAGAGCTTGCCGCGCAGATAGAGATACCAGGGGCGGTCTTTCATGATGAGCGACTCGTGGGCCATAAAGAACGAGGTCTCCATCATCCGGCAGCTCAGCCCCTCGGCGTTGCAGCGGTGGAAGATCTCCTCCACGTTCGGGGTCTCGCGCCAGCCGTAGCTTGCCACTACCCGCCAGAAGGTGGGGGAGAGCTGCTCGATGCAGACCCGGCGCACATTGTGGACGTAGGGCACCTCCTCCACCCGCAGGGTGAGCAGGATGATCCGCTCGTGCAGCACCTTGTTGTGCTTGAGGTTATGGAGCAGCGCATGGGGGATCACATTGACCACCCGCGACATATAAACCGCAGTGCCGGCCACCCGGGTCGGCGGGGATTTTTCCAGCGAGGCGATCATCGGCTCAAGGGAGTTGCCGTGCTCGTTCAGGCGACGAATAAGCTGGAAACGCTCGCTCTTCCAGCTGGTCATCACGGTGAACATCACCGCGCCCAAGGTGAGCGGCAGCCAGCCGCCGGAGAAGATCTTGGCGAGGTTGGCGGCAAACAGCGGCACGTCGATACAGAGCAGTGCGGCAAACAGGATGGCCACCAGATACTTGTTCCAGTGCCAGCTGTTCTTGGCCACCGAGCAGGAGAGGATCGAGGTAAGCACCATGGTGCCGGTCACCGCGATGCCGTAGGCCGCCGCCAGATTGCTGGAGTGCTCGAAGCTCATGATGACGATCACCACCGAGATATAGAGCATCCAGTTGATGACCGGAATATAGATCTGGCCGGACTCCTGCTCGGAGGTATGAACGATGCGGATGGGGGAGAGATAACCGAGGCGCACCGCCTGCCGGGTCAGCGAAAAGACCCCGGAGATCACCGCCTGCGAGGCGATCACCGTCGCCATGGTTGCCAGCAGCAGCAGCGGCACCAGCGCCCATTTCGGCGCGAGCAGGAAGAAGGGGTTGGCAATGGCGGCGGGGTTACTCAGCAGCAGCGCTCCCTGACCGAAGTAGTTGAGCACCAGAGAGGGCAGCACCACGATAAACCAGGCGAGGCGAATGGGATTTTTGCCGAAGTGGCCCATATCCGCGTAGAGCGCCTCCACCCCGGTGATGGCCAGCACCACGGCGCCGAGGGCAAAGAAGGAGGTGGTCTGGTACTGGATAAAGAAGCGCACCGCCCAAACGGGGTTGAGCGCACCCAGCACCTCGGGGTTGTGGATGATGCCGCGCAGCCCCAGCACCGCCAGCGTCATAAACCAGATCAGCATGATGGGGGCAAACAGCTTGCCCACCATGGCGGTGCCATGTTTCTGGATGGCAAACAGCAGGGTCAGCACCAGCACCGAGAGAGTGACGATATAGGGGTCGAGGGCGGGGGTGAGAATGCTCAGACCCTCGATGGCCGACATCACCGACATCGCCGGGGTGATCACCACCTCACCATAGAAGAAGCTGCCGCCAATCAGGCCGAGGATGATCAGCAGCGGCGTCCAGCGGGTGGAGGCGTTGCGGGTCGCCAGCGACATCAGGGTTAGAATGCCACCCTCGCCGGCGTTGTCGGCCCGCATCACAAAGGAGAGGTACTTGACCGACACCACCAGGATCAGCAGCCAGAAGATCAGCGAGAGAAAGCCGAGAATGGAGGCCGGCTCGACGCCGAACCCGAATTGACCTGACAGGCACTCGCGCAAGGTATAGAGCGGGCTGGTGCCGATATCGCCATAGACTACGCCAATCGCCGCCAGCATGACGCCGGACATGGCTTGTTGTTTATCACAGTTCATGAGTTCATCTTGTCAGTTTGATGTTTACACGTTTGCCAACGCACAGCTGCCCGACCTACCAGGAGAGTCGTGATATTTAATCGGGAGAAAATTAATGGATTGCGATGGGAAAGGGCGCTAACGGAATAGTGATCTGCTTGTCATGGAACACAGTCTGTTCATCTTTCATTAAGCTTATAATGACACACACTCTGCGGGACTATGCTTAGTTATAAATAATCAAAAGTTCAATTTGAGTAAGGAAATTAATTATCCGGCGATTGAAATATATGGCGGGGAATCGGGCAACTGTTTGTTTTATCTAGCGAAGTGGTTTGGCTACTCTCTTTTACCAAAATGGATAATAAATAGACGATAAAGTAATCACTAATTAAATGCTGGCAGGATGGCAAAGGAGAGGGCGTTGGGTTGCAATAGAGTCTTTATTTGGAAGGAAAAAATGTAGGGTGCAATGAACGAAGTGAATTGCACCGCTAATTTCAAATTAAAAGAGCTGTAATGTATAGGGATCGTTAATCATTAAATAGCTCCTCTGTTTCCAAGAAGGTTATAAGGTCATTATTTTCTAAAACCCCTCTATAAAAAATAGCTTCCCAATGGTTTGGTGATTTAATTTCAGCCTTCCGTAAAAAACGTCTTACTATTTTTCTGACACTATCTCCTTCAGGTTCATCTCGTTCCTCTGAAATAATTTCAAGTAAATCAGAATACTCAGATATGCAGTAGTTTTCAAATCTATTTACGAAGTCTATTTCTTTAATATGTCTTTCACATATCTCTCTAAGTGGGGAGCCTATATCGTCAGGCACTCTTGCTAAAAACCTCTCAGGGTGATTATAAGGCGGAAGAATTTCTAGCATGATACGAATAGTTTCAATCTGGTCATAATATGGGTGGATAAATAATTTCTGCCCCTCAGTATTTAAAATGTTGTTATCCTTTAATCTTTGGCATTTGTCGCACATCGGTGTTAAGTTTTCAAACACGATGGATAATTCTGGATATTTTGACTGTGGTAAGTAATGATCAAGGGTTGTTGGCTTTCCTGGCTCTCCACATGCCGGACAAAATAAAAGACCGTGATTATCTCTCATATTCTTTAGATATGAATGTAATTCAGTTCCTTCTACTGGCTCGTAAAGCCCTTTTAGAGAGGCAGTTCTTTTTTTAATCAACGCCTGTAGCGCATTACCTTCAGGGTTTTTGTTTTCCTCTGCGATAATTCGCTCTTGTGTGATGTAGGGCGAAATATCAAGTGGGGCAATAACTTCTGGGTTACCACTGTTCTCTACATATCTATTTATATGCAACAACCAATTTTCTTTAATCAAGTCAAAGAAGTCTCGATACCAAACTCTGTCAGCCACAACTTGATTTATTGTGTCTGTTGTATCATATGTTGGAGGTGAAAGTTTAGTTACCATTATGTAACCGTCCCAATTTTGAAATTTTCATTATCAACTGCTCATTGATCTCATCGCCGAGTAAAGAAATAAGAGTATCAACGTCCGGTTCATCCTTTACTAGACGACTTAACCAATCATCAAAAGGTTTTGTTAAAGAACTATCTCCGAACACATATGAAGATATCCTTTGGACACTGGCACCAAAAGTTTCAAAGGGAGGTGGAATAATATCTAAAATTCCGTCTACTTCTTTAAATATATGAACGCATTTTGAAGGGACCTCTCTTACAACGGCCAATGAATGTGTTGCTAAAATTGCTTTTGAGCGGAATGGCTTTAGAATCTCTTTAAGAAGAGATATAAATTCGATTTCTAGTGTCGGATGCAGAAATAACTCAGGTTCATCAATTACAACTAGACTATTTTCTCTTATAGAACCAAGGACATTTATCACAATATATGTGAATAACCGTTGACCAGAACTTAAAGAGATAATCTCTCCATTTGAGATAAACTTGACCCCTTCCGTTAATTTACATAAATTAACCAGATTGGATTTGTCAATTAGCAACGGAATATCTTCATCTATTTTTAGATAGTTTTTTTCTTTAATTTCAATTATTTTGTTTTTAAGCGATGTTGTCACTGATTCAGGCAATACTTCCAATGCTAGATAGTCATAACCAAGAGCTGGCTTCAATGCTCTTTCTGCAGCTTCAAGTTTTTTAACTTTATCAATTATGAATGAAGTTTTTTGATCATCATAAATTGATGTTATCAGGGAATTACTTGAGTCGAAAGCCGGTAGATTGCGGTTAATCCCTATTTTTGCACTTCCATCCTCTTCAGTACCCGTTCTATGCCTAAAACCAAAGTATCTGTATGCTGCTTTGTCAAGAAGATTGGAGTTTTTTAGAGTTAAATCAAACTCTTCAAAAGGGCTATATGAAATTAAAATTAGCCTGCCAATATTTGGTCTTCTATCAAAAAATAATTCAGCTTTTTTATCATCAGATTGCAACCAACCAGAAACTATAGTTTTTAAACTATGTGATTTTCCTATTCCATTTGGCCCAATTAGCACATTTATATCATAGGGAAGTAGTGATGATTCGAATTGAAATGGAATCTCTTTTTTTTCACCAGTACGACTCTGCATGAACAAAGTGAAATTTTTAACCTCAGATAACTCTCCTTTAAGGACTTTCCATCCATCTAAGTATGCTTTATGTGAACCGCTTTCTCTTAATAGAGAAACTTTGAAGCCATCATCGTTAGTTAATGAATAAGAAGGATGTTTTTCTGAGTGAGATAATATGCTTGCATCATGTAAGATTTCTAATATTTCTTCTGTCTTTTGGGGGCCTATTTTTGCAATCAGGCTTTTGTAAAAATCAATATCTGATGGTATGGATATATAATCAAGTTTAGGGATGGGAAAATGCCCATTCCAACCTGATGAACAAAGTTCATTTAAGGTTTCAGCTGTATATGTTGAATTTCTAATTAATATTTTCAAGTTGAAGTGAAAGTCTAGTACTTTTCCATCAAAAATTAACTTTGCATTTAGAGTTGTTTTGTAATCATAATCATCCCAATTATTACCACTTAATGATAAGACTGTTTCTCTACCAAAATTAACAGGTGGGCTTTGATTCCATTTTATATTCGGAGTGTATAATACTTTCATTTTTATATAATTTCGGTTTAGTTATCGTGATTTAACTGATAGATATTTAAATTCATGTTCACTTAATTGATGAACATAGATAAAAATATCTCCTACAAGTTGATATCTACTGGTCTCGTCATTCAACGAGACTCCAGATTTTCTGCAATCGCGTTGGCTATTTTACCTCTTTTATTGAGACATCTTTAATATAACTAGTTGCCAAGTGACACATACTAACAGGAGCAATAAAAAACTAAAGGGGCAGGGGCCTAAAACCGGCTCTGGCTCAACAAATCAGTCAATAAGTGGCTAATTTTTGTTTGGTTTGACTTGGTGATGACTTGCCAACTCGGTAGCAAAACCAAACAACTTGCCATCGCCCAAAGCGGCTTTGCGTGTTGCACTGTCCATTTTGGGCTCTTGGTATGACTTTTCTCTCCGGGTGACGTTCCTCCGCTTGCCCGCTTTGGGGCGGCCGATCCTGGTTGCAAACTCCTTCGAACTGCTCCTTATGCGGCTGGGGCAGGGGTTGGTCAGCCGGTGTCGAGCTCGTCACTTTTGTCGTGTCGATCACAGTTCCCACCCCGTCGTCACCCTCGTCAGGGGTTGCATTCAGCACGAAAATTTTTCTGATTACTTCTTTATTTTCAGTTGCTTGTAAATTTTTATCGCGCCATTGGCCTGTTTTGGTCTGATAAATGCTTTGTGGGGGCTGGCCGCCTTTTTGCCTGTCGGCGGGCGGCCCGGTGTAACGAACCATTTAGGATCCCTCTCTATGAACAGCTTCGTGATTGCAGATCCCAGTCTCTGTATTGGGTGTCGTACCTGTGAGGTGGCTTGCGCCGTTTCACACCAGTCAGGGTCTTGCAGCGGGACCCTTGAGCGGGAGGGCGGCCTGCATCTTGCCATCGAGGATGGACATCTGGTCTCCAGGGACAGCTACTTTCAGCCGCGCCTGAAGGTGATCGTGGGCAGCAAGGTGACCACGCCGGTACTCTGCCGCCAGTGTGAAGACAAGCCGTGCGCCATGGCCTGCCCGAACAATGCCATCGTCAGCGAAGATGGCTGCGTCAAGGTGTTGCAGGAGCGCTGCATCGGCTGCAAGTCCTGCGTGGTGGCCTGTCCTTACGGCGCCATGGCGGTGGTGCTCAAAGAGGTGCCCCCGACTGCCGATTCGCTCTTCAAGCGTCCGCAGACCAAGGCGCAGGCGCTCAAGTGCGATCTCTGCCGTCACCGCGAGGCGGGCCCGGCCTGTGTCGAGGTGTGTCCGACCCAGGCGCTGCGGCTGGTCACGCCGGAGCATCTTGAAAACCTGAACCGGCAGAAGCAGCTGGCCAGTGCCGAGGCACTGCTGGCGATGCCGGCGCGGGTGTGAGCGGGCTTGCCGAGCCGTTTTTCGTTAACAAACAAGAGTGTGAGTCATGAAAAAAGTCATTACCGTGTGCCCCTATTGCGGCACCGGTTGCAAAATCAACCTGCTGGTTGAAAACGACAAGGTGGTGGGGGCCGAAGGCGCCAACGGCCGGACCAACGAGGGGCAGCTCTGCCTCAAGGGCTATTACGGTTGGGATTTCCTGAACGACACCAACCTGCTGACCCCCCGTCTCAAGAGCCCGATGATCCGCCGCGAACGCGGTGGCAAGTTCGAGGCGGTCTCCTGGGATGAGGCGATCGAGTTCGCCAGCAGCCGTCTCTCCGCCATCAAGGCGAAATATGGCCCGGACGCCATCATGACCACCGGCTCTGCCCGTGGCCCCGGCAATGAAGCCAACTATGTGATGCAGAAATTTGCCCGTGCGGTGATTGGGACGAACAACGTCGATCACTGCGCGAGGGTGTGACACGCACCCTCAGTCTCCGGTCTGGAGACAACTGTAGGCAACGGCGCCATGAGCAACGCCATTCCCGAAATTCAAGAGACCAAGTGCCTGCTGGTATTTGGTTACAACGCTGCTGACTCTCACCCCATCGTCGCCCGCCATATCCTCAAGGCGAAGGCAAGCGGGGCCAAGGTGATTGTGTGTGATCCCCGCATGGTGGAGACCGCCCGTATCGCCGATCAGTGGCTGCCGCTCAAAAACGGTTCCAACATGGCGCTGGTTAACGCCTTCGCCAACGTGTTGATCAATGAAGGGCTCTACAACAAGGCCTTTGTCGCCAACTACACCGAAGGGTTCGAGACCTTCAAGGCGACGGTGGCCAAGTACACCCCGGAATATGTGGAGGGGATCACCGGCCTCAAGGCCGCCGATATCCGCGCCGCTATTCGCACCTATGCCGAGTCGCCTGCGTCCATGATCCTGTGGGGCATGGGGGTGACCCAGTACGGTCAGGCGGTGGACGTGGTCAAGGGGCTGGCGGGTCTGGCGCTGCTGACCGGCAACTTCGGTCGTCGCGGTACCGGTTGCGGGCCGGTACGTGGTCAGAACAACGTGCAGGGCACCTGTGACATGGGGATGCTGCCGCACCAGTTCCCGGGTTATCAGTCGGTGGCCGATCCCGCCATCAGCGCCAAGTTCGCCAAGGCGTGGGGCGTGGAGTCGCTCTCCCAAAAGCCCGGCTACCGCTTGACCGAGCTTGGCCACAAGGTGGAGGAGGGCAAGTGCAAGGCCTTCTACATCTTCGGTGAAGACCCGGCCCAGACCGAGGCTGACTTGGGTCAGTTCCGCCGCACTCTGGCGGGGATGGAGCTGGTGATCGTGCAGGATATCTTCATGACCCAGACTGCCGAGATGGCCGACGTCATTCTGCCCGCCACCAGTTGGGGCGAGCATGAAGGGGTCTACAGCTCGGCGGATCGCGGCTTCCAGCGCTTCTACAAGGCGGTGACGCCCCCTGAGAACGTGAAGCCGGACTGGGCCATCTTCTCGTTGATGGCGACCGCCATGGGTTATCCCATGGAGTACCACAACACCGAACAGATCTGGGACGAGATGCGTGCGCTCTGCCCGCTCTACGCCGGGGTCAGCTACGACAAGATGGCCGATCTCAAGAGTGTGCAGTGGCCCTGTCCGACCGAGGATCACCCGGGCACCAGCACTCTGTTCGAGGGGAACGTGTTCACTACCCCGAGCGGCAAGGGTCAGCTGATTGCCTCCGAGTGGCGGCCGCCGCTGGAGCAGCCCTGTGCCGAGTACCCACTGGTGCTCTCCACCGTGCGCGAGGTGGGTCACTACTCCTGCCGCTCCATGACCGGCAACTGTTCGGCGCTGCAGACCCTGGCCGATGAGCCGGGCTATGTGCAGATCCACCCGAGCGATGCCAAAAAGCTTGGGGTGAAGGATCAGGCGCTGGTCTGGATCTCGTCGCGCCGTGGCAAGGTGATCACCCGGGCCAACTACAACGACCGGGTCAACGCCGGGGTGGTCTACATGACCTACCAGTGGTGGATCGGGGCCTGCAACGAGCTCACCATCGAGCACGTCGATCCCGTCTCCCACACGCCAGAGTACAAGTATTGCGCGGTGAAGATCGAGCGCATCGACAATCAGCCTGAGGCGGAAGTGTACGTCCAGACTGAATACAGCGCGCTCAAGGCGAAATTGCGCAGCGCAGCCAAGGGCTGATCGCCCTAAAAACGAGGTTCTGCACAAATAAGGGAACCCGACTCGGATTTATCGAGTCGGGCACCCTTTTATTACCCAAAAAAAGGGGAGTAAATGATGCAACATGAAATTGGTCGCTTATTCGGACTTTTCTATATTGGCACCTATCTGGCGGCGATATTGCTGGGAATAGGTTGCTATATTTGGCGCGACGAGATGATATTTCTGCTCGGCTTCGGTTTTTTCGGCTGTTTTATGGCGGCACGGCTCGCCATGAGCAGCGTATTTTCTGCTTTGAGTATTTCCAGTGCCTGGCTGATCGGGTTTATCTCCACCACCTTGATCAACGGCCTGCTGTTGGGGGTGATCACTCTGCTGATCTACCTCACGCACCAGAGCGTCACCGCCGAGCTCGCCGACAACGCCAGCTGGCTGCTGATGGCCTTCCAGAGCCTGTCGGCCCTCTTTATCTTCGGTGGCCTGAAGTGCTGCCACAGCCGGATCATCACCTCGTAAATTGCCGATGGATGGGCAGCAAACGCCATCTCGAAACCCGCAGCCAGCGAAGAGGAGAGGCAGATCTGACAGTTGACGGCGGCCCACTTTTCAGGCGCCTTAATTGAGATCAAGAACTGATGAAATAACCGGTTAAATATGGCCATCAGATATATTAAATCGGATTGTAATGAAATTTGAGCTCATCTATGATGAGTCGCCATTCCAATATATCTCCCGATAACGATGTTACTTTTTGTTGTCGTTCGTTAATAACAACTCTGGAATTGCAACATGCGACAATTTTCGTCACCGCTTTTCTTATTGGCAGCCGTTTTTACGGGCTGCGGCTATTTATTTTGGTGACGGGTGCTTGTCGTGATGCGATGGCATGGACAGCCTGACTGGTGACTAAATCGATATAACGTGAGGCCGCAATGCTAAATGTGAGTGCCATCCCCCTGGACGAGATCTCTCCCATCTGGGACGACGGTTTCCTCCTGCTCTCCAAATCCCTCCTGTCGGCCGTGACGCTCGATGATTTTATCCACAAACTCAACAAGATAGATGCCAGCTTCGGCGGCGTGACCCGGGTCAACCTGATCCTCAACATGGGTGCGGACGAGGAGGCCATCTTCTATTTCATGGGACATTCCGGCCCAAAGCATCTGGTCTGCCCCAAGGCAGAGCTGCACTTCTCCCCCCGTCCTACCAAAGAGACCCCGGAACAGGCCATCATTCTCGCTGCCGCCCGCTTTGAGAATCGCTGCCCGGCGCTGGATCGCGAAGGGGTCTACGGGGGGCTGCGCTCCTACTGCCAGCTCCCCATCACCACCGCCCGCAGCCACTTGGGCGGGGTCGAGTTTATCAACACCCAGCTCGACAGCTTCACCATGGAGACGCTCGCCAAGCTGACCCAGCTGGCGGCCATTATCGCGATTGCGCTGGAGAACGTGCTCGACAAGGAGCGCACCCTGGAGCAGGCCAACTCCCTGCGTCTTGAGCGCGACAGCTGCAAAATTCTGGTGGATGTGACCAACGCAGTGATCAAGCTGGTGCGCATTGCCGAGCTGCCCAAGAGCCTGTTTGCCATCCTGCACCACCACTTCGGCATCAGCAGCTTGTGTCTGGCCGAATACAACGCCACCTCCGACAGCTTCAAGAGCTATCTGGTCAATCAGCACCAGAGCGAGCAGCCGGGTATCATCGATCACTCCTGTTTCGAAAAGAAGTGCCTGCAGGGGGCCCTTGGCCACAGCGAGCCGTTTTTTGTCTATCGTGAACATGGCCACGGCTGCAGCAATCGCTGCCGCTTTACCTCCCAGATCCTGCCGCCCGAGGCCGACAGCTCCTGCATTTTGCCGCTGCGCTATCGGGGCAACCTGCTGGGGGTGTTGATCCTCTCGCACCCCAACGCCGACTTCTTTGCCGATATCGATATCTCCCTGCTGGAGCAGGTGGCGGCACGCACGGCCATTGCCATGAACAACGTGCAGGCGCAGCAGGAGATCTCCAACACCAACGGCGCAAAAGAGAAGACCATTCGCATCAACGAGCCGCAGATGCAGGGGGAGTTCCCCCACATCATCTACCAGAGCGCGGTGATGGAGAGCGTGCTGGAGAAGGTGCGGCTGGTGGCCGAGAGCGACAGTACCGTGCTGATCCTCGGCGAGACCGGCACCGGCAAGGAGCTGATCGCCCAGGCCATTCACGCCCTGAGTGCCCGCCACGACCACGAGATGGTGAAGGTGAACTGCGCCGCCATTCCCACCGGCCTTATCGAGAGTGATCTGTTTGGCCACGAGAAGGGGGCCTTTACCGGCGCCCTGACCCAGCGCATCGGCCGCTTCGAGCGGGCCCACAGGGGCACCCTGTTCCTCGATGAAGTGGGGGATATGCCGCTGGACTTGCAGCCCAAACTCTTGCGGGTATTGCAGGAGCACGAGCTGGAGCGGGTGGGCAACAGCAACCCAATAGCGGTGGATGTGCGGCTGGTGGCCGCCACCAACTGCGATCTGCTCTCCATGGTCAAGAACAAGCGTTTCAGAAGCGATCTCTACTACCGCCTCAACGTCTTTCCCATCGAGCTGCCGCCGCTGCGCGAGCGCCGCGAGGATATTCCGCTCTTGGTCAATTTCTTTATCAAGAAGATCGCCAAGCGGATGCGCCGCACCATCACCTCTATCCCCGCCGATGCCATGAAAATGCTGGTGTCGCTGCCCTGGTACGGCAATATCCGCGAGCTGGAGAACGTTATCGAGCGCGCCGTGGTGATGACCCGTGGCCATGTGCTCAACCTTTCGCCTGATGAGCTGATGCCCCTCAAGGGTTATCACAAGATTGAGACCCTGGTCTATGACGAGCCCGCCACGCCGCTCTTTGCCGAGGAGGGGCCGATTGATGAGCGCGAGGCGATCATCGCCGCTCTGCGCGACTGCAACGGCATCGTCGCTGGCGAGCGGGGGGCGGCCAACCGCCTCGGTATGAAGCGCACCACCTTGCTTTCGAAAATGAAGCGGCTCGGTATTTCAGCCCGAGATCCCGAGATCATTGACGGGGTTGCACCATGAGAGAGGCACTTGAGCTTGAGGCGCGGGGCGAGCTTAGCGAGCAGAGCGAACAGAACGAGCTGGCCCGCTGCGCCATCCATCGCGAGGTGGTGCACTACCGCGCCGATGCACTGACCTGCGACAGCGAAATGGCGCTCCCCTCCGAGACGCCGGTGGCGCTGGTCTACAACGGCATCGCTCACAGCGTGATGATGTGTTCGGCCTCCGATCTGGAGGATTTCGCCATCGGGTTTTCGCTATCCGAGGGGATCATCGACAGCCTGCTCGATATCCACGACATCGAGCAGATTGATGGCTGTCAGGGGATTGAGCTGCATATCACGTTGGCCAATCGCTGCGTCCATCGCCTTAAAGAGAAGCGGCGCACGCTCGCGGGGCGCACCGGTTGCGGCATCTGTGGCAGCGAGAGTCTGGAGCAGGTGATCCGCACCCAACCAAGCTTGCCCGATAGTCAGCGTCTGGCGGTGGGCCATATCGATAAGGTATTGAGCGCGCTGCGCCCGCTCCAGCTGCTGGGCCAGCGCACCGGCGCCACCCATGCGGCGGTGCATCTGGACGGGGAAGGCAACATTCTCTCCATCCGCGAGGATGTGGGGCGCCATATTGCGCTGGACAAGCTGGTGGGCCATCTGTGCCGCACGGGTCGCCGTGACGGCGCCATTCTGGTGACCAGCCGCGCCAGTTTCGAGATGGTACAAAAGTGCGCCAGCGCCGGGGTCGAGATCTTGCTCGCCATCTCCGCCGCCACCGAGCTTGCGGTCGAGCGGGCCGAGCAGACGGGGCTCACCCTGGTGGGCTTTTGCCGCCTCGGGCGGGCCGAGATCTACAGCGGGTGCCAGCGAATCCTGCTCAAGTAACGGCAAGCGTGAGCGCAAGGCTGCAAACCCGCTAAACGGGTCACGAAAACAGGCAATGAAAAAGGGCGGGGAGTGTGACTCCCCGCCCTTGTTGTCTCTGCTGCTGTAGCGGATTAGCGCGCCAGCAGGATACGCAGCATGCGGCGCAGCGGCTCGGCGGCGCCCCACAGCAGCTGGTCACCCACGGTAAAAGCGGCCAGATACTCCGGGCCCATATTGAGCTTGCGCAGACGACCAACTGGAATGCTGAGGGTACCGGTGACGGCCGCCGGAGTCAGCTCGCGGGCGGTGATGTCGCGATCGTTGGGGATCACTTTCACCCAGTCGTTGTGGGCAGCCAGCAGCGCTTCGATCTCCGCCAGCGGCACATCCTTTTTCAGCTTGATGGTGAACGCCTGGCTGTGGCAGCGCAGGGCGCCGATCCGCACGCACAGACCATCCACCGGAATGACGGCATTCTCGATACCCAAAATCTTGTTGGTCTCGGCCTGACCCTTCCACTCTTCGCGGCTCTGGCCGTTGTCGAGCTTGGTGTCGATCCAGGGGATAAGGCCACCGGCCAGCGGCACGCCGAAGTTGTCGACCGGCAGGGTGCCGGAGCGGGTCTTCTCGGTGATCTTGCGCTCGATGTCGAGGATGGCGGAGGCGGGATCCGCCAGCTCGACCGCCACTTCGTCGCGCAGCATCCCCATCTGGGTGACCAGCTCGCGCATATGACGGGCACCGCCACCGGAGGCGGCCTGATAGGTGGCTACGCTTACCCACTCCACCAGATCGGCCTTGAACAGGCCGCCGAGGGCCAGCAGCATCAGGCTGACGGTGCAGTTGCCGCCGACGAAGGTCTTGATGCCATCGTTCAGGGCCTGCTCGATGACGTCGCCGTTGACCGGATCCAGAATGATGACGGCATCTTTCTCCATCCGCAGGGAGGAGGCGGCGTCAATCCAGTAACCCAGCCAGCCGGCGGCTTTCAGGCGCGGATAAACATCCTTGGTGTAGTCGCCGCCTTGGGCTGTGATGATGATATCCTGCTTGGCCAGCGCCTCGATATCGAAGGCGTCCTGCAGAGTACCGGCATCGACGCCGAAGTTGGGCGCGGCCTCACCGGCCTGGGAGGTGGTGAAGAATGTGGGTTGAATATGGGCGAAATCCTGCTCTTCCTGCATCCGGCTCATCAGAACCGATCCCACCATGCCACGCCAACCGACCAAACCTACTTTTTTCATATTGTCCTACCCTGGATTGCTGCTAAAGAAACTCGTGGTGACACCCGTAACCCCTTGTCTGGCGGCGCCTGTTTACAAGCGGTTTACAGGCCATTTAAAAAATATGCGCTGCGAAAAATGCGTCTATCCACATTACGGATTGTGGCGGCTTGCGCAAGTCGAATTGCGCAATATTCTGTGCCGTTTGCTGCATTAACCGGCAGCCAGAGCACCGCTCAGGTAGGCGGGGAGGGAGAAGGTCAACATCAGACGAAAAGGCCACCGTTTATGGCGGTGGCCTGTCAATAAAGCGGTTGAGAACGTCCTCTGCTGGGCGTAGTTGGCGAGTGAAACAGCCCGACAGCTTAGGTGCTTAGCCGTAACGAGCCAGAGTGAGCCCCTCATCACTGATGGCGGGCTCGCTGCCGCTGATGAGATCGCACAGAAGCTGACCCGAACCGGCCGCCATGGTCCAGCCCAGGGTGCCGTGGCCGGTATTGAGCCAGAGACCGGGAATGGGGCTTGGCCCCACCAGCGGGGTACCGTCCGGTGTCATGGGGCGCAGACCGGTCCAGAATTCAGCTTTGCTGATATCGCCCCCTTCGGGGAAGAGATCGCCCACCACCATCGCCAATGTGTCGTGGCGTCTGGGATTAAGGGCGAGGTTGTAGCCCGACAGCTCCGCCATGCCGCCGACCCGGATCCGCTCGTCAAAACGGGTGATGGCCACCTTGTAGGTCTCGTCGAGCACGGTGCTGCGCGGTGCGGCCTCGGCGTTGATCATCGGCAGGGTGAGGGAGTAGCCCTTGACCGGATAGACCGGCAGCTCCAGCCCGAGCGGGCGCAGCAGCGGCCGTAGAAAACCGGTGGCATAACTGCCGAGCGCGCAGACGATGGCATCGGCGCGATAGCGCTGCTCGCCCGCCCGCACCGCCACGGCGCGGCCGCGTGCTTGCTCAATCTCGTCGATATCGCAGTTGAAGACAAACTTGACCCCGAGCTTCTCGGCTTCAAGGGCAAGGGCCTTGGTGAAGCGGAAGCAGTCGCCGGTCTCGTCGCCGGGCAGACGCAAGCCGCCGACGATTTTTCCGCGCACCCGTGCCAGCGCAGGCTCTGCCGCTTCGCAGCCGCTGGCATCGAGCGACTGGTAGGGGACGCCATACTCCTCCAGCACCTCGATATCGCGCTGACTGGCATCGAGCTGGGATTGGCTGCGAAACAGCTGCAGGGTGCCGAGCTGGCGCCCTTCGTAATCGATGTTCAGCTCATCACGCAGCAGCTTCATGCAGTCGCGGCTGTATTCGGCCAGACGCACCATGCGCCCCTTGTTGGTGGCATAGGCGGTCGGGGTGCAGTTGGCGAGCATTCTGAGCATCCAGCGTAGCTGGAAGGGGTCGGCAGTGGGGCGCACAGTGAAGGGGGCATGCTTTTGCAGCATCCACTTGGCGGCCTTGAGGGGAATGCCGGGGGCCGCCCAGGGGGCCGCATAACCCGGGGATATCTGCCCGGCGTTGGCATGGCTGGTTTCAAGGGCGACGCCACCTTGTCGCTCCAGCAGGGTCACCTTGTGACCCGCTTTGGCCAGATACCAGGCGCTGGTTACCCCTATCACGCCGCCACCGAGAACCACTATCTCCATATCGTCTTTCCTTGACTGATCTCCTGATGTGGCCACCACCATAATCAGCCGCCACAGGATATTCAACCGCTCTGCGCAGGATTGGGATCTCCGTCTGCTTGCCTGTCACAAGCTGGTGTTTGGTGCGATGGTGAGCCTGATTGCCAGCGTAAATCGCTGCGCTGTTGTCAGTGTGAATGTGCCAGGGGACATGGCCCGCTTACAACTGCTCCAGCTTGATCAGGTAGTGCTCCGCAGTGGCCAGAATGGCCTGCTGCTGCGCTGCGGCTTGGCCATCCCAGTTGGCATAGGGGAGGGCGAGGCGGGGATTGCCGCCAAGTTTGTCCCGATTGCGCCAGAGAAAGTGCCAGTAGAGGCTGTTGAAGGGGCAGCTCCCATCGCCGTGGCGGGCTTTCACCTGATAGTGGCACCCCTTGCAGTAGTGGCCCATCCGCTCGAGATAGGCGCCGCTACTGGAGTAGGGCTTGCTGCCCATCAGGCCGCCATCGGCAAACTGGCTCATGCCGCGGGTGTTGGGCAGCTCCACCCACTCGATGGCATCCACATAGATACCGAGATACCACTGATCCACCTCGTCAGGATCGATCCCCGCCAGCAGGGCAAAGTTACCGGTCACCATCAGCCGCTGGATATGGTGGGCGTAACCGTGCTCAAGAGACTGGCGAATGGCGTGACGCACGCAGGCCATCCTGGTTTCGCCGCTCCAGAAGAAACCGGGCAGCGGCCGGTTGGCCTCGAGAAAATTGGTCTGCTTGTAGTCGGGCATCTTTTCCCAGTAGAGGGCGCGGACAAACTCGCGCCAGCCGAGGATCTGGCGGATAAACCCCTCCACCTGCGCCAACGTGATGGTGCCCTGATTGGCCTGCCAGTGGGCTTCGGCGGCCCGGATCACCTCAAGCGGATGAAGCATCTTGCTGTTGAGGGAAAACGACAGGCGGCTGTGAAACAGGCTCCAGCCCCGCTCGCTCAGGGCATCCTGATAGCGGCCAAAGTGGGGCAGGCAGTGGGCCAGAAAATGGGCCAGCAGCTCGCGACTCTGGCGTCTTGTGATAGGCCACGGCAGCTTGCTGACATCCGCCTTACCGATGGTGCTGACCCCGTGGCGGGTCAGCATGGCGTCAATTTCGCTCACCTCGTTGGCAAAGGTGAGGGGCGCCGGGATGGGCTGGCTCGCCGGCAGCTTGGCGCGATTCTCGTCATCAAAATTCCAGCGCCCGCCAAGGGGTTGGCCGCACTCATCGAGCAGCACTTGGTATTGCTTTCGCAGGGCGCGGTAGAAGAACTCCATCCGGCTATGGGGATAGCGCTGCCAGCCATCGCGGGGAGTGAGAAAATGTTCGCTCTCCACCTCGGTAGCAGGGATGGCAAGGCCCGTCGCCCAGCTTTTCAACTGGCTGGCGAGGCGCCACTCATCCGGGCTCTGCCAGGCGAAGCTGTCGGCCTGATGTGCTTCGAGCTGAGCCTCCAGCAAGCCGGGCAAGTCGGGCCAGCGGGCACTCTCATCAAGAGTCAGGTAACAGACTCGGTGGCCCGCCTTGCCAAGGGCCGCCGCGAAGGCGCGCATGGCGGCAAAGAAGGCCAGCACCTTCTGACGGTGGTGGCGGCAGTAGTCGGTCTCTTGGCGCAGCTCCGCCATCAGGTAGCAGACCGCTGGATCTGGCGTGCGAAACCAGCTGTGAGCGGCGTTCAGCTGATCGCCGAGAATCAGGCGCAGCTCCATCACACTGGCTCCCCGTTATGTTGGCAGCTGCAGTGACGAGCGTGGCGACAGCGCTCGCTGCAGTAGCGAACTGCCTCCCAACTGCGCGCCCACTTGCGCCGCCAGCTGAAGGGGCGTTGGCAGACGGGGCAGATCTTCTCGGGCAGATGGGGTTTGCGATGCATGAGATGGCTTCCGGCCTTGGCTGATGGGGGATGTGGCGTGTGGGTAGGGAGAATAACGAACCGGGGGCGTGGACGGATCAACCTCACTGCCAGTTTGCCGCGCAGATGTGCACTTTGTGAGCGGGCGCACAGCCCGTCGGTGCACTCCTTGTTTGCAAATTAACCAGCCGTTAACGTGGCGAGGCTGCCCGTTGGCAGCATCCATCAACGGATCTTGTTGGCCATCGACTGTCTACAACCGATATGGAGGGGAGTGATGCCAATCATGACAGCTACGCCCCGGGCAGCTTGCCTGCTCGCCCACTGGTATACCCGGGATCCCATTCTCACCTTCGACTTTCCTCACCGCTGATTGGCGGCACCCGCCGTTTGAATTTGTCAGCCGGACGACCCTGATCGCCCCGGTTTCTTTGCCAATTCCAATTTCAAACACACTGGCCTTGCGCCGGTGAGGAGTCTTATATGCGTCGTATACCCGAGCCGTTTCGTATCAAGATGGTCGAGCCCATCAAACAGACCACTGGCGCCGAGCGCCGCGCCGCCCTCGAGGCCGCTGGCTGGAACCCCTTTCTGCTGTTGGCCGAGGATGTCTATATCGATCTGCTGACCGACAGTGGCACAGGTGCCATGTCCGACCGTCAGTGGGCCGGCATCATGATGGGGGATGAGGCCTATGCGGGCAGCCGCAACTTCGTCGAGCTGGAGCGCACGGTGCGCGACATTTTTGGTTACCAGCATGTGATGCCCACCCACCAGGGGCGCGGGGCCGAGCAAATCCTCTTCCCCGAGCTGGTCAAGCGCTGCAAGGGCAAGGCACCTGTCTTTATCTCCAACTATCACTTCGACACCACCAAGGCCCATGTGGAGTTGGCTGGCGCGCGGGCCATCAACCTGCTCACCCCGAAAGCGCTCGACACCACGGCCCCTTATGCCTGGAAGGGGGATTTTGATCTCCCTCGCCTGAGCGACACCATCGAGACCCTGGGGGCCGACAACGTGGCCGGCATCATCATCACGGTGACCTGCAACAGCGCTGGTGGCCAGCCGGTCTCCATGGCCAATATGGAGGCGGTCTCCGAGCTGGCCCGTCGCCACCATATTCCGGTGGTGATCGATGCCGCCCGCTTTGCCGAGAACGCCTGGTTTATCAAGGAGCGGGATCCGGCTTATGCGAAGTGCAGCATCAAGGAGATAGTGCGCCAGATGTTTGCGCTGGGGGACATCTTCACCATGTCGGCCAAGAAGGACGGGCTGGTCAATATCGGCGGGCTCTGCTGCTTTAAAGAGGATCTCGATCTGTTCCGCGCCGTGCAGGTGCGCTGTGTGGCGATGGAGGGGTTTGTCACCTATGGCGGCCTTGCCGGGCGGGACATGGCGGCGCTCGCCATCGGCCTGCGCGAGGGGATGGATGAGGAGTATCTCACCTATCGCATCAGTCAGGTGGCTTATCTCGGCGAGCGGCTGGCCGAGGCGGGTATCCCGATCCAGACCCCCACCGGCGGCCATGCGGTGTTTGTGGATGCCAAAAAGCTGCTGCCCCATATTCCGGCCGAGCAGTTCCCGGCCCATGCGCTCGCTTGCGAGCTCTATCTGGAAGGGGGTGTGCGCGGGGTGGAGATTGGCTCCCTGCTGCTCGGGCGCGATCCCGCCACCGGCAAGCAGGAGGCGGCGGACTTCGAGTTGTTGCGGCTCACCATTCCGCGGAGGGTCTATACCCGGGATCACATGGACTATGTGGCCGACTGTCTGATCGCGGTGAAAGCGCGGGCCAGCGACATTCGCGGGCTCACCTTTGACTACGAGCCGCCGCTGCTGCGCCATTTCACCGCACGGCTGAAACCGGTCTGATCAGCAACCGGTCAGACGGGGTGATCAACCGCGCCAAACCGTGAGAATCACTGGCCGCTCCCGGTTAAACGGCACAGTAAAAAAGCCCCCGCACCAAGGTGCGGGGGCTTTCGTTTATCGAAGCGAAGCGGGGGTCAGACCGCCTGATACTCCAGCTCGACCGAGCCCAGCGCCTTAAGAGTGGACTGGGCGGAGTCACGCTGGCTGATCTGGCCGTTTTTATTCTCCAGCAGCACGGCGCGGCGGATGGTGGCGAGATCTTCGCCGTTAAGCACCGCATGGGCGCAGGCCATCTGCATCGGCGGCAGGCTGGGGTTGAAGGCGGCATTCTCGGCGTAGCGGCCAGAGAAGATGCGGCCATCGGCAAACTGCAACGCCACCGCGGCATAGCCCTGGCTATAGGGGGCATAGCTTTGACGGGCGGCGGCCAGCGCGGCTTGCCACAGCGGGTCTTCGCTTTGAAGCTCAAGCTCTGCGTGATCCTGCGGGCTCATCAGCGCATCCGTGATGTCGAGATCCGCCGGGCCAAACGAGTGGGGCAGGAAGGATTGCAGGGCACTCAGGTCATCGGGCAGAGAGACTTTCAGGATCTTGGCGGTGCTCAGCTCGTTCATGAACTGACGGCAGTGGCCGCAGGGGGTGTAGTTGACGGTGATTTCAGAGATCCCGGTCTCGCCGCCCAGCCAGGCGTTGGAGATGGCGGACTGCTCGGCGTGGACCGAGTGGAACAGACCTTGCCCCGCAAACTCCATGTTGGCACCGAAGTACCAGGTGCCGCTCAGGCCGCAGGCGATGGCACCGACGTAAAACTTGGAGATGGGTGCCACCGAGCAGGCAGCAGCCAGCGGCAACAGGGCGAGGCGCAGGGCGCGATCATCGAGACCTGTGGCGGCTTTCAGGGTGGCGACTTGCTCCGGCGTGAAGCGGGCGTTGAAGTCGGCACTATCCAGCATGGGCTGCACGGCTGCTTTGAGCGGGGCAGAGAGGGTATCGAATGGCTTGGCAAAACGGGGATGCATAGTGTGTCCTCAAAGGCCAATTGGGCGGCCATTGTAGGGAGCAAGCTCGGGTAAATGTGTGAGCAGGCTCACGCCCTGATGGGCAAACGGAGGGGGATGGTAATGGAAACGTTTGTCTTGTGCAAATTGTGCGGCAGGTCGCACCCCGACAGCGCTGCAGAGCCGTCGGGGTGGTTAATCATCGGTCAGGTGAGCCAGTGATAGATGGCAAAAAGGAGGGGCGCGACGGCAGCGGTGAGGATACCGCATACCACCATGGCGAGCGATGCAAAGGCGCCCTGGGTGATCCCCTTCTCGGCGGAGGTGGCGGTGCCGATGGCGTGGGCACAGGCCCCCATGGCGAGCCCTTGTGCTTCCGGGTCGGTCACTTTCAGCAGTTTGAGCAGCGGGTAGCCGATCAGGGCACCGATAATCCCCACCACCACCACCACGGCGGCCGCAATGGCGGGAATGCCGCCGATGGACTGGCTGACGCTCATGGCTAGCGGGGTGGTGATCGATTTGGTCGCCAATGAGGCGAGCAGCGCCGGATCTGTGCCCATAAAATGACCGATCAGCAGGGTTGTGCACACCGAGATCAAGACGGAGGCGAGGGTACAGATTAGGATGGGCTTGAGCTTGGCCTGGATCTGGCGCGCCTGTTGATAGAGCGGCAGCGCCAGCGCCACCACGGCGGGCTCCAGCAGCATGGTAATGGGGCTGCTGCCGCGTTCGTACTGCTCAAGGGGCAGGTTGAACCAGAGTAGCAGGCCGATGATCACCCCGGTCGGCACCAGCACTGGGTTGATGATGGGCCAGGGCAGACGGCGATAGAGGGTGCGGGTGGCGAAATAGAGCGCCAGGGTCAGGGGAATGGCTAGCCAGAAGATCATTTGTTCATCCTCTGGTAGAGCCGACCGACGGTGGCGAGGATCAGCACGATCCCGAGCACGATGCAGAGCATGATGACGCCGAAGGATTGGCGCAGGGGCTCAAGCCAGGCAACCAGTCCGACCGCAACCGGCACGAACAAAACGCCCATGTGGCGCAGCAGCAAGCCTGCCCCCAGCTCGACCCAGTGCAGCTTTATAAGCTGAAGGGAGAGCAGGACGAACAGCAGCAGCATGCCGATGATGCTGCCGGGAAAGGCAAATGGCAGGATGGCCGCCACGGATTTGCCTGCCAGCAGGCAGGCGACGATGACCATAAAGTCACGAAAGTACAGCAAGGCGCGTTGCGCGATCACGTGAACCTCATCGACTGGGAAGAAAAATCGCAGTTTACCAGAGAGGCCGGGTCGCGGCATTAAAACAATAACAACTGAAATCAGTTCATTTGAAGCTGATTTGATTGGCATTTTTTGAAAAGTGCCTGATAGAACCCTTTTCGAACTACAAGGAGTAGTGATGACATCCCTCTTGTCCCGACTTCGCCAGCTGGCGAATGATAATGCGTTGCCACCCCATCTGCTGCAAACCCGTCAGTGGGAAGGGCCCCTGTGTCGGGTGCGACTCGACAACACTGGCGCTGATGCCACTCCGGTTGAGCGCTGGGTGCTATTTGACGGCAAGCTTGGCCTGCCGGTGGAGAGCGCCATCTATGGCGAAGGATTCCAGATGCTGGCCCAGACCATGGGTAGCTGGCAATCACCACAACATGTCGGCCGTTGCCCCGATGCCAGCGTCTATCGCATCACCGATGACAATGGCTATCACACCATTCACAACCTGTTGCTGGTGGAGCATGGCAAGGGGTGGCTGCTGCTCGCCTTTGCCAGCTGCCACCGTTTTGGCGGGGAGTTTCGCCTCTATCCCGATGGTCGCTTGCAGATCCTGATGAATTGCGAAGGGCGAAAACTCGCCGCTGGTGAGCACTGGCAGAGCGAGGCGCTGATCTGCCTCGAAGGGGCGGAGCGCGAGGATCTGCTGGCTGAGCTGGCACGGCTGATCGAGGCCGAACATGGCTCTCTGATCGGCAAGGTGAGTGAGCGCCCGAGCGGCTGGTGCTCCTGGTATCACTACTACGCCGAGGTGAGCGCTGCCGATATTCGCGAGAATCTGCAGGTGCGTGCCGAGCGCTTCCCGGCCCTGCGTTACGTGCAGATCGACGACGGCTATCAGGCTAAAATGGGCGATTGGCTCACTCCATCGGCCAAGTTCGAGCAGGGCGTTGCGGCACTGGCTGCGGAGATCAAACAGGCTGGCTGCGAGCCCGCCCTCTGGGTCGCGCCCTTTATTGCCGAACCCGGTTCACAGGTGTTTCAGGAGCACCCCGACTGGTTTGTGAAGGGGGATGACGGCCTGCCGCTCCCCTCCGAGCGGGTCACCTATGGCGGTTGGCGTTGTACTCCCTGGTATGTGCTGGACGGCACCCACCCCGAGGTGCAGGCGCACCTTGAGCAGGTGTTCCGAACCCTGCGCGAGCAGTGGGGCATCCACTACTTCAAGCTAGATGCCAATTTCTGGGGCGCCATCCACGGTGGTCGTTTCCACGATCCGGCCGCCACCCGGGTTGAAGCCTATCGACGCGGTATGGCGGCCATCCTGCGTGGTGCTGGTGAAGGGGCTTTCCTGCTCGGTTGCAACGCCCCCATCTGGCCAAGCCTTGGTCTGGTTCACGGCATGCGGGTGAGCGATGACGTGGAGCGCAATGGCCACCGCTATCGCCAGATCGCCCGCGAGGCCTTCTGCCGCGCTTGGCAGAACGACAAACTCTGGGCCCTCGACCCCGACTGCATTTGCCTGCGGGATCTGCCAAGCCAGCAGGCAAGCAAGACGGATTACAGCTTCCATCTGGCAGCGCTGGTGGCAAGCGGTGGCATGATGCTGGCTGGTGATCGACTGCAAGATCTCGATGAGGAGCTGGCGGCGCAATTGCTCAAGCTGCTGGCGCTTTGCGCTGCCCGGGCGCCCTCTGCCCGTTTCGAGTCGATGGACTTTGCCTGTGGCGAAGTAAGCCTGCCCGAGGGCGGCACTCTGCTCTGCCTCTTCAACTGGGAGGGGCAACCACAGGAGTTTCTGCTGCCGGAAGGGGGAACCGATTTTTGGCATGGGCAGGCAGTCGGTACGGCTGTGACCCTGCAAGGGGGCGAAGGGCGGGTGATCCACTACACCTGATCACAGCGTCACCATAAACAATTCAGGCTCCATCACGGAGCCTGAATTGTTTCAATCAGCGGTTATCAGCCACGTTTTTCAGTAACGCCACTCAAAACCGACGGCGTATTTGGCGGAGCCATAGCCCGGGATATCACTGCCGGAGGCGATCGCCTTGAGGGTCAGCAACGGGGTGATGGGCACCCCCAGACCAAAACCGATGGCCAGTTGATCATTGGGGTTCCCCATCAGATCGACCCGCATCACCCGATAGAGGGACATATCCTCGCTCAGGTGCATATAGGCTTGCGAAGCTCGGTTATAGACCTGACCAAACACCTCCAGCTGGAAACCTGATTGGGCGCTGATGGCCAGCGGTACCCCGACAAACTTGTAGAGATGGGAGCCGTTGAAGTAGCTGTTGGTGATCAGGGGTGTGAAATCAGTCTGCTGATAAAGGGTGTTGAAGTTCTGTTCTACGATGCGATAGGTCTGCTCGGGCAGGCGAGCAAGATAGTCCGGCACATCGAACCGGTATGCGGCGTTGGCTGCCAGCGGCAGCAGTGCCAGTAATCCGAGCAGTGCGTGGTGACGAGGCATCAGCAAATGGCTTCCGTTCGGCCAAAGAGATCTCTTGCTTGGGAGACATCCGCTCAGGATGTTGCAAGATATTGGTTTTTGGGGAAATCCCCTTCGTCATTATGACCTGAAGAAGGGGATGGACGGGAAGGATTTATTGTGAAACTACTCACAACTCATAAATCTTCCAGATAGTGGTAGAGACTCTTAAGAATCGCAAAGTTCCGTTCGTTACTCTGGTTCTGCTCTGCCAGCGCCTCGAGACGGGGCACGTAGTCCGGCAGACGGAGGCTGAAGTAGTCGCTGCAGTGCAGGCGCCAGCGTTTCTGCTCCGCTTCGCTCAAGGTGTGCGGCCAGTTGCGGGCGCGGTAGCGGAACAGCATCTCCGGCAGCCGGGCGTCGGTAAAGGCGAACTCCCGCTCACCCAGCAGGTCCGCGGGGGTGGCACGCACCAGATCCATGGTGGACTTGTCGCCATGGCCAAAGAATCCGGCGTAGAGCTGGGTATCGGGGTCGCTCTCATTGCTGCCGGCGAACTCCTGATTGAACACTTCCACCAGTTTTTCCCGCACCTCGGGGTGGGCGCGCAGCAGATCCAGGCTCTTGCGGCACTGCTCCCGATTGATGCCGAGCTCGTCGGCGCGCTCCGCCGTCAGGGTGGCGGCCGGTGCCAGCACCGGGCACTTGTTGATGTGCACAAGTTTCACCGGAATGCTTGCCAGATCCCCCAGCTCCTCTTTCTTGGTGTAGAGGCGCTCGCGGATCTCCTCGCTGGAGAGTTCAATGAGCGGGGTGGGGTCACGGGTCAGATCCACCATGATCACCGCGTTCTGGTTGGTGGGGTGCCAGGCGAGTGGCGAGACCCAGCTTGCACAACCCTGCCAGGGGGAGAACATGCCGGAGACGTGCACCAGCGGCTTCATGGTCACCACGTCAATCAGCGCCTTCACTTTATTCTTGTTGCGAAGGTCAAAGAGATAACCAAACAGCTTGGGTTGGGCCTTTTTCACCAGCTTGGCCATCTCGATGGTGGCCAGTACGTCCGAGAGTGCGTCGTGGGCATTGGCGTGAGTCACGCCGTTGGCGACCGTCAGCTTTTCAAGTCTGAAACTCGGTTTCCCCTCATCGTCAAACGCCCACTCGATCCCCTCTGGTCGCAGGGCATAGCAGGCCCGCAGCATGTCGAGAATATCCCACCGAGAGTTGCCATTCTGCCAGCTGTAGGTATAGGGGTCATAGAAGTTGCGATAGAGGGTGTAGCGGGTCACTTCATCATCGAAGCGGATGCTGTTGTAGCCAAGCACACAGGTATTCGGCGTGGCGAATTGCTCGTGGATCTGGCGAATGAAATCCGCCTCGCACAGCCCATCCTTCATCGCTTTTTGTGGCGTGATACCGGTAATCAGGCACGCCTCCGGATCTGGCAGGTAATCAGCCGGCGGCTTGCAGTAGATGACCAGCGGTTCGCCAATGAGGTTGAAATCTGCATCAGTACGGATACCGGCAAACTGCGATGGCCTGTCCTTGGCGGGGCTGATGCCGAAGGTCTCGTAGTCGTGGAAGTAGTAAGTGGGCTGGGTGGTCTGCTTCGCTGATGTGCTCATGTGTTCTTGTGTGTTCGCGCTTCTGATTGATTTTTCAGGGTTTAGTGCCGTTCTGGTGAGGTGAAAATTCCGAAGACACTTTCATCGTTCACCCAAACCTGACGTTGTTCAATGGCCTGCTGGTACATTATCTGGTACAAAATACCCCATGAGAGTGGTACAAAATTTTAATGGGGTAGCAATGGCGTTATCAGATAGCTGGCTTCGAGGGCTGAATGGTAAACCATATGCTGGCCCGAGCGAAGTGAGCGACGGTGATGGGTTGAGTGTCCGGGTCTCACCGAAGGGGTAGTTGCGTTCCAAGTTCGGCATGTGGTCGACGGGAAGCGGGTTCGGACCTCTCTTGGTCGGTACCCGATTCTGACCTTGCGAGAGGCCCGGATAAAGGCCGATAAGCTCAAAAGCGGTGTTGCGCGGATCAGTGCCTCGGGCGACGAGCCTACGCCTGCAGCCTTGTTTGATGAGTGGTTCGAGAAGTACGTGATGCGGGAGTGCCGAGAAGGCACCCAGAAATACTATCTCTATACCTTCTCGTCAGTGAAGAACCGCTTGCCTGACCGGCCAATCAACCAGATCACCATGGACATGTGGTTGAGCTATTTCGATACCATAAGTGAGCGGGCACCAGGGGTAACCCGGGCTGTGATCACGGCATTGAAGGCGTGCTTCAACTGGCAGGCTCGCCGCGGCACGATCTACATGCCCAACATGATGAGTCTGCGGGCCAGGGATGTTGGCGCTCCCGCTAAGACCGGTCACCGGGTGTTGACGGTGCCAGAGGTTGCGAAGATCTGGCGGGCCATCGAGGCCAGTCGGACTGGCACCGGCAACAAGGTGATTCATCTGCTCTGCCTGGTCTATGGGTGCAGGCTTTCCGAGGCCAGAACGCTCAGGCGTCAGGACCTCGATTACGAGTCTATGGTCTGGACCGTGCCGGCGGAGATCAGCAAGACCGGCAGGCCTATCCGCCGCCCCATCACATCGGTGGGCAAGCAATTGTTCGAACGAGCCGCCATGGCGTCGGTGGACCCGGTCTATCTGTTCCCCGGTCAGGGGGAGGGGAATGGTCCGCTAGAGATCCACTCATGTAATCGGTTGGTGAGCCGCTTGCGCAGCAGCCTGGGGATCCCCCATTGGCGGATTCATGATGCTCGTCGAACGCTGTCGACCAGGCTATCGGAATTGGGGGTGTCGCCCCATATCACCGAAGTGATGCTGGGGCACACCCTGACTGGCGTGATGGCTGTTTACAACAAACATGACTGGCTTGAGGATCAAGCGGCTGCCTATGAGCGCTGGTGGACAGTGATCCAGCGGGAGCTAGGCGTTGCCACTGATCCGGTTGTGGCTGTCAATCCAGGCCATGATGTGTGACTTTATCCAGCGCAGTGGCTGGTGGTCGATGGGTTTGGGAAAGGTGGTATCCCTCATGCGCAAGTGTGTACAGATCTAGTTATCACCTGACACCGGCCTCAAGCCGGTGTCTTGTTTACGCTACTTTAGAGCGCACTTCCTTCGGTATCAATTTCAGACCCTTCTTGAACATGCTGTAGGGCGTCAGTCCCTCCATCATCCTGCCCTGATGCGGCCGCTGGGTGTTGTAGTGCGCCAGGTAGCTACCCAGGTCTGTCTGCATCTGCTCTATCGACTCATACCAGGTCGTCCTCCCCTTGATACGGAAGTGTTCATCCAGCAGTGTGCGATGCAGCCGTTCGATAAAGCCGTTGCTCTGCGGCCTGCGTACCTTGGTTGTCCGGTGCTCAATCCCCTCCAGTTGCAGGAACAGCTCGTAGGGATGATGGTCTGGGCGCCCACAGAACTCGCGCCCGTTATCCGACAGAATGGTATAGACCCGTGCCTCGTGGGCCTCGGAAAACGGCAGTACCGTTTCATTGAGCACATAGACCGAGGTCACCGGCAGCTTGCTGATGTAGAGCCGTCCCCAGGCGTGGCGGCTGTAGCAGTCCAGCACGGTTTGCTGATACACCTGCCAACCCCTTGGATCGCGCCGACGAAGAAGGTGTCGACAGCCACCAGTTCTCCGGTGTAGTGGACCTCAATCTGACGTTCTCGAAACTCTGGGCTGAGACGCTCGAACAGGCGAATTTACTCGTCATTGAGCTCAATGGTCAGCTCCCGGTGTGTTTTCTCAAGGCGCAGCAAGCGGTCGTGTTTGGAGAGCAAGTCGTGCCGTTGCCACACGCCACGCACACCGCCCGCACTGACGTTGATGCCTTGCAGAGCCAGTTCTTGTGCGACCCGCTGCGGGCCATGAGTTAGTCTGGTGAGGGAGTAATCGAGGATGGCCTGTTCAATCTCGGGCGCAACCCGGTTGGGATGAGCCCCTTTACAGCCGGGCAATTTGTCGAGCAATCCCTCGGCGCCATAGGTCTGGTAATTACGGCGAATTTCGTAGAACTGCTGACGGCTGTAGCCGATGAGCTTGCAGGCTTTGCTGACATTATTGAGCTCTTTGGCAAGCTCTAGCAGGCTGAGTTTACGACGTGCTACTTTCTCGTTGGTGGTAATATGGTGACTCAAGATAACACGGTAGGGGTACCGTTTTGTTATCCGGTTTGAAGCCGTATGACCACTCCCTTTTGTGGGCAACTGTCAGGTGAATACCATTTCCATACAGCATAACCTCTCGCCTGTTTTTCATATCTGAAACCTCTTCAGCCATCCGAAGCACCGCGCGACTGCATTTAGCTGCAATAACGAGCTTTGTTTAACACCAGTGTGCGGAACCTTATGGTGTCGCGACTGCTCGCACATGCTGTGCGATGACCGCTTTTATCCTTCTACGCCGGTTGGGTGTATCCCGGCAATCCCATCGAGCAGCAGGTCTTGTTCGCGTGAAAGAGGCCCGGTTGAGCGGTAGTAGGGATACAAGGGCTCTATAAGCCTCTTTGCACTGCTTTTTGAAAAACCGTGATGAGGTAAACCATGGGATTAATGACTAGATTTATCAGTAGCAAGGAGTAAAACGACACCCTTGCATAATCACAAAAAAGCATGGGACAGGGATCATGAACAGAGCGCAGGAAGCCGGTTCGTGCTCGCTTCAGGTGGATCTCAGACAGGTCGTTTATGCCTTGTCTGCGTCACTGGATCTGGTAGGAATTGGCGATGTGGCCCATGGTAAACGGGTCGGGATCATGGCGGCCGAGTGTGGTCGGGTATTGGGGCTGGATACAGCTGAATGTTGTTTGTTGTTTGAGCTCGGCGTGCTGCACGATATTGGTGTCTCCTCGACCATCACCCATCACCATCTGGTTAGTGAGTTCGATTGGGAGTCCTCCCAGCGTCACTGCGAGGTAGGATATCAGCTGCTCAAGGATTTCCGCTTGCTGGCCCCGTTGGCACTGCCTATCCGTTATCATCATACCCACTGGCATCTCTTGCGCGAGATGGCCGATGTGGACCCCCGGGTTGCTCGTCAGGCCAACCTTATCTTTCTGGTGGATCGTTGCGATGCGCTGGCTGCCCCATTCTATGGCGATGGCTCATTGTTAATGCATACACACGAGATCCGTGCACGCCTGCAGGATTGCCGTGACGAGTTCTTTGCCACCGATCTGTTGGATGGTTTTCTCCAAGCCTCCCGCTCGGAGGCGTTCTGGTTGCAACTGGAGGCGCGAGCCATCAATGATTACATGCACGAGATGCTGAGGCAGCGGGAGTCCTGCATCACCGATAATGGTGAGCTAAAAGCGTTGGCCAGGATCTTCTCGGGTATCGTTGATGCCAAAAGTCCATTCACTATGACACACTCCCTCGGAGTGAGCCGTCTTTCGCGTGCCCTGGCTGAGCGGCTGGGGGTTAGTAGTGTCCATTGTGACATGCTCGAAATTGCAGGGCTGTTGCATGATCTCGGCAAGTTGAGGGTTCCTGATGAAATATTGGACAAACCTGCCGGCTTGACGCCGGAGGAGCGGGCAATCATCAATACCCACAGTTTCGAAACCTACCAGATCCTGCGTCATATCGAAGGGTTTGAGGAGATAGCCTGCTGGGCGGCCTATCACCATGAGGAGCCTGACGGGGAGGGCTATCCGTTCCATCTGCCGGCATCCGCCATGGCGCTCGAAGCGCGCATCCTGCGGGTAGCCGATATTTTCCAGGCCATGGTGCAGGACAGACCTTATCGACGTGGGCTGCCTGCTCGTGATGCTCTGGCCTTTATGCAACAACTGGCGGCTCAGGGTCGGGTAGATCCTGTCGTGGTGGCGACGTTAGCGGATCATCTGCCACAGATGATGGCTGCGGCCATGCCGGCCAATGAAAACAGATATGCAATCGGTTGATGGGGGAGGAGAGGCTGACCCATCCGGCAGTGAGCCAGCTATGCTTGGAGCAAGCCGTGCGTGGTGCCGGTACTGACGCGCAAGACGCCAGCCTGATTGGACTATGGATAGGGGAATTGATATGGAATCGCTAAAAGCCAGGGATTATATGCAGAGCAGACCTATTACCTTCACTGCAGACATGATGGTGCAGGCTGCGGTCGAGAAATTTCTGAACAGTCATCAGCTCGGTGGCCCGGTGGTGGATGGGCAGGGCCATCTGATTGGCTGGATCTCCGAGCAGGATTGCATCGCAGTGCTGCTTAAAGAGGCCTATCACTGCGAACAGGTGGCGCAGGTCAAGGATGTGATGCGCAAGGAGGTGTTGTCGGTGGGACCCGATACCAGCATTTTGAGTCTGGCGGAGATGATGATGGGGCAAAAGCCGAAGATCTATCCGGTAGTGGAGGAGGGACGCCTGCTCGGTGTCATCAATCGCCACAACGTCATGCAGGCCATTCACGCCCAGCTCACCACCTGTTTTGTCCATCATTCCCACGGTTAACCCTGTTTTTCTCTCTCCCAAGGCAAGCTTCGGCTTGCCTTGGCTATTTAATATGCTGCCATTTATTCATGTTATGCCATCTTACAATGGTTGTTTTGTCATGTTTGAGGAGCGGCCAATCTCTCTGTCTTCCCATATATAACGCTACGTTAAGGCTTGCACCGCCCCCGCTCGCTCTTTAGGATCGCTCCCAGCTTATCGATATGGCCCCTTTGGGCACCTATTTAAGGAATTCGTACCTTGTCTCTCTCTATCGAGGCGCTGCGCCGCCGTCTCTCTGCCTGCATGAATCTCGACGCCCGCCGCCTCTCCAGCCGTCTGCACGGGGTCAAGAAGCTGCCTGAAGGCAAACAGGCCGCCGTACTGGAGACCATCGCCGCTGATTTGGCCGTCGCCGAAGTGCGTTATCAAACCCGTCTGGCCGGAGTGCCCAAGGTCACTTATCCTGACAACCTGCCAGTGAGCCAGAAGCAGGCGGAGATCGCCAAGGCCATTCAAGAACATCAAGTGGTGATCATTGCAGGGGAAACAGGCTCGGGCAAAACCACCCAGATCCCCAAGATCTGTCTGGCGCTTGGGCGTGGGGTCAAGGGCTTCATCGGCCACACCCAGCCGCGCCGTCTGGCGGCCCGCACTGTGGCGGCCCGTATTGCCGAGGAGATGGAGTCCGAACTCGGTCACTACGTGGGTTACAAGGTGCGCTTTACCGATCAGGTGAGCGAGCAGACCCACATCAAGCTGATGACTGACGGTATTTTGCTGGCGGAGATCCAGAACGACCGGATGCTCACCCAGTACGACACCATCATCATCGATGAGGCCCACGAGCGCAGCCTCAATATCGACTTCATTCTGGGCTATCTCAAGCAACTGCTGCCCAAGCGCCCCGATCTCAAGGTGATCATCACCTCGGCCACCATAGACCCGCAACGTTTCTCCCGCCATTTCAACAAGGCGCCGGTGATCGAGGTCTCCGGTCGCACTTATCCGGTGGAGGTGCGCTACCGTCCGCTATTTGTTGATAAAAAAAGCAGTGACAAGAGCGAAGGTCTTGAAGAGCGCGACGAACTGCAGGGGATCTTCGACGCGGTGGAAGAGCTGGCCCGCGAGGGGCTCGGGGACATTCTTATCTTCATGAACGGCGAGCGGGAGATCCGCGATACCGCCGATGCCTTGCGCAAGCTCAATCTGCGCGACACCGAGGTGCTGCCGCTCTACGCCCGCCTCTCCAACGCCGAGCAGAACAAGGTGTTCCAGCCCCATGCTGGGCGGCGCATCGTGCTTGCCACCAACGTGGCGGAGACCTCGCTGACGGTGCCGGGCATTCGCTACGTCATCGATCCGGGCACAGCCCGCATCAGCCGCTACTCCTGGCGTACCAAGGTGCAGCGCCTGCCCATCGAGCCGGTCTCCCAGGCCAGCGCCAACCAGCGTAAAGGGCGTTGCGGTCGGGTGGCGGACGGCATCTGTATCCGCCTCTACTCGGAGGAGGATTTTAACAGCCGCCCTGCCTTCACCGACCCCGAGATCCTGCGCACCAACCTGGCCTCCGTCATCCTGCAGATGCTGGCGCTCGGCCTTGGCAATATGGAGGCTTTCCCCTTCGTCGAGCCACCAGAGTCGCGCCATATCAAGGACGGCCTGACCCTCTTGAAGGAGCTGGAGGCGGTGCGCGAGCTGCCCGCCACCGGCGAGCGCGAAGCCAAGTTGCAGCTGACCGAGACCGGTCGCCAGCTCTCGCGCATCCCCCTTGATCCGCGTTTGGCGAAGATGGTGATCAGCGCGGCGCAGACCGGCTGCTTGAGCGAGGTGATGGTGATCACTGCGGCCCTCAGCATTCAGGATCCCCGCGAGCGGCCCATGGAGAAGAAGCAGGCCGCCGACGAACAGCACAGGCGCTTTGAGGACAAGGATTCCGACTTCCTCGCCTTCGTCAATCTGTGGAACTACCTGAAAGAGCAGCAGGATGCCCTTGGCAGCAACCCGTTCCGCCGCATGTGCCAGAAGGAGTTTCTCTCCTACCTGCGGGTGCGCGAATGGCAGGATATCCATTTCCAGCTGCGTCAGACGGTGAAAGAGCTTGGTTTTAAAGCCAACCATGAACCGGCAGATTTCAAGACGGTGCATTGCGCGCTGTTGACCGGCCTTTTGAGTCATATCGGCAACAAGGATTTGGAAAAGCCCGAGTTCCTCGGTGCTCGCAATGGCCGTTTCCACCTCTTCCCGGCCTCGGGTCTGTTCAAGAAGCCGCCCAAGTGGGTGATGGCCGCAGAATTGGTGGAAACCTCGCGCCTCTACGCCCGTATCAACGCCAAGATTGAGCCCGAGTGGGTGGAGCCGCTGGCGGGCCATCTCATCAAGTTGCACCACAGCGACCCCCACTGGTCGAAGAAAAATGGCGCCGTGATGGCCAAGGAGAAGGTGACCCTCTATGGTCTGACTCTGGTCAATGAGCGCACCATCAACTTCAGCCGCATCGATCCGGCGCTGTGTCGTGAGCTGTTTATCCGCCGCGCGCTGGTGGAGGGAGATTTCGAGACCCGTCACCGTTTCTTCAGCGATAACCGCAAGCTCTTGGCCGAGGTGGAGGCGCTGGAGCACAAATCCCGTCGGCGCGACATCCTGGTGGATGACGAGGACTTGTTCCGCTTCTACGATGCTCGTTTGCCGGAGGAGGTGATCTCCTCCCGCCACTTCGACAAGTGGTGGAAAGAGGCGCAAAAGCGGGATCCCGAACTGCTCAACTTCGAGAAAGAGATGCTGATGAAGGGGGATGCGGCCCACATCAGCGATCTCGACTACCCCAACTTCTGGCAGCAGGGGCGCCTCAAGCTCAAGTTGACCTATCAGTTCGAGCCGGGGGAGGCGGCGGATGGCGTGACCCTGCATATTCCGCTGCCGCTCCTGAATCAGGTGGAGGTGAAGGGGTTCGAGTGGCTGATCCCCGGGCTGCGCCATGAGCTGTTGGTGGCCCTCATCAAGTCGATGCCCAAGCCGATGCGCAAGAACTTCGTGCCGGCGCCAAACTATGCCGATGCGCTGCTTGCCAGCATCAAGCCCGAACAGGGACCGCTGCTGGACGAGATGGAGCGTCAGCTTCGCCGCATGACCGGTGTCACCGTACCTCGCGAATCCTGGGACTGGGCTGCGGTACCCGATCACCTGAAACTCACCTTCCGAGTGGTGGACGACAAGCACAAGAAGGTGGCGGAAGGCAAAGATCTGGAAGCCTTGAAAGAGTCGCTGCGTGGCAAGGTGCAGGAGACCCTGTCGCAAGTGGCGGACGATGACATCGAACAATCCGGTCTCACCCTGTGGAGCTTTGGCGAGCTGCCGCAAGAGTACAGCCAGAAGCGGGGCGGCTTCGAGGTGAAAGCCTATCCGGCGTTGGTAGACGAGAAGGATTCGGTAGCCATCCAGCTGATGGAGAGCCCGGTGGTGCAACAGCAGCTGATGTGGGCCGGTCAGCGCCGGCTGGTGCTGCTCAACGTGCCATCGCCCATCAAGTATCTGCAGGAGAAGCTGCCCAACAAGGCCAAGCTCGGGCTCTATTTCAACCCGTTTGGCAAGGTGGCGGAGCTGATTGACGACTGCATTGCCTGTGGCTGCGACAAGCTGATCGAGCAGCATGGCGGGCTGGCTTGGGACGAGGCCGGTTTCGAGGCGCTCAAGGAGTATGTTCGCGCCGAGCTCAACGATGCGGTGGTGGAGGTGGCCAAGCAGGTGGAAGCCGTGCTGACGCTCTCCCATGAGATCAAGAAGCGGCTCAAGGGCAAGATGCAGCTCGACACCGCCTTTGCCATGTCAGATATCCAGCAGCAGCTCGGCAACCTTATTCACAAGGGCTTTGTCACCGAGACCGGCTGGCAGCGGCTGCCTGACTTGCTGCGTTACCTGCGGGCCATCGAGCGACGTCTGGAGAAGCTGGCCATCGATTCCAACCGGGATCGGGTCTACATGCTCAAGGTGCACAGTGTGGAGTCGGAGTACAAGGCGCTGCTGGCCAAGATCCCCAAATCCCAGCTGGTGCCCACCGAGGTGGCCAATATCCGCTGGATGATCGAGGAGCTGCGGGTGTCGTTCTTCGCCCAGAATCTGGGCACCCCTTATCCGGTCTCCGATAAACGGGTGCTTAACGCCATCGCTCAGTGCTAAGCTGCTATCTAACTGTTTTAACAGCATGATAGCGCGTGATAAGAAGGGGTTGCCGGTCAGGTAGCCCCTTCAAACCGCAAGTCAGGGAGGCAAGGATGCTGGGGGTCTGGTTGAGTGTGGCGCAGGTGGTGATCAGCGGTTATCAACCCATTGCGGAACAAACCTGGGTGCAGTTGAACCCGGAATATTACCCGCTGGCGCGCACGCCACCAGCGATGTTTGTGGCCTGGCGTGGCAATCAGTTTCCGCCGCTGGCCCAAAAGCAGAAGCATGGTCGCTGGCAGATCCTCTTTCCCGCTCGGCTGGTCCCCCCTTTCGATCTGTTCGAGGGGGAGGCGCAGCTCTCCAAAACCTATCTGGCAAGACTGCGGCGCATCGACGAGATGGCTTACGGGGTCGCCCCCGGCCAGGTCGCTGCAACCGTGCAGCATGGCAGTGTTTCACCTTTTGAGCCATCGCAACCCATAGCGCCCTTTATCGCCGAGTTCAACGTTCCTCGTGCCATGCCGGTTCAGTTGGCGGTCGCCCCCCGCTACGAAGCAGAGCCATTGCTGGCGTTGCTTGGTGCCGCAGTTGGCGAGAGGGGGAGTCGCAGTGATGGTCTGCTGGCGGCCAGCGTGTCATCTGATAGCACCACACTGACACTCTCTGCGCCGGCGGTTGGCGAGGGGCGCTCAGTGTGCCATCGGGTCGCGGCGGGTGAGACGCTGTGGCGCATCGCCAATCAGCTATCCAGCAGGGTGGGGGCAGATACTTACAGCTATCTGCTGGCCTTGGCCGCAGAAAACAGGGCGGGCCTCGGTAACAGTATCCGGGTCAAAACCGGGGAGGGGCTCTACTGTCCTCGCGCCGAGACGCTTGCGCAGTTTGATGCGTTGAGTCCGGCCCAGCGGCAACAGCAATTTGCTCGTCTTGAGCAGGGGCGTTAAAGCGCGGGATGAGCCTTGTATCCGCTATTGGCCCATGGTAGTATTCGCGCTCGTTTTGCGAGGTGCTGACCGGTCGCAGTTTGCACCATACATTCCTTTAAAAGAGATACATACTATGTCTTTCGTATTCCAAGCTGAAGTCCGTTCTGACCTGGGGAAAGGTGCGAGCCGCCGCCTGCGTCAAGCTGACCAAGTTCCTGCCATCGTTTACGGTGCAGGCAAAGAAGCCCAGTCCATCACTGTTGACCACAAGAAATTCATCCTGGCCCAAGAAAAGCCGGAATTCTATGAGTCCGTACTGACTCTGGTTATCAACGGCGAAGAAGTTAACGTGAAAGTGAAAGCTATCCAGCGTCACCCGGTACGTTACAAGCTGGTTCACCTGGACTTCGTTCGCGTTTAATCACGAACCGTCAGGTAGCAGAAAAGCCACTCTCAGGAGTGGCTTTTTGTTATCTGAAGCATGAGAAGGGGATCTCACGGCCCCCTTCTTTAACGACCCAGTTGCTGCAATGCCTGTTGACAGCGCCGCTCCGCGGCATCCAGCTCCAGCAGCACCATCCTGATATCTTCCATCTGCTGCTGCAGCGTCTCCCGCTTTTCGGTAACCAGCCCGAGCATGGTTTGCAGCTGGGTGCGGCTGCTCTTGTCGGCATCATAAAGATCAAACAACTCCCGGATCTCGGCCAGACTGAAACCGAGCCGCTTACCACGCAGGGTCAACTTGAGACGAACCCGATCCTGCTTGCTGTAGATGCGGGTCTGCCCTTCTCTGGCGGGATTGAGTAACCCTTGATCCTCATAGAAACGGATGCTACGCGTCGTAATATCAAATTCCCGAGCCAGTTCACTGATGCTGTAGCTCCGGGCTTCATCCTTGTTTTTGTTCATATAAACTTCTTGGCGAGCTAAATCCTGCTGGCACCTTACCTAAACGTAAACTGCACTGCAACTCTTGTTCCCATGGCATAGAAAACCTATGTTATGACCAGGTAACTAAAAGAGGCGGGCAAATGGATATTGCAATTGTGGCGGCAAAACGTACGCCAATGGGGGCGTTTCAAGGGGCACTGGCAGAGGTGGCGGCCCCGGAGCTGGGGGCCTGTGCCATTGCCGCTGCGTTGGCACAGGGCGGGCTTGTTCCCGAGCAGATCGATGAAGTGTTTATGGGCAATGTGCTCTCGGCAGGTGTGGGACAAGCGCCGGCAAGGCAGGCGATGTTAAAAGCGGGATTGCCAGAGAGTGTGCCTGCTACCACGGTCAACAAGGTGTGTGGCTCCGGCATGAAGGCGGTGATGCTGGCGGCAGATTCCCTTCGTCTGGGCGATAACAAGGTTGTGGTGGCTGGGGGGATGGAGAGCATGAGCAGGGCCCCCTATCTGCTGGATAATGCCCGCAATGGTTTTCGGATGGGCCATCAACAGCTGTTTGATCACCTTTTCCTCGACGGATTGCAGGATGCCTATGATGGCCAGTTGATGGGAATACACGCCCAGCGCAGCGCCGATCATGCCAGTTTGACCCGCATTGCCATGGATGAGTTTGCCCTTGCGTCGTTGCAGCGTGCCCGCGCTGCGCAGCAAGCCGGCGCGTTTGCATCCGAGCTGGCAAGTGTCTATCGCGGTGATCGCTTGTTGCTGGCCGAAGACGAACAACCGGGCAAAGGGAGGCCGGAGAAGATCCCGACCCTGAAGCCTGCATTTGGTAAAGATGGCACCATTACGGCGGCCAATTCGAGCTCCATCTCGGACGGCGCGGCGGCGCTGATATTGATGGATGGTGCCACTGCGCAAGCTTGGCAGGTACCTGTACTGGCGCGGATCGTCGGTTATCAGAGCCATGCGGCATTGCCGGCCGAGTTCACTTCCGCTCCCGTTGGCGCAATATCCAGACTGCTGGCTCGTCTCGACTGGTCAGTGGATGAGGTTGACCTGTTCGAAGTCAACGAAGCCTTTGCCATGGTCACCATGCTGGCCATGAGCGGGTGCGGGATCCCCCATCACAAGGTGAATGTTCATGGTGGCGCCTGCGCATTGGGTCACCCGCTTGGCGCGAGTGGAGCACGTATTCTGGTGACGCTGATCTCGGCATTGAGGTTGCGGAGAGGGAGACGAGGCATTGCGTCTCTTTGTATCGGTGGCGGAGAGGCGACCGCTATTGCGGTAGAGATCCCTTAATCGCCGGTATCCATCGCTTGCAGTTGCTCGTTCACCCAGGTCGTTGCCGCGAGATAAAGGTGGCTTACCTTATCTTCATTCAACCCCAGGCGGGCTGTTCGGGCCGTGACTTTGGGCCAGTTGGCATTCTCGTAGTCTTCACAAAATGCGAGATAGAAACCGAGAGTGCCTTTGCGCTCGAGCAGCGCCAGCCGGATATCCTCGATCAGGGGGATAGTCCCCAGCAGCTTGTCCATCGGCTGCTCCATAAGCACATCCAGTAGCGAAAAGAGACCGGTGATAAACGCTTGCTGAGCCTGCAGGGTCGGCGCATGGGTATGCGCCAGCAACTCGCAGAAACGGGCACGGATCATCGACATCTGGTAGAGCTCGGCACTTTTCCCCTTGCCTGCACTGGTCGCAGCCACCAGTGAAACAAAACGCTTTAGCTGGGTATTGCCCAAGTATATCGCAGCCTGGCGAAACGAGGAGATGGGGTTGGCATGGCCTTTGAGATGATTGACATAGCGCAGCAACTTGAGTGACAGAGAGATATCCTGGCTGAGCAGTTGCTCGATCTTGTTGATATCGGGTTCTGTCTCGTTGACCACATTGAGCAACTGCATGACCACGACCTGGGCGGGCTCCATAGTGGCTTGTTTGACCATCTCGGGGCGGCTGAAGAAAAAGCCCTGAAACAGCTGGATCCCCAGCTTTTTGGCTCGTTCGAACTCAGCCTTGTCCTCAACTTTTTCTGCCAGATAGGTGAGTCCCAGCGCCTGATGGCGCTTGATGAACACCCTGATCTGCAACAGGGGCGTGTCACGCAGATCAAACTTGATGATGTGGATAAACGGGAGGAAGCGCTCCCAATCCGGCGACATGGTGAAGTCATCGAGTGCCAGCTGATAGCCCAGTTTGTGCAACTGCTTCACCTTTTCCAGCAGGGCATCATCCGGAGGGGCATCCTCCAGAATTTCGATCACCACCTTTTCGGGTGGCAGGCACTCGGCCAGTCCTTCCAGTAACAGTGAGTGGGGAAAATTGATAAAGCAGGGGCGGCCACCCAACAGCTGATCGATATTCTGTTGCAGAAACTGCTCGACCACCAACCGGGAGGTGGCTTGTTGTGAGGAGATGCTCGGGAAGACATTATTCAGGCTATCGCGAAAGAGCAGCTCATAGGCATGGGTATTGAGGTCTCTGTCGAGGATCGGCTGTCTGGCTACGTAGGAATACATGCCTTGCTCCAGTATGGGTACTGGGTTGATTTTATGGTGTTGCAGAACACTATGCCAGTTTTGACCCTGTTCGGTAAGGCAATAATTGGCATAGTGTTTTTCTGCAGGGAGGGAACTTAGAAGAGATAACTCATTTGGGCGCCAGCCAGCCAGGCATCTCCCTCGGAGGTGCCCTGGAAGGTGGAGGTGCTCTGCGGGTTGCCCGGTTGCAACTCCATTTTTTCAGTAACATCAACCTTCTTGCCATCGATCAGGGTTAACCCCAGATCCATGGTCAGGTTGGGGGTGAACTGATAACCCATCCCCAGGCTGTACCAGATCCGGTCGGCATCAGGAATGGAGATAGTACGGCGATCCGCTGGTACCGGGCTCGCATCGTAAGCAACTCCCGAGCGCAGCTGCCACTGGGGAGTCAGTTGATAGGTCATCCCGATCGCATAGCGCCAGCTATCTTCCCAGTGTTCATCCTTGATATGCATGTTGGGCAGTGTATCCAGATCGGCTTCCAGCTGGACAAATTTGCTCCAGTTGGTCCAGTTCAGGCTGCCATGGATCGCCAGTTTTTCGGTCAGCTGGTGAAATGCAGCAAGCTCTGCCGTTGCGGGTAGCGGAAGATCCAGAGAACCTGTGTCTTTTAGCTCCTTGCCGTTGGGCAGGCCAAGAATGGCATCACCCGAGAGTGTCAAATTGACATCGTGGCGGTATGAGAGCCCAATCCGGGTTTGCTCCGACAACTCCAGCAAGGTGCCGACATTCCAGCCCCATGCCCAGCCATCCCCTTGCAGATGTTTTGCTATCAGATTGCGAGAGGGGAAGGTGCCACCGACTTCGCCCTCGCCCTGAATAGCAGAGATCCCTGCGCCAATTGACCACATCTCATTGATGCGATAGGCAAGAGAGGTTCCCAAATCCATGGTCTTGATATCGGAAACATTGCCAAAGTGGCCGGCACTGTAGTTATCCGGCATCTTGATGCCAAGACCATAGTAAGAGGTGGCCGAGAAGCCGAGGCGCCACTGCTCATTCAGCGGGATGATGAGATAGGCGTTGGGCACCCAGGCCGAGGCCGCGATATCGTGTGCACTCGCATCGGAGGTGACGATGCCGGCTTGCGTCGGCAAACGTGTGTGGCCTTCGATATTGACGTCAGGGCTGACATAGATAGCTCCGCCAGACAGTGCCATCTGATCGAAACGGGTCATGGCTGCGGCATTGCGGGAGAGTACGCTGGCGTTATCCGCAATGGCGGCTTCACCGGCAAAAGCGCGTCCCAGGCCCGTGGCGGATTGTTCAGCCAGCTGGAACCCGGCGGCATGGGTTTGACCCGCGATCACCAGCAGGGCGATGGCGGACGGTTTGATGATGGAATGCATGGGAAAATCCTTGCTGTTACCCGAGGTTTCAATAGGTCATATGGATGGAGGCAGGATTTTATATGGTATGACCAGTAAGGCAACACTCATGGTGGTTATCCGGAGAAAACAAGATTTAATGCTGGGATGATGTAGTCTAATAGCTTGATTGAAAAAGAAAAATAAACACGTGTGTGCTACAGCTGTGCGCTGAAACTGTTTTTTCGGATAAAAAAAGAGCGCCTGTCGGCGCTCTTTTCGGTGGCGTTCTAATCAGAACTTCATATTGAACTGGGCAGAGGCCAGGAAGGCATTGCCGTGGGAGGAGCCTTTCCAACGCAGAGGGTCTGAGTGGTTACGCAGACCTTCGTTGACATCAACCTCTTTACCGTCCAGATAGGCCATACCAAAGTCAATGCTCATATCAGTATTGATATGGTAGGTCGCGCCAGCGCTATACCAGACACGGTCAGAATCCGGGATGCTCAGGCTGCGGTATTCGGGCTCGATTGGGCTGTTGTCATAAGCAAAGCCAATACGCGCTTCCCAAGCCGGGTTGATATACCAGGTACCGCCAATTGAGTAACGAGTAGAGTCTTTAAACTTCTCATCCTTTTGCAGACATACGCCGCCAGCGCATTGGCCGCTGGTTGCTTTCAGCTCCTGGAAGGCACTCCAGTCAGTCCAGTTGACAGAGTAGTGAACGGCGAATTGCTGATTCAAACGGTGATAACCGGCAAACTCGGCCTGAGCAGGGAGATCCAGTTTCAGATTGCCATCAACAGTGCGGTTCCCTGAAGTGAGCCCCTGGAAGTCACCATCAAAGCTCATATCGACCTGTGAACGGTAGGTCAGAGCAAAGCGATGGTTCTCATTGACTTCGTACAGAGTGCCAACGTTCCAGCCAAAGCCCCAGGTATCGCCTTTCAGGTGAGCCAAGCGAGTATCTGTTGCCAGCGGGCCACCCTGGCTCGGTGGGTTCAGCGGACCCAGCAGACCAGCATAGCGGTTGAGTTCGGCAGCACCGTAAACGGCGTTGATACCGGCACCCACACTGAAGTGCTCATTGATGCGATAGGCGATGTTCGGGTTGATATTGAGAGTCATCAGTTCAGTATCACCGGCACCGGCACCAGCCGGGAAGGTTTTGGAGTACTCGGTAGATAGCCCGTAATTTGAGAAGAGGCCGATACCCCAAGCCCACTGGTCATTCAGCGGCTGAATAAAATAAGCGGCAGGAACGAATGCTGACGGAGCAATACCTGATTCGCTGGCAGGAACTGTACCCAGAGGCGTAGCAACGCTGCCATTCACATCGACATCCGGCTTGATGTAGGTGCCGGAGACAGAAACCGCCATCTTTTCGAAGGTGGTCATGGCAGCCGGGTTACGGGCCAGCACGGAGGCGTTGTCGGCGATAGCCGCTTCACCGGCATAGGCGCGACCCAGACCGGAGGCCGAGTGCTCGTTCAACTGGAATGCCGCGGCATGGACTTGACCGGTGGCCAGCGCGATGGTGGCGGCAATCAGGCTCTTCTTGAAAATAGTTGTCGTCATGGTGTTCTCTCTTGTAGGCAGATTTTTTTGCCGATATTGGCTGCACGTTCAATGCAAACCTCGACAAAATCCGTTTTTATTTCAGCTTCTTCCCAATCAATTCTGGCGTGATTCTATGGATCTGGTAGGAGGTAAGAAATCAGACCAGTGACAGCAGAATACATAAAAGTGATCGATGTGTTAATCATTTGTTTTAACTTGCTGTTTAATTCATCATTTTCAGGGTCTAAAGGCGGAATATTGACCTGGATTGCCGATCTCCGTCACAAAAATAATTTTGTCAATTTTTCGAAATCTTGAGGCAAATGAGTGACAAAGGGGAGTAAACAGGGAGGGAACAGGCAGCGTCTCGTGACCGCCGCCTGCTATTGAGGATGGCTCTGAGGTTGTTAACCAGCGATGTTAAATGTCCCACTGCAGACGTGACTGCAGGGCGTTGGCAACAGGGGCAAGTGGCTCTTTCATCTCGCCAATCAGTACCATATTGGCGCCTTTGAGCTGGACTATCTCCCCTTTGAGGGTGCCATCATCAAAGGTGTCCTGTTGCAGGGTTAATGGCACATGTTTGGGCACTAAAAAGAGAGTGACTGGCCCCATCTTTCCCTGGATCACCATGTGCAAGGCCGGTCCCTGATAAAACGAGCAGTGATTGACATAGGTCACCTTAAGCCCATCCATCCCGCTTAAGGTGGCGCCATACTTCTCCATCTTGGCATTGATGCTATGCAGATTGACCTGCTCATCGACACCTTCAATAAAGGGTTCTTCACCATAGACATGAGCCATCGCCACCTGTGCGAGGGAGAGGGCCGCAGGAGCCGTTTCTGGCAGCGTGATCCAGCGGGTGCTCATTCCCAGCAGGAAGGCGACCGATGCAGCCAGGGCGATCTGGCGCCAGGATGTCGATGTCCGGATCTTGACCGGTGCCGTGCCAAGGGGGCGGGATGGCGGCATATCATCTGGCGCGTCACTGTCTTGCAGCATGGCTTGCCTGAGCAGGATCCGCTCGGCCAGTCCGGCGGGAACCTCTACCTGCATGGTGCGCTTGAGGCTTCTGTCGAACTGCTTCATCTCGTCGAGGTAGTTCCGATTGGCCTGGCTTGCTTCAGCAGTTTTGAGAAAGTCCGGTTGTTGATCGTTGGGCTGGATCATGGCGTTGCGGCGAAATTCGAGTTCATCCATGTCCGTGTCCTCTTGCTTGGTTCTTCTGCTCCATCGCCTCCTTGATCTGGTTGCGGGCGCGAAACAGTCGGGTCATAACGGTGTTCTTGTTGAGGCCGAGCATCTCGGCAATCTCCTCACCACTGAATCCTCCCACGACTTGCAGCAGCAGTGGCTCCTGATACTCCTCGGGCAACCGGGCGATGTGACGGTGCAACCACTCGTTCTCCATCTCCTGTTCGCTGTGCAGCGCATCGTGCTGGGGTTGAGGGTGATCGTCGAGATCAATCAGTTCCAGCTGTTTGCGTTCAAAGCGGCGGGCGTTTTCCCGTCTGAGGATGGTGATCAGCCACCCTTTGGCTGCCTTGTCATCCTGCAGGGTGTCGATAGCCTTCCATGCTCGCAGAAAGGTCTCTTGCACCAGATCTTCCGCTACGTTGGGATCCCGGGTCAGCCAGTAGGCATACCGGTATAGATCGCCGTGCAGCGCATGAACCAGTGCTTCAAATTTGGTTTGTTTGTCAGCCATGGGATCAGAGACCGGCGAAATGGCCGGATCATTTCCACCAATATGCTGCTGAGCACGTTTTTTTCTAAAAAACAGCAGTGCCATAGAGCAATCCTTGTCAGGGGGCGTGGCGGCGGAAGCGGTAACTCCCGTGCGCCAGCAGGTAAATCAGGTGCGCAATACCGGCAGCTTCATCTGCCCTGAGGGTACGCGCCAGAGCGCGCCACTCGATGGGGGGGCCAGAAGAGGGTCGTGAAAAACAGGCTCGCTCGAGTGCGGCTAGCGCGTTGCCGAGCCGATTATGCCCAGCGTCAGGCAACTGGCCTAATTGATAATAGGAGACCTGCCAGCGCAAGGTCGCCCACCGGATCAGCGTCTTGCGACTGGCATCCGGCTGGTGTCGGGCAAGGGCTCGTTGCAGTTGATAGAAGGCGCGCCAGCGGGGCCCGTTGCGCCATAGCGTACGCAGCGTTATGGCCAGCACGACCCACCAAAGGCTCTCTCGCAGTGCCACCTGCGATGTCTGCTGATCAGGTTGCCGATTTGTCGTTGCCTGAAACGTCAGCGTGATGGCGGGCAGGCTGGCCTGCTCAATCCGGCCACTTTGGGTATTAAACCAGGGCAGATCAATGGGGGGCAGCTGGTAGTCGCCGCTCTGCTCCGCGACCAGAGTCTGGCGCCACTGTCGCTCAAACAGCAGCTTGCCATCTCGGTAACGCTCCTGCTGTTGCTCGCCATCGGGATGTGCCTGTATGCCGCTTGGCAGTTGATGGGCCATCAGGGGGGCAAGCTGGATCTGGCCGCTGTCACCATTTTCCATGGTCAGGGTGAGGATCCGGATCAGCGGTTCACCCACTTCCCCCTTGGAGGCCGGTTCAAGCCGTTGACTCAGGGTCAGCCGGGTGGCCACCGGCGTGGCGGGGGCCTTGTCGACCCTCACCTCGAGCGGTGCCGCGCGGGCCGAGAGTTTTTGCGGCTTGCTCCCCTGCTGCGTGAGCTGCCCCTGCAAGCGGGGTGAGTCGAGGAGCCATAGCCCAGGCGCTTTTGCCTGAACGAGCCAGCTGCGGGTGAGCCGGCCTGGTAGACCAGCCTGAGCGGGGGCGATCCACTCGTCGCTACCGAGGCGACGGATGGTGAAGCTAGCAGAGCTGAGTTCGCTCAGCGCCGGGTTTTGCATACTGGTGGGCAGCCACAGTGTCAGCCGGTAGATCACCGGCTGGCCGGGATAGAGCGGGCCCTGATGATCAAGGCTGGCCTGCATCTCGAGGGGCGAGGGGGCTGCGGGTTGCGGTAGTGCCGCTGTTTTCACCTCTCTCAATGGCAGGGTGAGCGAGGGGGTGAACTCATTTCCCAGCTTGAGCGGGGCAATCACCACCTCGGTATTTGCGGTTGAATTGCTCTGGTGCAGCGGGATCTGCCAGCGAGTCAGTTGTTGTACCGGGGTCGTGACCCGGCTCATGGTCACTCTGCCCACTGCAAATTGGCGCAGTAGGGGGGAGATCTCCAGCTCGTTGCTCTGGCGCTCGCCATCCGCTTCGATGATCAGCAGCCAATCGCTGGGGTCAGCCCCCGGCAGCAGCTCTGCCCGGGGGGGTAAGGCCCAGCAAAGTGGACTCGCCAGTGCGAGCAACAACCCCCATCCTGCCCGCGTCACCAGGGCTCCTCCACCTTGATAAGATCCCGGCGCAGCGCCTCTTTACGCAGTCGCTGCTCCAGTAGCAACACCGGGGGAGAGGAGGGCAAGGGCATTGCCGTCGCCTGCTGAGCTGCCGATGGTTCGGGCTGCTTGCTGTTGCTGGTATCGGGAGCGGCCGCCGCTGTGCCCTGTAACAGAGAGAGGTTATAGAGCGCATCTTCATGGCCGGGTTCCAGTGCCAGGGCCGCCAGATAGGCCTCCTTGGCCGCGGCAAACTCCCCCAGCTGCAGCAGGGCATTGCCGCGGTTGTAGTGGGCGGTGGCACTCGCCGCTTCCTGATAGGCTGAGATGGCTTGCCGGTAGGCACCAGCTCGATACCAGGCGTTGCCGCGCCAGACTGGATCGTTGAAGGTGCGGGCTGCCCGCTGAAAATCCCCCTCTTGATAAGCCTGCATCGCTTGCAGGTCTCCCCTCTCTGCCGCTTGCAGGTCTTGTGGCGCAAGCAGCTGAGCACCCACCATCAGCGCCATCATCAACCGGGCGCCGACTCTGGCCAGCAAGGCCAGTGGTAACAAGGGGATCAGCAGCCAGGGGCCAAGATCCAGTGGTGCCGGGGTGAGGGCCGAGGTCGTGGTGGGGAGGGAAGCAAAGCGGGGTGTGTTGCTGCCAAGCCACTGCAGCTCACCGCCGAGGCGATTGGCCAGTGCGGCAATGGCCTGACTATCGGGGGCGGGCAACTGCGCGGGCATGCGGGCGGCAAACCCCAACTCATTGGCCGGAATGGCGGGCATGGGGGCCGGTTGACCACTGCTGGCAAGCAGAATATCGAGGCGTGCCGACTGGGTGTCGCGGCAAAGAAGGCGTTGCTGGCAGGGCCACAGGGCGGCGATTTGGGTCATCTGATTCCGGGTGAGGTCGTCGGTGATCAGCAGCAGACGCGCTTGTTCTCCAGGGGCCAGCTGCTTCATGGCAAGTTCCACCGCCCGTGCCGGGTTGCTGCCCTGCAGCGGCATGATATCGGGGCGCAAGTCGGGCAGCAGCAGCGAAAGGGCTTGATGATCCCGGGTGGGCGGCATGGCGAGGTAGGCATCGCCTGCGTAGAGGATCAGCGCGATGCGCTCGCCCTGAGCACGGCTCAGCAGTTGCTGCAACTGCCACCTGACCCGGGTCGCCCGATCCGGTTTGAGGTCGGTGGCGGTCATCGAGCGTGACAAGTCCAGCAGCCAGATATCGAGCGGCGCTGCAGGCTGCTGTTGCAGCTCGCCGCGCAGTGCCGGTCCGCTCAGAGCCAAAATGACGGGCAGTGTCGCCAACCAAAGCCAGGGGCGTTGAGGGTGGGATGCTGGCAGCAGATAAGCCTGCATCGCAGGTGCGAGCAGCGTGGGCTTGCGACGACGGCGCCACCCTTGCCAGAGCCAGGGGATGAGTGCGATCAGCCACAGGGGGCGGAGCAAGATCAACTCCATCTGCGTGCGCCTCGTGTCAGCCAGCTACGCACCATGCGAAACTCCAGCCTGCCGTGCCCTGATGGCAGAAGCAGCAAGCCACAAAGCAGTGCCAACGGCCAGGGGTAGAGCTCGATCACCGGCTGGTACTGGGCAATCGGCATGGGGGCAGGTTCAAGGGCATTGATGGTCACGTTGATGGCATCGAGATCGCTCTGGGTGCGTGCCCGAAAGTAACGCCCTTGGCCTGTCTGTGCCAGCTCTTTCAGGAGCGGCTCGTCCAGTTCGCTGCTGGGATCGGCCTGACCGCTGCCCGCCTCATCGTAGGGTTGAATAAAGGTATCGGGATCGGCCCCGACCCCCAGCGTGTAGATCCGTATTCCCTGCGCTGCGGCGAGTTTTGCCTCCTGCAGCGGGTCGGCATTGCCTGCGGTATTGCGGCCATCAGTGACCAGCAGCAGGGCGGTGGGGCGACCCGGATCTCCATGCTGACGTGCCAGCTGGATGGCTTCGCCAAGGGCGGTGGTTCGGCCGACAAGATCAAAATCGAGCTCGTCGCTCAAGGTCAACAGCGCCGGGATCTCCTGAGTGAGGGGAGAGAGCAGGTAGGCGTGATCGGCAAAGACAATGAGGCCCACCCTGTCTCCGGCCCGTTTGGCGATCAGCGTCTTGATCTGCTGGCGCACCGCCGTTAGCCGTGCTTGCTGCTCGCCGTTATCGAGCATATCAGGGGTGCGCATGCTGTCTGACAGATCCACCGCCAGCAGCAGATCCCGACTCCCTTCATATTGAATAACCGGTTCTCCCCACCACTGGGGGCGGCAGAGGGCGAGGATAAGGGCGCACCAGAGCAGCATGGCGCGCCAGAGCGGTAATCCGGCCTGAGGACGCAGCAGCGCAAACCCGGGGTGAGCCAGATAGCCGCGGCGCAGGGGCGGCAAGCCGAAGCGCACCAGCAAGGGCAGTACCAGCGCCAGCGCAAACCAGGGCCAGGCCAGGATCATGAATGCCTCCGTGCGGTTTTACGCCCCGAGCGGGGAGAGCGTTGCAAGAAGAGGGTCTGACCCCAGCGGCGATAATGTTGCCGCAGTTGTTCGCTCTGCTCGCGAGTCGGGTTCTGGCTGCCATAGAGCCAACTGCTCCAGTGAGACGAAAACTGGCTAAAATTGCTGCCGCCGTGACGATCGACGAAGGCGAGCCACGCCTCTCCCTGCAATTGGCGCGCCTCGGGCCAGCGTTGCAGTGCTTCATGACGCAGGGCCTCCTGTATGCGTGCCACCAGCAGCGCCGGATCTCCCTCCAGCTGATGACACCAGCGGCGGTAACGTATCACTCTCCGGGCAATCAAGACGATCAGCAGCAGCAATAACGCTGTGATCAATAGCCACAGTAGCGCCTGCACTCTGGGATCAAGACTCTGTTCAATCAGATCAGGTCCCGGGTGGATGTCGCGCATCAGGGCGGCCAGCGGCGGAGTGATGGCGTCGGAGGCTGGACTGGCGCTGTCGAGTTCGGCGGGCGAGATCATCCCTGATGACATAGCCCCTCCTGCCACTGCTGTTGCAGCGTCTGGCTGTTATCGAGCAGATAGAGGCGCTGCACCAATGGCAACAGCAACTGCTTGCCGTGGGCCAGCTGCTGCTCGGCGGCATGCCGGTAGCGCTGGGAGAAACCGGCATGGCTCCCATCCAGCCAGCCCTGATAGTGCTGCCCTGGCCGATCGATAGCCACTGGCAGCTGGCCGTCAGGGGGAAGGGCTGCCTCGAGGGGGTCACGGATCTGCCAATAGTGAATATCGTGGCGGCGGGAGAGCAGTTGCAATTGCTGACAGAGCGCCGACTCGCAGGATCTGTGATCGGTGATGATCGTCAGCTTGGCACCGTGAGGCAGCTTCACGCCGGACAAGGTGTCGCCCAGCGAGTGAGAAAGCGCCCGGCGGGCCAGCCCTTGCTGATAGTGATGGCAGAGGGATTCGAGCAGGGGCAGCACGCTGCCGCGCTGGCTCTGGTGATTTGGGATAAGCCCGTGGTAAATCAGGGTGTTGTGCAGCTTCTCCCCTTGCCAGATCAGGGCTGCAGCCAGCTCGCACCCCAGTCGCGCCTTGAGCTGCAGTGTGGAGCCGAAATACATGGCGGGAGAGAGATCGAGCAGCAGCCAGTGCGCCTGATCCAGCTCCTCGCTATAGAGGCGGGTATAGGGACGACCGAGGCGTGCGGTCACTCGCCAGTCGATATGGCGTACCTCGTCACCAGCCTGATAGGCGCGCAGCTCCCGAAACGTGAGTCCGGGAGAGCGGCCCGGTTTGCCGCGTTCGCTGCTGCTTCTGCCTGCGTGAGGTGGCTTCCTGGCCTTGGCCCATAGCCGGATATTGAGCAGCCGTGGCAGCGACAGGGCGATATCGGGATGCAGACCGGGTTCTAGGGGCATGGCACCTGATCCAGCAGTTGAGCGATCAGGATATCGTTATCCAGATTGTCGGCCAGTGCCTGATAGCTGGGAATAAGGCGGTGGCGCATCACCGGATAGGCTTGCAGCTGGATATCTTCCGGTAGCACATAATCTCGTCCGGCAAGCCAGGCTCGGGCGCGGGCGGAGCGAGCCAGCCCCAGCGTAGCCCGAGGGCTGGCCCCCACGGCAATCAATGGCTCAAGGGCAAGGCAAAGGCCGCTGCCCGGGCGAGTGGCGCAGACCAGCTCCACCAGATAGTGCTCCAGTCGGCTTTGCATGGTTACCGCCAGCACTTCGCTGCGGGCACGCTGCAAGCTGGTCTGACTCAGGGTCACTGGTGCCGCGCCAAGCTGTTCGCCGCTGGCGTTGAGCTGCAAGATGGCGAGCTCCATGGTGGGGCTCGGGTAATCCACCATCAACTTGAGCAGAAAGCGGTCGAGCTGCGCCTCCGGCAGGGGATAGGTTCCCTCCTGCTCGATGGGGTTCTGGGTGGCGGCGACCATAAAGAGAGGTGGCAGCCGCCAGCTCTTTTTGCCCACGGTGATCTGGTGTTCGGCCATGGCTTCCAGCAGCGCTGATTGTACCTTGGCTGGCGCCCGGTTGATCTCGTCTGCCAGCACCAGATGGTTGAAGAGGGGGCCTGGCTGGAAAACAAAACTGGCATCCTGCGGGTGAAACACCTCGCTGCCGGTGAGATCGGCAGGAAGCAGGTCGGGGGTAAACTGGATACGGGCAAAGCGCCCTTCGACGGCGCCAGCGAGCGCCTTGACGGCGCGGGTTTTGGCAAGGCCGGGGGCCCCTTCGATTAACACATGTCCTTCACATAACAGGGCAATCAGGAGCCCTTCTATTAGCTCCTCCTGCCCCAGGATCTGACTGCCAAGATAGTCCCTAAGTGCTCTGAACTCGGCCGCTGCCATGCGATAAACCCGTTGTTTTTATGGAAGTTGATCTTTTTATACTCCAGTTGCTCCCCAAGGGCGAGCAAAGGGGCCTTGCCGTGCTTAATTTAGTTTCAATCAGCTGTATGAAACTTGTGATTGGATTGTTAAGATGTGGCGCAATGAGGTCAGACCTCTGCCTTTTAAACCAAGGAGCCAGGATGAAACAGCCATTGAAACTGACGACTCGCCAGGGCGAACGGATTGCCGTCGTGGCGGGGCTGCGTACCCCCTTTGCCAAGCAGGCCACCGCCTTTCATGGCGTGCCTGCAGTCGATCTCGGCAAACTGGTGGTGAGCGAGATGCTCGCCCGTACCAATCTCGATCCCAAGCTTATCGACCAGCTGGTGTTTGGTCAGGTGGTTCAGATGCCGGAAGCCCCCAACATTGCCCGTGAAATCGTGCTTGGCACCGGCATGAGCGTCAATACCGATGCCTATAGCGTCTCCCGCGCCTGCGCCACCAGTTTTCAGGCGGTGGCCAACGTCACCGAATCCATCATGGCGGGCACTGTGGATATCGCCATCGCTGGCGGTGCGGACTCCTCCTCCGTGCTCCCTATCGGAGTGAGCAAGAAGCTGGCCCGCGCCTTGGTGGATCTCAACAAGGCGCGCAATCTGCAGCAGCGCTTCAATATTCTACGTCAGCTGCGGGTCAAGGATCTGCTGCCGGTGCCGCCTGCCGTGGCGGAATACTCTACTGGCCTCTCCATGGGACAGACCGCCGAGCAGATGGCCAAGAGTCACCAGATCAGCCGCGAGGCGCAAGATGCGTTAGCTCATCGCTCCCACACTCTGGCCGCGCAGGCTTGGGCCGATGGCAAGCTCAGTGGCGAGGTGTTTACCGCCCATGTACCGCCCTACAAGTCGCCGCTGGAGCGGGACAACAATATCCGTGAAAGCTCGGATCTCGCGAGCTACGCCAAGCTCAAGCCGGTGTTTGATCGGGTTCATGGCACAGTGACGGCTGCCAACGCCACGCCGCTGACCGATGGCGCTGCCGCCGTGCTGCTGATGCGCGAAGGGCGGGCGAAAGAGCTGGGCCTCGAACCGCTGGGCTATATCCGCAGCTTCGCTTTCTCGGCCATCGATGTGTGGCAAGACATGCTGATGGGGCCCTCCTACGCCACGCCGCTGGCGCTGGACAGAGCCGGCATCACGCTCAGCGATTTGACTCTGATCGACATGCACGAAGCCTTTGCCGCCCAGACTCTGGCCAACCTCAAGATGTTTGCCAGCCACGAGTTTGCCCGTGACAAGCTGGGCCGCGATCAGGCCATCGGCGAGGTGGACATGGAGAAGTTCAACGTCCTCGGCGGTTCGCTGGCCTATGGCCACCCCTTTGCCGCGACCGGTGCGCGGATGATCACCCAGACCCTGCGCGAGCTGCGTCGTCGCGGTGGGGGATTGGGGCTCAACACCGCCTGTGCGGCGGGTGGATTGGGCGTGGCTATGGTGTTGGAGGTTGAATGATGAGCGCTAAGACTTTTTCCCTGGATGTTCGCAAAGATGGCATCGGCATCCTCACCATGGATGTGCCGGGCGAGAGCATGAATACCCTGAAAGCCGCCTTTGTCGAGGAGATCCGCTCCGTACTGGACGAGGTAAAACGCAACAAGGATTTGATCGGGCTGGTGATCACCTCCGGCAAGAAGGACTCCTTCATCGCCGGCGCTGACATTACCATGCTGGCCGCCTGCACCAGTGCCAAGGATGCCGAGACCCTGTCACGAGAAGGGCAGGAGATCTTTGCCGAGATCGAGGGGCTGACCATTCCGGTGATCGCCGCCATTCATGGCCCCTGCCTCGGTGGCGGGTTGGAGCTGGCGCTGGCCTGCCATGGTCGGGTGGTGACCGAGCACGGTAAAACCGTGCTGGGATTGCCGGAAGTGCAGCTCGGTCTGCTGCCGGGCTCTGGCGGTACCCAGCGTCTGCCGCGCCTTATCGGGGTGGCCAAGGCGCTGGATCTGATGCTGACCGGCAAGCAGGTTCGCGCCAAACAGGCCAAGAAATTGGGGCTGGTGGACGATGTGGTGCCGCCGTCAATCTTGCTGGATGCTGCCATCAAGCTGGCCAAGAAGGGTAAACCGCGCCATCAGTTGAAGCGGGATCTGCAGGGCAAGGTGCTGGAGACCAACAAGCTGGGCCGCAAGGTGCTGTTCGATCAGGCCAGCAAGGGGGTGAAAGCCAAGACCCGCGGCAACTACCCGGCGCCGGAGCGGATCCTGGATGTTGTGCGCATCGGCGTGGAGGAGGGGATGAAGGCTGGTCTGGCTGCTGAATCCCGCCACTTTGGTGAGCTGGTGATGACTGCAGAGTCTGCCGCCCTGCGTTCCATCTTCTTTGCCACCACCGAGATGAAGAAAGAGGTCACCTATCAGGGGGCCGAGCCGCGCAAGGTGGCCCATGCCGCCGTGCTGGGCGGTGGTCTGATGGGGGGCGGCATTGCGTTCGTCACCGCTACCAAGGCGGGCGTGCCGGTGCGGATCAAGGATGTGGCAAGCGCCGGGATCGGCAATGCCATGCGCTACAGCTATGACATTCTGGCCAAGAAGCTCAAGCGTCGTCACATCTTGCGCAGCGAATTGGAAAAGCAGATGAGCCTGCTGACCGGTACTCTGGACTACTCCGGTTTTCACCGGGTCGACATGGTGGTGGAGGCGGTGTTTGAAGATCTCAATCTCAAACACCAGATGGTGAAAGACGTGGAGCGCGAGTGTGGTGAGCATACAGTGTTTGCCTCTAACACCTCCTCCCTGCCCATCAATCAGATTGCGGCAGAGGCGGCACATCCGGAGCGGGTCGTGGGGCTGCACTACTTCAGCCCGGTGGACAAGATGCCGCTGGCGGAGATCATCCCCCACGCTGGCACCAGTGCCGAGACGGTCGCCACCACCCTGGCTTTTGCCCGCGCCCAAGGCAAAACGCCCATCGTGGTGAAGGACGAAGCCGGTTTCTACGTCAACCGCATCCTGGCGCCCTACATGAATGAGGCGGCAAGACTGGTGCTGGAAGGGGAGCCGGTGGAGGTGCTGGATAGCGCGCTGCTGGATTTTGGCTTCCCGGTTGGCCCCATCACCTTGCTGGACGAGGTGGGGATCGATGTGGGCGCCAAGATCTCCCCTATTCTCGAAAAAGAGCTGGGCGGCGAGCAGTTCCAAGCACCCAAGGCGTTCGACAAGCTGCTGCAAAATGATCGCAAGGGGCGCAAGAACGGCAAGGGCTTCTATCTCTATGGCAAGGCGGCACCGCGCAACAAGCTGACAGGCAAAGAGGGCAAGAAGACGGTGGACGAGAGCGTCTATGGCGTGCTCGGCATCAAGCCGTCTGCCAAGCTGGCTCGCCAGGAAATCGCCGAGCGCTGCGTGTTGCTGATGCTCAACGAAGCGGCCATGGCGTTGGATAGCGGTGTGGTGGCTTCGGCCCGTGATGGCGATATCGGCGCCATCTTCGGCATCGGTTTCCCGCCTTTCCTTGGCGGCCCGTTCCGTTATATGGACACGCTCGGGATCGATCATCTGGTTGGCCGTCTGGAGTATTACCAGAAGCGCCACGGCGACCGGTTCGCCCCCTGTGCCCGTCTCAAGGCGATGGCCGCAGAGCAGCAGACCTTCTACTGATAATCGCTGCAGAGTGACCGCAAGACAACGAGGCCCGCACCCATGCGGGCCTCTTTCTATGTTGTGGTTTGTTCGGGTTATTCAGGTAGTGCTGCGATGATGCAGGCAGAGGCGAAGGCCGAAAAAATGGCCCACCGAAGTGGGCAATTTGCGAGGTAGCATGGTTCAGATACCCGGCTTACGCTCCGGGCAGCGGCCGATAATATCGGGTGGCAGTTCACCGTTGTCCTGCTCCAGCACCACGTCGAATCCCCACAGTTGATGGAGGTGCTTGAGCACCTCATGGCGAGAGTCGCCAAGGGGGATGCGGTTGTGGGGCACATAGCGCAGGGTGAGGGAGCGATCCCCCTTCACGGCGACGTTGTACACCTGAATATTGGGTTCCAGATTGCTGAGGTTGTACTGGGCCGACAGAGTATTGCGCACCTGACGGTACCCCTCGTCATTGTGGATGGCGGAGACCTTCAGATAGTTCTTCAGATCGTCGTCATCAATAGCGAACAGCTTCATATCCCGCATCACTTTCGGGCTTAAGAACTGGCTGATAAAGCTCTCGTCCTTGAAGTTCTGCATGGCAAAGTGGAGGGTGTCGACCCAGTTGCTGCCGGCATAGTCGGGGAACCAGTATCTATCTTCCTCGGTCGGGTTCTCGCAGATGCGGCGCAGGTCGGTAAACATGGCAAACCCCAGCGCATAAGGGTTGATCCCCGAGTAGTAGCGGCTGTTGTAAGCAGGTTGATAAACCACGTTGGTGTGGCTATGCAGCACCTCCATCATGAAGCGATCGCTCAGCTTGCCCTCGTCATAGAGGTGATTGAGGATGGTGTAGTGCCAGAAGGTGGCCCACCCCTCATTCATCACCTGAGTCTGCTTTTGCGGATAGAAATACTGGCTTATCTTGCGCACGATGCGCACCACTTCCCGCTGCCAGGGCTCCAGCAAGGGGGCATTCTTCTCGATAAAGTAGAGAATGTTCTCCTGGGGTTCGGCGGGGTAGCGCCTGTCCTCCACACCAGCGGCTTTATGCTGCTTGGGCAGGGTTCGCCACAGCTCGTTGACCTGAGTCTGCAGATAATCTTCCCGCGCCTTCTGACGCCGCTTCTCCTCAGCCATCGAGATCTTCTGTGGACGCTTGTAGCGATCCACCCCGAAGTTCATCAGGGCATGGCAGGAGTCGAGCAGCTGTTCCACCGCCTCGATGCCATGCTTCTCTTCGCACTGGGTGATGTAGTTCTTGGCGAACAGCAGGTAGTCGATGATGGAGGAGGCATCGGTCCAGGCCTTGAACAGGTAGTTGTTCTTGAAGAAGGAGTTGTGGCCGTAGCAGGCGTGTGCCATCACCAGCGCCTGCATCGGCATGGTGTTCTCCTCCATCAGGTAGGCGATGCAGGGATCGGAGTTGATGACGATCTCGTAGGCCAGCCCCATCTGGCCGCGCTTGTAGTTTCGCTCGGTATGGATAAAGCGCTTGCCGAACGACCAGTGCTGATAGCCGATGGGCATGCCGACGCTGGAGTAGGCATCCATCATCTGCTCGGCGGTGATCACCTCGATCTGGTTGGGGTAGGTATCCAGCTTGTAGAAACGGGCGACCCGGGCGATCTCCTGGTGATAGGTCTCCAGCAGATCGAAGTTCCAGTCTGGTCCGTCATCCAGTGGCGCTACACGTTTTTCTGTTTCGATCATGTGACCTCCTCACGCCGCTTGTTTCTTGAACAGCTCGCGGAACACCGGATAGATATCCTCGACCTTGCGAATGTGCTCCATCGCAAAGTGGGGGAACTGGCTGGCTACCGACTCATATTCGTGCCACAGGGTCTGGTGGGCACGGGTGGTGATCTCGATGTAGGAGTAGTACCTCACCCTTGGCATGATGTCCCGCGCCAGGATCTCCCTGCACTGCGGTGAGTCATCAGCCCAGTTGTCACCATCCGACGCCTGCGCCGCATAGATGTTCCACTGGTTGGCGGGGTAACGCTCGTTGATGATGTCATTCATCATCTTGAGCGCACTGGAGACAATAGTGCCGCCGGTCTCCTGGGAGTAGAAGAACTCGTGCTCGTCCACCTCCTTGGCCTGGGTATGGTGGCGGATATAGACCACCTCGACATTCTTATAGGTCCGGCTCAGGAACAGATAGAGCAGGATATAGAAACGCTTGGCCATCTCCTTGGTGGCCTGATCCATGGAGCCCGATACGTCCATCAGACAGAACATCACCGCCTGACTGGAAGGGACGGGCCGTTTGACGAAGTTGTTGAATTTGAGGTCGAAGGTGTCAATAAACGGCACCGCGTCTATCCGTCGTTTCAGCTCCCTGATCTCCTTCTCGAGCAGGGCTATTTCGGCAAAGTGCTCGTTGGGATCGGTGGCCAGCAGAGCCAGCCGCTCTTCCAGTTGGTGCAGTTGGCGTTTCTTGCCCGCTTGCAGCGCCATGCGCCGCGCCAGCGAATTTTGCAGGGAACGCACCACGTTGATGTTGGCGGGCACCCCGTTTGAGGTGTAGCCCGCCCGATAGGTTTTGACCTCCATCAGCTGATTGAGCTGGGTTTTCTGCAGCCTAGGCAGCTCCAGATCTTCAAACAGCAGATCGAGATACTCATCCTTGGAGATCTGGAACACGAAATCATCGGCCCCTTCTCCCTGATTGGATGCCTGTCCCTCGCCGGAACCCTGTCCACCGCCCCCTCCTTTGGGGCGGTCAATCTTGTCGCCGGAGACGAACTGATCATTGCCGGGATGCACCATCTCCCGTTTACCGCCGTGCCCCTGATGAAAATGGGGCTCGCCGATATCCTTGGTCGGGATGCTGATGCTCTCGCCCTTGTCTACGTCCTGAATGCTGCGCTTGGAGACAGCATCCGAGACCGCTTGTTTTATCTGCTTCTTGTAGCGGCGGATGAAGCGCTGCCGATTGACAGCGCTTTTGTTTTTGCCGTTGAGCCTGCGGTCGATAAAATGCGCCATAACTCCCCCTTGAACAGTCAGGGTCAGGATGACTTGCGTACCCTGAGATACCATTCGGAGAGCAGTCGCACCTGTTTGCGGGTGTAGCCTTTCTCCATCATCCGTTCGACAAAGTTATCGTGCTTCTTCTGCTCCTCGGCCGAGGTTTTGCTGTTGAAGGAGATAACCGGCAGCAGCTCTTCCGTGTTGGAGAACATCTTCTTCTCGATCACGGTGCGCAACTTCTCGTAACTGGTCCAGTTGGGGTTACGGCCTGCATTGTTGGCCCGGGCACGCAGCACGAAGTTGACGATTTCGTTGCGGAAATCCTTCGGGTTGCTGATCCCGGCGGGTTTTTCAATTTTCTCCAGCTCGCTGTTGAGAGACGCTCTGTCAAACAGCTGGCCGGTTTCGGGGTCACGGTACTCCTGATCCTGGATCCAGAAGTCGGCGTAGGTGACGTAGCGATCGAAGATGTTCTGACCGTACTCGGAGTAGGACTCGAGATAGGCGGTCTGGATCTCCTTGCCGATGAACTCCACATAGCGCGGGGTCAGATAGCCCTTGATGAACTCAAGGTAGCGATCGTGCAGCTCTTGCGGGAACTGTTCGCGCTCGATCTGTTGCTCCAGCACATAGAAGAGGTGCACCGGGTTGGCGGCCACTTCCGCGTGGTCGAAGTTGAAGACGCGGGAGAGGATCTTGAACGCAAAGCGAGTAGAGAGACCATTCATCCCCTCGTCCACACCGGCGTAGTCGCGATACTCCTGATAGCTCTTCGCCTTGGGATCGGTGTCTTTGAGGCTCTCGCCATCATAGACCCGCATCTTGGAGTAGATGCTGGAGTTTTCCGGCTCTTTCAGCCGTGACAGTACCGAGAACTGGCCCAGCAGCTCGAGGGTGCCCGGAGCGCATTTGGCCTCGGTCAGCTCGCTGTTGATCAGCAGTTTCTCGTAGATCTTCACCTCTTCGGAGACGCGCAGGCAGTAAGGGACCTTGACGATGTAAACGCGGTCGAGGAAGGCCTCGTTGTTCTTGTTGTTGCGGAACTGCTGCCACTCGGATTCGTTGGAGTGGGCCAGCAGAATGCCGTCAAAGGGGAGGGCGGAGAGCCCCTCGGTGCCGTTGTAGTTACCCTCCTGGGTTGCTGTCAGCAGCGGGTGCAGCACCTTGATGGGGGCCTTGAACATCTCCACAAACTCCATCACCCCCTGGTTCGCTTTACACAGCGCACCTGAGTAGGAGTAGGCATCGGCGTCATCCTGGGCGAAGTGCTCCAGCATGCGGATGTCGACCTTGCCGACCAGTGAGGAGATGTCCTGGTTGTTGTCATCACCGGGTTCAGTCTTGGCAATGGCGATTTGATCGAGGATGGAGGGGTTGACCTTCTCCACCTTGAACTTGGTGATGTCGCCGCCAAACTCGTGCAGGCGTTTGGCCACCCAGGGGGACATGATGGGACGCAGGTAACGGCGCGGGATGCCGTACTCTTTTTCCAGGATCTCCCCATCCTCTTCGATGTCGAACAGGCAGAAGGGGTGATCGTTGACCGGTGAGCCCTTGATGCGATAGATGGGCACCTTCTGCATCAGGGATTTGAGTTTCTCTGCCAGCGAGGATTTACCGCCGCCAACGGGGCCCAGCAGATAGAGGATCTGTTTCTTCTCTTCCAACCCCTGGGCGGAGTGTTTGAGGTAGGAGACGATCTGTTCGATGGCCTCTTCCATCCCGTAGAAATCCTTGAAGGCGGGATAGCGTGCCACGACGCGGTTGGAGAAGAGTCGGCTCAGTCTGGGGTTGGCTGAGGTGTCTACCATCTCCGGCTCACCAATGGCGGTCAGCAGACGTTCGGCTGCGGAGGCGTAGCAGGCTTTGTCCTGCTTACACATATCCAGGAACTCCTGGATGGTATATTCCTCTTCTCTCGCTTTTTCATATCGCTGTTGGTAATGCTCGAATATGCCCATAACTTTGCCCTCGTTATAGTCGCTTACCCTGAAAAAAGTGGATGACTGCTTTTGTGTTGTGCGCTTTTAAAGCCTAGTCAACAGACTCCAGTAATCCATCACGGTTGATAGGTTAAATTCTGAAGAAACCTGCCCGATCCTTGTGCGGGGAGGGTCAGTCAACAACACCGCTATGTTACTGACTGTTAAATTATTTTTGCCACGATAGTGAGGTAAATGTCAAAGACATAAAAAATAAATGTTTATGGGAAACAGGGAACTTATTGCGAAAAGATTAAGGGGTTTGACGAAAGGCAATGGGGCTGCGGGTTAGCGGGGTTATGGATGAGAATGTCGTTACGTGAACGTCAACGTAAATCACTTTGTTTGGAGTTTTGACTCTAATTTTTACATTGACGCTACATTTTGAGTGCCCTAGATTGGCGATGTGTGAGCAGCAAGACGCTTTAGCAAGAGAGTTGACTGTTGCCTCACCAAGCTCTGTTTAAGCACGTTTCCGTTGGCTTGACCCTCGCAACCGCGAGGGTCTTCTTTTTCTGCGTCTGTAAACGCTTGTTTCTGCTGGTGGCTATTGACGCCGCCAGCACTCATCTAGCAAGGGTAGGCTTGTTGCACGGCCGCGAGGACGCGGGCAAACGGGTGGGCGGCCAACTGGCCTGCACCCGCCAGCGATTTGGCTTTGACCCGGCTGGTCAACGGTGTGGCGATACCGCACAAGAAGCGGGCCAGAACACGCGCATCCACCGAACCTGTCTTGGCAATCAGCGGATCGCACCAGGCGCGGATCCCCGCCTCGTTTGGCATGGTCAGTGAGGGCAGGGGCGGGAGATGTGCCACCTCGCCGCGACAAACCGAACAGTGGCCACAATGAACCGGCGCCACCTCATCGGCAAAATAGCGGGCGAGGCGGTGGCTCAGGCACTCACTTGAGGTGAAAAAGTCGAGCATGGCTTGCAGTCTGGCCAGCTCGCTCTGCTCTTTTTGCAGGAACAGGGCGTGCAGGGCTTTTGCTTCCTGCTCGTTGTCCCACCCCTGACGGTTGATCCGGTAGACCTCGGTCATCTGTTTGCTTTCAAGCTCGATCCAGCCTTGCTGCTGCAGGTAGTCGAGCGCCGCAACCGCCCGCTGCCGCTCCCCCTGATAGCCCTGCCAGAGGGCGTCAAAGTCCATGGTGCACCAGCTGCGCGCTTGCGGGGCACAGGCGAACAGCTGTTCCAGAAACTGGCGGCGATCCGGATTGAAGCGGCTCACAATCTCGTCTTTATCCAGCACAAACTTGAAGCGGTAGTCGGCGTAGTAGCTGTAGGCCGGGGTGATGATGCCTGCCATCTCCAGATAGACCAGCAGGGTTTTAAGGGGCAACTGGCGGATATTGGTGTCGTTGGAGAGGCGCAGCAGGGTGAATTCCCACTCGCTCCCACTCTGCTTGATGATGGCAAGGAGCTGGAGGATGGCACTCAAATCCGGCGTATCGCCGTAGACGAAGTTCTCCAGCACCGGCAGCTGGCTCTGGTTGGCCAGCACGATACAGCGCGATGGTTGGCCATCCCTTCCGGCGCGGCCAATCTCCTGGCTGTAGTTTTCGATGGATTTGGGCAGATCGTAGTGAATGACCCGCCGGATATCCGCTTTGTCGATCCCCATCCCAAAGGCGATGGTGGCGACGATGCAATCCACCTTGCCCGCCATGAAGTCGTGCTGGATCTGACTGCGCAGCGCCGAGTCGAGTCCGGCATGATAGGCGCGGGCGTTGATCCCTTCTCTAATGAGTTGCTCGGCACAGGCTTCTGCGGTGTGTTGCAAAGTGACGTAGACGATGGTGGGGGCCGCCGGATCGTTGGCCAACTCCTGCGCGAGCCAGCTATCCCGCGCGTCGGGCGACAGGGGAATGACCGCCAGATCAAGATTGGGGCGGTAGAAACCGGTGACCACGACCCCCTCCGGCGCGATGCCGAATTTGGTCTGCATATCCTGAATCACCGCCGGTGTGGCGGTGGCGGTGAGCAGCAATACCTGCGGGATCTTCAGATCATGGCGATAGCTCGGCAGCTTGAGGTAGTCGGGGCGAAAGTTGTGGCCCCACTCCGAGATACAGTGCGCCTCATCGACGACCAGCAGCGAGAGCGGCACTTGCTGGATAAAGCGGCGAAAGCGCTCGTTCTTGAGTCGCTCCACCGAGATCATCAGGATCTTGAGCTGGCCATCCAGCGCCTGCTGCATCACTCGTCGGCTCTCCTCCGGGCTCTGGCTTGAGTCGAGGGTAGCGGCGCTTATTCCCTTGCTTTTAAGGAAGGCGAGCTGATCGTGCATCAGCGCCAGTAGCGGCGAGATAACCAGGGTCAGGTGAGGCAGGGCGAGGGCCGGCAGTTGATAACAGAGGGACTTGCCGGAGCCGGTGGGAAAGATGGCGGCGGCACTCTGACCTGCCAGCACCCGGCTGATCACCGCTTCCTGACCTGGCCTGAGTGCGGAGAAACCAAAATATTGGTTGAGCAGGGATGGGATCATGGCAAGGCTCCGCGGCAAATGGGGGATGATAGCACAGCGATGCCGGTCACGGGTGACACAGGAATGGTCGTGAGGGTAAGGGCAGAGAGTGTCGATAAAACGTACAAAAATGGGTGGTTGCGCTGTGGTTAAGGTTTTGTTGCGGTTTTTTGTGATGGAAACGGGATATTTTTTGGTGAGTCTCTGGAAAAAAAAGATGGCGAATGGGATATTCCGTCATGCAATCCGGTGACTGGCGGATCGGCCCGGCAGAAGGCTGGCCACAGACACCACATTCGGGCGACAGGGGTCTCCCGATGAGTGGTTGCAGACAGGACTCATGATTCATGCACTACGGTGCTTAGGGACTTTTTTGATGACACAACAACACCCCCTCCTTCGGCTGGTCAATAGCACCAGCCTGGTCAGCCAGATCCTGGTTGGTCTGGTATTCGGTATCTTGCTGGCACTGTTTGCGCCCGAGTGGGCGAAAACGGCAGGTCTGCTTGGCAGTCTGTTCGTTGGTGCACTGAAAGCGGTAGCTCCGCTGCTGGTATTCGTACTGGTGATGGCGGCCATCATTGGTCACAAGCAGGGTCAGAAGACCAATATTCGCCCGCTGCTGGCGCTCTACCTGTTTGGTACCTTCTCTGCGGCCGTGGTCGCGGTGATTGCCAGCTTCCTGTTCCCCTCCAACCTCCATCTGGTGGCCAATACTGCCGAGATCACCCCGCCCGGCGGGATCACCGAGGTGCTGCAGACCCTGCTGTTCAACGTGGTGACCAACCCGGTCAAGGCGCTGATGGATGCCAACTATATCGGGATCCTGGCGTGGGCCATCGGTCTGGGTATCGCCATGCGCCATGCCAACGAGAGCACCAAGGCGCTCATCACTGACCTGTCTCACGGTGTCTCCGCCATCGTGAAAGCGGTGATCCGCTGTGCTCCGCTCGGGATCCTGGGTCTGGTTGCCTCCACTCTAGCTGAGACCGGCTTCGATGCCCTGTTTGGCTATGCTCAACTGCTGGTGGTGCTGATCGGCTGCATGCTGTTTATCGCCTTTGTGGTCAACCCGTTGATCGTCTTCTGGAAGATCAAGCGCAACCCCTATCCACTGGTGCTGACTTGCCTGAAAGAGAGTGGTGTAACTGCCTTCTTTACCCGCAGCTCTGCGGCCAATATCCCGGTCAACATGGCGCTGTGTGAAAAATTGCGTCTGCCGGAGGATACCTATGCGGTATCCATTCCGCTGGGTGCCACCATCAACATGGCGGGTGCGGCCATCACCATCACTGTGCTCGCCATGGCGGCGGTACATACCCTGGGGATGGAAGTGGACATGGCAACTGCTGTGCTGCTCTCCGTGGTAGCCACCGTCAGCGCCTGTGGCGCGTCCGGTGTCGCCGGTGGCTCCTTGCTGCTGATCCCGCTGGCCTGTAGCCTGTTTGGTATCAGCAACGACATCGCCATGCAGGTGGTGGCCGTCGGCTTTATCATCGGTGTGCTGCAGGATTCTGCCGAGACAGCCCTTAACAGCTCCACCGACGTGCTGTTCACCGCCGCAGCGTGCATGGCCGAAGATGAAACCTTGCTGGATGTGGCTCCGGTACCGAGCCGCGAAGCCTGATCTCGCAACGGTCAGTTTCGCAACACACTTGCGCCCTCTTCGGAGGGCGCTTTTTATTGTCGGCTTTGCTCTCTTTTCCTCTTTGATCAATCTCATTGGCTGATGTGCCGGACATTCTGTCGCCCTTGTCCAGGGCGCTGCCTTATCTTTATCCCTTTGAGTTGTGCTTACTCCCTCTGTGGTGCGCTATACATTTTTGCCTGCTCTGCCAAGAGCCAATTGCTATGGCTTACCCCAGATCTTCAGGATAATCACAGCATCACAGAAGAATGGAGGTGGCTGGCTGCGGCAGATGAACCCGTCCTATCAGACACGCCATCATGGTTTGGTGAGGGGGAGTAAACGTGTTGGCGATATTGAGCTGCGGGTATGGGGGCGGTACATGGTGAAACTCTAAGCATGTTCAATCATGGCGCTGGTGAGCATACAGATATCCAACAAAGGGAGTAATAAGGGGAGAGCAGGGTAATCGCGGAGGCACAGATTGCAGAGATAAAAAAGCCAGCCGAGTGTTCGGCTGGCTTTTTGCTATCAGCGGCAGGTAGGGGATTAACCGACCAGCTGATAGAGGATGGCGGAGATGGCGATCATCCCCATCACAGCGACAAATACGTTGCTGATATGACCCTGATACTTCGCCATGGCCGGTACGCGCTTGATGGCGTACATCGGCATGATGAACAGGATGGTGGCGATGATCGGGCCGCCCAAGGATTCAATCATGCCCAGGATGGAGGGGTTGGCAATGGCAGTGCCCCACAGGGTCAGGATGAAGAAGGCGATGATGAACATCTCGACTTTCTTGGCGTTCGGCTCTTTGCCGGACTTGCGCATGTTCTGCACGATCATCCCCTTCAGACCTTCACGGGCACCCAGATAGTGGCCGAAGAAGGAGGAGACGATGGCGACGAACGCAACCAGCGGACCGAAGTAGGAGATGATGGGGCTGGCATGCTGGTTGGCCAGATAGGAGAGCACGGCGATGTTCTGAGCCTTGGCTTCTGCCAGCTGGGCCGGTGTCAGGCTCATGACGCAGGAGAAGACGAAGAACATCACAAAGCCCAGCAGCACCATGGCGGTACGCTTGAGGATGGCATCGGCTTTCTCGACAGCCTGATCACCGTGGTCGCGGCGCTGGGCCAGAGAGAAGCTGGAGATAGCCGGGCTGTGGTTGAAGGAGAAGACCAGTACCGGGATGGTCAGCCACAGGGTAGTGGCGAAATCCTTGGCAGAGGGCACCTGCTCCAGCGCGGCACCGGTCCAGTCCGGGATCAGGTACAAAGAGATACCGGCCAGAATGGCGATCAGCGGATAAACCAGCAGCTCGGTCACTTTCAGCATCAGCTTTTCACCGGCCAGCATCACCGACATCATGCCCATGATCAGCACGATGGAGAGGATCCAGCGCGGCGGGGCACTCATCTGCAGCTGGTTGACCATGAAGCTTTCCACGGTGTTGGTGATGCCCACGCCGTAGATCAGCACGATGGGGTAGATGGCGAAGAAGTAGAGCAGGGTGATTAATTTACCGGCACCCACGCCAAAGTGCTCTTCCACCACTTCGGTGATGTCTGCATTTGGCTTTTTGGAGGAGAGCACGAAGCGGGCCAGACCACGGTGGGCCAGATAGGTCATGGGACCTACCAGCAGCGCCATGACGACCAGCGGCCAGAAACCGCCCATACCCGCGTTGATCGGCAGGAACAGGATCCCCGCGCCAACCGCGGTCCCGAACAGACTGATGACCCAGGTAGAGTCGCGTTTTTCCCAACGAGTGGTTTGAGTAGAGCTGATCCCTTGCTCTGTTGACGCCGCAACTCCCTGCGTGCCAGTGACTGTGTTTGACATCTATCTCACCCCGAATGTGTGGTTCTTATTAAGTCGGCGCAAGGATACGGTTTTTCTAATCAAAAATGTTGATCAAATTCATCTTTACGGCACGAAAAACCGCACTTTCTTATAGAAATGTGATCAAAACAAGAAAAATTCAATTATTGTTTATCAATTGGCACGTTATTTTAGTGTTAATGATTAAATCTCGCTCAGCCAAATGTAGGTAAATTGTTATTTTGCGAGATGCTGGGCTAGCTGGTTGATCATGCTGGCGGTAGCCCCCCAGATAAAGTGCTGTTGCCAGGGGATCCAGTAGATGGTGTGTGCTTTCCCCCCTCTGGAAAGGGTTAGGGGGATGTGGTTGCGTCGATCCAGCAGATGGGTCAGCGGCACTTCGAAGGCGTGATCCACCTCATCCGGACTCAGGATGAGAGGATAGTTGCCATCGAGCAGCCCCAGCACCGGCAGCACCTCGAATCGTGACACCGTATTGAGCGGGTTGAGGGTGCCGATCACTTCAATCAGTCGGGCCGGAATGCCGAGCTCCTCTTCGGTCTCCCGCAGCGCCGTGGCAATCAGGTTTTCGTCACCGGGATCCTGTCGCCCGCCGGGAAAGCTGATCTGCCCCCCATGATGACGCAGCCGGGGGCTGCGCCGGGTCAATAACACGCTGAGCCCCTCATCGCGCATCACCACCGGGATCAACACCGCCGCCGGACTGAGCCCGCCGATGGCGAGGCGATGGGCCGGGGCGGGTCGCTGCAACTGGAAGCGGGTCAGCAGTTCGTGGCGATCCATGGCGGGGAGCTCTCCTGTGCGTTGACCTGACAGTGGGGAGGGTTACAGCGCCGACAGCGGCGGCAGGATGCGGGCGACCTTGTCATAAGTCTCCTGATATTCGCTGTCGGCGTCAGAGTCGGCGATGATGCCGCCACCGGCCCAGCAGTGCAGGCGACCCGCTTCGGCGATCAAAGTGCGAATGCAGATGCTGGTATCCATCCGGCCGTGCTGGCTGAGATAGCCGATGCTGCCGCAATAGGCGTTGCGGCGCTGGGGCTCCAGCTCTTCGATGATCTCCATAGCCCGGATTTTGGGGGCGCCGGTGATGGAGCCACCAGGGAAACAGGCGCGCAGCAGATCGACCCCTTGCCAGCGTGCATCCAGCTCACCATGGATGGTGGAGACCAGATGATGTACCGCCGGAAACGACTCCACCGCAAAGAGATGAGGCACGCTGACCGAGCCTGGCCGGCTGACCCGACCGATATCGTTGCGCAGCAGATCAACGATCATCAGATTCTCTGATCTGTCCTTGTCGGCTTGCGCCAGCTCCCGCGCGACTTGCCGATCGGTCACCGGATCGGGGTGGCGAGGGCGAGTGCCCTTGATGGGTTTGGTTTCGATATGACGGCCATCGAGCAGCAGAAACCGCTCGGGGGAGAGGCTCAGCAGCGCGCTCTCCGGCAGACGGATAAAGGCTGAGAAGGGGGCCTTGTTGGCGGTTGCCAGCAGGCAATAGGCCTGCCACTCATCCCCCTGATAGGGGGCGCTGAAACGCTGGGTCAGGTTGATCTGGTAGCAATCCCCCGCGGCGAGATATTCCTGAATACGGGCAAATTTCTCGCCATACTCGGCGCGGCTCATATTGCTCTGCCACGACCCCTGCAAGGCAAAAGCAGGGGCCGGTTTGGCCTGCTGCTGTTCAAGCCAGGCCAGCCGGTTGGCAAGGCCCGCTTCATCCCCCCAGTGCACCAGCTGCCAGTCGCCGGTCGCCACATTGCGCAGCAGCGCCCAGTCGTAGATGCCCACCGCCATGTCTGGCACCGCGATATCGGCGGCGGCCTGCACTGGCAGTCGCTCGAAGCGGCGGCCGAGATCATAGCCAAACAAGCCGAGGGCGCCGCCAATAAAGGGTAGGTGAGTGGCACACAGATCCAGCTCCCCCAGCAGCTGTTGCTGGGTATGGGCCAGCAGGGCGAGGGGATCTTCGTGGTGTTTGCTGATATTCGCCCCGACACGCAGAGTGGTCACTTCGCCGCGGGTTTCGAGGGTCGCCAGCGGATCGGCGCTGATGATATCAAAGCTGTTATCGGCGCCGAGTGGTCCCGCCGATTCCAGCAACATGGCCCACGGCTGATGTTGCAGGCGGGCAAAAAGCTGATGGAGTTCAGCACTATGGTCTAGATGATGGATATGAAGTGTTGGCGTCATTTTATGTTACACAGGCAACAGTTTGGTTCCCGAACCCTAGTCGGTGCTGGTGGGCAAGCGTATCATAGGTGTCGGTGACTTAAGAAAAAACTGCCGTGTCGTTCGTTTTTTGTTGGTTGATAGTTTTTAGCCAGCACGTCAGCACGGCCCATCATATGGAAGCCCTTGCCCTGCTCCGTGGTAGAGACAAGGACCAGTGAGGATGATATGAGCATTATAAAAAAACAGGATTTCATCGATTCTATCGCAGATGCCCTCCAGTACATCTCCTATTACCACCCGTTGGATTTTGTTCAGGCTGCCAAAGCGGCGTATGACCGTGAGGCCAACCCGGCCGCCAAAGATGCGCTGGCCCAGATCCTGATCAACTCCCGCATGTCCGCCGAAGGTCATCGTCCGCTCTGCCAGGACACCGGCATCGTGACCTGTTTCGTCAAAATTGGCATGCAGGTCCAGTGGGACAGCGACATGACAGTGCAGGAGATGGTGGACGAAGGGACCCGTCGTGCCTACACCAATCCTGACAACCCGCTGCGCGCCTCCGTGCTGGCCGATCCGGCCGGCAGTCGCAAAAACACCAAAGACAACGCCCCTGCCGTGGTCCATATCGACATGATCCCCGGCAACAAGGTGGAAGTGAGCATCGCGGCCAAAGGCGGCGGTTCCGAGAACAAATCCAAGATGGTGATGCTCAACCCCTCTGACGATATCGTCGAGTGGGTGCTGAAAACCGTGCCGACCATGGGCGCAGGCTGGTGCCCCCCCGGCATGCTGGGCATCGGCATCGGCGGTACCGCCGAGAAAGCGGCGGTGCTGGCCAAAGAGGCTCTGATGGAGCACATCGACATTCAGGAGCTGATCGCCCGTGGCCCGCAAACCACCGAAGAGAAGCTGCGGGTCGAGCTCTACGACAAGGTCAACAAGCTGGGGATCGGTGCCCAGGGTCTGGGCGGCCTCACAACCGTGCTGGATGTGAAGGTGAAATCTGCGCCGACTCATGCCGCTTCCAAGCCGGTGGTGATGATCCCCAACTGCGCCGCGACCCGCCACGTTCACTTCGAGCTGGATGGTTCAGGCCCTGCCGAACTGACTCCGCCGAAACTGAGTGACTGGCCGGAGATCACCCGTGAAGCGGGTGGCAACGTGCGCCGCGTCAACGTCGATGGCATCACCAAGGCCGAACTGGCCAGCTGGAAGAGCGGTGATACCGTGCTGCTCTCCGGCAAGATCCTCACAGGTCGCGACGCCGCCCACAAGCGTATCGCCGACATGCTGAAAAATGGCGAAGGGCTGCCTGAAGGGGTCGATTTCACCAACCGCTTCATCTATTACGTTGGCCCGGTTGATGCGGTGCGTGACGAAGTAGTTGGCCCGGCAGGCCCCACCACCTCCACCCGGATGGACAAGTTCACCGACATGATGCTGGGTGAAACTGGCCTTATCGGCATGATCGGCAAATCCGAGCGAGGCCCGAAAACCGTCGAGAGTATCAAGCAGCACAAGGCTGTCTATCTGATGGCCGTTGGTGGCGCCGCCTATCTGGTGGCCAAGGCCATCAAGAAGGCGCGCGTGGTAGCTTTTGCCGATCTCGGCATGGAAGCGATCTACGAGTTTGAAGTGGAAGATATGCCGGTGACTGTTGCGGTCGACTCCGAAGGCAACAATATCCACGAAACCGGCCCGGCCTACTGGTCTGCCAAGATTGCAGAGCTGGATGGCAAACTCTCCTCCTGAGTGATCGTTTCCGCTGCCGGTTAACGGTATCGGCCCTGTAAAGAAGGCGCGTCCATCCGGATGCGCCTTTTTGCTTTGGCTGGCCTGTTATGGGCTCAAGTTGGCCGTTTGCGGCAAGCAGGCATAAAAAAAGGATGGCGTGACGCCATCCTTTTTCGTTGTGCTTGTGCTTGTGCTCTGGCAGCAGAGAGCAGAGCAATCGCCCTTGGCTTTAGGCCTTTTTCATGTAGGCAGCAACCAGTACGATCTGCACGCCGTTGACCTTGCCTTCGATATGGAGCGGGTTGTTGGTCAGACGGATGCCCTTGACCAGGGTGCCGCGCTTGGCGGTAAAACCGGCGCCTTTCACGTCCAGATCCTTGATCAGGGTAACGGAGTCGCCCTCTTGCAGCACGGCGCCGTTGGAGTCAACGGTCGGTACGCTGTCGTCATCTTCGTCAGCAATACCAGCTTCAGCCCAAGCCTTGGCTTCGTCTTCCATGTACATCATGTCCAGCAGATCCTGAGCCCATACTTCACCCTTGCCGGAGAGTGCTTTGAGCTGGCGCCATGCCATCACCTGCACCGCAGGCACCTGGCTCCACATGCTGTCACTCAGGCAACGCCAGTGGTTCACCACCAGGGTATCCGGTTGTTCCAGCTGACCACGGCAGGTGTCACAGATAGCAACGCTGTGATCATCGTCGCTGGCGGGGGAGTGAGGCACCACGAAGGCGGTCAGCGCCTGCTCGGCGCTGCACAGTTCACACTTGGCGCCCGCGCGCGCTTGCAGAATGGCGTTGATGGTCATGTTGTTGGTCCCATAGCTAGTGTAAAGCGTCCCGCGTAGGGCGGGGCGCGTGAAAGAGGGGGGCGAATATAGCATAAAACCCCGCACTTTGTCAGATCTGCCCTGGCTCACAGGGTTGGTGGTGGTGTTGCGCAGTGCTGATCGTCAGGTATTGAGAGTGCAATTTGAAGCGGGATCGCTAGAATGAGCCTCCTTTTTGACTGCAAGGCAGGGGCATTCGTGCTGGCTCAACGTTTTCAACAACTGGATCGACTGCTCACCCGCTACCGACGCTGGTGGCAATATCAGCCATATCATCATTTGACCATGGCCTTTGCCGATGAGGTGCCCGAACTGGCGACGTTGCTCAATGGGCTGACGCTGACCCAGTTGGCGGAGTTCGATGCGGATATGGATGCCCTCAGCAGTCTGCTTGCCCCCTGGATTGCCGAGGGAGCCGAGCTGCAGCAACTCAGCCAGCTTGCCCCGTTTACCCCTGAGCCCATCACTTGCAGCAAGGAGATGGCGCTGCATATGCCGGGGCGCAAGCAGGCCCAGATCGAGTCGTTCACCGCCTGTCTGCCTGCCCATCAGGGCCCCTATCTGGAGTGGTGTGCTGGCAAGGGGCATCTTGGGCGGCTGGTGTCACTTCATCGACAGGCTCCTATCCTCAGTCTGGAGTTGCAAGGGCAGCTTTGTGACGAAGGTCGGCTGCTGGCCGAGCGGGATGGCGCGAATATGACCTTTACCTGCGCCGATGCTTTTGCCCCCGAGTCGGCGGCGCTGATCGCCCCCGAACATCACGCTATGGCACTCCATGCCTGCGGCGAGCTGCACACCCATCTGCTGGAGCGGGTGGCCGAACGCAGTGCCCGCGGCGTGACTATCTCTCCCTGTTGTTACCACCTGATCCGTACCAGCTACTATCGCCCGCTGTCGGCCGCGGCCAACTCCAGCGAGCTGGTGTTGAGCAAGGCGGATCTCAAGTTGCCGCTACAGGAGACGGTCACCGGCGGTGCGCGGATAGCCCGCTTGCGTGAGCAGGAAGTGGTGTGGCGTCTCGGGTTTGACTGCCTGCAGCGTCAGGTGCGTGGCATAGATGAGTATCTGCCGGTGCCCAATATGCAAAAGAGCCTGCTGACCGGCACCTTCGAGGCATTCTGCGTTTGGGCTGCTGAACGCAAAGGGATTGTGCTGCCCGCCGGGCTCGACTATCCCGCCTGGTTGGAGCACGGGGAGCGTCGCTTTGGTGATGTCGCCCGCATGGAGCTGGTGCGTCATCTGTTTCGCCGTCCTCTCGAGATCTGGCTGGCGCTGGATCGCGCGCTCTTTTTGCAAGAGCAGGGTTATCGGGTCGAAGTGGGGGAGTTCTGTGCCAAACCCATGACCCCGCGCAATATCCTGATCCGTGCCGTGCGCGCCTGACAGCGAGCTCTTTGTGAGCGTTATTTGAACATTGTTGATGGCTGACTGGTGAAGCGGGTCAGCCATTTTTTTCATCACGAACAATGACCGTATGGCAGGCCACCTGGCCGTCTCAACTGTTCTAAAAATGGGCGAAAGATCACGCTTTGGCGTTTTCGTTTGGGTTCTATTTCTTTGTTTCAGCTGCACTGAATATCACAAGGTGAAATGGTTCACAAATTACGCGCATTTCTTAATTTTCATCGTGAATTTAGTTGTTGGAACACCTACTCTTGGAGCGCATTAATTCAAACAAGGACGATAAACATGTTCAAACCCAAGCGTTGTGTCTGGCTGATCGCTGCCGCTTGCGTATTGCCCAGCTATGCCGTAATGAGTGCAACCATGAATATTCAACCCGATCCACAAAATGCGGGAGGATATGTGATTGCGGCCCCGGATCTGGCCGCGGTGGAAAAGGCCAAGACGGCCAACCCCATGTATACAATATGGGCCAAGGCACTGGCCACCCGGTCAAATAAAATAGTCGATGCCATTGAACCGGGTCTGGCAAGCAATCCTGACAACGTAAAACGGGTTGAACGGGTATTTCCCCAATCTGAATGGGAATATTTAACCCAGATGGCCGCGCCGGAATATACCTATGTCCGCTTCTTGCGGGCCATCGGTAAATTTCCTGCGTTCTGCGGCGAATATAACGACGGGCGCGATTCTGATGCGATCTGTAAAAAATCCATTGTGACGGCCTTTGCCCACTTCTCTCAGGAGACCGGCGGCCATATTGCCAAGGAGAACGTCTCCGATAACCCGCTGGGGCTGGAGGAGTGGCAACAGGCGCTGGTGCATGTGCGGGAGATGGGCTGGTCAGAGGGACAGACCGGTTATACCACCGGCTGTGGCCAGAACGACTGGCAGAACAAGAAGTGGCCCTGCAGTACCGGACAAGGTTACTTTGGCCGCGGCGCCAAGCAGCTTTCTTACCACTTCAACTACGGGGCCTTCTCCGAGGCGATGTTTGATGGCGATGCCTCAGTGCTGCTCAACAACCCGGGGCTGGTGGCGGACTCCTGGCTCAACCTCGCTTCTGCCATCTGGTTCTTCCTCACCCCGCAGGCCCCGAAACCGGCCATGCTGCACGTGATTGATCGCACCTGGGTACCCTCCAAACGGGAAGCTGACGCCGGTATCGGCTATGGCTTCGGTACCACCATCAACGTCATCAACGGCGGTATCGAGTGTGGTGAACAGAACAAGGACAAGGGGCAGCCGGTCAATCGCATCCGCTACTGGGAAGGGCTGGCCAACCACTACCAGATCCCGGTCAAGGCGGATGAGAAGAACACCTGCTGGCAGCAGACTCCCTATGGCAGCCTCAATCTCAACGGCGCTACCGACGTGCTCTACACCAACTGGGATGGCAACTGGAAGTACTATCCTGATCGCCCGGGCGGTTACTCCTTCGAGTGTGAGCTGGTGGGCTTCCAGACCGCTTATTCTGCGCTGGTGCCGGGTGATTACGAGAAGTGCGTGACCAACTTCTACGGTTCCCACGCCAACTGGCCGAAAGTGCGGATCGTCGCCAAGCTCGATCCTGCCCCGGTCGATCCGGTTGACCCGCCCATTGATGGCCAGCCTGCCTGGGAGGCCAGCAAGGTCTATACCGCGGGCAACAAGGTGAGCTACAAGGGCGCCGTCTATCAGGCCAAATGGTGGACGCAAGGGGATGATCCCGCCAAAGGTGGCCCCTGGGCTGTGGTGGTGACCAAATAAGGTTGCCGTTGGGATCATGGTCAATCACCATGATCTATCGGTAGTGGAAACAAGCAGGCAGCAGGGAGGAGATATCTCCCTGCTTTTTACCCGTTATCGGCCTGTTGTCGCCCCATCAGGCGGGATCAGAAACGGTAGTTGAGACCGACACTGACCCCTTTGACATCGAGTCGAGGCATGGGGATATATTGGTACTCCGCATTGAGTCCGATACCCGAATCAAAGCGATATTGCCAACCCGCAGCGCCATAAAAACCGACCCCGGAGTTGCTCTGATCTTCCTTGTTGATCGTGTATTCGACTCTGTGGGCGTTGGCACCCAGTTTGGCATAAAAGCTGTTGCCGGAAGAGACCGGGAATTGTGCATACAAGGCAGAGCGGATCCCTTTGTAATGGATATCTTTTACGTCATTGAGGGTTGCATCGAAGAGGGCGCTGACTACGCCACCGGTACCAAACAATATTCCTGAATCGATACCGATATAATCGTTGAACATATAACGGTAATAGAGATCGGCAGTCATATTGTCACCGCCATCGGCCTGATCCCCATTTTGTGCTTTGAATGACTGGGTGCCATAGCCAAGGGTGGCGCCGACGATATGGGGAGAGGGGGTTGCTATCGCCACGGAAGAGAAGATCGCCGTGGCAACCACCAGGGGAGTGAATAACTTCATCATGCAGGTTCCAATTAAATAGCGTGGAATATGGCTGCGACGAACAGATTTATATGGGCTCGGGTGAGCTTGTCTTATATTCGCAGGCCAGTAGTGAGTGGCAATATCTCATATTGTCAGCGGGATGAATAATCAGAGCCCCCATAACCGTTATGATGGGAGGTGAGAGTGGTTATCTTCTGTCTGAACAATGGTGAACTGTGTCAATACTATCTGAAACGGGCGCTGATAAATCGCAAATATCATTGGTTTTCTGCACTAATCAACTTAGTGTAACGGGATGTTAGGCTGGCAATATATGCCTTCAAACGTGGACTGGATGGTAAACAAGATGGTGATTTCTCGTAACGGGATATTAGAGGGGGGTTGCCATTGTGGTGCAATCCGCTACAAGGTGCTAGCTGCTCCCTTTGCTACCGATTTTTGCCACTGCCGGGATTGTCAGCGCACGACCGGCGCTCCGGTCGGCGCCTGGATGGATTTTCGGGTGAAACAGGTGCAATGGCTATGCGGCGTATTGACTGAGTACGCCTCGTCGGAGGCGATTCGACGCGGCTTTTGTGCAACCTGTGGCGCCACCCTCAGCTATCGCAGCATTCAATACCCCGAGTACCTGACGCTGGCTATTGTCTCACTTGATAACCCCGAAACGGTCGCACCAACCTATCACATCCATACCGTCAGCCAGCTCTCCTGGTTGCCGATCCAGGACGATCATCCCCGTTATCCGAAAGGGAAGTAGTTTTGTGATATTCCACGTAGAAAGAGGAGTACACCATGGAGCTGATAGTGATCCGCCATGGAGAGACCCAAGCCAACGCCGAGGGGCGCTATCAAGGGGCGTTGGATATCGGGCTCAACCAAGATGGCGCGCGGCATATATGCTGGCTGGCCGATGAGATAGCGACCACACTGGCCCCGTTCGATCGGTTGCTGGCGTCGCCCCTGCTGCGAACAAGAGAGAGCGCCGCGATCTTCTCACGCCAGTTGGGGTTGCCTGTGGAGCTTGCTCCGGCCTTTCGTGAGCGGCATGTCGGTCTGTTTGAGGGACTGACGCAGGCAGAGGCCAAGGCGCGTTATCCCGAGTTGTGGGTGCGCAACATCACCCGGCGCTGGGCGGAGGCTCCGCTTGGCGGTGAGACGCTGGATGAGGTGATTGCCCGAGTCTCGCAGGGACTAACGGCACTGGCCTCGACCATGCAGGGGGAGCGGGTATTGCTGGTGGCGCACGGTGTGGTCGCCAAGGTGATCCGCGCCCTAACGACCGCCGGATTTGATGACTTATTCGCGTGGCAGTTGCCCAACGGCGGCATGCTGGTGGTCAATCTTGACTCCTCTATATCACCACTGCGATTCAATCGACCGGTTGGGCAGAGTTAGTTTGTGCGCTGCTTTTTCTACTCTTCGATATCCAGCAACACCAGAATGGCGCTGTCGCCACCCCATTCGCGGGGAGCCTGATGGAAGGCGCGCACATTGGGGTGCTGGGCCAGCCAGCAGGGAATGCGCTGTTTGAGAATATGTTTGCCGATGCCGTGCATCACCGAGGCGACGTGAATGTTCTCTTTCTGGCAGAGGGTGAGCAGGGCGGCCAGCTCCTGTTTTGCCTGCTGCTGGTTCATGCCGTGCAGATCCAGGTAGATCTCCGGCGGATAAATGCCCCGCTTGAGCTTTTTCAGCTCAAATTTTGACACATCTTCCCGCACGTAACGGGTCGGCCCATCATCGTCGAGATGGGGCTGATACTCATCGCTGAAATAGTGGTCAACCCCAAGCTTTTCGCGGGTTTCGCGCAATTCGCGTTTCTGCTTGACCGGGCGTAACTCGGCCCTTATGGTATCTTGCTTGATTTTCCGGGTACCTTTTATCGCATCGCGGAACAGCAGGGTTTCCTCGTCTGTCGGTGAGGGCGTTTTTTTCATCAGATGCTCATGTATTAGGTATGCGTCTTGCCCGCAACGTAAACGGGGCTCGGGCCGGATATTACTCGACTTGGAGGTGGATTTGGACAAGATATTTATCGATGAGGTGGTTGCCGAGATGCACACCATCCAGGACATGTTGCGTTGGGCCATGAGTCGTTTCAACGACGCCGGGATTTTTTACGGTCATGGAACCGACAACGCCTGGGATGAAGCTGTGCAGCTGGTACTGCCCGCGTTACATCTGCCACCGGATGTAGACCCGGCCATGCGCCACTCCCGTCTCACCAGCAGCGAGCGTCACCGTATCGCCGAACTGATTATCCGCCGCGTACAGGAGCGGGTACCCGCCGCCTACCTGACCAACAAGGCCTGGTATGCCGGTTGGGAGTTCTACGTGGACGAGCGGGTGCTCATTCCCCGTTCCCCCATTGCCGAGATGGTCGCCAACCGTTTCGCGCCCTTCCTCAAACATGAACCGACCCGGATCATGGACTTGTGCACCGGCTCCGGCTGTATCGCCATCATCATGGCCCACGAGTTCCCGGAAGCGGAAGTGGATGCCATCGACATCAGCATCGATGCACTGAACGTGGCCGAGCGCAACATCAACGATCACGGGCTGGAGCAGCAGGTCATACCGATCCGCTCCGATCTGTTCCGCGATCTGCCGGCGGGCGACAAATACGATCTCATCGTCTCCAACCCGCCCTATGTGGACTCCGAAGACATGTCGGATCTGCCGGAAGAGTTCCGTCACGAGCCCGAGCTGGCGCTGGCGTCCGGCTCCGATGGTCTCAAGCTGACCAAGCGTCTGCTGGCCCATGCCGCCGATTTCCTCAAGGATAACGGTGTGCTGGTGGTCGAAGTAGGCAACAGCATGATCCATCTGGAAGCCCAGTTCCCCGAGATCCCCTTTACCTGGGTTGAATTCGAAAACGGCGGTCACGGCGTCTTTGTGATGACCCGTGAAGAGCTGGTGCAGTATCAGGATCATTTCGCCATCTACAAGAACTAAGCAGGAGCGCGCATGGCAGGGAACAGTTTTGGTCAACTCTTTCGGGTCACCACCTTTGGCGAGAGCCACGGCCTGGCGCTGGGCGCCGTGGTCGATGGTTGCCCGCCTGGGCTGGAGATCAGCGAAGCGGATCTGCAGGGGGATCTGGATCGGCGCAAGCCCGGCACTTCCCGCTACACCACGCCGCGCCGCGAGCCGGACGAGGTGAAGATCCTCTCCGGGGTGTTCGAGGGCAAGACCACCGGCACCTCCATCGGGCTGCTCATCGAGAATACCGATCAGCGCTCCAAGGATTACTCCGATATCAAGGATCTGTTCCGGCCGGGTCATGCTGACTACACCTACCACCAGAAGTATGGTCAGCGGGACTATCGTGGCGGTGGTCGCTCATCTGCCCGCGAGACCGCGATGCGAGTGGCGGCGGGGGCGATTGCCAAGAAGTACCTGAAACAGGTACATGGCATCGAGATCACCGGTTTTCTCTCCCAGCTCGGCCCCATCAAGGCTGAGGCGTTTGACGCGGCGCAGATTGAGCAGAATCCCTTCTTCTTCCCCGATGCGGGCAAGCTGGAAGCGCTCGATCAATATATGCGCGACCTGAAAAAAGAGGGCAACAGTATCGGTGCCAAGGTGCAGGTCATTGCGCGCAATGTGCCGGTGGGCCTGGGTGAGCCGGTGTTTGATCGTCTCGACGCCGACATTGCCCATGCCATGATGGGCATCAATGCGGTGAAAGGGGTGGAGATCGGTGATGGCTTTGCGGTGGTGGAGCAAAAAGGCTCCGAGCATCGCGACGAGATGACCCCGGCGGGCTTTGCCAGCAACCATGCGGGTGGCATTCTGGGCGGCATCTCGTCGGGTCAGGATATTGTGGTGAGCATGGCGCTCAAACCGACTTCCAGCATCACTGTGCCGGGCAAGACCATCAATACCGAAGGTGAGGCCATCGAGATGATCACCAAGGGGCGTCACGATCCCTGTGTCGGCATTCGCGCCGTGCCCATCGCCGAAGCCATGCTGGCGCTGGTGTTGATGGATCACCTGCTGCGCCATCGTGCCCAGAATCAGGGGGTGTTGACCCATACCCCACAGCTGCGTTGATCGCTATTGCTGCACATCGACTGATCGCACCCTGTTCAGGGTGCTGGTTCGTCAACCAAATCAAAGGCGACCTTCGGGTCGCCTTTGTTCTTATGCTCTGCGGTACTTCTATCACTCGTCGGTTATCAAGAGTGATCAGCGTCCTGCGGATCGGCATCGAGACGGCAGTTGGGGGGAGAGAACTTCCCATGGTGTTTGGGCATAGCGTGAATGGCCTCGTTGACCTTGAGGAGCTGCTCTTCGCTCATGCTGTTTTTGGCAAACATCAGGCTGACCGGCTGATGGTGCAGCAACAGCTGACAACTGATAAACCCCTCGGCGCCCAATTGGGAGAGCCGATAGCGTGCATATTGCCACTCCATAATGATGCCATCGAGACGGCGGGCCAGCAGCAGTTCGATTAGTCGATCATCGGCATTGTACTCGGTCGCCCCCTTGAGGGCAGGACACTCGTCCATTTGATGAATGGGGCGAGTACCGCGCAGTTTGCCAATTTTGAGATCCTTGTTGTGGCACAGTTTGGACAAGGTATCGAGCTTTCCCCAGCGATCCTGATGGCCTGGAATCGGGTTATTACTCAACAGCACATAGGCGCTCTGGCGATAGGGTGCAGAGAAGCGGGCATACTTCTGCCGCTCCGGTAGTGGTAGTGCGGCCATCGCCACATCCAGCTGATCGTGCTCCACCAGATGGAGTGCCCGCGCCCAGGGGATCTCACGAAATTTGGGGGCAAAGCCCGCCTGGGTGAGGATCTGGCGAGTCAGGCTGACATCCAGCCCGTCCAGCTCACCCCGGTTGTTGATTTGACTGAAGGGGGGCCAGTGGCTCCAGGCCACGGTCAGGGTCTGACTGGCCTGCAGGGAAGGGGTCAGCAAAAGCAGCAGCAGGCAGAGCTTGGCCTGCCAGTTGCCGTGGGGACGATATTGCGTGCTCATAGCTTAACCTCGTTATTCTGCTTTTTGTTCTCTGCTATCCCGTGCGCCTGCGACCCGCGCATCACGATGGCGGGACAGGTAATAAGTTGTCAGTTAATAGTGTGGTTCGTGCTTCACTGGTCAACGGGATTATTCGGTGGAGAGCAGAGGGCTTTTCTGTGCGTGCTGGGAGGAGCATCACATTTTTCTCGTTTATCCGGCACAACTCCGTTAGACTGCGCCCCTATTCTTTCCCCTTTGCTCTGCTCCCCGGGGAAATCGTTGTGTTCTCAACAGGCCCGAGTCTGGCGAGATGGCATCGGCTCAGCAGAGGAGCCCCATCCCGGATTGTCGGCGCCCCTATCCCTAGCAGGTAATTATGAGTTTTACTTCCCTCGGTCTGGCCGAACCCTTGTTGCGTGCCGTTGCCGAACAAGGCTACGACACCCCGTCTCCCATTCAGCAGCAAGCGATCCCCGCCGTTCTGGCTGGCCGCGATCTGATGGCGGCGGCCCAAACAGGGACCGGCAAGACCGCAGGCTTTACCCTGCCGATGCTGCAACGTCTGATGGAGAGCAAGCGCAAGGTCTCTCCGAACCGCGTCCGTGCGCTGGTACTGACCCCGACGCGCGAGCTGGCCGCCCAGGTGGGCGAGAGCGTGCGCAACTATGGCAAGCATCTGCCCCTGCGCAGCCACGTGGTATTCGGTGGCGTGAGCATCAACCCGCAGATGATGGCGACTCGCCGTGGTCTGGACGTGCTGGTGGCCTGTCCGGGCCGTCTGATCGATCTCTACAACCAGAATGCCGTCAAGTTTGACGAGGTGGAGATCCTGGTACTGGACGAAGCGGATCGCATGCTCGACATGGGCTTTATCCGCGACATCCGCCGCATCCTGACCCTGCTGCCGAAGAAGCGCCAGAACCTGCTCTTCTCCGCCACCTTCGCCGATGAAATTCGCGAGCTGGCCACTGGCCTGCTGGACAACCCGGCTGTCATTGAAGTTGCCCCCCGCAACAGTACCGCCGAGCGTATCGAGCAGCTGGTGCACCCGTGCGACAAGGCCAACAAGATTGCCCTGCTGAGCCACCTGATCTCCAGCAACAACTGGCAGCAGGTGCTGGTCTTTACCCGTACCAAGCACATCGCCAACCGCGTTGCCGAGAAGCTTGAAAAAGACGGCATCAGTGCTGCCGCCATTCACGGCAACAAGAGCCAGGGTGCCCGTACCCGCGCGCTGGCCGGTTTCAAGGATGGTAGCGTCAAGGTGCTGGTGGCGACCGATATCGCCGCCCGTGGTCTTGACATCGACAAGCTGCCGCAAGTGGTCAACTTCGAGTTGCCCAACGTGGCGGAAGATTACGTGCACCGTATCGGTCGTACCGGTCGTGCCGGCGCGGCCGGTCACGCCATCTCCCTGGTTGCGGCCGATGAAGGCAAACTGATCAAAGCCATCGAGCGTCTGACCAAGCAGAACATCCCCTGCGAGCAGGTGCCCGGCTTCGAAGCGTCCCGCGAGACCCTCGACAACATCGCCCGTGGTATCGGCGCGCCGCTGCGCAAAGAGCCCCGTGATCCGAGCGAGCAGCGCCGTGCGCCGCGTCCGCAAGGTCAAGGCCAGCGTCAAGGTGCCGGTCGCTCCGGCAATGGCGCCGGTGCTAACGGTGGTGGCAATCGCACTGGCAACGGCGGCAAGCCCAAGCCGCAAGGTGGTCAGCGTCCGGCTGATGGCGCTGGCAAACCGGCTCAGGCCCGTCGCCCCCGTCGCGCTACCCACAACCAGTAAGCGGCTCGGGAGCTTGACTCCCCAGCTATGCGGTTGACTGAAAAAGCCTTGCCAATCTGGCAGGGCTTTTTGTTTTTTCAGCCATGTAATTGGCACTGTGTGGTGCTGCGAGAACCGCGTTAGATGGCGGAGAGGTACTGTTTTTGCATCGCCAGCCAGCGGCCGTTGTTGATAAACGCCAGCTGTACCTTGAGCAGGGCTGCAATTTCCGTCCGGTGCTTTTTATCGAGGTAGAGAAAGACCTGCTCTTTGGTGATCTTCTGCCAGGGGGACGCCAGTGCGGGTTGAGAGGCGGGGCGCATCTTGATGAGCCAGTCCACTTTGCCTCGATGCAGTTGGGCAAGCCCCTGCTTCTCATCGTTCAACCAGATGACCTGATAGTTGCCGAGGAAGCGCTCGCACCACTGGATGCCACGCAGGCAGCCAATCACGGTACCCTTGGCAGGGGGCCAGTTCGGGTTATCCCTTGGCTGACCATAAATCGCCGCCTCCGAGATGGGGGCACCGATCTGCAGCAAGTGGGGATAGGTCTGATCAAAGCCCTTGATCCGGGCCATATCGCCATCGACGGCATGGTCTGCCTCAATCAACTTTTCGCAGCGGGCATAGGTGCAGGGGATCAACTGAAAGTCGATGCCGGCCCGGCCAAACCAGTCATGAATAAAAGGGCGCAATATCGCAGTGTGTTCGACCGCTGCCGCCAGCTTCAGCGGGGTTGCATGGGCAACGGGAGTCAGCCCGACAAGCAGTAACCAGCCAATCCACTTCATATCGCACTCCTGAATCGGGCTTGTTTAAGCAGCACTGTTGCGACTATCTGTGCAGTGAAGAATAGCCGATAGGGATGGCTGCCAGACCGCTTCGCCAGCTATTCGTGACGGCCGGATCAGGGGAGCAGCGCCGTGATCAGGATATGGGCCGCGCTCACCAGGATCACCGTGAAGGTCAGCCCCATTCCCGCCACCCGATAACGGAAGTTCTCCGGCGTGCGGCTCATGCCAAAGGCGTGGCAGAGGCGACCAAACAGCAAGGCACTCCCCAGCAAATGAACCAGCCAGGGGGCATGGCTGCCGGTTTCGACGAAATAGATCAGCAGCAGGGCTAGGGGGACATACTCGGCAAAGTTGGCGTGTACCCGCATGGCGCGCAACATGGCGGGGTCATCCCCATGCCCCAGCGCCACCTTGCGGCTATGGCGGGTGCGAATGGTTCGAATGCTCAGCAACACAAACAGCAGAGCGAGCAGGGCCGCGTAAACAGGCAGTATGGTCATGGTATCTGTCTCCTTGTGTGATGATATCGAGTAGCTGGTGTTCAGAGACGCGATATTGCTCGGCATCTCAATGGCTTGCCTTGAGGGTAGCAGCAAACTGCCTTAGCACGACCGTCATCCACTCACTCGCCATCTGCCAAGCGCAGGCGCAAAACAAACAGCCCTGCCGATGTGGCAGGGCTGTCTGTTGAACGTGTTGATGGTGGGCAGAGCCCCGTCATTACCCCTCGTAAGGGAGGGAGGAGTGGTGCAGCACGATACGCACCTTGCCATCATCCCCCTTCTTGAAACCCCAGGTCTTGTCGACTGTAGTTTCCTTGTTGTCGCGATCTACCAGATGAACCTTGCCCATGGTCAGCGCCATGTCGCCGTTGATATAGACGGCGGCATTGTCATAGCGGTAGCTCTGCCAGTTTTTCAGGGCAAACCCTTTGTCGGTGGGATAGGCGCTGTTGTGGCCGACAAAGTAGGCCAGCGCCCCCTCACGGTTGGTGCGAAAGGTCTGCTCGCCACCGGCAAGGGTCGGCTTGAACAGCACCGGCCCCTGCTGGTAGCCGTAGGCACTGTCGAGCACTGACTCGGCAGTCGCCTTGGCGCGCTCAATCCCACCGGCGCGGTAGTCATCGCTGATCTTGATCAGCGCTGCGCCCCAACCATCCTGCGCGGCCTTGATCTCGGCCTCGGTAATATTGTTGTTGGCGATTTCGGCGGCGCTAAGTGCGCCACTGGCGGCAAGCAGGACGAGGGCAAGGGTGCTCTTCTTGAGGTGCAACATCATTGTTTTCTAGCTCCTGATAGCGATAAACGAGCGGGCAGTGTAGCGAAGGGGTATGAACGGTTTTTGAACTGACTATTCAGGATTGGGTAGCAAAAAGGTAGGTAAATAGCAGAAGGTTGGGGCGTTTGTTCGGTTGTATGTGCTGCTTGCTCGACTGAGCAGGTGGGGGGCGCGTTGCAGGGATGGGGGCCGCCAGAGGCTGATACGCGTTGTACCAGCGTATGTCACTATAGAGTTCGCCCTCGTCGTTCTCCCTATAAAGCTGATCATTATCAAAAAACTGACCGAAATCAGCACGATAGATAATTTTCTTCTCACTAATCAGGTTCGCGTTTGATACCCTGCAAATTCGCACCGCAATTGAGCCAAAGGTCACCGAGGTGTAACAGGTAGTAGTTTTTCTCTATCAGGTCAAAGACAGCATGCGGGGAGCTGAAACCCTGTGCGGTAGCCTTTTTGTGTGCAGACTTGTTGGTGAAAGTACATGCTAGTGAGTTTTGCCAGAGATAATAAAGGTTTCATATGTACAGTGTTGGTCAATACAATATTTTGATGTTTTTTGAATTTTAATATTGATGGTGCATTAGATTCGTACAATAAGGTAACTCTTGCATGGAATTTACCTAATTAAAAAGCTAAGGGATTGTTAATGAAAGATTCTGAAAATATAGCACTAAACTTAGTATCTCAGGAGTATATTGCGGGAAGCCAAGAATACTCTGTTAGTCTAAATGTCACCAATGTTTCTGGTCAACCCATATCTGATTTGCAAATTATTAATACTCTCTCTGCCGGTCGAGAGTTATCAGCGAATGATGATCTTGACACAACAAATCTTACTAAGTTGGAAGATAAAAAGAGACGACTCATCAGGGAGTTAGAGAAAGGTGTAGAAAGTGCGTATGCAAGAAATAGACAAAAGAGAATGTCTTTTACAGAATCTATAGCTTTAGCTGTAGTAGAAATGGTTGATGGATATGCTTCTATTTTTTCTAAAAGAAAAACGCAACCTACAACACCATATTGGGCAGAAGAAGCCCTTAAAATAGATGAATGGGAGGATGTTGAACGACTTGAAAAAGAAGTTATAAGTTTTGAATCGCCAGATTCATTTTTACCAAAAGCATATGCAATTAATAAAGGCAAATTAAAAAGAATAATGGATAGGCTTGCGCGAGAGCAAGATCAAGAGTTTTCTAAAGGAGTGCCTCTACCTGTAGGAAGTACAATTACCTTTCCATTTTCCTATCGAGCGCCGCACCTTTTAAAACAAAAGAAAATGGACATTTCTTTTAAGGTGTCATATAAGCTAAATGATGACGTAGTACATATAAGAACCATAACGTCGCGTATTTTAATTCTTCCGTCTGCTTTTTCGGTTCCTACCGGTGGAATGGTAGGGGCGGCTGTCGGATTTTTTATAAAAAATACTCTCACAACAGCACATAATGAATCAATAATTAACTGGGGCGTATTAGCTGGCAGTATTGCTTTGGGGTTGGTATTTAGCTTGCTGGTTTCCAGAAAGCCTGAAACAACAAAAGCAATTACTGTAGAGGATTTCACCGGTGGACTAATAATTGGTGTGCTAGCAGGAGTATATTCTGATGCAATTTTAACAAAATTGCAGAGCTTGTTGTAACTGAAAAATTAGATACGCACTGGATATTTTAGTTAAGCCGGTATAAAAAATGCTCACTTGGACAGAAGGTAACCTAATTGGAGTGCTCGATTTGTTCTTTCTAGCTAGACACTTTTATTAATGCACTAGCTAGTCTTGCTTTTTATTCCTGAGCCAAGAAATTTGGTGCTTTCGGCTTTAGTTATTTTCATCGATTTTTATTGGATATATACATGCTTACAAAACAAACTAACAAAGTCGAAAAAAATTAGACCTTGCTGATTTACAACAGAAAACGTTCAAAGAAATAGAATATTTACAAACATACATAGACCATATATCAAGCTCTATTAAAGATAGAAATCAAAATATACAGGAGTTAATGAGGGCAGATATTTTAGAAAATCCAGAAGAAGAATCAGTGATTATTGATATGTATGAGGGTTATATCAGGAAGGTAATAAGTCATTTCTATCACTCAGCTATAGTTCTTATATATACAACACTAGAAAGTAACTTATCAAACATTTGTTTGCAAATAGAATCACAAACATCCTCGAAACTTCAGTTAGACCATATTAAAGATAACAACATATCCAATAAGTCGATGACATATTTATCTATAACATGTGATTTCAATACACATGAATTTAAGCATGAAACAGATAGGATTAAAAATTTTCAAAAACTGAGGAATGCTATTGTTCATCAAAACTCAACCTTTAAAAATGAAAGGGAACGAATAAGTATAACAACAATGTTCCCACAAATTGAGACTGATGAGCAGAACTTTTATATATCAAGCAATGAGCTGTTAGATGAGTTTTTGAAATGTATCATAGATTATTTTAAAGTTATTTTTATTGAATTGATGAATAAGAAGTTTCTTGTCAAAAAAACAGAGGCTGTATTTTTAGCGTCAGATATTGAGGATGAGATACCCTTTTAGATGTGCATAATTGTTAAGGGGTATGTGACGCCCTTGCAAGGTCGGAGTCTCATTTACTTCACTTTGAATCAACATTCTTTTGTATCAATATCATAGCTTTTTTAAGCATGCAGTAGGTTGTCTTCCTATAATTAACCGTGATGAGGTTATGTGTACCAAATGTCAATCTAATTCATCTGCTCTATCTATTAATACCCTGTAGTCTTGCCTTGGTCTCTGGAATATAAATAAAGTAATATCTAGAGCTGTTTTTTCATCAACAAAAAGCCCCGCCAATCTGATTGGCGGGGCTTTTGCTATTTGGAATGGGGCATTGAATGGCGGCAAGGATTAGAGCGCTGGCAGCATTCCTAAGCTGACGCTGACCTGTACCCCGACAATTAGCACCCCCATGGCGGCGGCAAGACCCAGCGCCACTACGCCACCCGGGGCGCGGTAGTGGTGGGCGGGCGCCTGCTTGCGGCTCTGCCATACCAGCGCCACCGGCAGCAGTACCGCGAGGATCGCCAGCGCAATGGCTGCGTAGCCGAGAGCCATGATAAAGCCCTGCGGGAAGTAGAGGGCAAACAGCAATGGCGGCACGAAGGTGATGAGGCCAGTCTGAGTGCGGCCCTGCCAGTTGTCCTTGCGGCGGGTTGCCTTGGCCATAAAGTCGAACAGCCCCAGCGTTACCCCGAGGAAGGAGGTGGCGAGCGCCAGATCGGCAAACAGGTGCATCGCCTGATTAAACTCAGGCCAACTCACCAGCTTGCCGACGTTTGCCAGCAGGCTGTCCAGCGCGCCGCCGGTTTGCAGCAGGGCTTGCTGGCCGAGCAGACCGAGGATCGCTACCTGCCACAGCACGTAGAGGATCAGCGGCAGGGCTGAGCCCCAGACAAAGACCCGACGCAGCTGCTTGGGGCAGTCACCGAGGTAGAGCATCACGCTCGGAATGGAGCCGTGAAAGCCGAACGAGGTGAAGATGACCGGCAGGCCCGCCAGCAACAGGCCCTGACCCAGCGGCATCGAGAGCAGATGCTGCCCTTCAGTGCGGGGCAGCAGCAACGCCAGCACCACCACCATAATCACCAGTTTGACGGTGAACATCAGCCGGTTGAGGTAATCCACCGAACGGGTACCGACACAGACCATGCCGCCAAACAGCAGGGTAAAGGCCCAGGCGGCCTGCTCCTGGCTGAGGGTCATGCCCGCATCGGCAAGCGCCTGTGCCAGCAGGCTGCTGCCGCCGCTGATGTAGGCGGAGGCCAGCGAGTAGAACAGCATCAGGATACAGAAGGAGGCGATGCGCTTGCCCCAGGGGCCGAGTAGATGATCCGCCAGCTGGTGCAGGTACCACTTGCCGGTGTTGAGGCTTGCCTCTACTTGCAGCATGGCGGTGAAGGCCATCAGGGCCCAGAGGCCGACCATCAACATCAGGGTGGCGGGGCCGCCGAGGGAGGAGGAGGCCAGCGGCAGGGCCAGCATGCCGGCGCCTATGGTGGTGCCGGCAATCAACAGGGTACAACCCAGGGTTTTGGTATTCATGTTATCCATCCGAACGTAGCGGTGTCAGTGCAAACAGGCGATGTCAGCAGTGACGTCAACAAGAGGGGCCGATTGGCGTTATCAGAAGGAGCCTCCGGTGATAGGGCCGGAGGCTAGCAATATCGGAACGGGAACATCTGTACCTAAAACCTGTCAGTTGTAAAAGATGGTTGCCACGTTAGCGGATCAAAATAGCGGAAACAACCCCTTTTATACGGATTTTGTGCTGGCTTGTGGCAACAAGTGGAAATAAATGATGACAGTGGTAGCTAATTGCAGAAAAAAGCACCGAAAAAATGACTGGCAGGGGCTCATTGATACAGGTCAGCCAAGTGGCAACAGTACGGATAAGGGAGCGAGGAGGTGGGCGTTGAGTTGTGCGGCGAACAGGGTGTGGAGGCCGGTTGTTTAGTCGGCCAGACGGTAGAGAAAGCAAAGCGGGCGGGTAGGGTTGTGGGGAAAAACAATAAGGCTGCCGATGCTGGCAGCCTTATTGTCATCTGTTCGCTTTACCCACCCATTGACAGCAAATCGGGTCTGCTTCGAGCAGGTTAGCGACGGCGCTTGAGGGTGCGGCTCACATAGTGCAGCCCGCTCTGGTATTCGCCGTTCACCGCCTTGAGCGCCAGATCCAGCGCCTGGCTTGCCAGCGCGTCGTGCTGCTGGGGCAGGGAGTTGATGCCAAAGGGGAGGAAGTCGAGCAGCCGATCGTCCCCGAAGGTGGCCATGGCGAGCTGGCTCATATCGATCTCTTGCTCCAACAGGTAGTCGAGTACCCCCTCCATCAGGATATAGGAGGTAGTGATCAGTGCTTCGGGTAGCTGACCCAGCTGCAGGTGCAGATCCTTGATCAGGCGATACCCCTCAAGGCGGGAGAAGTGATCCCCCTCGCACAGATGGCGAGCCGCGCTGTGACTGGCGACCGCCTGCTCGAAACCGGCTTTTCGCTCCTGACTGATCGTGAGTGCCGGCAGCGCGGTGATCAAGGCGATATGGCGCAGGGTCGGGGTGAGCAGGGAGCTGGTGAGATCAAAGCTCGCTTTCTCGTTTTCACTGGCGACGGTGACGAACTTGTCGGCTGCCATCGCCCGGTCGATGGCGAGGATTTGGCTGCCTTGCGCCTGCAATTTGCCGTAGAAGGGGTCGTCCGGCGGCAGGCAGCTGGCCACCAGCAGGGCATCCACATGGCGGCTCACCAGCATCTGGGCCAGCTCTTTTTCTGTGGCGGGCTCATCTTCCGAGCAGACGATGAGCAGCTGATAGCCCTGCGCCCGGGCCCCCTGTTCCAGCCGCTTGGCCAGCTTGGCGTAACTGGCGTTCTCAAGGTCGGGCAGGATAAAGCCGAGGGTCTTGGTCTGGCCGCCACGCAGGGAGGCGGCGCGGCTGTCCGGCTGATAGTTATGGGCGGTGACAACGGCCATCACCTTGTCGCGGGTGGCCTGACTGATGCGGTATTGGTCGGCCTTGCCATTGATCACATAGCTTGCCGTGGTGCGCGAGACACCGGCGAGGGCGGCGATTTCATCCAGTTTCATCATATTGGCTCTGTTTGAGTTGCAAGGCCCACGGTCACTGCCGGGTGAGGGCACCGAAAAGTGTGCGCGGGATCATATCATTGAAAAGCACTCTTTGTGGGTACTTGATCAATTCGCTGAAACGATTCAGTCTGAGTGTAAGTGAAACGATTCAGCCTGTCAGCAACGAAGAGACCCAGTGGCCTGAAAATCAGGCCCCGATCACAGTGAACCGTGTTCAGGTCTATTGTCAGCTGGCGAGTTATCCGAATGTTCAATTGTGACGTACCGGCGTGGCCGGAACCTGATGGAGAGTCTCTATGTTGAAGTTGGCGCGAGAGCAGATCTTGCTGGGGCAGTCGGTGGCGACCAAGTCGGACGCCATTGCCCTGCTGGCAGGCAAACTGACCGAAGCCGGTCTGGTGGAAGCGGGCTATGTGGATGGGATGCTGGCCCGTGAAGCGCAGCATGCCACCTATCTTGGCAGCGGCATCGCCATTCCCCACGGCACCACCGATACCCGTCATCTGGTGAAGAACACAGGCGTCATGGTGGCCCAGTTCCCTCATGGCATCGAGTGGGATGAGGGGCAGATCGCCTATGTCGCCATCGGCATCGCCGCCAAGTCCGACGAGCATCTGGGCATTTTGCGCCAGCTCACCCATGTGCTGGGTGACGAGCAGGCGGCAGCTCAGCTCAAAGAGGCCACCGATGCCGACACCATCATCAATATCCTGACCGGCGCCACTGCCGCCAAAGAGGTGCAATACCTGACCCTGGCTGACTTCCCGGCCGATGATCGCGACCAACTGCTGCTGGGAGCAGCCGCCCGCGCCAAGTCTGCGGGCTGGGGCGATGCCGCCATGGTGAGCGCGCTGCTGGCAAGCGAACCTGCCTATCTGGGCGAGGGCGTCTGGCTCGCCCGCGCCAATGTTCAGCAAACAGCATCGGCCCAGACTGGCTGGGTGCTGGCCACCCCGAGCAGCGAACTTCGCGCAGGGGAGCTGCCGGTCAGCGCCATGCTGCTGCTGTGCGCCGCAGATAGCAGCCATCTGCCGCAACTGGAGAATCTGGCCAAACTGGCGGCTGCCGGCCAACTCGCTACGCTGGCGGGCGGCGAGGGACTGGCCATGCTGCAAGCAGGCCCCGCGAGCGGTCTTTCCGAAACCTTCACCATCATCAATCCCCACGGCTTGCACGCTCGTCCCGGCGCCATGCTGGTCAAGGTGGCCAAAGAGTTTGAATCCGACATCCGGGTGGCCAATCTGGATGGCAGCGGCGAAGCGGTTTCCGCCAAGAGCCTGATGAAAGTGATCGGTCTTGGGGTCAAATGCGGGCACCGTCTGGCGTTTCGCGCCGAAGGGGCTGATGCCGAAGCGGCTCTCAAGGGGATCGGTGAGGCCATCGCCGCTGGTCTCGGCGAGGGGGCGCATTAATGAAGATTGTTACCATCACCCTCAATCCGGCCCTTGATCTCACTACTCGCCTCGAGGCGATGAGCCTCGGTGAGGTCAATCTGGTGAGCGAGGCCAACCTGCGTGCCGCAGGCAAGGGGATCAACGTCGCCATGGTGCTCAAGGACTTGGGCCGCGAGGTGGGCGTCAGCGGCTGGCTGGGCGCAGACAATGAGCAGAGCTTTGTCTCCCTGTTTGCAGAGCGTGCGCTGGATGATCACTTTGTCCGTGTCGCGGGCAGCACCCGCATCAACGTCAAGATTTCCGAGCAGTCCGGTCGGGTCACCGATCTCAACTTGCCGGGGCTCACCATCCAGCAAGGGGAAGTGTGCGCGCTGGAGCAGGCCATCGACAAATTGGCACCTCACGCCGAGTGGTTCGTGCTGGCGGGCAGCCTGCCCAAAGGGGTGGCCCCCGATTACTGCGCCCATCTGATCCGCCTGCTCAAGGCCAAGGGCAAGCAGGTGATCTTCGATTGCAGCGGTGCGGCGTTAAGCGAAGGGATCAAGGCGGCGCCGACCCTGGTCAAACCCAATCTGGAGGAGCTGAGCCAATGGGCTGGTCGCCCCATCAAGACCCTGAGCGAGCAGGCCGAGTGTGCCCGCGCGCTGCAGGCGAGCGGGATCCCCAACGTGGTGATCTCCAACGGCGCCGATGGCCTCATCTGGTTTGCCCCGGATGCCGTTTGGCAAGCCATTCCACCGCGGATGCAGGTGGTCAGCACGGTTGGTGCTGGCGATTCTCTGGTGGCAGGTCTCGCCCATGGTCTGAGCCTTGGCTGGGCGCCGGAGCAGACCCTGCGGCTGGCCACCGCCGTCTCGGCACTGGCGGTCAGTCAGGTGGCGGTCGGCTTTGACGATATCAATGTGCTCAACCCTTTACTTGAACAGGTGCGCGTAGAGCGTCTGGATGCGCTGGCACCGGTTCAGTGCAATACCCCCTCAATGGAAAACTCAGGAGATGCCCAATGAAAGCAATCTTGGTTACGGCTTGCCCGGCGGGCATTGCCACCAGCTTTCTCGCTGCAAAACGGATAGAACAGCAGGCCAAACTGGCTGGCTGGGAACTCACCCTCGACGTCGGCTCCAGCGTGCAGCCCCGCCAAGTACCGAGCAAGGAGCAGATTGCCGCCGCCGATCTGGTGCTGGTCGTCGCAAGTGCCCCGGTGGATCTCGCCGCCTATGATGGCAAGCGAGTCTATCAGGGCAGCATGGATCTCGCCCTGCAGGATCCGGCCGCCTTGCTGGAGGCAGCCGCCAGCGGCGCCAGTGTCTATCGTCATCAAGCCGCCTCCGCCGTTGCCAATGCTGCCGCCAAACCGGCCGCCGCAGGCAAGCGCATCGTGGCGGTGACCGCCTGTCCGACTGGCGTTGCCCACACCTTTATGTCGGCAGAAGCGCTGGAGACCATGGCCAAACAGCTGGGTTATCAGATCCGCGTCGAGACTCAAGGCTCGGTCGGTGCCCAGAATGCCCTGACTGCCGAGGAGATTGCATCTGCCGATCTGGTATTCCTCGCCACCGATATCGAAGTGGACATGGCGCGCTTTGACGGTAAGCCGGTCTATCGTACCAGCACGGGCGCGGCATTGAAGAAAACCCGCGCCGAACTCGACAAGGCGTGGAACGAGGCGACACTCTATCGCCACAGCGGTGCCAGCCAGCCCAAGAAAGAGGAAAAAGCAGGCCCCTACAAGCACCTGCTGACCGGGGTCTCCTTCATGCTGCCGATGGTGGTGGCGGGCGGCCTTATCATCGCGCTCTCGTTCGTGTTCGGTATTGAGGCGTTCAAGGTGGAAGGCACTCTGGCCGCCGCCCTGATGAAGATCGGTGGTGGCTCCGCCTTTGCCCTGATGATCCCGGTACTGGCCGGTTACATTGCCTACTCCATCGCTGACCGCCCGGGTCTCGCTCCCGGCATGATCGGCGGCATGCTGGCAAGCTCGCTGGGCGCCGGTTTCCTTGGCGGCATCGTGGCCGGTTTCCTGGCCGGTTACAGCGCCAAGTACCTGAGCGACAAGGTGCGCCTGCCGGTGACCCTGGAAGCGCTCAAGCCCATCCTGATTATTCCACTGTTTGCCAGCCTGTTTACCGGTCTGGTGATGATCTACGTCGTAGGTGGCCCGGTGGCCGGCATCATGAATGCCATGACCACCTTCCTCAACAACATGGGCTCTGCCAACGCCGTGCTGCTGGGTGTCATCATCGGCGCCATGATGTGCTTCGACATGGGCGGCCCGGTCAACAAGGCCGCCTACGCCTTCGGTGTCGGCCTGCTGGCCTCCAAAACCTATGCCCCCATGGCTGCTGTGATGGCCGCCGGTATGGTGCCGGCACTGGGGATGGGAATTGCCACCTTCCTGGCCCGTACCAAGTTCATCAAGGCGGAGCAGGAAGCGGGAAAAGCCTCCTTCGTACTGGGTCTGTGCTTTATCTCCGAGGGTGCCATTCCGTTTGCCGCCAAGGATCCGATGCGCGTTATCCCGGCCTGCATGGTCGGCGGCGCCCTGACCGGTGCGCTCTCCATGCTGTTCGGCTGCGAGCTGATGGCACCCCACGGCGGTTTGTTCGTGCTGTTCATTCCGCACGCCATCAGCAACGTCATGATGTATATCGTTGCCATTGCCGCAGGCTCGCTGCTGACCGGTGTCTCCTACGCCATGCTCAAACGCGGTGAAGAGCAGGCCAAACTGGCCACGGCATAAGCCTCGCCACCCGGCAACACGTCATAACCAAGAGCGGCCTGCGGGCCGCTTTTGGTTTTGTCGGGAGGACAGGTAACCTGTGAGGGGAAGATAGGGAGTGGTTAAAACTCCCAGCCTTGTTGTTCTGGCAACTGGGGTTGCGCTCCTTCCAGCGCTTTGCGCCGCGCAGCCTCAACCCGCGCCTTGCGGGCGCGACACAGACGCATTACATCCTGTTGCTGGGCCGGGCTCATTTTCTGCCAGTTGAAACGCTCCTCGCGATTGCGCAGGCATCCTTTGCAATAGCCCTTGTTGTTCACCTCGCAGACCCCGATACAGGGGCTCTGCAACGGGAATATTTCGAGCTGTTCCATCCATTACCTCGCATATCCTGTCACTTTGTTATAACCCAGCATCCTCCCTTTGGAGAAATCTCTCTTCAAGTGATTGATGTCGTTTGCTTTCCCCCTGCAAATTTGGCATCTTGCCGCCGAGCAGGACTCTTGGTGTTAAATGAGGACATATGAACAAACACGGATTCTGGCTGACCGCGATAGTGCTGGGGTTGGCCGGGTGTGCGGGTAACTCTGACAAAGCAGAGGTGCCAAAAAAACAGACTGATGACAGATGTTTTCTCAACTGCGAGGTGCCGGAAAATCTGGGCAAGCAGTATCTGGACGGTACCTTGCCGGGGGATCTGGTGCGGGTCGAGCGGGTCAACAGTCGTGCCAGTGCCGATTACAGCAAGTTTGGCCCCCAGAGTCGCATTGTCATGCAGCGTTCAGGGCGGATGGCGAGCCGTTATGGTGAACTATATCGTCTGCTCTCCCGCTGGGTAGCGAACGGCGGCAATCCGGCCGACATCACCCGTTACGGCATCAGCCTGGCCCAGCTGGGCGGTGCGGATCGGATGGGCAACGTGCTCTTTACCGGCTACTACTCGCCGGTGCTGGAGGTGCGTCACCGCCCGGATGCCGAGTATAAGTACCCCATCTATGCCATGCCCAACTGCGGCAGCCGTTGTCCGACCCGGGCACAGATCCACCAGGGCGCCCTTGCCAACCGCGGGTTGGAGCTGGGTTACAGCAAATCCCTTATCGACAACTTCCTGATGGATGTGCAGGGATCGGGCTTTGTTCACTACGGTGACGACGATAGGCTGCAATATCTGGGTTACAGCGGCAAGAACGGCCACGGCTATGTGAGCATTGGCCGGGTGCTGATTGACCGCGGTGAAGTGCCCAAGGAGCAGATGTCGATGAAGGCCATCAAGGAGTGGGCCAACCAGCAACCTGAGCACAGGGTCAAGGAGCTGGTAGAGCAGAACCCCTCCTATGTCTTCTTCGAGCGTCGCCCGACTAATGATGTGATCGGTGCCGCCGGTATCCCGCTGCTGCCGCTGGCGGCCGTCGCTGCCGACAAGACCCTGCTGCCGATGGGGACCCCGATCCTGGCCGAAGTTCCCTTGCTCGATAAAGAGGGCAACTGGACCGGCAAGCACCAGCTGCGCTTGTTGATTGCGCTGGATGTGGGCGGGGCGGTGAAGAAGGGTCACCTCGATCTCTACCACGGCATGGGTGAGAAGGCAGGTGTCGCGGCCGGTCACTACAAGCACTTTGGCCGGGTCTGGAAGCTGGGCCTGCACCACGGGCCGACTGCTGCCCCCTGGTTGTAATACTCTGAGGGTTTGGGCGTCTGTCATCGGGCGCTCGAGCAAAGATGAAGAGACAAAAAAGCCGCCGGATTGCTCCGGCGGCTTTCTATTTTGTGCGAGTTGCCAGTCTGTGGCTGCGTCAGCTCTTCTGGATATCCAGCCGGATGGCGCCGACCGGTGTGCAGCAGCAGGGGAGGCACTCCCCCTGGGCGACAAATGCCAGCGGCACATTGGGGTAGTGCACCTTGCCAGCCATCAGCGGAGTGCGGCAGGCGCCGCAATAGCCGCTGCGACACTGGAACTCCACATGATGACCATGGCGCTCCAGGGTCTCCAACACACTTTCGCCGGGATGGGCGTGCAGCACGGCACCATCCCGGGTATGTACCCGTGGTGCCACGACCGCCTGCTGTTCGGCAGCAGCGTGCGGGGCAGGGGTCAGCGTGTTGGTGGCGTCACTCACAGCTCGAAATCACCCAGGTCATCGGCATTTACTTCGCTGTCGATCTGACCCACCAGATAGGAGCTGACCTCCACCTCTTGCGGGGCGACCTGCACGTTATCGGACGACAGCCAGGTGTTGATCCAGGGGATCGGGTTTTGCTTGGTGCCGGCAAAGGCTGGCTGCAGGCCGACCGCGGCCATCCGCAGGTTTGTGATGTACTCGACATACTGGCAGAGGATGTCTTTGTTCAGGCCGATCATGGAGCCGCCCTGGAACAGATACTCGGCCCACTCTTTCTCTTGAATGGCGGCCTCTTTGAACAGGTCGAAACAGGCTTGCTCGCACTCCAGCGCGATCTCGGCCATCTCCGGGTCGTCCTGACCGCTGCGCATCAGATTCAGCATGTGCTGGGTGCCGGTCAGGTGCAGCGCTTCATCGCGGGCGATCATCTTGATGATCTTGGCGTTGCCTTCCATCAGTTCGCGCTCGGCGAAGGCAAAGGAGCAGGCGAAGCTGACGTAGAAGCGGATCGCTTCCAGCGCGTTGACGCTCATCAGGCAGAGATAGAGCTTCTTCTTGAGCTCGCGCAATGTGATGGTCACTTCGCGGCCCGCGACGGTGTGGGTACCTTCACCGTGCAGGTTGTAGAGGGCGGTCGCTTCGATCAGGTCGTCGTAGAAGTGGCTGATGGAGCCGGCGCGCTTCAGGATCTGCTCGTTGGTCACGATGTCGTCGAACACCTGGGCGGGGGTGTTGACGATATTGCGGATGATATGGGTGTAGGAGCGAGAGTGGATGGTCTCCGAGAACGCCCAGGTCTCAATCCAGGTTTCCAGCTCCGGAATGGAGACTAGCGGCAGCAGTGCCACGTTGGGGCTGCGCCCCTGAATGGAGTCCAGCAGGGTCTGGTACTTCAGGTTGGAGATGAAGATGTGCTGCTCGTGGGGGGGCAGGGCCTGATAGTCGATGCGATCACGGGAGACATCCACCTCTTCCGGGCGCCAGAAGAAGGAGAGTTGCTTTTCGATCAGCCGCTCGAACACTTCGTGCTTTTGCTGGTCATAACGGGCTACGTTGACCGATTGGCCAAAAAACATCGGCTCTTTGAGCTGGTCGTTTTGGGTTTGGCAGAAAGTTGAATAGGCCATGGTTACCAGAATGTCTGTATGGAGAAAACAGGAGAGCGGGAGCTTGTCGCTCCCGCCCGGTTATCAGATCTTGCCGTGACTTAGATTTTGCAAGCCCCGCCAGCACAACCGTCATCTTGCAGGTCGGTCTGGGTGTCGTCTGCACCATCACGGGTGTTGTGATAGTAGAGGGTCTTGAGGCCGTATTTGTAGGCGGTCAGCAAGTCCTTCAGCAGCTGCTTCATCGGCACCTTGTTGCCTTCGAAACGGGCCGGATCGTAGTTGGTGTTGGCGGAGATCGCCTGATCCACAAACTTCTGCATGATACCGACCAGCTGCAGGTAGCCGTCAACGCTCGGTTGCTTCCAGAGCAGTTCGTATTGATCTTTCAGGCGATCATACTCGGGCACTACCTGTTTGAGAATGCCGTCTTTGGACGCCTTGACCGAGACCAAACCGCGCGGCGGCTCGATACCGTTGGTGGCGTTGGAAATCTGGCTGGAGGTCTCGCTCGGCATCAGGGCGGTCAGGGTGGAGTTGCGCAGACCCACGGATTTGATCTCTTCGCGCAGGCTTTCCCAATCCAGATGCAGCGGCTCGTTGCACAGCGCATCCAGATCCTTCTTGTAGGTGTCGATCGGCAGAATGCCCTGGGCATAGGTGGTCTCGCCAAACAGCGGGCAGGGGCCGAATTCGCGGGCCAGCTGCACGGAGGCTTTCAGCAGGTAGTACTGGATCGCCTCGAAGGTGCGGTGAGTCAGCGCCAGACCGGAGCCATCAGAGTAGCGGGCACCGTTCTTGGCCAGGTAGTAGGCGTAGTTGATGACGCCGATACCCAGAGTACGGCGACCCATGCTGCCACGCTTGGCGGCGGCAATCGGGTAGTCCTGATAGTCGAGCAGGGCATCGAGGGCGCGCACGGCCAGATCCGCCATCTCTTCCAGATCTTCCAGTTTGTCGATGGCACCCAGGTTGAAGGCAGAGAGGGTGCACAGAGCGATCTCGCCGTTCTCGTCGTCGATGTTGTTGAGCGGCTTGGTCGGCAGCGCAATCTCGAGGCAGAGGTTGGACTGGCGTACCGGCGCCACGCTCGGGTCGAACGGGCTGTGGGTGTTGCAGTGATCCACGTTCTGGATGTAGATGCGACCGGTACCGGCACGCTCTTGCATCATCAAGGAGAAGAGGTCTACCGCTTTCAGGGTCTTCTTGCGAATGGCCGGATCCTGCTCGTACTTGACGTAGAGCTCTTCGAACTTGTCCTGATCGGCGAAGAAGGCGTCGTACAGACCCGGCGCATCGGACGGGGAGAACAGTGTGATGTCACCGCCCTTGATGAGGCGCTGGTACATCAGCTTGTTGATCTGCACGCCGTAGTCCATGTGACGAACACGGTTCTCTTCCACGCCGCGGTTGTTCTTCAGCACCAGCAGGCTTTCCACTTCGGTGTGCCACAGCGGGTAGAACAGGGTGGCCGCACCGCCGCGCACGCCGCCCTGGGAGCAGCACTTCACGGCAGTCTGGAAGTATTTGTAGAAGGGTATGCAACCGGTGTGGAACGCTTCGCCACCACGGATGGGGCTGCCCAGACCGCGGATGCGACCGGCGTTGATGCCGATACCGGCGCGCTGGGAAACGTAACGCACGATGGAGCTGGCGGTGGCGTTGATGGAGTCCAGGCTGTCGTCGCACTCGATCAGTACGCAGGAGCTGAACTGACGGGTCGGGGTGCGCACGCCGCTCATGATCGGGGTCGGCAGCGAGATCTTGAAGGTCGAGACCGCATCATAGAAGCGCTTGATGTAGTCCAGACGGGTATCCTTCGGATACTTGGAGAAGAGGCAGGCCGCTACCAGAATGTAGAGGAACTGCGGGCTCTCGTAGATCTCGCCGGTGACGCGGTTTTGTACCAGATACTTGCCTTCCAGCTGCTTGACCGCCGCGTAGGAGAAGTTCATGTCGCGCCAGTGATCCATGTGCGCGTTCAGCTCTTCGAATTCGGCCTGGGTGTAGTCTTCCAGCAGGTGTTTGTCGTACTTGCCCATGTCGACCAGACGAGCCACGTGCTGGTAGAGGTGGGGCGGTTCGAACTGGCCGTAGGCCTTCTTGCGCAGGTGGAAGATGGCCAGACGGGCTGCCATGTACTGGTAGTCCGGGGTCTGCTCGGAGATGAGGTCAGCCGTCGCCTTGATGATGGTTTCGTGAATGTCGGCGGTACGGATACCGTCATAGAACTGGATGTGGGACTTGAGCTCTACCTGGGAGACCGACACGTTGTCGAGACCCTCGGCGGCCCAGTCCAGCACGCGGTGAATTTTATCCAGATCGATGGGTTCTTTGTGTCCGTTACGCTTCGTCACAAACAAGTTCATTGGCTGATGACCTTTAGTTGATTCCCGAAAAACCATCGCACAATGACACCACCCTGGCCCCGGCGATGTGCAGGTATTGGGTAGAGATTGTGCGATGAATCACAAGATGTAGTGTTATTTTAAGTTCGAGCTACAAGATAGTGAGGTCGGCTACGCATTGCAATGTGTGGATAACTGGCTTGCTGTGGATAAATTGTGGGTGTTGTTGTCTCTGTTAGTGGTTGCTCACAGTGAGCGGGTTTTCATTCGTCCGCTTCGTCAAATGCAAGCCTCCCGATCGAAGATGGAAAATTTAAATAACTTTTTTTGCTTGCGAAACGGGGGGCTTTTTACTAGCAAACGGCGGCTGATTATCCCTTATGCAACAAGGGTCAAAAGCTGTCCAGTTGTCGCAGCCGCGGGCTCAGCGTGGCAAGGGCTTTGCATCAGATGAGGGTGGTTTGTGGCCGCTTTGTGACGGCTGCGAGCTTGTCAAATGGGTATCTAACAGGCAGAAAGCTGCCTTTATTATCCATGAATAGACGAGTGATGGTGGCGCAGGTCGCGGAAGCGTAAAGGAAGAGATGCAAGGGGCGGAGAGTCTCTTCGCCCCGTTATCGCATATCAGCCGGTAAGGCTGCGCGTTACGCATTGGCCGTCAACTCATAGCGCAGCCAGTGGTGCAGGGCCTGCACGGTATCAAAGTGCAGATCGGCGCCCCACTGGGCGGGATCTTCCTCATCATTGAGATACCCCCAACCAGCGACCGCGGTGCGCATGCCAGCATTGCGGCCTGCTTCGATATCCCGCACATGATCCCCCACATAGAGGCAGTGAGCCGCCTCGACCCCCAGCTTCTCGCAGGCAAAGAACATGGGGGCGGGGTCGGGCTTGCGTACCGGCAGGGTATCGGCGCTGACAGTGACGCCGCAGCTGGCAAGCTCTGGCAGGGCTGCCAGCAGTGGCTCGGTGAGAAAGCCCGGCTTGTTGGTGACGATACCCCAAGGTAGCTGTTTCTCGTCGAGCCACTCGATAAGATCCACCATTCCCTCATAGGGACGGGTACCGACGCAGAGATTGGCCGCGTAGTAGTCGAGCAGGGCATTGCGCAGGCGCGTGGTCCCCAGCTCTTCAAGCAGTTCGTCGCCGAGGCCTGCTTTCAGCAGCCCGAGCGCTCCGTGGGAGGTGGTCTGACGAATAATATCGTCAGAGAGCGGCGCAAAGCCTTCGTTTATCAGCACGTGGTTGACGGCGGCCCCCAGATCCGGGGCTGTGTCGAGCAGGGTGCCATCCAGATCGAACAGTACACCGCGCAGGGGAAGAGGGCGAGAGGCGCTCATCAACCGTGCTCCGGGCGGACAAACTCCACCATATAGTTGACGTCGACATTTTTGCCGAGCTTGAACTGGTTGGTGAGGGGGGCGTAGTGGACGCCGCTCATGTCCCGCACCAGCAGGCCAGCCGCTTCCCCCATGCGACACAGTTCGGCCGGGGTGATGAATTTTTTGTGATCGTGGGTACCCTTGGGCACCATCTTCATCAGGTATTCGGCCCCGATGATCATCATCAGATAGGATTTGGGGTTGCGGTTGATGGTGGAGACAAACACCCGGCCGCCCGGGCGCACCAGGGTAGCGATGGCGCGCAGCACGGAGGCGGGGTCCGGCACATGCTCCAGCATCTCCATGCAGGTGACCACGTCATACTGGCCCGGCACTTCGGCGGCATGGGCTTCGGCAGTGATCTGGCGGTACTCGAGCTCGACACCCTGCTCCAGGGCGTGCAAGCGGGCGACGCCGAGGGGCTCCTTGCCCATGTCGATGCCGGTGACCTTGGCACCACGGCGGGCCATGCTCTCGGAGAGAATGCCACCGCCACATCCGATATCGAGAATGCGCTTGCCAAACAGACCGCCACTTTTGTCGGTGATCCAGTCAAGGCGTACCGGATTGATTTGATGCAGGGGTTTGAATTCACCTTCCATGTCCCACCAGCGGGAGGCGATGGCTTCAAACTTGGCGATTTCTGTCAGATCGACATTGGCATCACTGTTCATTTTTCGAAGATCCTGTGGCAGGGCGCCCGCTTCTGAGTCATGGGCGCAATCTATTGTCCTGGCGGGCATTATAACGGACGGACTTTGTCACACCAGCCCGATCTGATACCCGATTTGTGGCTTAAGGTATTTGGCTCAGTGTGTTACCATGTCGCGCTGTTTAAGCCAAAGAACAACTAATTAGGGATAAGGCTTTCTATGAGCGATCTGGCCAGAGAGATCACGCCGGTCAACATCGAAGAAGAGCTCAAGAGTTCCTATCTTGATTACGCCATGAGCGTGATCGTAGGACGAGCTCTGCCGGATGTGCGTGATGGCTTGAAACCGGTTCACCGCCGCGTTCTGTTTGCTATGAACGAGTTGGGGAACGACTGGAACAAGCCCTATAAAAAATCGGCCCGTGTGGTCGGTGACGTAATCGGTAAATATCACCCGCACGGCGATAGCGCTGTGTATGACACCATTGTCCGGATGGCGCAGGATTTCTCCATGCGTTACATGCTGGTCGATGGTCAGGGCAACTTCGGTTCGGTCGACGGCGACAGCGCCGCGGCGATGCGTTATACCGAAGTGCGGATGGCCCGCATCTCCCACGAGCTGCTGGCTGATCTGGACAAAGAGACCGTGGACTGGGTGCCGAACTATGACGGCACCGAGATGATCCCGGCGGTCATGCCTACCAAGGTTCCCAACCTGCTGGTCAACGGCTCCTCCGGTATCGCGGTGGGCATGGCGACCAACATTCCGCCTCACAATCTCACCGAGATTGTCAATGGCTGCCTGGCGCTGATCGAAAACGGCGACCTCACCATTGACGAGCTGATGACCTACATCACCGGCCCGGATTTCCCCACCGGCGGCATTATCAACGGTCGTTCCGGCATCGTGCAGGCGTACCGTACCGGTCGTGGCTCCATCTATGTGCGGGCCAAAGCTGAAGTGGAAGTGGACGAGAAGACCAGTCGCGAGACCATCATCGTTCACGAGATCCCCTATCAGGTGAACAAGGCTCGACTGATCGAGAAGATCGCCGAGCTGGTCAAAGAGAAGAAGATAGAGGGCATCAGTGCCCTGCGCGATGAGTCTGACAAAGACGGCATGCGCATCGTTATCGAGATCAAGCGCGGCGAGTCCGGCGAGATTGTGCTGAACAATCTCTACAAGCACACCCAGATGCAGACCACGTTCGGCATCAACATGGTGGCGCTCGATAACAACCAGCCCAAGGTGATGAACCTTAAAGAGATCCTTGATGCGTTCCTGCTGCACCGCCGTGAAGTGGTGACTCGCCGGACCGTGTTCGAACTGCGCAAGGCGCGGGATCGGGCGCACATTTTGGAAGGTCTGGCGGTTGCGCTGGCCAACATTGATCCCATCATCGAGCTGATCCGTCACAGCGCGACCCCGGCCGACGCGAAAGCGGGCTTGGTTGCCAAGGGCTGGGAACTCGGCAACGTGGCCGCCATGCTGGAAAAAGCGGGCGACGACGCGGCACGGCCAGAGTGGCTGGAGCCCGAGTTCGGTATCCGTGAAGGTCAATACTTCCTGACCGAACAACAAGCCCAGGCCATCCTTGACCTGCGTCTGCACAAGCTGACCGGCCTTGAGCACGAGAAGATCCTGGAAGAGTACCAATCTCTGCTGGACCTGATCGCCGAGCTGCTGCACATCCTGGCGAGCCCGGCTCGTCTGATGGAAGTGATCCGCGATGAACTGCTGGCTGTACGCGAGCAGTATGGCGACGAGCGTCGCACCGAGATCAGCATGTCCAGTGCCGAGATCAACATCGAAGATCTGATCACCCCGGAAGACGTGGTGGTCACCCTGTCTCACCAGGGCTATGTGAAGTATCAGCCGCTCTCCGACTACGAGGCCCAGCGCCGCGGTGGTCGTGGCAAGTCGGCCACCCGGATCAAGGAAGAGGACTTTGTGGAGCGTCTGCTGGTGGCCAACACCCACGACACCATTCTGTGCTTCTCCACCCGTGGCAAGGTCTACTGGCTCAAGGTTTACCAGCTGCCGGAAGCATCCCGTGGCGCCCGTGGTCGTCCGATCATCAACCTGCTGCCGCTGGAAGAGGGTGAGCGTATCACCGCTATCCTGCCGGTGAAGGAATATGACGCCGAGAAGTATGTCTTCTTCGCCACCGCCAACGGTACCGTGAAGAAGACCAGCCTCTCTGACTTCAGCCGTCCGCTCTCCTCCGGTATCCGCGCCATCAACCTCAAAGAGGGTGATGAGCTGATCGGGGTGGATATCACCGATGGCAGCAACGAGATCATGCTCTTCTCCGATGCGGGTAAAGTCGTTCGCTTCGCGGAAGGCAGCGGTCGCGCTGATGCCGATGTCAGCGATGACGTTGAAACCGACGACGATGCCGGCAACGACGATGATGGTAGCGACAACGGCGAAGGCACCGAAAGCAAGGGTACCTTCAAGGGTGTGCGTCCCATGGGTCGTACCGCAGCCGGTGTCCGTGGCATCAAGCTGGGCGCCGGTGACAAGGTGGTTTCCCTCATCGTTCCGCGCGGCGAAGGTGCCATCCTCACCGCCACCGAGAACGGTTACGGCAAGCGGACTGCGTTGGCCGAATACCCGACCAAGAGCCGTGGTACCCAAGGCGTTATCTCCATCAAGGTGGATGAGCGCAATGGCAAGGTGATCGATGCGATCCAGGTCGAAGATACCGACCAGATCATGCTGATCACCAACGGCGGTACCCTGGTGCGTACCCGTGTTGCCGAGGTGAGCGTCATTGGCCGTAACACCGGCGGTGTCCGTCTGATCCGTACCGGTGAAGACGAGACCGTGGTTGGCCTGCAGCGTATCGCCGAGAGCGACGAAGACGAGAACGACGCTTTGGCCGTTGACGGTGAGGTATCTGAAGGTACCGATACCGTGACCGGCACTGATGCGGTCGATGCTGGGGAAGCGGGCGACGAGTAATCGTCACCAGTTACCCGAGCAACGTCTCTGATCAAAAAGAGCGACCCAGGTGGTCGCTCTTTTTATTTATTTGCATTTTATGACTCTACGCTGCTCTTACGGCAGGCTCACTCCTGCAGCCACATTCTGGCGCTGCGGGCGGGAATGGCGACCCGTAACCACTGGCTCTGCACATTGACCACGGCACCTTGGTCGAGCACGTCACGATAGTTGCGATACCAGTTCATCTCGAACTTGGCGGTATCGAGCCAATACTCCTGCTCATAGTCGCATTTGTTTATGCCGACCAGCCCCTGTTTGCCCCGTTTGAACAGCACGAAGCAGTCACCGCTGCCGATCAGCTGCATGGGTTGACCCTGCACCGTATTGTGGAAGCGGATCATCTCCTTGAGATCGGCGCGCTGGTAGTAATCCTGCCAGCGCAGTCCATCCTTGGCCTGGGTTTCGCCGTGATCCGAATAGACCAGTGGCGAGCCACCATCGCGGCCGAGCAGGTAGGCATAGGCCAGCTTCTCGTCAGTCTGGCTCAGGATCTGATAGCGGAAGCCGTCGTTGGTGGGGATGTCGTGGGTCACGGCAAAGGTGACGGCACGACTGCCCGGTAGCGCCTGACCATAGGCGCCCGGATCCGCCAGCAGGTTCATGCTGCCACCGTAACTGAAGGCACCGCGCAGGGAGGCAAACAGCGGAAAGTCATAGGCTCCCTGGCCGCTGCTGTCGAGGTAGGGTTTGAGGAAGCGCTCGTAATCGGTGCTGCCTGCGCCCCCTGTGGTGATCACCTCGCCAAAGACATGCATCCCCTGTTTGATCTCGGGGGTGAACACGGCATTGATCTGGTAATCGCTCATGTGTTTGACCGCATCGACCCGAAAACCCTTGATCCCCATCCCCTTAAGCGCCTTGAGATAGGCCTGTTGCTGGCTCACTACCCAGTTGTTGGGATCCAGATCCGGCAGCCCCTTGTCACCGGCACCACCACAGAGTCGCCAATACTGGACATGACCCGGATCGCTCCAGTCGCTAATGCACCCTTCGGGATGAAAATCCTGACCGGAGAGGAAGTTTTGCCCGAGATCGCCAAACAGTTTCTGGCGCTCGAAATAGGCCGGGTTGCTGGCGTAGCTTTGCAGCAGCTCGTTGCCGGGATAGTTGAGATCGCTGCGTTTCCAGCTTTCGTTGGCCATGTGGTTGAGCACCACATCGGCATAGACGGCGATACCTCGCGCCTTCATGGCGGCGATCAGCTGCTCGAGATCCTGCTTGTTGCCAAGAGGGGAGTCGACAAGACGCAGATCCTGCGGCTGGTAACGAGCCCACCACTCGTTGCCTGATGACTTGAGAGGTGGTGAGATGAGTACCTGTTTGTAACCGGCTGACTTGATAAGATCGGCTTTGGCGGTCACTTCACTGTACTTCCAGTTGAAGGCGTGCAGTATGACGTCGGCGTGCGCCAAGGGGGCGATCAGCATGCCTGCGATCGCCCATATTCCCGCTGTGTGTTTCATTATTGTGTCCCTGTTTTTATAGATGCCTGAATGGGCAACTCAGCTTTGGCGGGAACAGAGTGAGCTGCAATCAACAACCTGCAGATTTGTGACCGCTTTCAGTATGATTTCGCCGAATATGTGAACTGTTTCGGCTTTTCCTCGCCACCGCCAGTTGCCTTTTTACAAGTGATTTTTTTGTCATTTCCCTGTCATTCCCAGCCGCTATCCTGCCAGGCGAGTGGTGCGTTGTTGCCATCACCTTCACCGTCAGGAGCTGCATATGACCAGTTGGATCACGTGGGAAATTTGGTGGAGCCGGGTATGGGGCGAGTCAGAGGTGCCGCTGTATGAAGAGGATGAGCACGAAGTGGCTCATGAACCCTCGCGACTACCGGTTGAAATGGTGCAGCAGGGTCGGGATCAGCGCGCAGGCTAAGGCGCTAACACAGCCTTTACCGGATTGCGCGATCTTGTGGCGACATGGCTACTTCGTTGGCCAATTTGGAAAATTAGGAAAGCGGGTTTTCCACAGGATGTATCGCGGCATATCTTCCTCTCGACCTCTTGGCAGGCAAGGGCTCTGTGCCTGATGCGTGAAGGGCGTGAGCAGGGGGATTAGAAGAGCGACAGCTGCTCCCCGGGGCGGATAAACCCATCCAGCCTGAGCTGAATATGGCGTTTGCCCAGATCAAGTCGTTTGCTGATAAGGCGAAAGCGCTGGGCCAGCAGATCGGCAAAGTGCCCCTCACCGCGCATGCGGGTACCGAAGGCGGTACTGTTGAGCCCGCCACCGCGGCTGGCTCGCAACTGATTCAAAATAGCCTCCTTCTGGCCCGGATAGTGGGTATCGAGCCAGTCACCAAATAGCGGCGCCAGCTCGTGGGGCAGGCGCAGCAGAATGTAATCGGCGCAGCTGGCGCCAGCCTCGGCAGCCGATTTGATGATCTGCTCCAGCTCCGGCTCATTGAGCCGCGGGATCATGGGGGCGGCCAATACCCCCACCTGTATACCAGCGTTGGCCAGCTTTTCGATCACTTTCAAGCGGCCGGTGCCCGTGCTGGCGCGGGGCTCCAGCTGTCGCCGCAGGGTTTCGTTCAAGGTCGTCACCGATACCATAACCTGACACAGTCCCTCTCTGGCCAGCTCGGTCAACAGATCGAGGTCGCGCAAGATCATGGCGCTCTTGGTAATGAGTCCGACCGGATGGCGGTGGGCCAGCATCACTTCCAGCAACTGCCGGGTGAGGCGATAGCGCTGCTCGATGGGTTGATAGGGGTCGGTATTGGCGCCAATGAAGATGGTCTGTGGCTGATAGGCCGGTTTGGCAAACTCCCGACGCAGCAGATCGGCTGCATTGCGTTTAGCAAACAGCTTGCTCTCGAAATCAAGACCAGGGGAGAGTTCCAGATAGGCGTGACTGGGTCTGGCATAGCAGTAGATGCAGCCGTGTTCGCACCCCTGATAGGGGTTGATGGAGCGACCAAAGGGGACATCCGGCGAGCTGTTGTAGCTGATGATACTGCGTGCATCGATCTCCCGCACCTCGGTGCCAGGCACAGAAGAAGTGAAGGCGGCATCCCAATCGGACGATTGCCAGCCGTCATCGACCGCTTCGACAAGGGGGCCGCTAAAACGGTGATCGATATTGTTGGGGCTGCCTCGTCCTGCCATGGTGTGCACCGACACTGTTTATACATACAGTTATTTTGCAGGTACCCCGGATAAATGACAACAACTGCTGGTCGACCGGGTGCAAAAAGGGTTTTCGTGGGGATCTCTAGCTTGATCGCGGCGCTACATTTCGTTTACATAGACAAAATGAGAACTGGATCACGGAAATCATCATGAGACCCACCACTTCCCGCTGGCTGTTTATCGGTCTGCTTGCGCTGGTTATCTGGCGTCTGCTTCCGCTCTCCACCGAGCAGGAGATGGCTGCCGCCAACCGTGCCTGGCGTACCGGTCACTTCGATGAGGCGACCCGGATCTGGTCGCCACTGGCCGATCAAGGCCAACCTCGGGCGCAAGCCCTGATGGGCTGGAGTCATGAGGTGGGGCAGGGGAGCGAGCAGGATATCCATCAGGCCATCAGCCTCTATCGCCAGTCGGCGCAGGCAGGGGATCCCTTCGGCCAATATCGGCTGGCAGAGCTCTATCTGCGCGGTGTTGGGGTCAAGCGAGATCTGCGCCAAGCCTTTCACTGGATGGATCAGGCTGCCCGCAATGGTGATGTCCCGGCCATGCTGAAAGTCGGCGTCCTTCATCTGATGGGGGTCAGCGGCAGGGTCGATCTGCCTCAGGCGAAGCAGTGGCTCTATCAGGCGGCACAAAAGGGCAACAAGCTGGCGCTTCAGGTGCTGCAAGAGCTGGCGCTGGCCGAGGAGGGGAGCAGTGACTTTGACTTCAACTGGCAATCCCTGCTTGGTGAATAGTCGGCAGGCGACTCATTTGACTGTAGAAAATATCTGCAAATCCGATACAGCACGCCCGACTTCTGGTAGCATGGGGGCCGTTTTGGCTTGGTTTGTCATGTTAGACATGCTGTTTGCGTGTCAGGCCGTCTTCGCAAAGTGCTGTGGAGAACCAGAACATCACCTTTTTGAATCTCTTTTCCATCCCGCATGTGACCTTTGGTAGGGGTCACCACTGTATAAGGAAACACATAATGCCAATCATTACTCTGCCTGACGGCAGCCAACGTCAATTTGCCCACTCTGTTTCCGTCATGGATGTGGCTGCGGACATCGGTCCCGGTCTCGCCAAGGCGTGCATTGCCGGTCGGGTAAACGGTGAACTGGTGGATGCGTGCGAGCTGATCGAAGCCGATGCAGCGCTGGCCATCATCACTGCCAAAGACGAAGAAGGTCTGGACATCCTGCGCCACTCCTGCGCCCACTTGCTGGGTCATGCTATCAAGCAACTTTGGCCCCAGACCAAGATGGCCATCGGTCCTGTCATCGACAACGGCTTCTACTATGACGTTGATCTTGACCGTACCTTGACCGATGAAGATCTGGCTGCCCTGGAAGAGCGCATGCTGGCGCTGGTAGCCAAGGATTACGACGTCATCAAGAAGAAAGTCTCTTGGCAAGAAGCGCGCGATGTATTCGAGGCGCGCGGCGAGTCTTACAAAGTCGAAATCCTGGATCAGAACATTGCCCGTGATGACCAGCCAGGTCTCTATCATCACGAAGAGTACATTGACATGTGTCGCGGCCCGCACGTTCCCAACATGCGTCACTGCCACCACTTCAAGTTGCTGAAGATGTCCGGCGCCTACTGGCGTGGCGACTCCAACAACAAGATGCTGCAGCGTATCTACGGTACCGCCTGGGCTGACAAGAAGCAACTCAAGGCCTATCTGCAGCGTCTGGAAGAGGCCGCCAAGCGCGACCACCGCAAGATCGGCAAGCAGCTCGACCTGTATCACATGCAGGAAGAAGCACCCGGTATGGTGTTCTGGCACAACGATGGCTGGACCATCTTCCGTGAGCTGGAAACCTTTATCCGCGGCAAGCTCAAAGAGTACGACTATCAGGAAGTGAAAGGTCCGTTCATGATGGACCGCGTCCTGTGGGAGCGTTCAGGTCACTGGGAGAAGTATGCCCAGGCCATGTTCACCACCCAGTCCGAAAACCGCGAGTACGCCATCAAGCCGATGAACTGCCCGGGTCACGTCCAGATTTTCAACCAGGGTCTGAAGTCCTACCGCGATCTGCCGCTGCGTATGGCCGAGTTTGGTTCCTGCCACCGCAACGAGCCGTCCGGTTCCCTGCACGGTCTGATGCGGGTGCGCGGTTTCACTCAGGATGACGCTCACATCTTCTGTACCGAAGAGCAGATCATGGAAGAGGTCTCCGGCTGTATTCGTATGGTCTATGACGTCTACGGTACCTTTGGCTTCGAGAACATCGTGGTCAAGCTATCCACTCGTCCCGAGCAGCGTATCGGCTCTGACGAGATGTGGGATCGCGCCGAGAAAGCGCTGGCCGAAGCGCTGGAGCTCAACGGTCTGAAGTACGATTTGCAGCCGGGTGAAGGGGCGTTCTACGGTCCAAAAATTGAATTTACCCTGCACGATTGCCTTGATCGTGCGTGGCAATGTGGTACCGTGCAGCTCGACTTTGCCCTGCCTGGTCGTCTGGGTGCCACTTATGTGGGCGAAAACAACGATCGCCATGTACCTGTGATGATCCACCGGGCCATCTTGGGTTCTATCGAGCGCTTCATCGGTATTCTGACTGAAGAGTACGCCGGTCTGTTCCCGACCTGGTTGGCTCCGACTCAGGCTGTGGTCATGAATATCACGGACAATCAGGCCGATTATGCGGTGAAAGTAGCCAAAGCATTGAATGATGCGGGCCTTCGCGCAAAAGCGGACTTGAGAAATGAGAAGATTGGCTTTAAAATCCGCGAGCATACTTTGAAGCGAGTACCTTTCATGCTGGTCTGCGGCGATAAAGAAGTTGAAGCCGGTAAGATTGCAGTACGGACTCGTAAAGGGGCTGACCTGGGCACTTATCCTGTTGAAGAGTTCATCGCTCTGCTGACCCAGGAAGTTCAGACCCGCGGACAAAAGAAAGTGGAGGAATAAGCTATAAAAGGCGGAAAAAAACTGGGCAAGCAACCGCAAGCCCGCGCTCACCGGATCAATGAAGAGATCCGTCTGAAAGAAGTTCGTTTGGCTGGTCTGGATGGCGAAGCTCTTGGCATCGTATCTATCCAGGAAGCACTGAACTTGGCCGCAGAGGCCGAAGTGGATCTGGTCGAGATCAGTCCGAACGCCGAGCCGCCCGTTTGCCGGATCATGGATTACGGCAAATTCCTCTACGAAAAGAGCAAAACCACCAAAGAACAGAAGAAAAAGCAGAAAGTCGTCCAGGTCAAGGAGATCAAATTCCGTCCTGGCACTGACGAAGGCGACTATCAGGTAAAACTACGCAACCTGGTTCGCTTTCTGGAAGACGGGGACAAGGCTAAGGTCACCCTGCGCTTCCGTGGTCGTGAAATGGCACACCAGGATCTTGGTATCAAGGTTCTTGAGCGCGTCAAGAACGATCTGGAAGAGTTGGCCGTAGTCGAATCGTTCCCGAAAGTCGAAGGCCGTCAAGCTGTGATGGTCCTCGCACCTAAGAAGAAATCTTAAGGCCCACAAGAAATTGAATCATGGGGCTCGCTCCATGAGTCGGTTCGCCTTGCGATTTTGTTGTCACTCACAATGCGGAGTATGAAATGCCGAAGATGAAAACCAACCGGGGCGCCGCAAAGCGCTTCAAGAAGACTGGCTCAGGTCGCTTCAAGTGCAAGCACAACCACCTGCGTCACATCCTGACCAAGAAGAGCAGTAAGCGTAAGCGTCAGCTGGGACCGAAGTTCTTTGTTTCCGCTGCCGACCACAAACGTGTTGTCGCTTGTCTGCCGTACGCATAAGGGGGGATGTGAAAAATGCCAAGAGTTAAACGTGGTGTGACTGCTCGTGCTCGTCACAAGAAAGTAATGAAAGCCGCCAAGGGTTACTACGGCGCCCGTTCCCGTGTTTACCGCGTAGCGGTACAAGCGGTAACCAAAGCTGGTCAGTATGCCTACCGTGACCGTCGCCAGAAAAAGCGTCAATTCCGTCAGCTGTGGATTGCGCGTATCAACGCTGCTGCCCGTCAGAACGGTCTGTCCTACAGCCGTCTGATCAACGGTCTGAAGAAGGCTTCTATCGAGATCGATCGCAAGATCCTGTCCGATATCGCCGTTCACGACAAGCTGGCTTTCACCGCCCTGGTTGAAAAAGCTAAAGCAGCTCTGGTCTAATTCCAGCACTGTTATAAAAAATAAAGGAGGCTTAGGCCTCCTTTTTTGTATCTATAACCATCTGTTTTGCATCAGTTTTTCATTTCTTATGTCCACATTCTGTCCACGCTTTTTTATCTATGTGGTCACTCCGGCAGCTCTGCCAGTTTCACTTCGAGTTGCAAGCGGTTGGTGTAGCCCTGGTCGGTGAGGTCGTGAACGACCTGGGTGAGTAGCCATTCGGCCTCGTCGATTTGCGGTTTGAATCCCCTGACCGTGGTGGGTTGTTCCGGGTAGAGCTCGGGTCGGCCTTTGGCCAGGGTGATCTGAAACTCAGCCACGCCTCGCTGCAGCTTTTCCCATTCAGCCCGCGCGGCCCTCATTGCGTTGCTCTGGCTGGCGTAAACGTGGCGCAGTTCCTTGACGTTCTCACTGTCGCCAACCAGCAGCTCGTTCTCCTTCTTGTTGACCACCACGCCCGGCGGTAGCGGCCTTTCCTCTTTCGGTTTGGTCTTCCGCTTGCGCTTCACCTCGATTTTCTTCTTCTCGGCGGCCTTGTTGTCTTGCCAGTAGGCGATGACACCGGTGTATGCATCGCGGTCTGCCACCGAGAACTGGTGCTGATCGCCGTCTTGACGGGTGATAGTGATGGCAGGGAGTGGCTTGCCGCTGGCGGTGGTGCCGTTGCCCGCCTTGATGAACATCAGGCGGCCAGATTTGACGGTGGCGATGGCATCCTGCTCGGTGGCCAAGCGGGTGAGAAAGGCCAGATCGCTCTCGTTGGTCTGGTCGATGTGGTCGATCACCATCCCCTTGAAGGCGTCGCCAACGCTTGGTGTCAGGCCATAGCGGGCGGCAAGCTGCTCGACGATGGCGCCGATGGTTTCGAAATGCCAGCTGTGCTCGCGCAGTTTATTCATGCCCCCGCGCAGGTCTGCCGACTTACCCCGGAGGGTGAGTAAATCCGGTGCGCCGCCGTGTTCCACCTCGTCAATTTTGAAGGTGCCTTTATCGACCAGGGGGCCGCCTTGCCACCCGATGCTGGCTTGGAGGGTGGCCCCACGGCGCGGCATGGCCAGCTTGCCATCGCTGTCATCGAGGGCGATCTCGATGGTATCGGCCGAAAAGCCCCGGTTATCGGTGATGGTCATGTGCATCAGGCGCGGGCGTAGGGTGCCCGAGATATCGCTGCCATCGACCCGCACCTGATAGGCGGGTGCCGGATGCTGCTGGCTCAGGGCATCCAGCTGGCTGGTGATACCAAGGTTTTCAGCCAAGCGGGTACCGAACTGGTCGAATGCCCCCATCAGAGCAGCCCCCCGACTTTACCGCCTACGGTGTTCAGCAGCTTGCCGACGCCCAATCGACCGAGAAGGTTGCCCGCGGTGTGGCCGAGCAGGGTATTGCCGAGGGAGCTGTCGTTGTCATCGACCCGTTTCAGCTTGATGCTGAACTCGATTTTTCTGGCGCTGCCATCCTGGAAGAACTCGCTGCGGGTGGTGCTGATCCCCTCTATCACGAACGAACCGCGCATCACGCCATCCCCTTGGATTAAGGGGAAGGCTTGGCCGCTGTCGCCCATGCTATTGAGCATGTCGAGGGAGACAGGGCCGCCGGTGAGCTCTGGATAGAGCACCCCGCTTAAGTGACTGAGCTCGTCATCTGGCCCGAGGTACTGATATGAGGGGCGGGCGCCGACCCGGTTATTGCCCGGGTGGCGCCATGATTTTTCGTCTTGTTGAGATTGCGGGGCCACGGTCGAGCGCATAAACACGAACCAGCCCAGAGTCATCATCATGGTGGTTGCTCCTTAATTACGGTCGGTCAGGGAGGCACGGCCACTGGCAGCTGCCTGCCGTTCGCGTCGGTCCAGTTCGCGGCGAACTTCTTGCGCCACATCGGTGGCTGATTGTCCCGGCTGCTGGGTGATACTGATCGGGGCGTGTATCTGGGTGGGGCTGTTGGCTCTGGCCACAGGCCGCACCGGGGTGACAATGCGCGGGCCGTAACCCGAACCGCCCGCCATGGTCGGGGTGTTGTAGTTGCCGGTGAGGTAGCCGGACGGATTGACGTTGGCGGTGACCGAGCCGCCCCCCTTCATCCAGTCCGGCAGCAGGTCGGTGAGGGCTTTGATCTTGTTCTTCAAACTCTCCCACTTGGCACTGATGCCGCCAATCAGGCCGTCGATGATGGCCTTACCCTTGTTGGCGGCCCCTGCTGGCAGGGTATCGAAGAAGGCCCAGATCTCGTTCCAGTGCATGATCAGCATGCCGATGGGGGTCCATGAAAAGAGCTCTTTCAGGAGTTCCCAGAAGGCGAGAGCAGGGGTCTTACACTGGGCCCATAGGTCGCTGAACCACTTGGTGACCCCATCCCAATGTTTGTAGAGCAGGTAGGCCCCGGCCGCGATTGCCACAATCCCCATGATGAACCAGCCGATCGGGGTGGTAAGCATGGCAATCCCGAGCCTGACCATGCCCATGGTCAGCGCCTTGATGAAGGTCAGCAGCGGGCCGCCATAAACCAGCAGGGTTGAAAGCCCCATCTTGATGGCAGCCAGTGGCCCCAGCAGACCGGCCACAATCAGCAGCAGCGACCCGCCAGCGGCAGCCGCTACGGCGGTGACTGCCGCAATACGGGTCAGGGTCGAGGTGAGCTCTGGGTTGGCCCGCATCCAGTCGCCAGTGACCTGGATGATCTCGGTGACGCGCTGGATAATGCCGCGCAGTGGGCCGTTTTCGGTCTCCATCATCTGGATCCCTACGTCATCCCAGGCGGAGGTGAGGTTGTCCAGGTCGCCGATGGCGTTATCGGCCATCACCTTGGCGACCTTGCCCGCTTCCCCCTGGGTTTGCTTCAAGGTGGCGATCAGCTCCTGCAGCTTGCCGGAACCGGCCTGCTCGGTCAGCACGGTCAGGGCAGCAAATGCCTCTTCGCCGGCGATGGCCTTGAAGTAGCTCGAGCGGGTGGCGTCCCCCATCTTGCTGGTTTTCTTGTAGAGCTCGTCCAGGATATCTGGCAGCGAGCGCAGGTTGCCCGCCGCATCGGCGGTCTTGACGTTGAGGGCGGCCAACGCATCGTTCGCCGCCTTGGGCGGAGAAGCCAAACGGCCGAGAATGGCGCGGATGGCAGTCCCGCCCATGCTGCCCTGAATACCCGCATCCCCCAGCTTGCCCGCCATGGCAGAGGTGGTTTCAAGGTTGACCCCGAGCCCTGCCGCCACCGGCCCCACGTATTTCATGGTTTCGCCCAGCATCTGCAAGTCGACGTTGGCGCGGGTGAAGGTGCCGACCATCACATCCCCCAAGCGAGTCATCTGGTTGGCTGGCAGCTTGAAGCCGGTCAGGATGTTGGAGCCGATATCGGCGGCAGCGGCAATCTCAACGCCTCCCGCCTTGGCGATATCGAGCACCCCTGGCATGGCGTCACGGATTGCCTTGGGGGTGAAACCGGCCATGGCCAGAAAGCCCTGGCCCTGCGCCGCTTCGCCCGCCGTGAAGGCGGTATTGGCGCCGAGCTCCCGCGCCTGAGCCCGCAGGGCGGCCAGTTCGCTGCTCTCTTTGCTCAGCCGGGTGATCGCTTGCACCTTGGACATATCGACATCAAAGCCCATCGCCTTGCCCGCAATATTGGTACCCTTGTAGATGGCGGCGGCCCCGGTGGCCATGCCTGCGGCGCCATAGCCCGCCAGGGTGCCGCGCATCGACATGGTTTTGTCGTAGTTGGATTTGATCTGGTTGAGGCGCTTTTGCTGGTCGGCCAGTTGCCCCAGCTTGGCCCGTTGCTGGTCGAGCTGGCTGTTGGCGGCGGCGAGATCACTCTTGAGCTGGCGCTGGTGCTGGCCCAGCTGTTTGGTGTTGATGCCTGCCTCGCCCATGGCCCGTTTCAGGCTGCCGTGACGGGCGACCATTTCCCGCTCTTGCTGGGAGAGGTCGCGCACCTTCTGCTTGGCTTGCTCCATGGCGCGGGTCATGGCCTTGGTCGGTTGCTCGACCTTGGCGAATTGTTGGGCCATCTGCTGGGCGTCGCGCTGGGCTTGGGTCAGCTGGGCGCGGGTTGCGCCAATCTGCTGGCCGAGGGTGCGATAGCCATCAATCTGGCCGCTCTGGGTTTCCAGCTCCTTGATGCGCTTTTTCGTGTCGACCAGGTCTTTGGCGGTGATGCGGCTCTGGCCGCTGGCTGCCTTGAGGGGGGCGGTCAGCTTGTCGACCGCCCCCAGCAGGATTTGCAGTTTGAGTGGGTTCATTGTTGCTCTGCCCCGTTGATGCGGTTGTGAGTCTCAACGAGGCGTTGGTGCCAGCCCATCAGCTCGCTGATCTCCATGACCACCATCTCGGACGGCGGCCAGTGGGCGATGATGGCCAGATCGGCCATCACCTCGTCTACGCAATGAGGTAGGCCATTCTCTTCGGTACCAAAAAAGCGCTTACCTCGCTGCCCAGTTGCATCAGGTCAGCCGGATCCATGTTGCCGATCTCGGCTTCGGTCAACATGGGGGTGGTAATGCGGGGCAGCAGTTTGGTGAGGGCGTTGACGTCCATCTGCACCACATCGGTCATATTGAGGCCGCGCATTTCACCCGCCTTGGGTTTGCGCAGCTGGATCTCGGTGAGGGTGGTGTCGCCGCGCTGAATGGCTTGGTCGAGGGTAACGGTTTTGTTTTCCATGGTGTCGGTTCCTGGTGATGCGGTGAGGGCGGCACTTATTGGTTGGATAAGGACCGCCCATTGGATGAGGGAAGGGGTTAGAGGCCGAGGGCTTTGCGGTGCTCGGCCATGCGGTCGACGCCATCGGGGCCGATCTCAATCATGTTGATGAGGTCGATTTCATGGATCACCTGACCGTTGATGGTCTCCTTGTAGTAGGTGTTGACCATGCCGACCTTGGCCTGGGAGTTGTCACCGGCCTTGAGGGTGCCACGGTCGAGCTCCTTGAAGCGGCCACGGCAGATGATCTCGACGGGTACCACCTCGGCGGTGTCGTCGCCCTGCACCGAGCCGGCAAAGCGCACCATGGTGCCGTCGGCCTTGGGTTCCCCCATGCAGCGCAGCAGGGGCTCACCATAGCCGCCGAAGGTGAACGAGACATCGAGGGCGCTGTCATCGAATCCCATATCGATGTTGACGGCGCCGCCCATGCCGCCGCCGCGATAGGCTTCAAACTTGCGGGTCAATTTGGCCGGGGTGAAATCTTCCGCTTCACCCACCCAGTTCTCGCCGTTGAGAAAGACGTTCAGGCGTTTGAGTTTGCGTGGCAGTGCCATGGTGGCTCCTTATGCTGCGGCCGCGACGCGGGCGCCGAAGTCGATCAGGTAGTGGTCGGTGATGCGCTGGATGAAACCGAGGTCTTCGAGCGGCGGCACCGGGGTGTAGTTGTAATCAATGCGCAGTTTGCCCGCCTTGAGGGTGTCCTTGTCGTTGAGCTCCTCGTTGTACCAGCAGTCAAACCCGAGCAAATATCCGCCGTTCACCAGCTCGCGCCCCTTGGCCTTGATCCCCTCGACGATGTCTTTGACCAGGGAAGGGTGCAGCGGCTTGTCGTTGGCCCACATGTGCGCCTCGGCCATGGTGTCAGCCAAGATCTGGGCGGTGCGGGTGTAGTTCTCGAAGGCGAACAGGGGATCGTCTGAGCAGGTGCGGTTGCCCCAGTAGCGAAAGCCGTCAGAGCGGATCAGGGCGGTGACTTCGTTGGCGTTGAGCAAGCCGACCTCGGTGTCGGGGTCTTGCAGATCCCAGAACAGGTTTTTGGTGATGCCATCGACCCCGGTCACGCCGACGTTCGATAGGGTCTTGTGCCAGCCAATCTCTTTGTCGATCAGTGCCCGCATGGCGGCGGCCTTGAGGCAGGCATCAAGCTTGATGCTGGCATTGGCGGCAACGTCCCACGCGGTCCAGTCGGCATGCACCAGCATCAGCTCACGGCTGGAGAAGTTTTCACGGTAGGCCAGCGCGGCTTCGACGGTCTCGGCGATGGTCGGCACGTAGGCAAAGGCGCGCAGCTTCTTGGCCATGCCCGCCAGCGCAGTGGATACCGGCAGGGTGCAGTTGTCCGGCACGCAGAGGATGCGCGGCTTGACGCCGGTGGCCGGGGTGGCCCGCTCAAGTGCCTTGAGGCCGGTATAGCTGCCATCGGGCTTGATGGTGCCGATGATGTTGCTGGTCAGGGCTGCCGCGTCCGCCCCCTTGGCCACGCGCACGGCGATAACGATGGTGTTGACGGTGTCATAGATGGTTTGCAGCGAGCGCTTGAGATTCCCCTCGCTGCCTGCTTTGGCGATGGCCGCTGGCAGGTTGGCGATCAGCACAGGCTTGTCGAGGGGGAAGTAGGTGGCGTCGGCGTCTTCGCTGGTGCAGACCATGCCGATCACCGCCGTGGCGACGGTGCGGATGGTACGGGTACCCTCGGTCGCTTCGACGACGCGCACGCCGTGGTGGAATTGGTCCAGTGCCATAGGTTCTCCTGTTGTCCGGACGGAGCATTCTTTGCGCAGGTAATGCAGGTGATGTGAACAGGGTCAGGATGCAGGGGCAGGGGATCGCAGGCGAGCGGCGGCCAGTGTATCTGGCGTGGATACACTGGATGGGCGGTGACAACGGGGTAACGGACGGCAGTAACGAAACACCCCGCACAAGGCGGGGTGTTTCGTTAGATGATTTTGTCCGGTTCGGTTGGCCACTGCGGCGACTCTGGCCAGCCGGCTTGCTCCGACACCAGCGTCAGCTCGTAGCGGTAACGCTGCCAGTCGGCCAGCAACTGGGTGTGCTCTGGCTTGGCATAGCCGCCATCGACTGCGGGCTGAAGGGTAGCAATGGTCTGATTTGCCAACGTGAGGCAGTCTGACAGGCGCGCTTGCGCGCTATCTTCAGGAGAGACTTCCGTTACTGAGGGTGGTGTGATGTTGTTACCTGAGACGACCCATCCAGGCATCACATCATCGCTGCATGCTATCCAGTCAAGCGCTTCATAATAGCGGCCAGAGGGGTCAACCTCGGTGGTTTCCATGACGACATTCTTTTCGATTCGTGCCCACATAATTTACCACTCCACAATGACCATACCGTTTAACCCATTTTGACCGGCGGAAACCTGATTTCCTGTGACTGTTGCGCCACCATTGCCACCGCTACCTAATGAAGTGATAGTTGCCCCTCCTAGTCCCCGTCCCACCGAGCCTCCTGCCGTGGTCGGTGTTGCAGCAATTCCGGCAGAACCATGGCCACCATAGCCATCAATATCGCCGCCAGAACCTAACCCGCCGCTGCCTCCAGCTCCACACATCGAAGAGGTTGTTCCGCCTATGGCGGAGTTCCCCGGGTTACCGCCGGTTGCACTACAAAACGACCCAAACGAGCTGGTTTGTCCCGGTAAAGCGATATTCAATCCATTTGTTGCCCCTATTCCACCGCTTCCGACAGTGATAGGAATGCTGTCTCCAGGTGACACATTGACCAACTTTTTGGCATATCCCCCTGCGCCACCCCCGCCACCACTGGCGTTGTAATTGGTCGATGAGTTGGCTCCCCCCCCACCGCCGCCGGCTCCGACCACTGTGACCAGGACTTTATACACGCCGGTTGGAACCACCCAGTGGGTCACGCCCACCTGTTTGAAGGTTGCAATCTGTTTTTGAATGCCCATCTTTGCCAGTTTCAAGGCAGTGACGAATTTGGCGTCATCGGTACCGGCGTTCACTTCTGCCTGGGTGGCGATCTGTGCCTTACCCTTCACGGCTTCACTGGCGGTGGCGATGGTTACCGCCCCGGTCATGCCATCCACCGATTGCACCGAGTCGGTCGGGGTGAGCAGTTCTTGCCAGTTGGCCAGAGTGGCGGCGCCCGCAATCAGCAGGATGAAGCTCTTGTTGAGGTCGGTACGTACGGCTATATCCCCGACTTCGGCGGTCAGGGCCAGCATGGCGGCCTGGGTGTTGACCACAAAGGTGTCGGTGATGGCCGTGGCCGGGATCTGATTGACGGGGACCTTGCCACTGCCATCGAGCGTCGCCACCCCATTGGCTGCGCCTTTTTGTGCGATGGGAACCGCATCGGTGATGCCATAGCCCGCCAGGGTGGTGGGGTTGCTGCCGGCGGTGATGTTGCCCTTGGCATCGACGGTGACCGAGCGATAGGTGCCCGCCACCACCCCCGAGTTTTTATAGGTGGCGGTGATGGTGATGTTGCCGCTGCCATCAAATGCCGCCTGACCGGTCACATCACCAGCCAGGGCGATATTGCGGGCGGTGCTGAGCTTGTTGGCCTTGCCCGCCGCCGTGTTGCCCCCTTCGATATCATCGACGTGTTTTTTCAGGTAGGCGGTACGATTGGCAAGCGCTTGTGCTTGCTTGTTGGAGATGCCGCCCGGGCCGCCCAGCACCGGATCACCGGTTTCGAGTTGGTAGATGCCAGCCTCCCAGCTGACGACCTCTTGTAAATTCGCCATATCACGAGGCTCCGTGGTTGTAGTTGCCGTTGTAGGTTGCGGCGCCGTTGTAGGTAACGGGCGCCCGGGTGTAATCGAGCGCAGAGAGGTGGCAGCGGGCTGGGGCCATCTCTGCCAACAGGCGCTTGATGCGGTTGGCCTGTTCGGTGGTGACCGGGCGAGTCAGGATGACCCGATAGACTGCCCAGCGGGTCGGGTCGCCATGGGGTTCGTTGCCGTTGTAGCTGAGGGTGCCGTCATAGCGGCGGCCGGTGGCGCGCTCGATGATGGTGCTGTCACCAAAGCCCAGCACGTTCAGCGCTTCCTTGATGGCCCATGGGGTTCCCTTGCGCTGATGCAACCTGAACGAGGCTTTGATCAGCGCCCGCTGCTGGTCTTCCGATTCCGCCAGTTCCCACCAGTCCACCGAGCGGGCCCATGCCAGCCAGGGCAGCAACGGCGTCGGGCAGGTGTCGGCAAAGCGGGTGGAGGTAATGACTTCTGGTGTCAGGTTGTAGGCCAGTGCGGCGGCGGTCAGGTGCTCCAGACGGGTTGCAGAGGGTGGCAACAGATCCCGGGTTGCCGGGGTTGCCAGTGGCAGGCGATGCACCTTGTGCGACCCCATGCCACCGGCATCGACCCCTTGGGTCGCCAAGCGAGTAATGGTGGTGAACGGGCTTACCAATGGGGGCTCAAGTCCATCCTGCGCCAGGGTGATGGTCAGGGCTGGCTGGGTTGCTGCTGGCAGGGCTGGTGCTATCGGATAGATGATCTGGGCGTACTTGGCGATCGGTGTGCCCATGGCGCCGGTAAAGGCGGTTGCCGCCTGCGCCAGCTTGGTTTTCAGCAATGGCTCACCTGGCTGACCGTCAGCCAGATCACCGATGGTCTGTCGCACCTTGGCTTTGTGGCTGCCGATAGCGCCGAGACCGAACCCTGCAGGAGCCAGCCGTTGCTGAATGGTCGGCGCCTTGATGGCATCAGGGGGGAATCCGCCGGTACCGAGCCGGGTTCTGACTCCCGCCGTGCCGACCATCCCCGCATCAAGCCCGACAAGGGTTATCTGTGTTGACATGTCAGCCGTCCCCATGGCGAGCAGATCGCCCATTGTTGCAACAGTGGCCCGGATGGTCGTCGCGGGTTCACCCTGTGCGCCATCGGTGATAGCGATGGCCTTGGCGCGGCTGGCCAGCTTGTTGGCCCCGGCTGCAAACTGGCTGATCCCGGTTGGCTTGGCGCACTGAGTGAGCGATGCCATCCCGGCTTGGCCTGCTTCTATCCCTGCCACTGTCAGACCGACTCTGACCCCGGCAATGGCTTCTGGCCCTGGATCATCCGGGCCTTGCACTGTGCCCCGATAGAGGGCCGCCCCGTCATGTGACAGGGTGCCGTCGTGATAGGTGAGTGACCCGCGCCAGACGGGATAGAGGGTTGCCATCAGAGTTTGAAGATCTTATTGGGGCCGTTATCCCAGGCGATGATGATGTCGCCGCCGTTGGTGCTGACCGGCAGGCCCGCCGCGGTGTCGAACAGGGCGATCAGCGGGCTGGTCGCGGCGTTGCCGGTGTCTTTGTAGATGGCGCAGTAGTTGACGTTAGCGGTTGGCACTGCCGAGAACGTGACATCAGCCGCGTCGAGCACGCCAGCGGAAACGGTTTTGCTGGTCAGGGTCTGCGGGGTACCGACCACATGGGCCGAGATCCCGCTGTAAAACTCATCACTGGCAAGGGTTGGCGAATAGGTGCTCTTGAGCAGGGCACACTTGAGGGTGTCGGCACTGGCATTGATGGCGCCGGTGAGAAACTTTTCGCGGCCTTTGTCATAGAGGGCGTTTGCCATGGTGGTTCCTTAGTCGAGGTTGATGGATGTGAGTTTTGCGGCTTGCTGGGCGGTGCAGGTGACATCTGTCAGCGGCGTGCGCAGGGTGACGCTGTCGATACCCGGCTGGTGCAGGGCGGCATAGATGGCAGAAATCGGGACGGTTACCCCTACCCGGTAGTAAGCGGCAGCCGTCTTTGTCATGGCGTCTTTTGCTGCTTCGATGGCCTGCTCTTGACCCAAGCCGATGGCGTTGAGGGTTGCATCGACGGCATAGGGTTTGATCTGGGCGGGTTCGACCGCTACCAGATCGCAGAGCGGGCGCACGTCTTCGGCAGAGAGCGCCTGCTCGACCAGATTGAGGGTGTCGGCGCTCGGCTGGCCAGCAGGCGAGAGGATGGTCACTCTGACAGTGCCCGGGGTAGGACTATCGACGGAGACATCCACCACCTCGGCACTGGCCGAGAGGGCGTGAAACTTGTAGGCATTGATCGGGCCCGCCGTGGCCATGCCCTCATAGGCCATTTGGCAGCGCAGGCGCAGGCGGTCATCAGATTCATACACCGGCTCGATGGGCGGGGTTGCTGATGGATCGCCCGAGGTGACCAGCAGGCGTTCGAGTTCGTACTCACCGGCCACATGGTCAAGGGTGGTGCCACTGGCAAAGGCGAGCAGGGTCTGCTTGGCTGCATCGTTAATGCGGGCCCGCAGGATCATTTCGTTGTAGGCGTTCTCCTGCAGCAGCTTGTTGAGCGGTTCGGATTCCAGTTCCAGCGTGGCAGCGATGGCCGCCTGCTGGTCTGCCGGGTAGTAGCTGATCAGGGTGGCTTTGCGCTTGGCCAGGATGGCCTCAAAGTCGAGGGTTTCCTCGACTTCCGGTGGCGGGAGCTGGGTCAGGTCTACAGTGCTCACTGGGTGGCTCCTGTCGGAATGGGGATGGTTGCAGACTCCAACACGCCGCCATCTTTGCGCTGCCAGGTGAGCTCGATGGTTAAGGCGCCATCCATGCCGCCGCCCAGCACATCGACGCGGGTGACGGTGATGCGGGGTTCCCAGTTGATAAGGGCCTGCACAGTGGCGGCCATCAGGCGCAGGCGGGTGGCCTGATGCTGTGGCATGTCGATGAGGTAAAAGAGCTCGCTACCGTAGTCACGGCGCATCACCCGCGAACCCACCGGGGTGATCAGGATGTCGCGCACCGACTGGATAATGTGGTCGGTGGCGCTGATGGCGCGGCCATGGGCGGCATTCATACCGAGCCAGTTCATACCGGGCCCCCTGATGTGCCGTTGCCCGGCATAGTGTCTTTGTGTTTGTGGGTCGTGACTTCTATGCCGCCGATGGTTGCGCTGGGGGCGATAATCTTGCCGCCCGCGCTGATGGTGGTACCGACTTTGAGCGCCTTGATGCATTCGACCAGCGGGGTGATCAGCTTGATGGTGACGGATGCCTCGATGTTGGCTGACTTGATGCCGGTGGCGTTGAGTGCTCCGGTTGCCGGGTTGTATTCGATCACCGCGCCATCGGCGTATTCGGTGCGATCGAGATCCGGGTTGTCATCCTCGGCCAACGGTTCGGGGAACTTATCTGCATTCAGGCGACCGACGATATAGGCATTGCGCAGATCGCCGCTGACGGAGAGCAGGATCACCTGCTCGCCCAGGCTCAGGCGGTGGCGGGTACGGTTAGCTCCGGCCCGTTCTATGGTATAGGGCCGCCAGTTGGTGGTGATGTTGCCGGTTTTGACACGACACTCCCCTGAGCGCACGGCGGTAACAGTGCCGATACGGATCAGGTTGTCGATCAGGCGCTTGAGTTCGGTTGGGGTCGGTTGCATGGGGCCATTGTTTTGGGCAATGGCGGGGAAGGCGAGGGGTGGCCAGTGTGTAGATCAGCTACACATTGGCGCACGAGTTATTACGAAACGAACGGTATATTCAATCTGTGGTGTTACATTGTCCTTGTCCTAACATAGAGTGATAGTGTGTTTTTTAACAAAATAAAGCCATTTTATTTAACGTATCTTTCTATTGATAACTCATAGCGTTCCTTCCGTATATAAGCGGTGTAAATATCAGTGATGCCATTCTTTTTGGCTATGGAAACCAAAGCTGTTTGTTGCCACTCTGGCATTTTTTCACCTATATAAAGCGCTTTTACACTGCCTTCTGAGTAGGAAACTAAAGCATTACCATTTTGGCTGATAAATCTAATTTCATTCTCATGTTTCCATAAGTCACTTTTCGATGCTATTAAATCAACCAACTTGCTACTTAAATTATTTCTATCTTGTTGTGAAGTCGAAGTGTAAAATTTATATCCAAAATCACTCGTGTCGATAGTTGGTATATCCTTGATGTACTCTACACTAACGCATGAAATTTTATCATTACATTCAAATGGTTCATGCATCTCTAATGCATAACCCCTAAGCCCATCACCATAATACCCCCACATCAACTGATTTTGTATTGGGTTGCTGTATTCCGCTTGGATGTTTTTATCAGAAATAAAACAACAAACTCCTGCGTCGTAAATATCATTCATGGCTTTATCAAAAGCTATTTTCAGAGTTTCTTCTGTTATTTCACGCAGGGTGTCTAGTTGACCAAGCATTGCTATATCTCTCAATCTGCCCATTGTTTCAGATTGGTGATCTATCTGTAATAATTTATTTAACTCACCATCTTTATTCATCGTACTAATGACATTTATAGTTTGGCCAGATGAGAGTCTTTTGGTTGAATGAATAAACAAACCTTCAAAAGGGTCATTGAAGGCATTAACCTTAGAGAACCATAATTTACGATCTGCAAATGATGACAAATTATTATTGTTAAAAGAAAAGAATTTAAATAAAGACATCTATACCTCCATAAATAATTTATGCATTTTATGTGTGTTTTTTAGAACGTCAATAAAAGACTCATGAGACGCTTTGGTTTTGTTATCGCTGTATCAATGAGTTATCAGTCGATAGCCATAGATTGACGCAGTAGGTCGGGAGAACAGTTTGGGCCAGTCAGTATCGCCGTGGGGATCGGGGAGAAAATGGCGGGAGTGATCAGCGGCGTACCCAGCATGAAAGTGACTCTTTTGCCCCCTGTCCAGGTGGTTACAGTCGCTGGGTCAAGTGCTTCAACAGCAGGTCTTCCACGCGATCAATGTCGGCATCTGTGATGCCGATCAGCTGGCGCTCAGGGTATTGCACGGTTTTACCCCTTATCTTGTCGCGCAGGCCGAAGTGGTGAACAGTGGCGAGGCGGTTGGCGCTGCCGAAGAAGGCAACCGATGCTTCGCTGGCGGTGGAACTGGCTTTGAGCCATGCCGGCTTGACCAGCTTGGCGAACATCTTGCGGCGAAGGCGCCCCCGGCTTTGCTTCAGGTTGGGCTGGGGCTTGCGCGGGGCCATGGGACTGCCATCGGGTTGGAGGTTGGCGCGGATGCGCTGGGCCTGGCTGGAGCGCAAGGTGCGGGCTATCTCGCTCGCCAACTGACGGCGAGCCGCCGGCTCCATGCTGGCCAGCAGAGCATCGGCCCAGCTTACCAGCCGATTCAGGTCGTCGGTGGCCATGGCTGCGGTTCCCCGTTGATAAAGAGCTCCCAGGTGATGCCGTCATAGGGGTCTTCCGGTGGCTCCGGCAGGTGCTCCCAGCCAATCCCCTGTTCGTTCTGCCATACCTTGACCCGTTCGGTCAGCTTGACGGTGATGATGAGATCCATCAGGTCGTTGGCGAGGTATTCGGTCTCGAAGGTGATGCCATCCTTGCGCAGCTCGTCGTTGGTCATCAGCTCGGGCTGGTGTTGGCGTAGCCAGGCCAGCAGCGGCACCATGATCTGATCCGGGTGGCCGGCAAAGTCTTCAATGCCAATGGTGAGTGGGTATTGCCACTCGAACGAGAGGGAGCGGGCGCCGGTGCTTTCGATATTGCCCGGGGCGATAAAGATGTGCAGCTTGTCCGGGTTGATCTTGAGGTGCGGTACGCAGCGGGTCAGCACCTCACGGATCTGTTTTGGCTTTTCCATCTTCCCTTCCTTGTTGTCGTGTCTGGCAGGTGATGAGGCTATCGACCTTGGCGGCGCAACTGGCCCAGGCGGCCTCGGTCTGGCTCAGCTGGTCGAGCAAGTCGCCGTTATTGCGTGGCGCCGCCGGCGGCAGCTGGCAGGGGCTCGGGGCCGGACAGGTGAGCCTGATAATCTGTGGCGCCGGTGAGGGCGGGGCGCTGGAGCAGCCTGATAACAGGGTCAGGCAGAGGGCGATCCGCCCAAGCGCTGAGTTCGGCATTTTCACGTTTGAGCCTCTTGATGGTGTCGGCGCGGGTGGCAGCAGCCTGCGCCAGCTGGTCGAGCTGGCCCTGCAGCTGCTGCGCCGCTTGTGCCTGGGTGGTCAGTTCCCGGGTGAGGGTGGCGATGGCGGTCTCTTTAAGCTGCTCGCGCCGCTCGGCCTCTTTGGTTTTATCTTCGGCTGCCTTGAGACTGGTTTGCAGGGTGGTGACGTCCCCTTTGGCCTTGGCCGCCGAGCGGGCTGACCAGCCCCAGCCACCAAGAGCGACAGCCAACGCCAACAGCAACCAGCTGACGGGCGAGCCCAGCAGCTCACGCCACATTGGCCACCTCCTGCCCCTGATAAACCTTGGTGAAGTGCGCAAACCACTTGGCCAGCTTGGTGTCGTAGTCGTTCTCCTTAAACGCCGGGCCGTTGTAGCGGCGGGCGAAATCCGCCCACTTTCGCCCCTGCAGCGCTTTGTGCATGGCGGGGTCTTGCTGGATAAAGCGACACAGGGCGGTGAGGTGTTCGACCTCGCTGCGCTGCATGGCGTTCTGCCAGTCGCTGGCGGAGGCAAACCCCAGCGACTGCCAGTGGTAACCCATGATCTGGAACATGCCCCAACTGGCCGACTCGATGGCCGCATCCCGATGCAGGCTGATGGCCAGTTGCAGCCGCTCCCACTCCGCTGCGCCGCCCGCATAGCCGCCGCGCTTGGGGTTGACCAGGTTGGGGTAATGGGCGGCCAACTGGTCGGCGGCCGCCTTGCCCAGATGTTTGGTGAGTTGCTTGTAGAACACATGCCGCTCGAACAGCACCACGGGGCGCATGGCTTGGGTGAAGCCTTCACCGATGCTCTCGACCTGGGCGACGGTGGCCATGGTGGCTAGCGGCACCGCCAGCAGATCGGCGCCGGCTTGCATGTGGTTGATGGTCAGCTGGTTGCCGCGTTCACTGCCAAGCAGGGCAGCCAGGGTTCGCGGGCCCGCCTGACCGATGGCGGCAATCATGTAATCCCGCTGGAAGGCTATCAGCGCCTGCTCGGTTGCCTCACCAAACCAGCCATCGACTGCCACCGGATAACCGGCGGCGGTGAGGCGGCGTTGAAGGTCGGCCACGGCGGTGCCGGTATCGCCTGTTTTCAGGCTCATGGCTGGTACCTCCGGTAAATATCCCGGGCATGGTCGGTGCTGGATGGTTTGCCCCGGGGCAGCAGGTGGTGCACCGAGCCGCGGGTGTTGAGCACGGCGCACAGCAGGAAGAGGGCAAGCCCGAAGGCGGCCGGATCTGGCACCGGAATGCCACCGAACAGAAAGCGCAGCGGAATGGAGCCTGACAGCACGCAGAGCAGCCACGCCATCCAGGCGGGCAGGGCGCGATACTCGCCACCTTTGCGGTCAAACAGCATGACCCGCAGGAAGATAGCGGCGCAGATCAGGGCGTAAAGGGCGGTGTAGATAAACACACCGGTTGGAGTGGTCGGGATCATGGTTGCCCCCTTTTGTTAAACAAGGCTTCAAGTAGCCGATCCTGATTGCGCATGATGAGCTGCAGCAGGCGCACCATCATGGCGGAGGCGATCAGCGAGCCGATCGCATTGCTGACCTGGACGCTGGCGGGCAGCAGTACCTCCAGCAGTTGGCAGGTAAAGCCGGCCAGCAGCAGGCCACTGACAAACGAGGCGACAAACAGGGCAATCCGGCGCAGGCGTCCCTGCTCTTCGGCGGCCGAGATAAACAGCACCGCGCCGGTGAGCGCGCCGAGCACCACGGAGGGATCCACCCCGGGCAAGGTGAACAGCAAGGCCAGACCGGTGAGGGTGCTGGTTGCGGCGCTGGAGGAAATCGGTTCTGGCATCGTGCTCTCCTATCGTTTGCTGCCGCAGTGGCGGGCGAGTTGGAATTCGTGGATGGTCTGACAGTCGGCGCAGCGTTCGCAGCCCCGGATCGCCTCGCGGCGCTCTTGCGGGATCGGGTCGTCGCAGTCGATGCAGTAGTGGGGGCCAGTGCCCGCAATGCGGGCGGCATGGATGCGGGCAGACAGTTGTTGCTCGCTGATGTTGGCCAGTCGTTCGAGTTCGTCGTCGAGGCGGCTCATGTCGGTGTTCTCTTTTGTCGCATGACAGTCAGTCCCATAGCTGGATCAGTGGCTGTTCGGCCTGCGTGGGGGCCGCTGGCATGTTGATAAGGGTGCCGGTTGGCAGGATGGGGCCGAGCGCGGCCAGACCGGGGTTAAGGTTGAGCACCTGCTCGGTGATGCCTGCGGTGTAGCCGTAGTGACGAAACAGGATGAGATCGAGGGTGTCGCCCTGCAGGCTGCGCAGTTGCATCAGATGAGCTCCACTGTGGTGTGGGTGGTGCCGATGATGTCGCGGATGGCAAAGCGGGCATCGCGGTAGAGGTCATCCGAACTTATCTCTTTGGCATCGGCCCCTTTGATGCCGTCACTGGTGGCGCTGTAGTCGGTGTAGCGCTCCAGCAGATTGGCGCGGGTCATGGCGTAGACGGCGCGCCGGTAGCTGTGCAGATGTACCGATTCGCCGTTGATGGGCTCGGCGGGGACTGCGGCCAGGGTGGCGTAACCTTCACTTTCTCTGGCGCTGCGCCACTGTGCCAGATCCCGGTTGACGCTGGTGATGGCGTCGATCACCGCATGGGTGAGGCGGGCGGTGGTGACGGTGCCATCGAGCCGGACGGTATCGCGCAGCGCGCAGAGCGAGATGGCCGGCCAGAAGGGGGCGCTGGTGATGTCGCCCTCTTCTGTGGCGGTCGGGGTCGGGTTGGTGGCTAAAAATCCGGTGCTCATGGTGCTCCTGATGTGAGGTGGCGCCGCATGTTGGGCGGTGGTCGGGCCGTCTGCTATGCCGCTGGCATTCGTCAGGCCCGAGCCGCCCAGGGTGCGGGGTTCGCTCGGTTAGCTGGCCTCGCCGGGGGCGGGGTCAGGCTGTTCGGGTGGCTGTGATTCGGATTGGGGCTCAGCGCCTGGCTGCGGTGCCGGTTCATTGGCGGGCTGGCCGGAGGCGGCTTTCTCTTTTTTGATCTCGCGCAGCAGATCTTCCAGCTCTCGCTTGATGCCCACCTTGTCGTGCAGTTCGATGGCGCGGCGGTAGTGGTCGGCCGCTTGCTCCTTAAGTCCTTCGGCATAACAGGCGCGGCCCACCGCCTTGTGCAACTTGGCGCGCACCTGGTCGAAGATGTCGCAGTCAGCCAGCATGTTCATGTAGCTGCTGAGCAATGGCAGGGATGGGCCATTGCCCGCCTCTTGCAGCTTGATGGCGGTGTCGGCCACCTCTTCGGCGATGAGGGTGGGGGCGGTGCGTTCGTACTGGTCCGGGGTATTGAGGCCGTGGCGGATCACGTAATCAGCCATCGGCAGGGCACCAGCCAGATCGCCGGTGTCGAGGTGCCACAGCATCACGGTCACCATGACGTCATCCTGACCGCCGCGATCGGCGGCCAGCAGGCCATCAATCCACGGTGTGTAGGTGGCCAGCATGGTGCGTTTGGCGTCAATCTTGCGCTCGAGGCTCTGGATACCCTTGAGGGTGCGGCGGTGCTCGGCCAACTGCATCAGCTGGAGTTCGTACTGGTTGGCGGCGGCGCGATCCTGCTCGGGATTGGCCGCCCCTTGCAGGGCTGCCATGATGCGGGCGGTGTGTCGTTGTGCAGGTGTCATCGTGGCTCCTTAACCGCCTGCAGGCGCAGGTTTGGCGCCCAGCGTGATGTTTTCTGCGACGGCGATGCAGTCGTAATCCTCGACCACGTAGGCATCGTTGGAGGATTCCCAGTTGACGATACGGTCGAGGCTCGGCTGCTCTTCCAGGTGGCGACGGCGGCCGCCGATCTGCCAGTAGATGGAGAGGTTGTCGAGGCGGGTGACGATCAGGGTGTCTTCCGGGACGAAGGGGACGCGGATCGCCAGCAGGCCGCCGATCTGCTTCTGACTCACCAGCACCTGACCGGCCAGCTTGTTCTGGTTGTCCCGGGTCTCGTTGAGGATGGGGAAGTATTTGTCGGCCAGCAGCTTGCGACCGCAGATCACCACCAGATCGGTGTCGTCCTGGTACCAGGGCTTGATCTTGCTGTTGACCAGATCGAACACCAGCGCGTCGAGGTTGCCGTAATCCCCCTCTTTGGTGTCGGCTTCACTGTTGGGTTGGTAGATGTAGATATGGCCGGTGCCCGCATCCCCTTCGCTCATCACCTGGGCGGGAGCATCATTGCGGGTGTGCTCAATCCAGCCGATGTTGACGTCTTGCAGCATGGGGAACTGGACGCGATCGGTGTCTTTCGCGGCAAGTTTGCCGTTCCAGCCGATCATGATGCGGTCCAGGCCCTGGCGCTTGACGATGGCATCGCGAATGCGGATCTGGAAGTTTTTGAACTTGGCCCAGGCATCAAGCTTGGCGTAACCGATGCTGGTGTCGTAGTTGGTCTTTTCGCATTCGTATTTGGTGTTTTGCAGTCCGGTCGGGTCGAACGGGACGCGGGCCTTGCCGCCACTGGTATCGGTGCGAGAGGCGATTGTGCCATTGATGCCAATGCCGACCTTTTCCCCTTTGAGTTCATCCACCGGCACGATGTTGATCATGCTTAGGAAGTCGACGGACTCCTGCATTTTGGTTTCCAGCTTTTGCTGGATGCTGGGCTCGACACTGAATTGCACCATGGCCGAGCTGACGGCATTCAGGCTCGCCAGTTGGCTGGTGTACTTTTCGAATTGCTGACGGGTATCGTTGCGCATTATCGGGGTCCCTTAAAAATCGGTGTTGGTTGGCTTGGTGCCATCGTCACCGGTGGCAGGCTGGCGCTTGTGGCTGAAATCTTCCTGGCGCTCGAGCTGGGTGGTCAGGTCGGCCAGGGCGTTGGCGGTCGCCGTTTGCCGGGCTGTCAGTTCGTTGAACTTGGTGTGCAGGTCGGTATCGAGGCTGGCCACCTCTTTGGCGACGGCTTCGACGGCCTGATGCACCTCGCTGAAATCGGCGGTCGATTGCTGCTTGTGACTGGTGAAAATGGCGCTGATCCGTTCCAGCAGGCCCGGGCCTTTCTCCTGCTCATCTTCAAACTCGATGACGGTTTCGAGGGCTTCGGTAAACAGGCATTCCGGATGGTATTTGCGGTCGGCCAGCGGGTTGACCGCGGCTTTGCTGCAGAACTGCAGCATTTCGGTGCCAAGGCTTGCCGGGCTGTCGGTGACGGCCAGCCCCATCATGTAGGCCCCTTTGTCGTTCAGGTTGGGGTGGATCTCGATGGAGGTGTAGACTTTCTGGCGCTTCTTGTTGAGCGCGATCAGCTCCGGCGTCGGGTCAATCTGGACGAACAGGGCCAGCCGCTGTTCCCCTTCGATGGTGACCTCTTCGGTCTTGGCGGCAGTGATGTCGCCGTACATCTTGAACAAGCCGTTGGGGTCGAGGCCCCGGATATGCTCCATATTGACCCGGGCGCCATAGGTGGCCTGGTTGTAGCGCTGGGCCATCTGCTCAATCCATTCGCGGGTGATGGCGCGACCGTCGGTGGTGCCCCCCTCAACCGCGACACGGAAGAATTTGGACTTAGGCATGTGCTGGGATCCCTTTGGTAATTGGGTAGTGATGTCGCGGTTATGGTCTGGGTGAGCGGCGGGATCGTGCAATCCGGGGCCAGTGTGTGGCGGTGCTACACACTGGCAGTGGGGCGTTTGGGGTAGTAGCGGCTGGGTAGACTGGCGCCATGACAACAGCACCCATCACCTTTCCCCATCTCGACCCCAGACGGCAGGCCATGTACCTGTTCTTCCAGGGGTACCCGCTGCGCGCCATTGCCGAGTTGCTGCAAACGCCGGAGGGTACCGTCTCGACCTGGAAGAAACGCGACGGCTGGGAGGACATCAAACCGATAGACCGGGTGGATAGCGCCATCGAGGCGCGCATGATCCAGCTGGTAATGAAGGAGACCAAGAGCGGCGGCGACTTCAAGGAGATTGACCTGCTGGGTCGCCAGCTCGAGCGTATCGCCCGGGTCAACAAGTACAGCAACGGCGGCAACGAGGCCGACCTCAACCCCAAGGTGGCCAACCGCAACAAGGGGCCGAAGAAGGCGCCCGAGCGCAACGTGGTGGAGCCCGAGCAGCAAGAACGGCTCATCGAGCGGTTTGAGTCGACCATGTTCGATTACCAGCGGGTCTGGTATCAGGCCGGGCAGGAGTACCGGATCCGCGACCTGCTCAAGTCGCGCCAGATTGGGGCGACTTACTTCTTTGCCTTCGAGGCGTTCATTGATGCCCTGGTGACCGGGCGAAACCAGATTTTCCTGTCAGCCAGCAAGGCGCAGGCCCACATGTTCAAGCAGTACATCATCCAGTTTGCCAAGGAGGAGGGGGTTGAGCTCAAAGGTGACCCCATGGTGCTGCCGAACGGGGCGCATCTCTACTTTCTCGGTACTAACGCCCGCACCGCCCAGAGCTACCACGGCAACATCTACATGGATGAGTATTTCTGGATCCACGGCTTTCTGGAGTTCCGCAAGGTGGCGTCCGGCATGGCGATGCACAAGAAGTGGCGCCAGACCTACATCTCCACCCCTTCCAGCCTTTCTCATCCCGCTTATGGATTCTGGTCTGGCGCCAACTTTAACCGCGGTAAGGCCAAGGCCGACCGGGTCGAGATTGACCTGAGCCACGCCAACCTGTCTGCCGGCAAGCTGTGCGCCGATGGCCAGTGGCGGCAGATCGTCACGGTGGAAGATGCGGTGCGCGGCGGTTGTAACCTGTTCGACCTGGATCAGCTGCGCAGTGAGTATTCCGAGGATGAATACCGCAACCTGCTTATGTGCGAGTTCATGGATGACACCGAGAGCCTGTTTCCACTGGCGACGCTGCAGCGCTGCATGGTCGACAGCTGGCTGGTGTGGGAGGACTACAAGCCCCACACCTTGCGGCCGCTGGCCAACCGGGCTGTGTGGATCGGCTATGACCCGGCCAAGGGGGGTAAAGGTGACAGCGCCGGCTGCGCGGTGCTGGCCCCGCCACTGGTGCCGGGCGGCAAGTTTCGGGTGTTGGAGCGTCACCGCTGGCAGGGGATGGACTTTGACGCCCAGGCCAAATCCATTCGCGCCATCTGCGATCGCTACAACGTCACCTATATCGGCATCGATACCACCGGGATCGGGGAGGGGGTTTATCAGCTGGTGAAGCAATTTTATCCGGCAGTGACCGCCATTCAGTACAACCCCAACGTGAAGATGCGGATGGTGATGAAGGCACAGGATGTGATGAACAAGGGGCGGCTGGAGTTCGACAGCGGCTGGACCGACTTGGCCCAGGCGTTTATGAGCATCCGCCGCGCCGTGACCCAAAGCGGCAAGCTGCCCACCTTCGAGGCCAGCCGCTCCGATGAGACCAGCCACGCCGATATTGCCTGGGCAACCATGCAAGCCCTGTTACACGAGCCCCTTGAGGGGCAGACCGGCACCAATTCCGGCTTTATGGAGATTTACTGATGAGTGAGCAGATCAACTCGCCTGCCGGTGTGCAGGCGTTTACGTTTGGGGAGGCTATCCCGGTGTTGTCCCAGCGGGAGGTGTTCGATTACCTGGAGTCGATGCACAACGGCCGCTGGTATGAGCATCCCCTGAGCCTGCACGGGCTGGCGCGGGTCTATCGGGCAGCAGTGCATCACGCCTCCGCCATCCAGGTGAAGCGCAATATCTTGCGCGGCTGTTTCATCCCTCATCCCAAACTGAGCCTGGCCGCCTTCACCGGGTTGGTGATGGACTACGAGATCTTCGGCAACGCTCACCTGCAGCGGGTGCGCAACCGGCTGGGCGGTACGCTGCGCTATGACCAGATGCCGGCAAAGTACACCCGCCGCTCCCTCGACCTGGATCGCTATTGGTGGGTGCCGAGGCCAGGGGATGAGGTGGAGTTGCCCGCCGGTGATGTGGGGCATGTGATGGAGGCGGATGTGAATCAGGAGATTTATGGCATACCCGATTACGTGGCCAGCCTGAACTCGGCACTGCTCAACGAGTCAGCCACCCTGTTTCGCCGCCGCTACTACGAGAACGGCAGCCATGCGGGGTTTATTCTGCACATCAGCGATGCCCTGCAGAACGAGGGCGATATCACCGCGCTCAAGACGGCGCTACAAAACAGCAAGGGGCCGGGCAACTTTCGTAACCTGCTGCTCTACACCCCGGGTGGCAAGGCGGATTCGGTGAAGCTGATCCCGGTGGCCGAGATTGCGGCCAAGGATGATTTCCTGTCTATCAAGGGGGTGAGCCGGGATGACCAGCTGGCGGCCCATCGTGTACCACCTCAACTGATGGGGGTGGTACCGAACAATACGGGCGGGTTTGGGGATGTGACCAAGGCTGCCCAGGTGTTTGACGTCAACGAGATCGACAGCATGAAGGCGAACTTTGCGCAGTTCAACGAGTGGGCAGGGGAGGAGATAATCCGATTCACTTCTTATCGACTGTCAGAGCTGACAGTGCAAAGCTGAAAACCTTGGCTATCTTCAAATTGGAATTCCTCCAAATTCCTCCATGATTTAATTCAAAGCCCCCTACCCAGGGGGCTTTGTTTTGGCTGAGCGCCCATCCTGCCAGAGCCCACCAGTCGCGCTACAGGCTATCGCCAGCCATCCCTTCGCAACCATATTCCCGAGATCCTTCACACGCACCTGCGAGCATGAGCGGAGCCTCGAAAGGCCCTTCAACACCCAGCGCGCGCAATCGGGACCCCGCCTCGCCTGCGCGCTTTATGTGTGGAAAATCATGCAGGTGAAAGACTGTGGTAGGGTATCGGCTCCCCGCGCCAGCACTGGCCGCGCGCGGGATACTGGATTCATTTTGTGATCCTTCACTTTCCGTCAGATCCTTTCAGGATATTAAAAATATTACATTTGATGAGGCTACAGTGGTCTTCACATCTTCAATTATATTAAATCATGACCATCGTCAAAAATTTTAAAAAAAATCTTTTAGTATAGAAAGCTAACCTCCTCCGAGGGTAGTTTCTGTCTAATATCCTTCTCATTAAAGGTATTGCAGCGTGACCGTACTCCGAGATGTGAGATGGTCGCTCTTTTTACTAGGATGAAGGGCGTATTCTAGATGGGGCAAAGGATCCAAGCATTAATGATGTTGCTTGATGAAATAAGGAAATAAATAAGGAAATGATGGAAATGAAAAACAACTATGGTTTGTTGCTTGGTTTTTCACTGGTTTCGCTTTCAGGTTGTGTGTCGATGCCGTCGGTGCAGGATTATTCAACCTATTCCCGCACAACCATCGAGAGCGTTACACCAGTAGCGAAAGACTTTTATGGTTCATGTCTAAGGGCGAATAGTTACAAGCCGTTTGTCCAATATAGTAAATGCGATTCAGAGCTGGCGGCGTCGAAGGCCATTCTCTCAGTTGCATCTGTGCTCGACGCCTACGGCGCTGCGCTTGGAGCACTAGCATCAGATGAGCTTGTGGATTACAACACCGATGTGAATGCGGTAACTGATGAAGTGAAAAAACTCGGAGTCATTGACTCAAGAAAACTGGATGCCATTGGAAAACTATCTTCCTTATTGGCGAATGCAACAACTAGCGCATATCAACAAAAAGAGGTTGTTAAATTTATTCAGGCTAGTGATGAGTCTGTTGGTAGTGTTTCTGATGGTTTAGCTGAGTTAGTTGAAAAACATTACGCTCAGGCGATTTCTCTCGAACTTGTTGCTTGGGAGGATGCCTATAAGAGGGTCGAGAGAGTAGAGCGGGAATCTAATCCTCTGCAATGGGAGGCATACTCAAAGTCCCAATGGCAGCAACGGGCCGATTTGCAAGCAAAATTATCAGCAACACAGGCATTAGCAAAAAGTATCAGGGAGGTTGGCAAAACGCATCATAAGCTGACACAGGATGCAGAAAAAATAACAGGTAAGGAGGTCTATGCATCAGTAAGAAGTTTTGTTGATTCTGCAAAGCCAGTGATTAAGGACATCCAAGAAGCATTTTCTAAAAGATAAGGAATAATCAATGAGCATACAATTTTCTTCAGAAGACATGTTTAATCTGTCTAAGTCTTTTCATGATCTCTCGACTGCACTTGGTGACTTCAGATATTCCAACTGGAATGAACTCAATCAAGAACAGCGAGCTGACTTGGAAGCTAAGCAATGGACGCTGTTCAATATGTCTAGTGATTTAAATGCAACATCAGTAGTGTTAAAAGTAGAGCTATTTGATGAAGACATTAAAACCTTGAAGTCTTGCGTAGTGGATATGCAGGCTGCAGCACAAAAAATCGAAGATATAAAGCACGCAATTGCAATAGCAGCCAAAGCAGTTGCATTTGGTGGAGCTATCTATCTTGCTGTATCCACAGGTGATGTTGCTGCTATGATCGCTGCAGCAACCAGCCTGATGCAAGAGATAAATGTTAATGTTTAGAAATTTTAAAAATTTCTTTTTCGATGTGGCAATGTACTTTCGATGGAGGCTTTTGAATCGATACTATTATGCCTATGTTAGTTCTTAATCAGTGTCTGTATAATATGTAAACAGTGAGCAACCACATCGTTGTTGCTCACTGTTGATGTATTATAGGTTAAGCTATTATATAATCTATAATAGATTTATCTAAATTATCATAGATAAGTTTCAGTGATGGTTCATCGTGTATGCTAAGCTTCAAAAGTCCTAAAGCAAGATAATCGGATCTATGTTGTTCAAAAGTTGATCCAAATCTAAAATCACACCGGTAAATATTTTCTTGGGGAACTATATTTAAATATTTTATCCATATACCTCTAATATAACTTAAAACCTCGCCACTTTCAAAGATACTATATCTTTCTGCTGGTTCATTTTTATTTTCTATACCATCAAATATTCTTGGTGATGAGTCAAATACGAAAGCTTTTATACCAAATCTCACTGATATGCAGAGTGCCAACCCCCCCCCTAAGGAATGCCCCGTAACTACTATGTTTTTATCAGGGTTTTTATTTATATAAGATTCAAAGTCAGAAATGGCTTGTTTATATTGGGTGTTAAAAGGTGGCACCGAAAAATTTGCAGTTAAGTAATCTTTTTTTTCATCTGTTCCTCTATATGCAATTATAATGTTGTTAGTGTTTTCCTGTTCATATATGTCATATGCAAGTCCGCTTGAATACGATACAGTGGGTGGGGTACTTGCATTATATTTACTGTTAGGTTTTGTCATGGATACTGGCATGCCGTCTGATGTTAGCTGTTTCCAGCCTAGTGTTGATAAATCAAAGTATAGTCTATCGGCGTTATGGTAAGAGTTACATGCCATCATTGAATATAAAACTGATTTTTTTGCTATTTCACTGTTTATTTTTTTTACATTATGTTCTACTGACATGATAATTATCCCCGTTTAATATTTCTGTTATGTACTATTAATTTAAAGCCTATACTTAATCGCTGCCTTCTTGATTTTTTTAAAATTTAATTAAGTAAATGAAGGATACTAGATGTTAATGGTTTTTTAGTATTGAATGTTAAATGATGCGACATATCCTTCAACATATAAGTCTAGTCGATATATTTATCGCCGCATGGTTATTGATAGTGTGCTACATCGGTGTTGTGATTTGAGTCTCAAACTTATGGTGTTTTATCCAGTGGTTGCATTTCATATCAACTCTTCACTGTAGTCGTTTTGTTCTTGCAGCCACTCCGGGGTGTCCAACTTTTCCAGCTCGGCCCACATGTGTGACTGGTAGGGCTGCGGCAGCATCTCGATCCAGCGGTGTGCACCTGTGTGGCCTTGTGCCTGGTAGACCTCGCCGCACAGTTCAACCAGCATTGGCCAGTTCGGATCGCCTTCCTGTACCGCGTATTCATCTAGCAGGTCTTGTTCGGCTGGCTGCAGGCTTTCTAGTTGCCAATCCGGCTCACTTGGTAGCGATCGACTCGACTGTACCTGTCCGTTCTCCAACCAGAGGGTAAAACCGTCTGCCCTGACACTGGCCCCAGCCCGCAAACGGTCGATGGAAAAGGGCGATAAACCCCATTGCTCCCTCATTACCTGGTCTGCGAAGGCCGCAGGATCCGGCCGCGTACAGTTATTGTCAGAGCTCCAAGGTGCCGGGCTGTCGCCCGTCTTAACCCCAACCCCCCTCGCTGCAGCCTCGGCGGCTTTCCTGGCTTCATGGGTGCCGGCGGGCACAATTTCCCACCCTTGCAGGCGGGTCTTGATGCCAAGGCGAGCGGAGGTAATGCCCATCAGGCGCTTGATGTCTTCGCCATAGCTGTTGGCCTGCTCCTCGATGAGGTGGGCCAGCTTGATGGGGTGTTCGGCGCGGGTCGCCAGTGCGCCGCCCATGGCGTGCAGATAGCAGCGAAAGATGCCGTTATCTGCGGCAAAGCGGGCGGCCTCAAAGCGTGGGTCTTGCAGTACTGGCTTGGGTGGGCCAACCAGATCGGCATGCTTCTTGGCGTTGCTGATGCGGCGTAGCTCGCGCCATACCCCGACCGGGGCGCCTCCGATCTGCTGGAAGGTGCGAATGCCCCACCAACTGGCCCAGGCCACGGCATGCAGGGCGCCCTCATCGGCGGCGGTGCCGGCCTCTTCGTCGTCGTCGAGGTAGGCGCCGTCGATGTTCTTGGCAATGTATTTGGCGAGATAGCCGGCTGCATCCCCCTTGGCCGGGTCTATCTCTTTCCAGTCAAAGCGGGGAGTAAAGTCGGTAAAGGGTGGGGCGCCTTTGATATCCCGCACCAGCTCTTCGTGGTCATCGGTCAGGGCATAGCGTTGTAGGATACCGATCACCCGGTTGCGATCTTCCGGGCGCATAAATAGCAGCAGGTGCCAGTGCGGGGTGCCGTCATGGTGAGCCTCGCAAACACGAAATCCATAAACGGGGGCGTTCCACCGTTTGAGGGCTGCCCTGGCTCGGCTCCATAGTTTGGCTAGATAGGCGCAGGTCTCCCGCGGCGTGGCCCCTTGATAGCGTTTGTTCTCTACCGCTTTGCCGTTGTGCTTTTGTGTCCAGGCATGAAAGCGGCTCGGGGCGGTCCAGGTGAAGAAGACCCCCACATGACCCTGCTCCTCGGCATAGTCATTGAACCCCCGCGCACGCACCATCATTTCGTTGCGGCGGTTCACCGGGTTGGCGTTGCTGGCCTCCCAGCAATCCTTCATCGACACGACCAGGTCATAACGCTCGTTCACCACTTCCGACTCGGCCAGCCAGCACATCATGGCCCGCTTGCGTTCGCGCACCACCTTCATGGTGGCGTTCGATACATAAGCAGATACGCCCTTGCGCACTTTGCCGAGCAGGATATTGATGTGCTCTTGTAGCCTGTCCCAGCAGCGGTTGACGCGCTTCTCCCACCACTTGGCAGAGAGCAGGCGCACCAGCACGCTCAGGATCCAGTTATCCCGCATCTCGTCGGTTTTGAACTTCGGCAGATCGCCGATAAACCCCCACTGGTCGGCAGGCTGGCGCATCAGCTCCCAGGTCTGCAGCAGATCCGCTTCGGCACCTTCTTTGATGCTCTTTTCGATGTGCTTGTAAATGGCTGCGGTCTGGTTGGCAAACTGGTGGGCAATCTGTTTGCGGCCGGAGTCATCGCGCATCTGTTTTGGATCGACCGGGATGGTCTGGAGCTGCATCCGCACCCACTTGGTTCGCTCCCTCAACCAGATGTTGGCGGAGCGGCAATGGGTAAAGCTGCAATCCTTGCGGCGGCGGATGTACTGCTTGAACAGGTTCTTGGTCAACTCGGTGGAGAGCCCATCGAGCAGTTGCATGGCCCAGATCAGGTCGTACTGACCGCGGTCACCAGCAAAAGCGGCGTCAAAGTTGACGCCGGGCAGAGAGTTGCAAAGGGTATCGATGCGCTGCCGCAGTGTTCTTTTCGACAGCGGCAGGCGTTTGGTCTTGCTGGTCATGCAGAGAGATAACCGGATAGCTGTTTGATGCGGAACTGGCAGCCACGAACGCTCATTTGGGCATGCTCTTTTAATCGGCGGGCGGCCGCACATTGGCGCAGCAACTGTTTGATGCTGGCGTGGGGGCGGGCAGGTAGCCGGCGCGCATGGGCCAGCTCCCGTTGATAAAGACGCAGCCGTGCCGCATCTTCCCGGTAGGTGGCTTGCCAGCGATCTTGCAGGAGCGTGAGCTCCCATTGCAGTCCATGGCTCATTTGATGATCTCCCCCTGTCCATGCAGTGGTGCGCACTCGGCCCACCACTCGGCAATTTCCCGGGCCAGTGCCAACTCTTGATTGGCAGCGGCCAACCAGTAGACGGTGCGCATTGCGCCAAGCGCCAGCAGCTCGGCCACCTGATCCCGGTTGCCTCTGGCATCGCTGCCCGCAGCGATAAACTCGGCGCGGGCGGCAAACCAGTGGGTGGTCAGCTGGCTGACCGGTGTGGTGGGTTGCATATGTGCAGGGCCGGCTTCGCTCTGCTCTTGTTGGGCGTCCAGCTCAAACAGATCGAAGTTGCTCATCGCATGCCTCATCTATTGCCTGAAAGTCCGGCGCATCGATGGCGATATGGCCCGCCTCGATGCGGATTGAGATACCGAGTTCACCACCACAGCAAAGCGGGGCTGTCGGCAGCAGTTTCGGTTCGTTCTGGGCTAGCCACTCTTTCAGGCTGGCCAGGGTGAACAGCGTGGTACTCATGCCTCATCCTCCATCACCAAATCGTCATCGAGCAGATCCGCAGGCTTGCTGGTCACCACCAGTTGTACCTGGATGTATTCATCCCCCGAGTAGAGTGCTCCCAGGGCGATGCGGTTATCCTCGGCGCGTACGGCAAACATCTCGGCTAGCAGACCCTCGATCACCTTGGGGGCTTGGTTGGCAATCTTGATGGCGTCACTCATGGGCGGGCCCTCCGGTTGAGGTGGTGAAACAACTGATGCCAGCGCAATGACTGCTGCGCCTGGACTAACAGGGATTTGCCCTCTGACCCCCGATAGGTAAAAGAGGCAGGGCGAGCTTTGGCGGTCAGCCGTTGTTGAAGGCGCGGCAACTCTGCCAGCGCCTCTTGCTCTGATACGGGATGGAATAGCTTGTTCATACCTGCACCTCTGGCGTAGCGATGCCGGTCAGCAGCCAGTCGATGTGCCGTTTCAGCTCCGGGTGGTTGGCAATCAGCAGGAACAAACCGCCGCCAATCTCGCGGTATCCCAGCTCGTAGTTCTTGAGCGTGGTGGGTGGAATACCCAGCAGGTCGGCAAACTTCGGACGGCTCAGCTTCAACTGTTCCCGCAACTGGCGCAGGCGCTTGGCGGCATGGTGGTTGAGCAGATTGATTTGGGTCGGTTGTGCGGTCATGGTCAGGCTCCTTGTTGAGGTGTGCAGGGGTTGATGCGGCTGAACAGAGAAGCCCAAGCCAGTGCGGTGGAACGCTCGAGCAGCGCCACCCCGTCCGGGTGTTGGCTCAGACGGGCGCCATAGCGGCCCGTCAGCTTGCGTTGCTGGATGCGAAGGTTGCGCAGTGCGCAGGGGATCGCTAAAGTTGCCATGTCGACTTCCTCATACGTTGTTGATAAAGGCCCGCTTGGAGTTGCAGCTCCGTTAAGCGGGCTTTTTAGTGCCCGATAGGTCGCGGGCCTTCTTGGCCAATCTGGCCAGCGACATGCACCGCATGATCCAGTTGCTGGCGTTTGGCCTGTTCTCTCTTCTTCCGCTCGGCCAGTTCTGCCGGCGTCACCTTCACCGATGGGTGCCACACTTTTGGATCGCACCCGCTGTGAAACAGCGACTGATAATCCAGCGCAATCACCGCAAGGCGGATCGCCTCACGCTGCTGATAGGGCAGGGCTGAGAGGGTCGCCATCATCAGCGAATCCCACGGCTGGCGGGCGATGGTGCAAATGGCGACTCGCTTGGTCTTGGGCGCATTAAGCCAATCACCGTCGAGGTTTGAGCCCGCCCGGTTGAGGTGTTCCCGCAACAGCGCAATGCCTGCGGTATTCATCAACACCTGCTCCTCGGCGGTCAGACCGGCGATGTTGCGGGGCTCTGGTTGGGTGTGTTGCATGCTGGTTTCTCCTTCACCTGGGCGCAGAATCTGGCGGCCAGTGAGGGGATCACTGGGCCACCTCTTTCACCCTGCGCGGGACGATGGGCAGCACAATGGCCGGATTGGGCATGGCACTGGGGCTGATGGTTGCGATGATTTCGAACCCCGCCTTGAAGGTGTGGCCGCAATCCACATTGCTGCATTGATAAGTGGCGATACCGCAAAGCGGGCTCATCCGGATGGATGTGCGAGTGCTGGCGCGGGCACCACAGTGGGGGCAAATCAGTCTCATGGGTTCTCCTAAGCCCCGGCCGCCATGCGCGCCATATCCAGCGCACAAGACAGAGAGGGAATGGCTTGGTATTTGTGCTCGATCTCGGTGATCAGCAGGGCGAGGTTGCCCATGGCCGCTGTCGCCGCACCGACCAGTGCATTGCGCTGCCCCTTGGTGACGCGGCCGCTCTCCACCACTGTCAGCGCCTGCGCGCCGAGCCCTGCCACCTTGGCCGTGGTGTCAATCACCTGATGAGCCAGGCTCGGGCCCTTCTCCCGTTCGGGGATGGCAATGGCCGTCAGGCCACAGCAGAACAGGGCGCCATCAAAGAGGGTTTCATCCCCCTCACTTGCCTGGGTAATGGCAATCAACTCAGCAACCGTCAGCTCGTGAGGTTGGTCGGGGTTTAACTTGTTGCGCAGGATCTGCGGATTCATGCCCGTTAGTTGGGCGATCTCGGCCATGTTGTGACTGGCCGCAAAGCGTTGGCATGCGCTGATCCAGTGCGGATGTTTGCTGGCGTATTCGGTAAACATGCGAGGTTCTCCTTGACCCGTTATGGTGTTTGCAGGTTCACGCGAGCGTCATGGTGACGTAGCGCTCAGCCTGATAACGGGCTTTCAGGAACAGGGCGTAAAGATTGACCTCGCGAGGTGCGCCCGGGCCGTCTTGCAAAATGGGCAACTGGCCGCGGTCGGCACGCTTTTTAACGGCTCCAATCGTCAAGCCTTGGCGCTTGGCGTACTCCTCTAGGCTTTCGCTGACCCGATCACCAAACGGGTAATCAAGCGGTAGTTGGCTCACATCACTGGGGATGCGGATAGGTTTGATTCGAGTAGTCATGATGAATCCTTCTTAGGGGGTTCAAACACAGGGGGGATTGTCAGGAAGCGTTGCCAGATAGAGCGTTTGCCGCGGCCATGGCTCGCTTCACACACGGAAAATCAGCCGGAATAGCCGTTGTTGCGACGCGTTGTGTGTCCCGCTCTTGGCCAGGCAGAGCGGTGGTGTCAGCCTTAAGCTGACCGCCGGTCATCAATTCGAGCTGATAGGCGCGACCTTGGGGGATTGTCTCGCCCCACTGCGAAACTGACTGCGGCTTGATACCTAGGGCGGCAGCTAATTGGACTACGCTGCCATAATGCTGAACTGCGTCATGTTTTTTCATTTTCTTACTCTCTCGGCAGGGCTCATATACTCAATGGAAGTAAATGTAAGATCGCTTGCAGGCGAAGGCAACAAAAACTTACCAAAAAAGAAAGTAAAAGCTACGCAGTCGTTGTGTAAGATAACTTACATGAACATACATTCGCGCATAAAATCACAACGATTAGTTCACGGCTTGACCCAAGAATCCTTGGCTAAAAAGCTGGGAATTAACCGCGTCTCTATCAGCCAGTGGGAGCGAGGAGACACCTCGCCGAAAGGTAACAACCTAGTTAGGCTTGCTGAGATTCTTGGAGTTAAGCCGGAATGGCTGCTTTTCGGTGACGATGCTGCAAGCAGTACTGGGACAAGCTTGCCCGGTTATCACAACGTCGAACCAGCAGTGATCTATCAGGGCAAACGGATCCCGATTCTTAGCTATGTCCAAGCGGGCAACTGGCGTGAGATGTGCGAGCAGGCTACTGCCTTCGATGGGAATGTCGAATATGTATCGGCAGGTGGTGAGATCGGTCCCTACGGATTTGGCCTTTGGTTACGTGGTGACTCTATGGTGCCGCTATTCAAGGAAGGGGATCTCATCATCGTTGATCCTGATGAGTCACCCCAGCCAGGGGATTACGTCGTGGCCAAGAACGGCACCGACGAGGCCACATTCAAAAAGTACCGGCCCCGCGGCATCGATGAGAACGGGCAAGAGGTATTTGAACTGGTCCCCCTCAATGACGATTACCCCACCATGCACTCCGATCGACAACACATACAGATCATCGGTGTGATGGTAGAACACAGATCTTATAGAAAAAGACAAGTGGGGCGTTGATTCTTACTTTTGCAATTAGTTCAGAAAAAATTACGGTAAGTGCATGAAAACCAAAATGAGATTCAATAATTAGCGAAAAATCTCTCTGGTTCATTTATTAGAATGATGATGTCCAAATAGAATAGTCATTTGAATGTAGTAAGAGGTAGAAGAGTTATACATGGTAACCATACGAGATCTGACATCCCCAACCCCAACAGTGGATTTATCTGCTGATCTGTTGATTCGCTATCATGCATGTAAGGCTATGGCGAAGGGGTATGCGGAAGGAATTTCGTCAGAACAGGTTCGCCTTGATCTGGCTCGCACCTATTGTGCTCTTGTAGTTCAATCTTTTTGGACTGCTCAGTGTGATAAATACAACTCAAATTTTGAGATAAAGTCGTACACTCATTCTCTCACTACCTTATCTTCCGATATCAAGCTGATCGCAGAGGATACAGGCAAGCTGATTGCTATGTTTCCTGCTGAAGATTCAGGCTATTTAATCGGTTCGATTTATACGGCCATGCTACCGTCGTCATTACGGTCAGAAATGGGGGCGTTTTATACACCTCCTCCATTAGTAAATCGCCTGCTTGATCAGATTGAGGCTGCCGGATTTGATTTTTATAACGGGTCTGCCATCGATCCTGCTTGTGGTGGTGGTGCTTTCCTTGCTCCACTAGCCATGAGAATGATTAGGCACGGGGAGAAAATTTCTCCGGAATTAACATTACGCCATTTAAGTAAAAGATTAAAAGGTATTGAACTTGATCCATTTGCAGCATGGATGAGTACAGTTTTACTCGAAAGCGCTGTTTTGCCTCTATGTATTTCAGCAAATTGCCGAATGACAGATGTTGTTATTGTTGGTGATGCTCTTCAATTAACTGATATAGGTGTGTTTGACCTTGTTATCGGTAACCCACCATATGGAAGAGTGAAACTGGATGACCAGATGCGAAAGAAATTTTCTAGATCGCTTTACGGTCACGCTAATCTCTATGGATTGTTCACTGATTTAGCTTTGCACCTAGTAAACTCAACTGGAATATTGGCTTATTTAACACCGACATCGTTCTTAGGTGGGCAATATTATAAAGCGCTTAGGAAGTTACTAACAGATGAAATGACACCCATTTCATTTGATTTCATAGCTGACCGTGATGGTGTTTTTGATGATGTCTTACAAGAAACGATGTTGACTACTTACATTAAGTCAAGTTCAACACGTTCTGCTCAGGTTGCAGTCGTTATACCACAAGGCCTGAATGACGCTAGGGTGGAAAATATTTCTCTTGTTCGGGTTAATGATCAAGGTAATCCCTGGATACTGCCTAGAGATCCAAAAAACGCAACATTTTTAAATACTATTATAAATATGCCGACACGTATTTCTGATCTTGGTTATACAGTGGCAACAGGTCAGTTAGTGTGGAATAGACACAAAGAACAGCTTACCAACGTAATGAATGATGGTTGCTTTCCATTGATATGGGCTGAGTCTGTAACTGGAAATGGCTTTAAATTTAGTGCAGATAAAAGAAATCATGTGCCGTATATCAATGTAAAAGATAACCAAGCACATTTAGTGACGCGTAAGGCTGTTGTTCTACTTCAGCGAACTACCTCAAAAGAGCAAAATCGTCGATTACTTGCTGCGGAATTGCCACAAGAGTTTATTGATAGCTACGGTGGAGCTGTAATAGAAAATCATCTTAATATTATATATTCACCTACTGGAGCTACACCTTTAATATCATTAAAGACTCTCTCCTTGCTGTTGAACTCAGAGAAGGTTGACAGTGCATTTCGTTGTATCAGTGGTAGCGTGGCTGTTTCAGCATACGAGTTGAATGCATTACCTTTACCAAGTGTTGAACAACTAATTGAACTGGATAAATATATTTATGACGGCGCTTCAAAAATAAATATTGAGAGCAAAATCGCGTCATTTTATGGGGTCGAATAAAAGTGCCATTTTCAAATTTGCCTGAAATAGAACTGATTTCAAGTCGTCTTGCTGTTATTTTTCCAGAGGGTACTGAGAATCGAAATTATGTAGTTCGTGATATGGCCGCGCGTACGATTTTCGTATTGCTATATGCAAATGCAGTAGAGGGCGAAGATAGGTGGATTCGTCCCAGTCATATTTACTTTATGACCAACGAGCAGTCGAAAAAGATTGAAAAGTCAGAACGTGAAGAATGGTTTACTAATTCACTGAAGTCTCGTTATCGGCCAGCTGGTTCGCGTTGGTATGCAGATACAACACGTGAGCCTCTTAGAGATGAGACACTACGTTCAGGATTTATTGTATGTGGTGCTGTGATTGAGCGGCAAGGGATACCGACTACATCCTCGAAACCAAAATATGCTCTTGAATATGGATTTGCTCAATTATTTGATCCTTCATTAAAGGATGAAGGTTTATCTATTGCTATAGATAAATGGCGAAACTCTCATTTATCAAAGGCCGCTCTTGTTAGGCAACATCTAGTTAAACAAGGTGCAACTGTTGCTGGAGCTGATGCTATTTCAGTCGTTTTCCCTAATGGTGAAACTCGTTTTTTATCCCCTGGTCCATCGAGTGTTATATCTAAAGCGGTAATCGAAGAGTTTGCCCCTAGATTTCTTAAACAGCCTACAGTTCTTTGGCTCTCACAGTCAGGAAATAAAGTGGTTGCTCGTGATGAAGCACTAGCTAGTGCTTTAGGTTTGAATATTGACCCATCGAAAGCATTGCCAGATATAATATTGGTTGACTCTGGTGAAAATAAAGATGCTACAGATATGTTGGTTATCTTTACAGAGGTGGTTGCTACTGATGGGCCTGTTAGTCGCGAGCGTAAATCTGCTTTAACAAAATTAGCCGTTGATGGTGGATTTTCAAAAACTGATTTAGCATTCTTAACCGCATATATGGACCGGTCTAGTCCTGCATTTAAGAAAAACATTTCTGACCTTGCATGGGGTTCATATGCTTGGTTTGCCTCAGAGCCAGACTGTATTATTGATTTGAGAGATGGAAAACCCCGGAAATTGAGTGATTAATTGCATTGTAGCAATCAGTTTGTTTGATTACACGTGGCCATCTCTATTAATCATAGAGACTGTTAAATATTTATATATCAACCTAAATCTTTGATGAGGTTAGTGCTTGAGGCACTGGATAAGTAGCCTCAAGCTGCGCCTCCTTCTCATATTGTATGTCATATCTTCTGTTAAACACTGCTAACCACCATTAAATGCTGTATAAAATTACAGTGTTTTGATGGAGGTGTGATGACAGTGAGAGTGTTGTGGTGGGAAGTTGTGTCGATGTGCGGACCGCGGGGATGGATGAACACCTTCCGATATAAGGAGGGACGATGAGCATCAAGTCTACGCCTGAGGGTTACCTGGTCGATATCCGTCCGCAGGGGAGGGAAGGCAAGCGGATCCGCAAGCGCTTCAAGACTAAGTCCGAGGCACAGCATTTCGAGCGCTGGGTGATCGCCACCGGACATAATAAAGAGTGGGTTGATCGCCCAGCAGATAACCGACCGCTTTCTGAGCTGATCGAACTCTGGTGGCGCTACCATGGCCAAACCCTGAAAGCAGGGGAGGCGGTTCGCAAGAAACTTTACAATATCGATGCCGCTTTGCGCCACCCATTGGCAAGGCAGGTGACGCGGGCGCTGTTCTCCGAGTATCGAGCGCAGCGACTCAACGCTGGCCGACAGCCTAAGACGGTGAACCGCGAGCAGGAGATGCTGGGTGGGGTGTTCTCGGTACTGATAGACCTCGGCCATTACCACCATGAACATCCGCTCAAAGAAATGAAGAAGGTCAAACTGGTTGAGCGGTCGATGGGCTACCTAGCCCAGGCTGAGATCAGCGAAGTCTTGGCCGCGTTATCGGGGGATAACCTGAAGGTGGTCAAACTCTGCTTGGCCACGGGGGCGCGTTGGAGTGAGGCGGCCAATCTGCGCCGCGAGGAGGTGCGGGCCCATCGGGTAACCTACATCAATACCAAGAATGGCAAGAACCGCACCGTGCCGATCTCGGCCGATCTGACGAAAGAGATAACGAATGGGGTAAATCGGGGCCCGCTGTTCCGTGACCTCGACTATATGTTTGTGCGTGAGGTGATCAAGTCAGTGGCGCCGGATCTGCCTGCTGGGCAGGCGGTGCATGTGTTTCGACACACTTTTGCGTCACATTTTATGATGTCCGGGGGAAACATCCTCGCGCTGCAAAAAATTTTGGGCCATCACAACATCCAGCAGACGATGACCTATGCCCACTTCGCACCGGACTACCTGAGCGATGCTGTGCGCTTCAACCCGCTGGAAAATCCGCTGCCCACTATATGACAAAGTGTCCACAAATTGCCCCAAACAGGGTCATCTGGGGTGACTAAGCGTCACCCCTTGTAGTCCCTAACTCATTGATTTTAATCTAAGTTATTGTTTTTGTTGGGTATGTTAAGGCGGCTTAGGCCTCCTTTTTTGTATCTGTCATTCACGGTTTTACATCACGTTTTTCTTTCACCCGTCCACGTTTTGTCCACTGTTTTACACGCGCTACAGTTTTCTCCATACAAAGTGACATGTGGGAGATCACTAGTTCTATAAATGGATTGTATGCCAACAAACTATGTCTTTATTCTACTATTTCAAGAGTGACGGTAAATCGATGAGACTCGCTTGATATAACAAAATGATTTGTAGGGAGAAAAGCCCACCTTAACTATGGTCAGCGAAGGGGCTTTTTTTGTATTATTCCCCTCTTGACCTTATTTAGCCTAAAGGCTCCTGTATCGGGAGTGGTGACGAGGAAGACATGCAACAGCTTGAAGAAGTAGTCGGCCAAGCCAGAGCCGAAATTGAGGGCGTGAGCGATATCGCGACCCTCGACGAAATCCGGGTCAAATATCTGGGTAAAAAGGGCTTTTTTACCGAGCAGATGAAGGGCCTGGGTGCCTTGTCTGCCGAAGAGCGTCCCGCCGCGGGCGCCGTGATCAACCAGGCCAAACAGCAGGTTCAGGATGTGCTGAACGAGCGTCGTGAAGCGCTCGAAGTCGCCGTGCTGAACCAGAAGCTGGCTGCCGAGACTATCGACGTCAGCCTGCCGGGTCGCCGCATCGAGAATGGCGGTCTGCACCCGGTAACCCGCACCATCGAGCGCATCGAGCGCCTGTTTGGCGAGATGGGCTTCAAGGTTGCCCGTGGTCCCGAGATTGAAGATGGCTTCCACAACTTCGATGCGCTGAACATTCCGGCTCATCACCCGGCGCGTACCGATCACGATACCTTCTACTTCAATCCTGATCTGATGCTGCGTACCCACACCTCCGGTGTGCAGATCCGCACCATGGAGCATCAGCAGCCGCCGATCCGCATCATTGCGCCGGGTCGCGTCTATCGTAACGACTACGACATGACCCACACCCCGATGTTCCATCAGGTCGAAGGCCTGCTGGTTGACGAGCATGCCAGCTTTACCGAGTTGAAGGGCATTCTGCACGACTTCCTGCGCAACTACTTCGAGGAAGACCTGACCATTCGCTTCCGTCCTTCCTATTTCCCGTTCACCGAGCCGAGCGCCGAAGTCGACGTGATGGGCAAGAACGGCAAGTGGCTGGAAGTGCTGGGCTGCGGCATGGTGCACCCGAACGTACTGCGTTCGGTCGGCATCGATCCGGAAAAATACTCCGGCTTTGCCTTCGGCATGGGCGTTGAGCGCCTGACCATGCTGCGTTACGGGGTCAACGACCTGCGTGCCTTCTTCGAAAACGACCTGCGCTTCCTCAAGCAGTTCAAGTAAGGGCGAGAGAACATGAAATTCAGTAAATCCTGGGTGATGGAGTGGGTCCGCACCGAGTTGAGTGACAACGCGCTGGCCGAGCAGATCACCATGGCCGGTCTGGAAGTGGACGCCGTGGAAGCGGTGGCCGGCCAGTTCAACAATGTGGTCGTGGGTGAAGTGGTCGAGTGCGCCCAACATCCTGACGCCGACAAGCTGCGGGTGACCAAGGTCAATGTGGGTGAAGCCGAGCTGCTGGACATCGTCTGCGGCGCGCCAAACTGCCGTCAGGGCCTCAAAGTGTGCGTGGCCAAAGTAGGGGCGACCCTGCCGGGTGATTTCACTATCAAGAAAGCCAAGCTGCGTGGTCAGCCGTCTCACGGCATGCTCTGCTCTTTCAGTGAGCTGGGTATCGACGTTGAAGCCGATGGCATCATCGAGCTGCCGGCCGATGCCCCCATCGGTACCGATATTCGTGACTACCTCAATCTGAACGACGTCTCCATCGATGTGGATCTGACTCCGAACCGTGCCGATTGCCTCGGTATCGCCGGTCTGGCCCGCGAAATCGGCGTGCTCAACAGCGTGGACGTGGTCGAGCCGACCTGGGCACCAGCTGTTGCCACCATTGATGCAACTTTCCCGATCCGGGTTGAAGCACCAGCTGATTGCCCGCGTTATCTGGGCCGCGTCATCAAGGGGCTGAACTTGCAGGCCCAGAGCCCGCTCTGGATGCAAGAGAAGCTGCGCCGTGGCGGCATTCGTTCCATCGACGCCATTGTCGACATCACCAACTACCTGCTGCTGGAATACGGTCAGCCGATGCACGCCTTCGATCTGGCTACCCTGGAAGGGGAACTGGTGGTGCGTCGTGCCCACGCCGATGAGCCGATGACCCTGCTCGATGGCAACGAAGTGAAGCTCAAAGAGACCACCCTGGTGATTGCCGATGCCAAAGGTCCTGCCTGCATGGCCGGTATCTTCGGTGGCAATCGCACCGGTGTATCCGAGACCACTACCGACATCCTGCTGGAGTGCGCCTTCTTCGCGCCGCTCTCCATCACCGGCCGTGCCCGTGCCTACGGTCTGCACACCGACTCTTCCCACCGCTTCGAGCGCGGGGTGGATCCGGAGTTGCAAGCCAAGGTGATGGACAGAGCCACCCGTCTGCTGTTGGAGATCTGCGGCGGCGAAGCGGGTCCGGTCATCGAGGTCAAATCCGATGCCCATCTGCCGAAAGCGGCCCCCATCAAGCTGCGTCGCAGCAAGCTCGACAAGGTGATCGGTATCAGCGTGGCTGACGCTCAGGTGGTCGAGATCCTGACCCGCCTCGGCATGCAGGTCACTGTGGATGCTGACGGTTGGACTGCGCTGGCACCCTCCTGGCGTTTCGATATCGCCATAGAGGAAGACCTCATTGAGGAAGTGGCTCGCATCTACGGCTACAACAACATCCCGAACCTGAAACCCGCCGCTTCTCTGGCGATGGTGGAGCAGGCAGAAGGGCAGGTGACCTTGAAGCGCGTGCGCGACCTGCTGGTTGACCGCGGTTTCCAGGAAGCGATCACCTACAGCTTCGTCGATCCCAAGACCCAGCAAACCCTGTTCCCGCAGAGCGATGCCATCGTGCTGCCGAACCCGATCTCGGTCGAGATGTCCGCCATGCGTGTCTCTCTGTTCCCGGGTCTGGTGCAAGCCGTTGTTTACAACCAGAATCGTCAGCAGCCGCGTGTGCGTCTGTTCGAGCAGGGTCTGCGTTTCATCAAGGATGAAAGCGCCGAGAACGGTATCCGTCAGGAGCCGATGCTGGCCGGTATCATCACTGGCAACCAGAGCGACGAACACTGGGATATCAAAACCCGCGCAGCCGACTTCTTTGATCTGAAAGGAGATCTGGAAGCGGTGCTGGACTTGACCGCCGAAGGGGCCACCTTTACCTTCGAGCGCACCGAGCACAGCGCCCTGCACCCGGGCCAGAGCGCAGCCATCCTGCGCAATGGCGAGATCATCGGCCACATCGGCGTGATCCACCCGAGCCTCGAGAAGAAGCTGGGCCTCAAGAGCCGCGCGGTGATGTTTGAGCTGGAGCTGGATAAGCTTACCCCTGCCAAGGTGCCGGTTGCGGCCGAAGTTTCCAAGTTCCCGGCGAACCGTCGCGACATTGCCGTGGTAGTCGATCGTCAGGTTCTGGCAGGTGATGTGCTTGCGGTAATTAAAAAAGTTGGCGGAAATCAGGTAGTTGGAATAAACTTGTTTGACGTATACCAGGGTGCTGGTATGGCAGAGGACAAGAAGAGCCTGGCCATCAGTCTTGTATTGCAAGACACCCAGCGCACCCTGGAGGAGAAAGAGATTGCCGAGACCGTAGACAATGTCGTGCGGGCCCTTGGTGAAGAGTTGAATGCATCCTTGAGGGATTGATCTATGGCGCTTACCAAAGCCGACATTGCAGAGCACCTGTTCACCCAGCTCGGGATGAGCAAGCGTGAAGCCAAAGATATGGTGGAAGCCTTCTTTGAGGAAATCCGACAGGCGCTTGAGCGTGGTGAACAAGTCAAGATTTCAGGCTTCGGTAACTTTGACCTTCGTGAGAAGAATCAGCGTCCCGGACGCAACCCCAAGACGGGCGAGGATATTCCTATCAGCGCCCGCCGCGTGGTGACCTTCCGGCCTGGCCAGAAGCTCAAGGCCAGGGTAGAAAATGTTGAACCCAACGAGTGATAAAAAGCCAGGCAGATGCCTGGCTTTTGTTTTCAGATGACCAAATTCCCCGTTTTTCTTCTGGGTGCCGTACTGGCACTGCCATTGCACGCCAAGCCTTTGCAGACCACAGTGCTGCCGTTGGCGCCGGCGACCCAAGCTTATGTAAATTCACTGAGTCAGCTCTCGCTCTGCTATCCTGCGACGCTTCCTCCACCATACCTGATGGCCGAGGGGGGTCTGCTCAAGGATCGTCTCGCCCGGTTGCAGGAGCTGTTCCCGGTTCCCCTCGTGCTCAAAGAGTTGCCCGATTGGCAGATATTGCGCAACGGGCTCGCAGAGGGTGACTGCGACATCATTCCCTATGTCGGAACCCGCAAGAAGGCCGTGGAGGGCATGCGGTTAAGTCGTCCGATGATGGAGACCGATGCCGCCATCCTCTACAAGGGTGAAAATCTCAAACAGGCCCGCTTTCTGGTCTACTCGCTGGCAGACTCTGCCCGCCTGCTGCACGAGCTCTATCCACAGGCACGCATTATTTCCCTAAAAAGCGGAGAGAAGGTCTACGACGCGCTGCAGAGTGGCAAGGGTGATGCCTATCTGGGGGACTATCTGCAACTGCGCTATCTGATGCGCGAGTTTCCTGCCGATGGTTTGCGCCTGCGCCGCCTGTTTGGTGAGGATCGGATCATCAGCTATCGCTTGATGATGCGTGATCAGCCTGAGTTGGCCAATCTGGTGGACACCCTGATCCGTCATATGCCCGCCGGTACTATCTATACCGATCTGGCCCGTTATCTCGATCAGGGGTCGCTCTACGTCAACCAACCCCACTTCAGCGATACCGAGCAGGCCTGGTTATCCGGCCGCGGGCGCACCATTCGTCTTGTGGTCAATCCCGAGTTGATGCCCTATAGCGGTGTCAATGATCTGGGGGAGCCGAAAGGGTGGAGCGCGGATGTGCTGCGCTGGGTCACCCAGGAGACCGGCCTGAAATACAAGCTGGTACCTGCAGCCAGCAAGGCGGAGGCCGTAGAAAAGCTGCGCCTTGGTGAGGCGGATATGATGGCCGGCTTGCCGGAATCCCCGGCATTGACGGATCAGTTCATTTTCAGTCGGACGATCTCCACCAATCGGTTTGCCTTGATCAGCAAGCGCAAGTTGGCTGCCGATCGCATCACCCAGCTCAAGCGGCAGCGTATTCTGGTACCTGAATCCCTCTACGATCCCTCCTTGCTCGCCCTGCTTGGTGATCAGGAGTGGCTTCGCACCGACGGCCTCGAGCAGGGGTTAGCAGCGATCAAGCAAGGCAAGGCTGACGCCATGCTGAGCGAGCTATATCAGCTGCAATATCCCCAGCGTACCAACTTGCTGGAAGGGCTCGATATCGAGGAGCTGGAAGATCGTTTCGGCCTAGGCTTTGCCATCAACAAGAGTCAGACCGAGCTAGCCGGTGTGATGGACCGCAACCTGATGGCGCTGACCAGCACCCAGATCGACGAACTTAACCAGCGCTGGCGCCGCTTGCTCGTCGTGCAGCAACCCGGTGTGAGCTACGCCGCCTGGTTTGGCTCCATCGCCATGGCACTGCTGATCAGCGGTATTGTCATCGGCGGGATCTGGCGTTCCCGCCAGCAACTGGCAAGGGAAGTGGCCCAGCGTCACGCCGCCGAGAAGGCGCTGGCCATCGAGAGCGAGCTGCGGGAAACCATGTTTCAGGCGTTGCCGGTGCCCGTCTATCTGCGCAACAGCCAGGGCAAGGTGATCAAATCCAATAAACAGGGGCGACGTCTGGCCCTGCGCTACTCTCAGCAGTTGATGCTGCCGCCGGTTCAGCCGCAAAAGAGCGAAGGGGAGCTGGTGCTGGGGGAGCAGGTCTTCGCCTATGCCCAGCATCCGCTGCGGCTGGACAAGCAAGCACCTGCCACCGATCTCATCGCCCTGTCGGATATCAGTGTGCTGCGTGAGCAGGCCCGTTTTCTACGTCAGGCAGAGCGCCGCCTGCGTGCCCTGACCAATACAGTCCCCGGCGTGGTGCTGCAGTTTATGTTCGAGCGGGGACGGGTAGGGGCCATCGAGTTTATCAGCCGAGGCTGTTACGAGCTGCTGGGGCTGGCGAGCCAGCAGATCCGCCGTGAGCCCAAACGGGTGCTCATTATGCTTGAGCGCGAGGATCGCCGCCGGGTAAGCCGTGAGATGTTCGCCATGTTGCAGGCTGGCAAACCCTTCGCATTCACCCTGCGCTATCACCATCCGACCAAGGGTCTGCGCTGGTTGCAGCTCTATGGCCGTGGCCGCAGTCAACCGCATGGTTGGCGAATTTATGCGGTGATGCAGGATGCCACTGCCCGGGTCGAGCAGGATCAAGCATTGCAGCACTCCCATGAACAGGCGCAGCAGGCGGTGCAGGCCAAGGGCCGTTTCCTGGCGGCGATTAGCCACGAGATCCGTACACCGATGAACGCCATGCTCGGCTTGCTTGAGTGGCTGGCCAGCACCCCTTTGTCGAGAGAACAGGATTCGGCGCTGGCGCGGGTGCGTCAGGCGGGGGATGAGCTGCTCGGCCTGCTCAACGATGTACTCGACTTTAGTCGCAACGAAAACAGCAAACTCTCCCTCTCGCCCCAGCCCACCGATTTCGCCGAGCTGTGCGAGCACGTGGCGGCGGTGCACTGGAGCAAGGCCAGATCCAAACGGCTGCAATTACGATTGCGGCTTGACCCCGCCTTGCCAGCCTTGCTGACTCTCGATCCCCATCGGGTACGGCAAGTGCTCCACAATCTGCTCTCCAATGCCATCAAGTTCAGCCTGCGTGGGGAAGTGGTGCTGTGGGTCGAGGTAGTCGCATCGACCTTGCGCTTCGGGGTCGATGATGAAGGGCCGGGGATCACCGCCAAGATGCGTCCTACTCTCTTTATGCCATTCGAACAGTTTGCTGTTGAAGGGCAGTTGCGGGCGCCGGGCACCGGCCTTGGTCTGGCGATCTGCAAGCAGCTGCTCGAGCAGATGGGCGGGTTGATCGATGTCGAGGGACGCCCGGGCGGTGGTAGCCGCTTCTTCTGCGAGTTGCCGTTGCAACAGGTTCAGCAAGATATCGATTGGCAGCCAAGAGTACGCCAGTTATCCCTCTCACTGCCTCACGATGAGGTTTTGGGGGTCACGCCCTGGTTGTCCAGGCTCGGTATTCATGTTGCCAGTCGTGCGGTTGATCTGCTGCAGGCCGAGAGAGACGAGGATAGTCTGTATCACTGGTCATGGCAGGGGGAGTCCTGGGTGCCGGGCACCATGATCAGCCTGTTCCAGCCACGGATGACATCAGAGCAACCTGTGGGTGAGATGCAGCCCGGGCTTGGTATGCGGGTACTGCTGGTTGAGGATCACGATGTCAACCGGGAGCTGATCTGTATGCAACTGGGGCAACTCGGTGCAAGCGTAGTCAGTGCCGCCAACGGGCAGCTGGCGCTGGAGATGCTGGTGAAGCATCAGGTGGATCTTGTGTTGACAGACCTGCAGATGCCGGTGATGAACGGGGCCGAACTGTGCAGGCAATTGCGCCAATCCGCGCGTTGGGCCCGTCTTCCGGTCTATGTGATCACCGCAGATCTCAGTGAGCAAGCGGCAAGGGAGCTGCAATCCTGCGGTTGCGATGGCCATCTGGACAAGCCGGTCGCCCTCAAGGTGCTGGCGACCTTGCTGCGCCATATTGCCAAAGAGGGGAGCAATGCTGTCGCCCCGACACCGGTTGCCTCGTTGCTGACCGATGAACTGGCCGCCCTTTATCTGAAGGCTACCCGTGATGATTTGGCCGAACTTGAACGCTGCTGCACAGAAGAAGATGAAGTTGGCGTGAATGCTGCTTTACACAAGCTGAAGGGGGCCGCCAGAATGGTAGGAGCCACGGCGCTGGTGACGGTGATTGACGAGTGGCAACAAGCCCCCCATCCAGCTCTCCAGAGCAGTTTGAACCGGGCGTTGGATGAGTTCAGCCAGCATTTCTCGAAAAGGACCCAAGATGATCATTACTGATGAAGAACTGCTGGCGTTGCTCGACTCGGAAGAGCACGAGGCGGCAGATTTTTGCCCTGTCTTGCTGTATGCGCTTGATCGGGCCTCCCATGAGCTGGCAAATAGCACGACACTCCCCTCTTATGTCACTTTGCAGCGCACCCAACCGGACGCCTGCTGGCAGTGGGAAGGGTTGTTTGCGGCCGGTGCCATTGCCCTTTACGATCCTGCCGCTCACCAGCAGGCGGACTATTTCCCCGAGTTGCAGCATCATCAGGGAATTTATGCCATTGGTGAAGATTGGCTGGGAGGACTTGCCGCCAGTTACCGTGACTGGAACAACTGGCTGGCGGCCAAGCGGGTACTGCTGCTAGAAGATCACCCGTTTCAGGGGATGCAGTTACAGCAAGCTATCGCCGAACTGGGGCTCTCCTGCCAGTGGGTGCAGGATGAAACTGCCTGTCTTGCTGCGTTGGAGGCTGGCGACATCAGTCTGCTGGTGTGTGATCTCAGTCTGGTGGAGCAGGATGCCATCAGCCTGCTGATGAGCCAGCCGCAAATTCAGCGCAGCGGGTTGCCGATCATTCTCTTGTCGGCGCACGAGCAGACATTGATCGACGGTGCCCGCCGTCTGCTGCACGATGCCGGTTTCAATGTGCTGGCTGCACTGGCCAAGCCACTCGATGGCAACGAGTTGCTCAGGTTGCTGCGCGGACTCTATCTGGGGCCTCTGCGTCAGCAGCGCTTGAGCGGCCAGCGCCGCTCCATCCGCCGTTGGCAGGGGGAGGTGCAGGGTCAGCTAGGGCTGCTCTCCAGTCCCGCGACCCCTCATCCGGTCTGGCTGGCGGTGACCGGCTTGCCCAGCCGCTGGGAGGCACTTAAAGAGTGGTTGACGGATCAGTCACGTAGCCCCACAGAGCTGACATTATTGATCCATCGTCGGGATCACCTGTTGAGCAATGGAGAGCGGTTTGCGCTGGTACTGCAAGCGAGTCTGGCGGGGAGCAAGCTGGCGTTGCTACTCGATAACAGCCAGCATTTGCCATTCGATCTGCTGGAGCGTTTGCCGTTGAGCGCTTTGCTGCTGGGGCAGGCGCTTTTACCCGAAATAGAGTCATTGGCCATGGACTCCCTGCTGGGACGCTTTATGGCCAGGGTTCGGGAGCTGGGGATCGCCGTCTATCTGGATGATCCTTACAACCTGCTCGACGTCGAGGTGTGGCGAGAGCGCGGTATGACGGGGCGCTGGTAAGCCATGCCGCGCTACCTCTGCTGGCCCATGCACCGGGAGCGCCTTGGCAAAGGGCTGGAGGGCTGGCCCCATCCGGTTTCCCGGGCCGCGCTGCCACTGGCGATGCAGGTCTCCGAGGTGCCGTGTTTGCTGCGTGAGCTGCATGGGGTGGCGCCTGCCCGCATGCTGGCTGCTTACGATGCATTGAGTGAAGAGAGCATCTATCTGCGCTTTATGCGTCCGAAACGGACACCGCCACCGGAACAGGTGGCCCAATTTCTCAATTACCATCCCGAGCAACAGATCTCGCTGTTGCTGACCGATCTGGCTGGTGAGCCGCTGGCTCAGGCGCAATCAATCCGCCGTCGCCTTCATCCCGATCGGGCGGAGTTTTCTTGCATCGTGGCGGATCACTTTCAGCACAAGGGGGCGGGGCGACGGATTCTACTGGCGCTGGCACTGCTTGCCAGGGCGGACGGGATCCGGGAGTGGACGGCGGAAGTGCTGGCCCAGAACCGGCCCATGCTCACTTTGCTCAAGCGCCTTGGCTTGCCGCTGACCCTGGTAACCGGGCGGGAGATGGTCTTTGTCAGGCTGGATCTGTCGGTACTGGATGCCTGGTTGCCCGCACCGCCAGCGGCGCCGCTTAAGACCAAGGGCGAATAGTGACACTTTTTTCCCTGTGCTAAGGTCACATTTATTGTGCGGGGATAGACGGAGCAGCTTATGGCGCAGTCATATAAACATATCGTGATCCTGACCGGCGCGGGGATCTCTGCCGAATCCGGCATCAAGACTTTTCGTGCCTGCGACGGTTTGTGGGAAGAGCACAAGGTCGAGGACGTGGCGACCCCCGAGGGGTATGCCCGGGATCCCGAACTGGTGCTGCGCTTTTACAACTCCCGCCGCAAACAGCTGCAACAGCCCCAGGTTCATCCCAATCCGGCCCACTATGCGCTGGCCCGTCTCGAGCGGCTTTTGCCCGGCACGGTCACCCTGGTCACCCAGAACATCGACAATCTGCACGAGAGCGCGGGTAGCAAGAACCTTATCCATATGCACGGGGAGCTGCTCAAGGCCCGCTGCCCAGAGTCCGGTCAGGTGATCGAGTGGCGCGGTGATCTCCATCAGGACGAGCTCTGCTCCTGCTGCCAGTTCCCTCAGCCGATGCGCCCCCATGTGGTCTGGTTTGGCGAAATGCCGCTCGGGCTGGATCGCATCTACAGTGCGCTGGCCCAGTGCGATCTCTTTATCTCCATCGGCACCTCTGGCGCTGTCTATCCGGCGGCCGGGTTTGTCCATGAGGCGGGCCTCAACGGGGCGCACACCATCGAGCTCAATCTCGAGCCGAGCGAGGTAGGTAGCCAGTTTGACGAAAAACGCTATGGGCCGGCCTCCTTGCTGGTGCCCGCCTATGTCGATGAGTTGCTGGAGGCGTGCGGCATTCATCAACCGAGGCAAGTCGAGGGGCACAACTGGATGGAGATGCGCGGTCCCTGAGCTACTGTGCGACGGGACAGTTGCAATGGTTCGGTGAAATCGCCACACTGGCAACCATTTAAAAAATGGGACGCAGTTGGCGCAAATTACCATGACCGCAGTCAAGCAATGGATCGCTTTTTTTCTCCTGATGCTGGCCAGTGCCAGCGCATCGGCCTCCATCCCCCTGATGACTCTGGTACTGCCAGATGGCCAGCAGGTGACCCTCGATGAGTCGGCCATCTCTGCCTTGCCACAGACCGAATTCACTACGACTACCCCCTGGACTCAGGGCACCCACCACTATCGCGGGCCGACCTTGTCAGCCGTGCTGGCGGCGCAAGGGATCCCGGATGCTCGCAAGATCGCCATTTCGGCCCTCAACGGCTATCAGCAGGTGGTGGATCTGGCCCTGTTCGACGGCGTGCCGCTGACATTGGTGCGTCAGGAGGACGGCAAACCGCTGACCCGGCGCAACAAGGGGCCGCTCTGGCTGCTCATCCCGTTCACCACCTATCCCAAGCTGGACGTCCCTGCCATTCACAACTGCATGGTGTGGCAGGTGACCCGCATCGAGATCGTCGATTGATGGGGCTATCCCGCCAAAATCTGCTGTTGGTTGCGGTGTCGCTGCTGTTTCTGCTCTCGTCCGGCAGCAGCCTCTATCTGCAGTATCGGCAGGAGCAGCTGGTCGATACCTTCTACCGCAATGTCCACTGGAACATCAGCCAGGTGATGCTCGAATCCCAGCGTTTCCTCTACGATCTGCAGCTCTATCGGGCTGGCAGACTGTCGATGGAGACCCTGAGCCTCGATTACGATCTGCTGTGGAACCGGCTCGACATCTTCCTCATCAGCAGTGAAACCGCCGAGATGCGCCAGCGGCACGGGCTCGGCAAGGTGCTGGCTACCCTGTTCGAGCAGATCAAGCAGCTCGAACCCCAGATGGAGGCCGGTGCGCTGCGCGAGGGGGTTGAGCTTGCCCGCTTGCAGGAGGCGATCGCCAGCCAGACCCGTCTCATCGAACAGATAGGGGATCAGATCCTCTCCGGCCAGGAGCGGGAGCATTCGGTCAGCCAGATCCGCAACAGCCTGTTCTGGCTGCAGATCTGGCAACTGATCCTGTTGCTGACCGGTGGCGCTCTGGTCGCAGCCCTCATTCGCGCCAATCTGGCGAACCGTCGGCTTGCCCTGCTCGATCCCCTGACCCAGCTTGGCAACCGCCGTGCCCTGCAGGAGCAGCTCTCTCGCGCTCTGCATGCTGATGATGTGAGCGCTTTGGTGGTGCTCGATCTCAAGCGCTTCAAGCAGGTCAATGATCTGCTGGGTTATCAGGTCGGTGATCGGCTGTTGCAGATGGTGGCCAACAAGCTGCAGCAGGCCCATGGCAGCCACGCTTACCGGCTCGGCGGAGATGAATTTGCCGTGGTGTTGACCAAAGCGGATGATGCGCTGGAAACCGCCATTCATGAGCTGGTGGATCAGCTCCATTTCGAGTTCGTGACCCGGGAGTGCAGCTTCGATCTGGCCTGTCGGCTCGGGGTCGCCAAGGCGCAGCAACAGGATGCCGCCCGGCTGCTGGATCAGGCGATCCTGGCCCTTAACCAGGCCAAGCGTAGCCAGGAGGGGGCGATCAGCTGGTTTGAGCCTGCCATGCTGCAGCAGTTGCAGTTGAGTCAGCAGCAGCTTCATCAGCTGCGAGAGTGGCTGGCGGGGCGCGAGCCTGCACCGCTGCGAGTGGCATTGCAGGCGCTGACGGACGGACAGGGCAACGACATGTGGCAATTGGCGCTTGAATGGGGTGAGCAGGGAGTGCCCTGCCACATGCGCTGGCTGCAGGAGTGCGGCGTGCTGGGGCCCGTGTTGGCCCGTGTGCTGCAAGCGCACGAGGCGCAGTATGCCGATGGTCGGGCACTGCTGGTCCCGCTCGACAACCAGGCCCAGCTGACCCATTTACTGGCCTATCTGCCGGAGGCTTCCCGTACGCCGCTGGTGTTGCTGGTGCCGATGCTGCAGCAGGATGGTGCCTTGCTGGCGGGATTGCGGCAACAGGGTTGCACCCTGGCGCTAAGAGAGATTGGTAGTACCACCGCGGCGCAGCTGGCAGCAGGCTGGCCCGTTCGCTACTGGCTGCCGCAGGGTGATGAAGATGGCGAGCTGTTGCAGCCTCTGGCCAGACGATTGGGGCTGGTGCCACTGCAAGTGCTGGCGGCCAGGGAGACAAGGTCGCTGGCCTGAAGGCAAAAAGCGGTATTGCACCGGTAAGAGACAGAATGAAACAAGGCGACCTCGGGGTCGCCTTGTTTCGTTTATTGCCCCTGAACGTCAGGTGCGAGGGGTGCAGGATTGCCTGATCACCAGGTCTGGGTCGACGGTGATCAGGTGGTCAGCCACAGCTTCGCCGTTGATCCGCGCCAGCAGGCGGGTGACGGCGAGGCGTCCCAGCTCCTCTTTGGGCTGGTTGACGGTAGTGAGTGGCGGCGACATAAATTCGGCCAGCGCCACATTGTCGTAGCCGACGATGGAGAGGTCGCGCGGGATCACCAGCCCCGCCTGATGGGCGGCACTGATGGCCCCCATCGCCATCATGTCGTTGCAGACAAAGAGGGCGGTGGGACGCTCGGGCAATGCCAGCAGACGAGTCATCGCCTGATGGCCGCTGGCGCAGTCAAAATCACCCTCCTGGATCCACTCCTGATTGACGATGAGACCCGCCTCCTGCAACGCCTGCTCGAAGCCAGCTTGGCGCTGGTTGGCGGGGGCGCGGCTGTGGGGGCCTGTGATGCAGCCGATGGCGGTATGGCCCAGCTCAATCAGATGGCGGGTTGCGAGATAACCGCCGTGGAAGGAGTTGTCGGCGATAAGATCCACATCCTCGCTAACCAGCCCCCAATCCATCACCACCACCGGCAGGCTCTTGAGCCAGTCGAGCTGGTTGAAGACCTCTTGCTGTCCTTCGCTACACATGATCAGCAGGCCATCGACCCGCTTGCGCAGCATCATCTTGAGGTAGGAGAGGGCCGTCTCGGTTTGCCCCTCGGTGTTGCCCAGCATCAGGTTGTAGCCCTGCTCGAAGCAGTAACGCTCCACCCCGCGCACCACTTCGGCAAAGAAGGGGTTGCTGGAGGTGGTGACCAGCATGCCGATACTGTTGGTTTCCTTCACCTTGAGGCTGCGGGCCACCAGACTCGGGGCATAGTTGAGATCGCGCATGGCGGCGAAGACCCGCTCGCGGGTCTCCTCGGCCACGAAACGGGTTTCGTTGATGACGTGGGAGACGGTGGTGGTGGAGACCCCCGCTAGCGCCGCCACCTCCTTGATATTGGCCATCAGTGCCCCTGCGCTGTCTGCTCAAGCAGGAAGGTGTCGACCTCCTGCTTGCTCGGGATGGAGCTCTGGGCGCCGAACCGGGTGACGGAGAGTGCCGCCGCCCCGTGGGCAAAGCGCACCGCGCTGTGGAAATCGGCACCGGCCAGTTCCGCCGCCAGCAGGGCGCCGTTGAAGGTATCGCCTGCGGCAGTGGTATCCACCGCCTTGACCCGAAAGCCCGGGACCAGCTGTTGCTGCTGTGCGTTGCTGCAATAGACCCCCTGCGACCCCAGGGTGATCATCACATCCGCAATACCCATCTGGTGGAAGCGGGTTGCCGCCTCTCGGGCGCTCGCTTCATCGGTGACTTTGACGCCGGTCAGCAGCTCGGCCTCGGTCTGGTTGGGGGTGATAAGGTCGACCAGTGCCAGCAGTTCGCTTGAGAGCGGGCGGGCAGGGGCGGGGTTGAGCACTACCCGGGTGCCGTGGGCGCGAGCCAGCCGTGCAGCTTCATGGACGCTCTCGAGCGGTACTTCCAGCTGCAACAACAGGGTGTGGGCGTCGGCGATCATCGCTTCATGGTTTTTCACCACGGCAGGGGTGATGGCACCGTTCGCCTCGGCGGAGATACCTATGCTGTTCTCCCCCTCATCGCTCACATAGATGATGGCGATACCGGTCGGGAGCTTGGGATCGAGCTCGACGGCGCTGACGTCGATGCCGTCTTTGGCAAAACCGCTCTTCATCTGGTGGCCGATGGCGTCATCACCGATGCGGGCGATAAAGGAGACGGGGGCGCCAAGGCGTGCGGCAGCAACCGCCTGATTGGCCCCCTTGCCACCGGGCACCACCTGATAGCTGTGACCGGTCAGGGTTTCACCCGGGCGAGGAAAGTGGGGAACGCGCAGCACATGGTCTGCATTGACACTGCCCAGAACGACGAGACGATTCATGTTGACTACTCCTGATGCATCTTGGCTTGAACACTGTGATGGCGTGAGCCCAAGCCGGGAGGCACCTGAACGAGAGGGAAAAGGGGAGGCGAACCTCCCCTCGAGAACTTACTTGCTAACTACTTGCAGCGGTACCGGAATGGATTTCTCTACCGGCTGACCTTTCAGCACCTTGTCGGCAGTCTCGACGCCGATGGCACCGATCAGCGCAGGCTGCTGGGCCACGGTGGCGGCCAGTTTACCCTTGGCAACGGCGGCTTTGCCATCGTCAGTGCCGTCGAAGCCGACGATCATCACTTCTTTACCGGCAGCCTGCACCGCGCGGATGGCACCCAGCGCCATCTCGTCGTTCTGGGCGAACACTGCCTGTACGGTCGGATGGGCGGCCAGCAGGTTTTCCATGACGTTCAGACCCTTGGTGCGGTCAAAGTCGGCAGGCTGGGAAGCCAGCACCTGCAGCTTGTTGGCCGCCACGGCCAGGGCAAAACCTTCGCCACGGTCGCGGGCGGCGGAGGTACCGGCAATCCCTTCCAGCTGGATCACCTTGGCGCCAGTACCCAGTTTCTCGGTGATAAAGTCACCGGCCAGCTTGCCGCCTGCCACGTTGTCGGAGGCGATATGGGCCTTGACCTCACCCTGCGCGGCGCCGCGGTCCAGGGTCAGTACCGGAATGCTGGCGCGGTTGGCCAGACGAATGGCGTTACCGACCGCTTCGGAATCGGTGGGGTTGATCAGGATGGCGCCGACCTTGCGTACGGTGAGATCTTCCATGTTGGAGAGCTCTTTGGCCGGGTCATTCTGGGAATCCAGTACCACCAGCTCGTAGCCAAGCTCTTTGGCTTTGGCTTCGGCCCCCTCTTTCATGGTGACGAAGAAGGGGTTGTTGAGGGTGGAGACCACCATGGCCAGGGTTTGATCGGCGGCCTGGGCAGTGCCCAGCACGGACATGATGGCGGCAGCGAGCAGGGTATTGAGCTTTTTCATCATTTCATTCCTTGTGTGTGGCTTGTCTTATCAACGATTGCTTTTGTTATCGATCATCACGGCAAGCAAGATCACGCTGGCCTTGGCGATCATCTGGTAATAGGAGGATACGTCGAGCAGGTTGAGGGCGTTATTCAGGAAGCCGATGATCAAGGCACCTATCAGGGTACCCATGATGCGGCCCTTGCCGCCCATCAGGCTGGTACCACCCAGCACCACCGCGGCGATGGCATCCAGCTCGTAACCCATGCCCGCCGTCGGCTGGGCAGAGGAGAGGCGAGAGGTAACGATAAGCCCTGCCAGTGCCGAGAGCGCGCCGCACAGACCATACACCGCCAGCTTCACCCGATCCACATTGATACCGGAGAGGCGGGTAGCCGATTCGTTGCCACCCAGCGCGTAGATGTAGCGACCGAGACGGGTGTGGTTGAGCATGAACCAGGCGAGCAGGAAGACGATGGCCATCAGCCAGATGGGCACTGGCAGACCGAACAGGTAACCGGTACCGAGCCAGGCGAAGTGATCGGCGCCGTCACTGAAACCGGTGGAGATGGGGCGCCCCTCGGTATAGACCATGGTGATACCGCGCAGAGCGGTCATGGTGACCAGGGTGGCGATAAATGCCTGCACCTTGCCCTTGGCAATGATGAGACCGCTGACGCCGCCTAGCAGGGCTCCGGCACCCAGAGTGAGGGGCACCACCAGCCAGATGGGCAACTCCATGGCGACCATGGTGGCAGCCAGCGCGCCGCACAGGGCCAGCACAGAGCCGACCGACAGATCGATACCGGCGGTGAGGATAACCAGCGTCATGCCGACCGCCATGATGGCGTTGACCGAGGTTTGGCGCAGGATGTTGAGCAGGTTGTCGGCGGTGAAGAAGTTGGGGCTCAGAAAGGAGACCACACCAATCAGCACCAGCAGCGCGACCAGGGATTTATTCTCGATCCACCACGCCTTGCTCATGACGCCACGGCGGGAAAGGGTTTGGGTTGTCATTGGGATGCCTCTTGCTCTGCTTGCCACTGTTTACCGACTGCCGCCGCCATCAGCTTCTCCTGATTGGCATCGCGGGTGTTGAACTCTGCGCTGATGCGCCCTTCGTGCATCACCATGATGCGATCACTCATGCCGAGCACTTCCGGCATCTCGGAGGAGACCAGAATGATGCTCATCCCCTCCTTCTTGAACTGGTTGATCAGCTGATAAATTTCCTTTTTCGCCCCCACGTCGACGCCGCGGGTCGGCTCGTCGAGGATCAGCACCTTGGGCCGGGTCAGCAGCCCCTTGGCGATGGCCACCTTCTGCTGGTTGCCGCCGGAGAGCAGCTTGATCAGCTGATCCTGACTCGGGGTCTTGATGTTGAACAGGCGCACATAGTCGCTCACCGCCTGCCGTTCGGCCTTGCCGTCAATCTTGCCGTTGCTGATGAACTCGTCGAGGGCGCACAGACTCATGTTTTCGCGCACCGACAGCTCCAGCACCAGGCCATCTCCTTTTCGATCTTCGGAGATATAGGCGATGCCTGCGGCCAGACCATCGGCCGGGCTTTTGGGCACCAGAGCATGACCGTCAACTTGCACTTCACCGGCGCTGATGGGGCTGGCGCCGTAGATCAGCTTCATCAGCTCGGTACGGCCGGAGCCCATCAGGCCGCTAAAGCCCAGAATTTCCCCCTGACGCAGGGAGAAGCTCACCCCGCGCACACCGGGACCAGCCAGATCTTTCACCTGCAGGCTGACGGGGCCAAGCTCGCGCTCAAGACGCGGATACTGCTCTTCCAGCCGGCGACCCACCATCATCTCGATGATCTTGTCTTCATCCAGATCGCTTACCGCCTTCTCGCCGATCCACTTGCCATCACGCAGCACAGTGACCCGATCGCAGATCTCGAAGATCTCCTTGAGGCGGTGGGAGATATAGACAATGCCGCAACCCTGCTCACGCAGCTCGCGGATAACCTTGAACAGCTGCTCGGTCTCGGTATCGGTCAGCGCATCGGTCGGTTCATCCATGATGATGACGCTGGCATCGAACGACAGCGCCTTGGCGATCTCCACCATCTGCTGTTCGCCGATGGAGAGATCTCCGAGTCGGGTATCCGGCCCATGCTTGACGCCAAGTCGAGCCAACAAGCCGCTCGCCCGTTCGCGCAACTGTTTGTGGTCGATGCTGCCAAAACGGGTGCGCGGTTCGCGACCGAGGAAGATGTTGGCGGCAATCGACAACTCCGGCAGCAGGTTCAGCTCCTGATGGATGATGCTGATCCCCTGATCCTGAGAGTCGCGGGGGCCCTTGAAGTGAACCGGTTGACCGCGATAGCTGACGCTGCCCGCATCGGCCTGATAGATGCCGGTCAGCACCTTCATCAGGGTGGATTTGCCGGCGCCATTTTCACCGAGCAGGGCCATCACCTGGCCCGGATAGACCCGCAGACCCGCTTCGTCGAGGGCGCGTACACCGGGGAAGGTCTTGACGATCCCGGTCAGCTCCAGAATGGGTGAGAGGGGGGAGGTTGTGCTCATTTGCAGCTTCCTTGAAGAGGCCTTCTTTGAAGAATGTCAGAACGCCACACCGGCGCAGAGGATCAGGTTGGCGTAGGGAGTCACCTCGCCGCTGCGCACGATCGCCTTGCTCTGGCGGGAGCGGGTTTTGAACTCCTCGTGCAGGCAGTATTCGATGGCGATGGGTTTGCCCTGGGCGGCTGCGTGGGCCTCAAGCTGATCGACCAGTGCCTGATGGGCGGCGGGGCTGATCTGCTTGATCTCGCTCGCCATGATCACCTTCTCCACCACCAGATCGGTGAGCAGGGCGGTCAGTACGGTTGCAAGGCTGGGCGTCCCCGCCATCAGCGCCAGATCGATCCGCTCCGGACCTGCCGGAATGGGCAAGCCTGCATCGCAGACGGTGATCTCGTCGGTGTGGCCCATCTGTGCTACCAGAGCACTCAGGGGAGCATTGAGCAGTACGCCTCGTTTCATACAGCACCTCATCAGGCCTTGGCCCGTCAATCTGTGAACCGCTAGGCAACCGGTTACGCAACCGGTTGCGTCATGGCGCAAAGATAGGCTTTTTACCGGGGAAGGGCCACGGCAAAACCACGGAAATGTGAAAACGATCTCAAAGGCGGGAGAAGAAGTGCAGGGGAGGAGGCCGGAAGGGTGTCAGCAGAGCCCTGACACCCTTGTTATTCATCGAGCTATTGATTTTATGGTTAGTTGGCCAGTGCCTTAGCGACCGCCGGACGGCTCAGCATGCGCTGATAATGATCGGCAACCTTGGGGAATTCACTGATCTCGACCCCATCGCTTTTCAGCCAGCCCGCGACCACGAACAGATAGATATCCGCCACGCTGAACTGCTCGCCCAGCACCCAGGGGCCTGCCAGATAGTGCTGCTCAATCTGGGCAAAGCCATCGCGCATATTGCTCGCGACTTTCTGCTGCATGGCGGCAATGGCCTGCTCGTCATCGGCCCAGCGGCTGCCACGGCGACCGTGGGCGTGGGAGACATGCACGGTGGAGGCGAGGAAGCTGTTGACCTCCTGCATGCGGGCCAGCAGGAACGGGTTGTCCAGCGGCGCCAGCTTGGCATCGGGGAAGCGCTGCGCCACATAGAGCAGCAGGGCCGGGGTCTCGGTCAGGGTGCCCTGCTCGGTGACAAGGGCAGGCACCCGCCCTTTGGGGTTGATGGCAAGATACGCAGGATCACGCTGCTCCCCTGCGGCGAGGTTGACGAGACGGGGTTGGAACGGGGCATTCGCTTCCAGCAGGGCAATCTGCACGGCCATGGCACAGGTGCCGGGAGCGAAATAGAGGGTCAGATCGGACATGAATACTCCTGATTGGCTCAGGCCACCCGCAATATCGGCGAAAGATTGTTTCGCGTAACACCACGGAGGGTCATGAAAAAAGAGAGGGGCAACGCTTGCCCCCACAACCAATCTACACCCCTAAGGGGCGATGAAAAAGCGCAGAATTAATCGGCTTTGGCAGCCTTGTTGGTTAAAGGCTGGGGGATAGTTGTTACCTTGATTGATGTTATCCTAACGTTGTAATATGTCCGTTGTTCGCTTTTTTATTTTTGAACATCCGAAATTACTTTTTCATAGGCTTTAGGTATAAGAGCGCCATTCGTTAATGTGAGCATTATCTTGCTTACAATTGAGTATTTTAACTCACCATCCTTACCTTTTTTACAATGGGCCCTCAAACCTGGGTATTTATTCTTAACGATTGTTTCTAAATCATGCCCATTCATCGTCAAGTATTCAGTGTCAGTGAATAGTATTTTTCCTGATACATATGACAGCTGAGAATCCTTTTTATTTTCTCTTTCTAAAACGCTATAGATAAAACGATCAACCAATTCCTGAAGAATTTCATCATTATTTAGGCAATCTTGCCAATTAATGTTCCGACCACAAAAGTCAACCATCTTGTACAAGTCTGGATTGCATGTGTTTAATAGAAAAACTATACATATTGGGTCTAAAGTTATATTCTCGATAGAGTATGCATAATTTTGTGCTAGTACAGCTACACGGTGTGATGGACGATTTTTCAAGTCCCAGTCTATTATCCCTCTAACAGTTTCGTGCTCGTTTTGTTCCAACGATTCAACTTGACCAACAACTTGGGCACAGTTACCTATACCATTTATTGCCTCAATAAATTCTTTCAGAATTACACTGTCATTTATATTAAGTATTTTCTTGCTTTCTCAATTATTTGTTGTTCTGGCATTTTAGGTCCAGAGCTTACGAAATTGAGAGATATTTTTGAATCGACTAATTCAGAATTGTGTACGAGCTTTGAAAAAATAGCTTGGTATACATCTGCATCATATTGACTTTCAACATAGACTTGTCTGCGATTTTCTGGATTTATTGAAATTTGAGTAATGCCATCCAGAAGTTCAGCTATACCTTCATCCTTGGTAATGGAGATAACGTTATTACTACAAACCATGAAGGTACTATTTTCTGGGGAAAGAGCGACGGTTGTTGGAGAATGGGTGGTAATTATGATTTTGACAGAAAAATTTTCAGAAAATACTTTTAATACATTGTACATTTTAACAACCATTTTAGGGTGTAAAAATGCATCAGGTTCATCTAACAACAATAATTTAGGAGCTGTAATTGCAGAAGGATCATAATATTGGCTATTAAATAGTGTTAGTGCCAACCATAGAAGGGTTTTTCGCCAGATGACAAAACATCGGTTGTTACATTTTGACCAGTATCGTTTTGAATTAGAGTCGCATTATATGTATAGCTATGAGACTTTTCATCTGGAATGGAGAAATAAAATTTCCCATCAAATGTTGAGTTAATTATATCGTTTATTACAATCCAAGGTTCATTGCCAAATTTTTGAAAAAAACTGCTCATCTGTTAAGTAGGCGACTTCTTCTCGTTCTTGTTGCGCAAGATAACGATAGTATTTATTTAAACGCTTCCGTTGTATGTAATGATTACAGATTAAAGATAGGTTTTGGAATCCAAGTATGCTGTGGAGATGATCCTCAAAGTAAATTTTAATTTCATCATGTGTTAGTTCGCTGGCTTTCTTACCTAATTGACGCGAAATTGAATTGCAGAGTTTATAAAGCGATTCGTAAGGTATGCCTCCTTCCTGCATTCTGCTATAGCTTCTCACACTATCTTGAGAAAAAGGATTGTCTAATTGATCCTTGATGCGATCATACATTTGGAGAGTTGATGTTATTTTTGTTTGAAATTGAGAATCACTATATGCTCCGCCAAAATTCGGGGTTAAATTGGCTTGTCCTACTAGTATTATGTCTTGAGGGGATAGTTTTTCTCCATTGATTTCTGTAAGTGACATGTTCTTTTGAATGCTTTCCAAAAAGCGTGTTTTACCACATCCGTTCTTACCTGTTAGAACAACAATATCACTATGAAAAGCAACGGGTTCTGAAAGAATAAACCCATTGTGTTCATTTTGACCGACTAGATTAAGTGGCACAACAATCTCCTTGGAAAATTAACAGTGACTAGATGGATGGCGGTATAAATTTGATAATAGATTCTTCCGTATAACGCCGTTTTCTACGTGTAACCGCTATGTGAAAATCATTTCTAAATCATGGTATTACCATTCTATTCCCACTGTCGAGGCGAATTTTATGTATAAGCCATCAGGCCAGCTTGATGTGCGTTTAGTACAAGGTGCGCTATATGTCCGATCTGTGTACAGTCGTGATGCCGCTCGCAGACCCGAAAGACGAAAAAGGGGGCAATTGCCCCCTTTATCCATTAAGCCCATAAGGGCCGATTAACCGCCGACTTAACCCGCCTTGGCCACCATGGCTTTCAGCTGCAGGAAGTACTGCTCGTAGAGGCGGGAGGCATCACCCACATCAGACTGGAACTCCCCCTTGCGCTTGATCTCGTCGCTCGGGAAGACCATGGGGTTGTTGCGAAACGCCGGGGTGAGCAGGGGAATGGCATCCTTGACCGGGGTGGGGTAGCCAATCGCCTCGGCCACTTTGGCGGCCACATCGGGGCGCATCAGGAAGTTGATCAGGGCGTGGGCCTCTTTCACATGCTTGGCCTTGGCCGGGATGGCGAGGTTGTCCATCCAGAGTACCGCCCCCTCTTCGGGATAAGTCATCTGGATGGAGGGGTATTCGCGCTGGGCGCCGTAGGCCGAGCCGTTCCATAGCATGCCGATATTGACCTCACCGGCGATAAAGGGGTCGGCCGGGTTGTCGGAGTTGAACGCCTTGACGTTGGGCATCAGCTTTTTCAGGTATTCGAACGCTTCGGCAATTTGCGCCTTGTCTTGGGTGTTGGGGCTGTAGCCCAGCTGCACCAGCGCGATATGGAACACCTCGCGGGCATCGTCCATCAGCAGCAGGCTCTCTTTCCACTCCGGTGCCCAGAGTTGCTTCCAGCTGGTAACCGGCTGCTCGATGATGTCGGTGTTGGTGCCGATGCCGGTTGCGCCCCAGATATAGGGGATGGAGTAGCGGTTGTCCGGGTCGTACTCGTGGTTGAGCAGGGTCGGGTCGAGGTGCTTGAAGTTGGGCAGCTGGGCGCGCTCCAGCGGCTGCAGCATTCCCTCTTTGGCCATTTTCGAGATGAAGTAGGTGCTGGGCACCACCACGTCATAGCCGTCGCCATGGGTTTTCAGCTTGGCGTAGAGGGTCTCGTTGGATTCGTAGGTGGAGTAGATCACCTTGATGCCGGTCTCTTGCTGGAACTGCTCCAGCAGGCCGTCCGGCACATATTCCGACCAGTTGTAGAAGTAGACCACCTTGTCATCGGCCGCGTGAGCGCTCTGGCTCAGCAGCGGGGTGGTGAGGGTGAGGGCGGCTGCCAGCAGGGCGCCGGCCTTGTGTTGGATTGTCATCAACAACTCCTTGGGGTTATGGGGCCTTGCGGCCCACCGTGACAGAGTTCGCCAAAGATGGCGGGGACGAAACGGGCAGGGTCAACCCTGCCGTTTACGCAGTAACAGTTGCGCCAGCAGCACCATCCCGAGGGAGGCGACCAGCATCAGGGTGGCCAGGGCGTTGACCTCGGGGGAGACCCCCACCTTGACCATGGAGTAGATCTTGAGCGGCAGGATCTCGTAGGCCGGGCCGGTGACAAAGGAGCTCACCACCACGTCGTCCAGTGACAGGGTAAAGGAGAGCAGCCAGCCCGCCATCACCGCCGGCAGGGCCAGCGGCAGTATGATGCGGCGCAGGATGATCCACTCGCCAGCCCCCAGATCCCGCGCAGCTTCCAGCATCCGCACATCAAAACCGCACAGCCGCGAGTAGACAGTGATCACCACAAACGGCAGACAGAAGGTGATGTGGGCGATCAGCAGCGACCAGAAGCCCAGCGCAATACCGGTCACTACAAACAGGGTCAGCAGCGAAATAGCCATCACGATATCGGGGGACATCATCACCACAAACAGCATGCCGCTCACGTACTGCTTGCCGCGAAAACGGTAGCGAAACAGCGCCACGGCGGTGAGGGTGCCGATCAGGGTGGCGGCGGTGGCGGTGAGGGCGGCGATGGTCAGGGAGTGCTGGGCCGCCTGCATCAGGCTGGCGCTGGCAAACAGCTTCTCATACCAGCCCAGGGTAAAGCCGCGCCAGTCGATGCCATATTTCGACAGGTTGAAGGAGTTGGCGATCAGCACCCCGATGGGCACATAGAGATAGCCAAACACCAGCAGCAGAAACAGAGCTTTCAGTGCGCGCATCATGCCAGCTCCCCCTTCTTGCTGAGCAGCTTGCCTGCCCGCCAGTAGCAGTAGACCAACAGCGCCATCAGCACCGTCAGCATCACGCTGATGGCGGCGCCAAAGGGCCAGTCACGGCTGTTGAGGAACTGGGTCTTGATCAGGTTGCCGATCAGCAGGTGTTTGGCGCCGCCCAGCAAGTCGGAGACATAGAACATCCCCATGGCGGGCAGGAACACCAGCAGACAACCGGCGATGATGCCGGGCAGAGTGAGCGGCAGAATGATCCGCACCAGCCGCTGCCAGCCGTTGGCGCCGAGATCCCGCGCTGCCTCCAGCAAACGGCCATCCAGCTTCTCGATGCTGGAGTAGAGCGGCAGCACCATAAAGGGGAGCAACACATAGACCAGCCCGATGATGACGGCCACCTCGGTATACATCATCTGCAGCGGTCGCTCGATAAGCCCCAGATCCAGCAGCCAGCCATTGATCAGCCCCCGAGTGCCGAGCAGCACTTTAAGCGCATAGGTGCGGATCAGGGAGTTGGTCCAGAACGGCACCACCACCAGAAACAGCAGCAGCGGGCGGATACGCGCAGGCAGATGAGCCAGCAGCCAGGCAAAGGGGTAACCCACCAGCAGGCAGATGCTTGTAGCGAGCAACGCCAGCCAGAGGGAGTGGAGCAGCACTTCGAAATAGAGGGGGTCCAGCAGGCGGCCATAGTTGCTCAGGGTAAAGAGCGGCGCGATAAGCTCGGACTCGTCACGGGTCAGGAAGCTGACGCCGATGATCATCAGGTTGGGCAAAAAGACAAACAGCGTCAGCCAGCCGAGGATCAGCGCGATGGCCGTGTTGCGAAAGCCGTTGTGGGCAAAGCTGTGCGGTACCCGCAGATTAGTGAGGCTCATAGGGCAGCACCACCTCCCAGCTGTCGACCCAGTGGATCGCCACCTCCTGACCCAGACGGTAGTCAAAGTCGGGGTCATCCTCGTCGAAGAACTCGGAGATAAGCAGCTGTTTGCCACTTTCGAGCTCGATCACCGAATCCAGCGTCGCCCCCTTGTAGTTGCGCTCGCGGATATTGCCCCGCAGCGCGCCGCTCTGATCGTCATCCTGATCAAGAATGCGCAGATCTTCCGGGCGCAGCAGCACCAGTACCTTCTCGTCTGGCTGGAACGGCAAGGCGGTATGGAGCAGGCATTCACGCCCCTCTACCTCGGCCTGCCAGATACCGGGTTCGCGCTGTCTGATCAGCTTGCCATCCATCACGTTGATCTCGCCGATAAAGCGGGCCACGAACAGGTTGGCTGGCGATTCGTAGATATCGCGCGGGGTGCCGCGCTGGATGATCTTGCCCCCCTCCATCACCAGGATGCGATCAGACATAGTGAGCGCCTCTTCCTGATCATGGGTGACGAAGACAAAGGTGATGCCAAGGCGACGCTGCAGCGCCTTGAGTTCGCTCTGCATCTGCTTGCGCAGCTTGTAGTCGAGCGCCGAGAGGGATTCATCGAGCAGCAGCAGGCGGGGCTTGTTGACCACGGCGCGGGCAATGGCGACCCGCTGTTGCTGACCGCCAGAGAGCTGATCCGGGCGGCGGTTGGCCAGCTCGGTGAGCTGCACCATGGCGAGGGTCTCCTCGACCCGCTGGCGGATCTCGCTGGCAGGCACCTTCTGCATCTGAAGGCCAAAGGCGACGTTTTCAAACACCGTCATATGGGGGAAGAGCGCATAGCTCTGGAACACGGTGTTGATGTGCCTGTGTTCGGCGGGGATATGGGTGATCTCGTCACCGGCCAGATGGATGGTGCCACCATCGACCGATTCGAGCCCGGCCAAGAGGCGCAGCAGGGTAGTCTTGCCACAGCCGGAAGGGCCCAGCAGGGTAAGAAATTCACCATCGTAGATTTCCAGGTCAAGGTCACTCAGGATCACCTTGCCATCGTATTTTTTGCTGATCTTGTTCAGCGCGACAATTACCTGTGGATTGTTCATCATCCGCCAGTCTCACCCCAGCCAGTGGCCATCGTGTTGAAAGAGGGCCGCATTCTATGCAGCCGACACATGAAATTAAAGGCTTTTTGGCCCGAATTAGCCGCAAGTGCGCAGGAAAAACGGCTACGAATAGCAGACCAAATCGCTATAATGTGCCACCTGATTTGGTCGTTTTCGATATTGGATAGTCAATTGAGTAATAAAATGCGTATTGGCGGCTCTCTTGAGCAGTCTCTGAACCAGGGCTACCGCCTTGATCTGAAAGGGGTCATCCAGGAGGGATGGCAACAGACCCGCCGTACCGGATTTGGCCTGCTGCTGGCGATTGTCGGGGTGACGGCGATCTGGATCCTGCTCAGCAATGTGCTGCTGTTGCCCTATCTGGGGGATGACAGCCAGATGAATGTGGCCATGGTGCTGAGTCTGCTGATGACGGTGGTGATGGCCCCCATGACCAGCTCCCTCGATATGCTGGGGTTGCAGCAGTCGGTCGGGGTGCGCGCCCGCGCCAACCAGGTGTTCGACTTCTTCCGCCACTTTGTACGCCTCGGCATGTTGAGCCTGCTTGGCAGTCTGCTCACCAGCCTGTTTGGCCCGCTGTTTGATCTGCTGGGATTGCCCGCCGTACTCTCTTTCATCCCCTCGGCCCTGATCGGCATGGGGCTGCTCTTTACCGTACCTCTGGTGCTGGAGCGCGGCCTGACGCCGCCCCAGGCCATTCTGGTCTCTCTCAAGCTCTTTGCGCGCGGCTGGCCCAGCATTGTGCTGTTCCACGGCGTGATGACTGCGCTCTTCTTCCTGGCTCTGATCCCCATGGGGTTGGGGCTTATCTGGGTGGCACCGCTCTATTTCAACTGCAAGGGGATCCTCTATCGGGATCTCTGCGGGGTGGGGGTAGAGGTTAACGAGGTGACAGAAGGCCCCAACCATTTCAATGCATGATGCAAAAGGACGTTGAATGACCCGTCGATATGGAGTGACCAAGGCTGTGCGCCAGAGTCTGCTGGCCACGCTCTTGCTGCCAGGGCTGGCGCTGGCTGAGCCGGTGCTGGATCTGCAATACAGCACCTTCTACAGCCAGATGAAGACCTTTGCCAAAGGGGAGTTTGGTCACGCCAGACTGGGGTTTTATCTGACCGATCCGCAAAATGGTCAGCGCTGTGGCCTCACCTTTGCCCGGGTTGCAACCGACAGCAAGGAAGTGGCGGGCGAGGTAACGGTCGATAGCGAACTGCGCCTGCCTTTTGATGAGGATCTCAACCTCGACAAGGGGATCGTGACCGTCGGCCTGAAAGAAGAGCACGCCACTTGCGATATGACGGTACAGGTGATGGCCGACGCACCGAATGGCCCCGAACTGCCGCTGGCGGAGCTGGCGGCCCGTCAGCAGCAGATGCAGTCGCTGCTCGACAAGATGGCGGGCATGGTCGGCAAGCACTTCCTGCCGAAGATGGAAGGGGTACGCATTACCCTGGTGCAGCAGAGCGGCACTGCTTATCTGATTGATGGCGCCCGTCAGGAAGCGCTGCCCTGGCAGGAAGGCCACCTGCTGCTAAGCAATGAGCAACTGGCCGCGTTCGCTGCCGGGCAACTGCGCCTGCAGGGTGACGTGCTGCGACTGACCCCCTGGCTGCACAAGGACTGATGCCGATGGTGTTGTCACGTTGGTAACAGGCAGGTCAAGAAAGCAAAAAAGGAGCGATTATCGCTCCTTTTTTATTGTGTGGCGTTTGCCCTGTGAGCGCGGCTTAGCGCACTTCAATCACATCCAGCATGTCCATCTCGTCGATATCCAGCAGCGGCGCCTTTGGCATATCGGGCGGATCAAAGGCCTTGTCGCCGCCATCGATGATGCCGGAGTCGCGGTTGATGCTCTTGAAGTCAAACAGCTTGTGGTCGAGCAGGTGGCTCGGGATCACGTCCTGAATGGCGGTGAACATGGTTTCGATACGACCGGGGAAGCGGCGATCCCAATCCTGCATCATCTGTTTGATGGCCTGACGCTGCAGGTTCTCCTGCGAGCCGCACAGGTTGCACGGAATGATGGGGAAGGCTTTGACGTCGGCGTAGCGGATCAGATCCTTCTCTTTGCAGTAGGCCAGCGGGCGGATCACCACGTTCTTGCCATCGTCGCTCACCAGCTTGGGCGGCATGGACTTGAGCTTGCCACCGTAGAACATGTTGAGGAACAGGGTCTCGAGGATGTCGTCGCGGTGGTGGCCAAGGGCAATCTTGGTGCAACCCAGCTCTTGGGCGGTGCGGTAGAGAATACCGCGGCGCAGCCGTGAGCAAAGAGAGCAGGTAGTTTTGCCTTCCGGTACCTTCTCCTTGACGATGGAGTAGGTATCCTCTTCAACAATCTTGTACTCGATGCCGAGGGAATCCAGATACTCGGGCAGCACATGCTCGGGGAAACCGGGCTGCTTCTGATCCAAGTTGACGGCAACCAGATCGAAATGGATGGGGGCGCTGGCTTTGAGGCTCATCAGTATGTCGAGCATACCGAAGCTGTCCTTGCCGCCTGAGAGGCAGACCATGACCTTGTCGCCCTCTTCAATCATGTTGAAGTCGGCAATGGCCTGACCCACGTTGCGCCGCAGGCGCTTCTGCAGTTTGTTAAAACTGTATTTTTCTTTGGCGTTCAGCTCTTCTAGCATGCTCGTAAAACCCGGGACACAAATAAGCGCGTTATTATAGCCATGTCCCGGGGGAGGGCAAGGTGCCAGGCACCTTATGATTGATTGCGACGACTGTCGACCGGGCAGCTGTAGTCCGCCGGTTTGAGGATCAGGATGTCGCAGGAGAGGCGGTCAATCACATGTTCGGCGGTATTGCCGAGCAAAGCTGCAGAAAGCCCGGTACGGCCGACGCAGCCCATGATCATCAGGGTCGCCTTGAGCTCTTCGGCCATATCCGGCAACACCTCTTCCGGTAGCCCCTCTGCTACCCGAGTCCAGAGATGACCGATCCCGAACTTGTCGGCATGGCTTAGCAGCAGGCTTTCGTGGTGCTTGCGGATAGCTTCGTTGTAGGCGTTGGGATCAAACTCTGGCAGCTCGATGGCCACGTTGACCGGGGTGCCCGGGTAGGTGTTGACCAGATAGAGATTGGAGCCCAGCAGCTCGGCGATGTCGCTTCCCTCTTGGGTGATCCGTTCGTTGAGCAGTTTCTGATCCGGATCGTCACTTGAGCAGTTGATGGCGGCGATGATGTTGCCGCCCCGTTGCCAGTGACCCTCTTTGACCAGCAGCACCGGACAGGGGCATTTGCGCAGCAGGTGCCAGTCGGTGGGGGTAAAGATGAAGGTTTGCAGGAAGCTGTGATGGTGAGTGGCTTTGACCACCAGATCGTGGCGCTGCTCCAGCACCTCCTGGATCACGCACTCGAAGGGACGATTGTGCCAGACCACTTTCACTTCGCACTCGATCCCCTGTGCCCGATAGGGGGTCAGGATCTCGTCCAGCCACTCACGTCGCTGTGAAATGACGCCGTCGCGCATCTCTTGCCGCTCGTCCACCGAGAGCATGGCGGTCATTTCATACGAGAAGTCATAGATGGTGAGCAGCAGGGTCAGATGGGCGTTTTCGTCCAGCTCGGCGACTTTGACTGCCCGTTCGAGGGCGATTTGGCGCTCCTCTTCTGGATTGATAACCACCAGAATATTCTGATATTTGACCATCTTCTCCTCCTTGGAAAAGTCCAATGACAGCAGAATCTTAGCCATTACAGCTTAGCGCAGGAGGAGGGTATGGGGAACGTACCGGATCACATTCCAGAGGAAAGGATCCGGCAGGGAAAGCAGGAAAAAAGTGAGAGGGTAAGCGGAAAAATCAGCCGCAGGGCGGGCGAGTTGCACCGGCCATCATGCCCAGCGCGACCTGATCCAGTACGGTAATGTATTTGCCTTTAACGCTGATGAGACCGGACTTCTGGAAACGGCCGAGCAGACGACTGATGGTCTCAACGGTCAGCCCCAGATAGTTGCCAATGTCACCACGGGTCATGGATAGACGGAACTCCTTGGCGGAGAAGCCGCGTTCGGAGAAGCGTACCGACAGATTGTGCAGGAAGGCGGCGAGGCGCTCTTCGGCATTCTTCTTGGAGAGCAGCAGGATCATCTCCTGATCGCCCATGATTTCGTTGCTCATCAGACGCATGATCTGCTGGCGCAGCTTGGGCATCTTGCCGGAGAGATCATCCAGCACTTCAAAGGGGATCTCGCACACCATGGCGGTTTCCAGCGCCTGGGCGAAGGAGGGGTGTGCTTGTTTGTGGATGGCATCAAAACCGACCAGATCGCCAGCGAGGTGGAACGCGGTGATCTGCTCATCCCCTTGCTCGGTGATGGTGTAAGACTTGATGGTCCCGGAACGGATGGCATAGAGCGATTTGAACTCATCGCCAGCCTTGAACAGCTCTTCACCCTTCTGGATCGGCTTCTTGCGCTCGATGATGCTGTCCAGCTGATCAAGCTCGTTGTCGTTCAGAGTGAAGGGAATACAGAGCTGACTGATGCTGCAATCCTGGCAATGAATTGCACAGCCACCGCTCTGGATACGTCTGCCAGGTTTCTTTTCCGGGATCATAGGCTCATACGAATAATTGATTTATATCAAACAAGTTTACCATCAACTCATCCGTTTTGGATAGGGTTTCAAAAGGAAGCAATGCCAATCCAGAAGGTATGCACCCCGAACAAAATGAGCAGCAGGGCACCGCCAAGGCGCAAACTGCGCAGGGTGAGCCAGTATCTCAGGCGATCGGCGAGCCCGCCCAACGCAAACAGGGTGGGCAGGGTGCCGAGGCCAAAAAATAGCATGATGAGCGCCCCGCCACTGGCCGAACCCGCCGCTGCGCTCCAGGTCAGCATGGAGTAGACCAGCCCGCAGGGGAGCCAACCCCACACCATGCCAAAGGGCAGTGCCTGCACAGGTGAGGTGAAGGGGATAAATTTGCCCGCCAGCGGTTTGATACGTGGCCAAAATCTGGCGCCGAGCCGCTCCAGCAGCAAGATCCCTTGCCACCAGCCCGCCAGATAGAGACCAAGCGCAATCATCAATAGCGCTGCCACGAGACGCAAGCCGGCAATAGCGTGTTTGCCAGCGCCCAGCTCACTGGTGGTTGCGAGCAGGCCGCCCACCAGTGCACCTGCAATGACATAGCTCAGGATCCGGCCGAGGTTGTAGTTGAGCAGATAGGCGAGCCGCCCCCAGAAGTGTTGTTTGTTGGCGGGGATTGCCATGGAGAGCGCGGCGGAGACGCCACCACACATGCCGATGCAGTGGGCGGAGCCTGCCAGTCCGACCAGCAGGGCGCCGGCCAGATCAAGGTTGTGGGTCATGGTCAGCAGGCTTTGCGGGTTTGTGGGTGGGTTGCTCTTCGTCAAACAGGATGTTGGAACCCTGCCGGTCGAGATCTTCAAACTGCTCGGAGCGAATGGCCCAGAAGAAGACGACCCCGGCGATGATCACAAACAGGATGGCGATGGGGATCAGGACAAAAATTATATTCATGAGAGGTACCTTGGCGTTCTTCCTTGGCAAGCGTCCCCTATGGTAACCCTGTTCGGGCAGGGGGCCAGCCGCTATCAATTAGAAATGTGGCCTGCATCGAAGGCAGGCCACATTTTCAGCTATTTTCCGCCACCAGCCTCATCGGTTGAGGCGCATGGAGTTGGTTACCACGATGAGTGAGCTGAGCGACATGCCCGCCGCCGCCAGATAGGGGGGCAGCCAGCCGCAGGCCGCCAGCGGCAACACCAGCAGGTTGTAACCGATGGACCAGGCGAAGTTCTCGATGATGATCTTGCGGGTACGCATTGCCAGCACTCTGGCCTCGAGCAGTCGGCTCAGGTCATCGGCCAGCAGGATGGCATCGGCGCTGTTTTTCGCCAGATCGGTGCCACCAGCCATGGCAAACGAGGCGTGCGCTCCGGCCAGTACCGGGGCGTCGTTAATGCCATCGCCCACCATGATGCTGATATCCCCCTGGGCTTCCCGGGCCTTGAGGTAGGTCAGCTTGCCATCGGGTGAGACCCCCTTGACCAGCTCATCCACGCCCAGCTCGCGGGCAATCTCGTCTGCCTGAAAAGAGCTGTCGCCAGTCAGCACGGTAGTTTGCAGACCTGCCGCCTTGAATGCCGCGATCAGCGCCCTGGCATCGGGGCGCAGGGTATCTTCCAGATTGAAGCGGGCCAAGACCTGCTGCTCGTCGGCCAGATAGATAGCCAGACCGCGGCCGCGTTCTTGCGCCGGATCCAGCCCAAGCCAGCGGGCACTGCCGATGCGGTAACGTACGCCATCCACCAGCGCTGTGATGCCGTGACCGATGACAGGGGTGATCTCGCGGGCGGATGGCAGCACACTGATACTGTCGGCAGGTAGCCGGAAGGCGCGAGCTATGGGGTGCTCGGATTGCGCCTCCATGGCCCGGGCGATGGCGAGGCAGTGCGTCTCGTCCATCTCTGCCAAGGTGGTGGTGCCGGTCAGACTGATCTCACCGGTGGTCAGGGTGCCAGTCTTGTCCATCACGATCCGGTTTGCCTTGGTCAGCACGTCCAGCACATGACCACGGCGCAGCAGAATGCCGTTGCGGGTCAGATTGGCGGTGGCCGAGGTTAGCGCCGTCGGAGTGGCCAGCGACAGGGCACAGGGGCAAGTGGCAACCAGCACGGCGAGGGTGACCCAGAACGCCTGATCCGGTTGATGGAAGTGCCAGAAAGTCCAAACCGCGGCGGCAATGATCAGCAGCACCAGAATAAAGTGGCGCGACAGCTGATCCGCCATCTGGGCGATGGCCGGTTTATCATCGAGGGCGTGATCCTGCAGCCGCATGATCTGGGCGATCCGCGACTCTTCGATACGGTGGCTGACCCGGATCTGCAGCGGGGCATCCGTGTTGATGGTGCCGGCATAGACCTGATCACCGCGCTGTTTGAGCAGGGGCAGCTGTTCACCGGTCAGCATGGATTCGTTGAGGCTGGCTTGCCCTTCGACAATGATGCCATCCGCCGGCAAGGTGGCGCCAGCCAGCACACGTACCCGATCGCCGACCTGCAAGGTCTTGGCCGCTACCTCATGTTCCCCTTCCTCATCGATGCGGGTCGCCATGATGGGCACCAGTCGCGCCAGGTTGGAGCTCGACTCCGACGCCTTGCGCCGGGCCCGCAACTCGAGAAAGCGCCCCAGCAGCAGGAAGAAGACGAACATGGTGATGGAGTCGTAATAGACCTCACCGGTATTGAACACGGTGGCCCACATGGAGGCGATAAAAGCCCCGATCAGCGCCAGCGACACCGACACATCCATCGACAGGTGACCCTGCTTCAGGCTGCGCCAGGCCCCCACGTAAAAGGGCTGGGCCGAGTAGATCATGATGGGGGTGGAGAGCAGCAGGCTTATCCACTTGAAGTAGACCATGAACTCATCTTCAACGCTGATGAAGAGATCCATGTAGAGAGCCACGGCGCACATCATCACCTGCATTGAGCCCAGCCCTGCCAGAGCCAGCCGGAACATATAGCTGCGCACCTCTTTGGCGTAGAGCGCCTCCTGTTGATGGGTCTGGAACGGGTAGGCCCGATAGCCGATCTGGGCAAATCCCTTGAGGATGTCACTCAGGGAGAGTTGGTCCGGATCCCACTTGATGCGGGCCCGGTGGGTGGTGGTGTTGACGTTGATGTAGCGCAAGCCGCCAAGGGTCATCAGGTGGCGTTCGATAAGCCAGGCACAGGCGGCGCAGGTGAGCCCTTCAACTGTCAGCTGGATTTCGCGAAGGGTACCGCTGTCGGTGACAAACTCCTGTTGCACTTCTGCCAGATCGTAGTGGGTGAGGGCGGCCAGCTCTTCGGGCACCAGATCGCCCTTGGTGCCAGGAGCGGTGCGGTGATCGTAGTAACTGGCGAGGCCGCACTCCATGATGGTTTCTGCCACCGCCTGACAACCGGGGCAGCACATGGGGCGAACAATCCCCTTTATCTCGAGGGAATAGCCACTATTAGCGGGTACCGGCTCGCCACAGTGAAAGCAGGGGGTCATGCGTTATGCCTCCCTGAATGCAGAATGCAAGCTGCAGGGGCGCTGGCGAACACCGGCTCGCCACAGTGAGAACAGCCGGTCATGGCTTAGCGTCCTTTCGGGTCGAGTTCGACAGGGGCCTGGGTGGGCAACTGGACGGTCTCTTGCAATCGCCACTCGTGATCGAAAGCATCGACCCGAATGTGCCACTTGCCGACCAGCGGCTTGTCGAAATGGAGGCGATAGGTGCCGCTCGCATCGGCGGTGATCATGTGTTCGCTGTCCTGACCGGCCAAGGTCGGGTGGAACAATGAGAGATAGAGAGCTTGCCCGGCAGGAATGTCACCGCTGATGGGTTTGAGGATCAGCTCGTTGCCGTCAACCTCCAGCACAAAGCGGATATTGAGTGCTTCGGAGCGGTCAAACTTGCTCAAGTCCTGATTGATCTCTTTCCCTTGTTTGTAATAGTCCTCGGCCACCAGATTGACCCCATCCTTGCTGGCGATGATGGCGGTGGCGATGCTGCCGACAACGGCGGCAGTGGGGAGGGCGATGATAAACCAGGGCCAGAATTGGCGATACCACGGTTTGGATAGAGGTTGGGTCATGATTGCTACTGCCATGAAACGAATGATTAACGTGGAAGATGGTTTTTACGCAACACAAGATAACAAAAAGCCTCGAGGAGTCGAGGCTTTTTGCTGTGTAATCACGTGTTTATCACATGTTACAACGTTACGGGCGAACCTTATTTGGCAGACTGTTGATGAGACAGGCTGTAAACGTAGGAGGCCAGCAGGTGAACCTTGTCCTCACCCAGAATGTCTTTCCAGGCTGGCATCACACCGTGACGACCGTGGGTGATGGTTTGTACCACCACTTCGCGGGAGCCACCGTAGAGCCAGGTGTTGTTGGTCAGATCTGGCGCACCGACGGCAACACCGCCCTTGGCATCGGCCCCGTGGCAGGCAGCGCAGATGGCAAAGCGTGCTTCACCTTTCTTCGCTTCCACCAGGTCGACCTTGCGACCGGAGAGGCTCAGCACATAGGAGGCCACTTCCTGAACGCCATCTTTGCCGAGGATTTCACCCCAGGCAGCCATGATCCCCTGACGACCGCCCATGATGGTGGTCTTGATTTGATCAGGCTGGCCGCCCCATTGCCATTCGCTGTCGGTCAGGTTCGGGAAACCGCGACCACCGCGGGCGTCAGAGCCGTGGCACTGGGAGCAGTTCTGCAGGAACAGACGCTGACCCACTTTCAGGGCTTCCGGATCCTTGGCGATCTCGGTGATGGCACGATAGGTTTTGCCATCCGCTTCGTAGGTGAGTTCACGGAACTTGGCGCCGTAGATCTCGTCAGCCTTGGCGACCTCACGGTCATACTCCACCGCGCGACCTTCAGCCTTGGCCGATTCGGTTGCAGCTTTGGACTCGGCCAGCGAGCGCACGTCCTGGTTGGAACTTTGCCAGCCCAGCAGGCCTTTGAAGTTGCCAAGCCCCGGGAAGGCGATCAAATAAACCAGACCGGTGACGATGAAGAAGAGGAACATGTAAGTCCACCACTTCGGCAGCGGGTTGTTGATCTCCTCGATGCCATCGAAGGAGTGACCCATCGATTTGCCTTCTTCAACACCCATCTTGTCCTTGCGGCACCACATCAGCAGCAAGAAGCAGCCGAGGATGGTTCCCAGACTGATGACAGTCACAAAAATGCTAAACAGAGTGCTCATTATTGTTTCGCTCCTGCGTTCTTTTTATCAGCACCGGGTTGCTCATCATCGGCAAAAACCAAATTGGCAGCCTCGTCGAAAGAGGTCTTGCGGCGTTTGCTGTAGGCCCAGACGATGATGCCAATCATGATGGCCATCAACAGCAAGGTATACAGACCGCGAAATGTGCCGTAGTCCATTTTCGCCTCCTTATTTCAGGGCATGACCCAGTGATTGCAGATAGGCCACCAGCGCATCCAGCTCGGTTTTGCCCTTGACGGCTTCGCCAGCACCCTGAATATCGGCGTCGGTATAGGGCACACCGAAGTGATCGCGGAACAGCGCCAGTTTTTTGCCGGTCATCTCGCCAGTCAGCACATTGGTATCAAGCCAGGGATAGGCGGGCATGTTGGATTCCGGTACCACATCGCGCGGGTTGATCAGGTGAACCTTGTGCCACTCGTCGGAGTACCGGCCACCGACACGGGCCAGATCCGGACCTGTACGCTTGGAACCCCACAGGAAGGGGTGTTCCCAGACGCTCTCACCGGCGACCGAGTAGTGACCGTAACGCTCGGTTTCGGCACGGAACGGACGGATCATCTGGCTGTGGCAGTTGGTGCAGCCTTCGCGAATGAAGATGTCGCGTCCTTCCATCTGCAGAGCGGTGTAGGGCTTGAGGCCCTCCACCGGCTCGGTGGTTTGCTTTTGGAAGAACAGCGGAGTGATTTCAACCAGGCCCCCCAGACTGATGGCGAAGATGATGCCGACCACCAGCATGGGAACGCTTTTTTCAAATATTTCGTGACGGTTATTGTTGCTCATGGGTTGACCTCTTCAATCATGCTGGCTGGGCGACAGGTTCCAGAGAACCTTTGGGCGCAGTGATGGTGCGATAGGCGTTGTAAGCCATCAGCAACATGCCGGTGACGAAGAAGCAGCCACCCAGGAAGCGCACGAAATAGAAGGGATAGGATGCCTGCAACGCTTCAACGAAGCTGTAGGTCAGGGTGCCGTCTTCGTTGACTGCACGCCACATCAGGCCCTGCATCACGCCGGAAATCCACATGGCAACGATGTAGAGCACGGTGCCCACGGTCGCCAGCCAGAAGTGAACGTTGATCAGCTTGACGCTGTACATCCTGCCCTGGCCGAACAAGTTCGGGATCAGGTGATAGACAGCACCGATGGAGACCATGGCAACCCAGCCCAGCGCACCGGAGTGAACGTGACCAACGGTCCAGTCGGTGTAGTGGGAGAGGGCGTTGACGGTTTTGATCGCCATCATCGGGCCTTCGAAGGTCGACATGCCGTAGAAAGAGAGGGAGACGATCAGGAAGCGCAGGATGGGGTCATAACGCAGTTTGTGCCAGGCACCGGAGAGGGTCATGATGCCGTTGATCATGCCGCCCCAGGAGGGTACGAACAGGATCAGGGACATCACCATGCCCAGCGACTGAGCCCAGTCAGGCAGTGCGGTGTAGTGCAGGTGGTGCGGACCGGCCCAGATATAGAGGGAGATCAGCGCCCAGAAGTGGACGATGGAGAGGCGATAGGAGTAAACCGGACGACCCGCCTGCTTGGGCACGAAGTAGTACATCATCCCCAGGAAGCCGGCGGTCAGCAGGAAGCCTACCGCGTTGTGGCCATACCACCACTGCACCATGGCGTCCATGGCGCCGGAGTACATGGAGTAGGACTTCATGCCGGAGAGGGGCACTTCCATGTTGTTGACAATGTGCAGCACCGCAACGGTGATGATGAAGGCGCCGAAGAACCAGTTCGCCACATAGATGTGGGAGGTGGTGCGCTTCATCAGTGTGCCGAAGAAGACGATGGCATAGGCGACCCATACCACAGTGATGGCGATATCAATCGGCCACTCCAGCTCGGCATACTCTTTGGCGGAGGTGTAACCCAGCGGCAGAGAGATGGCGGCAGAGAGGATGATTGCTTGCCAGCCCCAGAAGACGAAGGTTGCCAGCGGGCCACCAAACAGTCTGGTTTGACAGGTGCGCTGCACCACGTAAAACGAGGTGGCCATGAGTGCACTGACGCCGAAGGCGAAGATCACTGCGTTGGTATGGAGGGGCCGCAGACGACTGTAAGTCAGCCACGGGGTCTCGAAGTTGAGGGCAGGCCAGATCAACTGGGCTGCGATCAGTACGCCAACCGACATGCCGACAATTCCCCAGACAATCGTCATGACGGTAAACTGGCGAACAACGGTGTAGTTGTACTCAGGATGGTTAGTTGTATGGCTCATCGTTATATTCCGCTTCCGATGCTGCTGTTGTTTGGTTTTGTATCCGGAGAACCGGACTGGCTTCATCAGCCACCGCCGACCAGTTGTTAACATCTGTTAACGAAAGGAAAAGCAAAAGATGGCTAAATGAAAACTGCATGGGAATGATACTGAAGTGACAGGTAAAATAACAGTATAAACAGTGATATATTTGGCTCCGTCCGGTCTCGATATGGCAGTTTTTTACCTTGTTCGAGATCACAAAAAACTATTTTAATTGCATCTTAATCGGGCTGTTTTTGATGAAAGAGAGACTTACCGCACGTAAAGTTTTGCACCTCGTACTGGTATTGGCGCTGTTATTGGCGCTGATGGCCTATCGCACCTGGTTTTCGGTCGATAACAGCGTCTCTGCTGACCAGACAAAAGATCAGATTTGTGATCTTTCCCACACCCCTTGCAGCGCGCTGATTGGTGACAAGTCGCTGACGGTCGCCATCAAGGAATTACCGCTGCGCGCTGAACATGACTTTGTCATCGCTATTAGCGGCGGCGATCCGGCCATCAAACCGGTGAAAGCGACACTCGAAGGCAAAGATATGTTTATGGGCACCATTCCGGTGAACTTTGAACAAATAGACGGACAGTGGCAGGGGGTAACCCAGGTGGGGAGTTGTACATCACCCGTCATGATCTGGTTGTTAAATATCGAGTGGAGTAATGGTCAACGCCAGCAATTCGCGCTTTCCGTTGCCCGGGAATAACGGCGCAAGGAGCGGGGAGTGGAAAAAATATTTGAAATTTCCCGGCCAGGCGTTACCTTCCCCAAACCATCAGGGAGTGAAGTTCATTTAATCATGATTGAAAAACAACCATTTTATCGCACCCTCAACCAGCAGGCCAAGGCGCTGCTGGAGGGGGAAACCGATCTGATTGCCAATCTGGCCAACCTCTCCGCACTGCTGAATCAGGAGCTGGCGGAGATCAACTGGGTCGGTTTTTATCTGTTGCAGGGCGAGACCCTGGTATTGGGGCCATTTCAGGGCAAACCGGCCTGCGTGCGGATCCCGGTCGGCCGCGGGGTGTGTGGTACGGCAGTGGCAGAGGGGAGAACCCAGCTCATTGACGATGTCCACCAGTTCGATGGTCACATCGCTTGCGATGGCGCGAGCAACTCGGAAATCGTGATCCCGGTGCGCCGTGGTGGCGAGATCATCGGGGTACTCGATATCGATAGTCCGATTTTTAACCGTTTCAACCAGGAAGACCGGATTGGCCTCGAAGAAACGGTGCAAATTTTGGAAAGCATGCTCTAAGTCATTGCTAGATGGTTCGCAAAAGGCCCCAAGCTCTCTATAATGGGGCCTTTGTTGTGCTCGGGACGTGCCCGTGCGTTTATATGAAAGCCAAGGTTATACATGGAAAACACTGAGAAGCTGAAGAACAGTAAAGAGATCGTTGCCTACCTGGTCGAGAAATTCCCGGCCTGCTTCGTTGCTGAAGGAGAGGCCAAGCCGCTCAAGATTGGCATCTTCCAGGATTTGGCCGAGCGTCTTGCTGACGATGCCAGAGTCTCCAAGACCATGCTGCGTTCCGCACTGCGTCAATACACCTCCAGCTGGCGCTACCTGCACGGTCTCAAAGCTGGCCAGGCTCGCGTTGATCTGGATGGCAACCCGGGCGAGCTGCTGACCGAAGAGCACATCGAACACGCCAAGCAAGCTCTGAAAGAGAGCAAAGAGCGCGTATTCGCCAGCCGTCGTACCAATACCAAAGAGAAGGATGAGAAGGCCAAGAAGCCCCGTCGTCCTGCTGTGCGCAAAACCGAGAAAGCTGATGTAGCTGCCAAGCCGAAAGCTGCCGCCAAGGCACCGGTCGCTGACGCTCCGCTGGTTAAAGTGGATGCCGCTACGCTGAAAGTGGGCCAGGATGTGCGCGTCGTTATGGGTAAATTCCCGGTTCCGGCAACCATCAAGGAAGTAACCAAGGACGATGTACAGGTCCAACTGCAGACCGGCATGATGGTGCGGGTCAAATCAGAGCACTTGGTTCTCTAAGGAGACAAATGTTGAAGCATGGCGTAATTCGTTTTTCCCTCGTTGCCTGTAGCCTGGCGCTTGCCGGGCTTGCACAGGCCATCGAGCCGGTGCTCAAGGAGAGTGATTTGCCTGTGTTGGCTCAAGAGAGCCAACATGCTACGGCCAGCAAGCGAATTACCAATCTGTTTACCCGCTCGCACTACAAACAGTTCAAGCTGGACGATGCCTTTTCCTCCGTGATTTTCGATAAATATCTGGAGAATCTGGACTACAGCCGCAACCTGTTTTTGGCCTCTGATATCAGCCGTTTTGAAAAGTACCGTAACGGTTTTGACACCGACCTCGAAAGAGGCCGTCTGGCTCCCGCCTACGAGATGTTCAACCTGAGTCAGCAGCGGCGTTATGAGCGGTTCGAATACGCCCTCAAACTGCTTGATACTCCTTTCGATTTTACCCAGACCGACAACTATGTGTTTGATCGGGAAGGGGCGGCTTGGCCCAAAGATGAAGCAGAGCTCAACGAGCTGTGGCGTCAGCGGGTCAAGTTCGATGCCCTGAGCCTAAAGCTCAGCGGCAAGGAGTGGCCCGAGATCAAGGAGCTGCTTGGCAAGCGTTACAACAACGCCATCAAGCGGATGTCCCAGACCGAGAGCGAAGATGTCTTCCAGCTCTTCATGAACTCCTTCGCTCGCGCCATCGAACCACACACTAGTTACCTCTCCCCGCGCAGTGCCGATCGTTTCAACACCGAGATGAACCTCTCGCTGGAAGGGATCGGGGCCGTGTTACAGGCGGAAGATGACTTTACCGTCATCCGTTCTTTGGTGCCCGGTGGCCCGGCTGCCAAATCTAACCACCTCAAGCCCGATGACAAGATCACCGGGGTAGGGCAGGAAGATGGCAAGATTGTTGATGTGATCGGCTGGCGTCTCGATGACGTGGTCGAGCTCATCAAGGGGCCCAAGGGGAGCAAGGTCAAGCTTGAAATTCAGCGCGGCAAGGGCGCAACCGCCAAGACCGAGCAGATCGAGCTGACCCGCGACAAGGTGCGCCTTGAAGACAGAGCCGCCAAGTCCAAGGTGATTAACGCCGAAGGCAAGAAGATTGGTGTCATCGAGATCCCGAGTTTCTACGTCAATCTGCATGACGACGTGATCAAGGAGCTCTCCAGCCTCAACAAGCAGAAGATCGATGGTCTGATCATCGATCTGCGCGGTAACGGCGGCGGCGCCCTGACTGAAGCCTCTGCCCTGAGTGGTCTCTTCTTTGGCAGCGGTCCTGTTGTTCAGATCCGTGATCATATGGGTCGTATCACGGTCAACGGTGACGACGATGGCAACGTCTATTACGGCGGTCCCATGTCGGTGCTGATCGACAGATACAGTGCCTCGGCCTCCGAGATCTTCGCTGCCGCCATGCAGGATTATGGTCGAGCCCTGATCCTGGGTGAAAACTCGTTCGGCAAGGGGACGGTGCAGCAGCATCGCAGCCTCGCCAAGGTCTATGACTTCTACGAGCAGCCGCTGGGTCACGTGCAGTACACCATCGCCAAGTTCTACCGGATCAATGGTGGGAGTACCCAGAACAAGGGCGTTGCGCCGGATATCAGCTTCCCGACACCGGTTGCGCCGGAAGAGACGGGTGAAAGCCGTGAGTTCAATGCGCTGCCGTGGGACAAGATAGCCTCTGCCAACTATCAGACTCTGGGCAATTTCACTACTCTGCTGCCCAAGCTGCAGGCCGCCCACGATGCCCGCATCGCCAAGGATCCCGAGTTTGCCTACGTGATGCAGGATATTGCAGACTACAAGGTGGAGAAGGAGAAGAAGTCGGTCTCCCTCAACGAGGCGGAGCGTGTTGCAGAGCAGGCGAAACAGGATGAGAAAGCGCTCAAACGTACCAACGAGCGTCTGGCACGTCTTGGCAAGCCGGCGGTGAAGAGTCTGGATGAACTGCCCGCTGATTTTGAAGCGCCCGATGAGTATCTCATCGAAGCGGCCAATATCACGGCGGATCTGGCCAAGGTCAGCAAACGCAGCTGACAAGGCGACCTCCAATGTACAAGGGCGACTGCGGTCGCCCTTTCTTTTTGTCTGGCGTATCTGACGTAATGCAAATTGTTTGACCCCGCCAGTTGGTTGTGACAGCCTCTTTCTCGCCTTTAACAAGCGTGGAAGCAGACAATAATGACCGATCACCCCCAGGCCATGACGGCCAAATATCGCCAGGATTATCAGGCGCCGCTCTACTGGATCGACACCATCGACCTCGATTTCCAACTGCAGGAGCCGCTGACCCAGGTCACCGCCATCACCCGCATTCGTCGTAACGGCGAGCACAATGCGCCGCTCGTCCTCGATGGTGAACAGCTGACTCTCAAGAGCGTTGCCATTGATGGCATTCCCTGTGACCACTACGAGCAAGGCGAGAGCAGTCTGACCCTGTTCAACCTGCCTGCCGAATGTGTACTGACCATCGTCACCCTGCTGGATCCGGCCGCCAACACCGCGCTGGAAGGGCTTTACAAATCGGGTGATGCCTACTGTACCCAGTGCGAAGCCGAAGGGTTTCGCCGCATTACCTATTATCTGGACCGCCCCGACATTCTGGCGCGCTACAGCACCCGCATTACTGCCGACAAAGCCCAGTTCCCCTTCCTGCTCTCCAATGGCAACAAGGTCGACAGCGGTGATCTGGATGGCGGCCGTCACTTCGTGCAGTGGCAGGATCCTTTCCCCAAACCCAGCTACCTGTTTGCGCTGGTGGCCGGTGATTTCGATGTGGAGCGCAGCCACTACACCACCAAGAGCGGCCGCAAGGTGGCCCTCGAGATCTTCGTCGACAAGGGCAACCTCGATCGCGCCGGTTTTGCCATGGAGAGCCTCATCAACTCCATGCGCTGGGACGAGCAGCGTTTCGGCCTCGAGTATGATCTCGACATCTACATGATCGTTGCGGTGGACTTCTTCAACATGGGCGCCATGGAGAACAAGGGGCTCAACATCTTCAACTCCAAGTTCGTGCTGGCCAATCCGGCCACCGCTACCGATGGCGACTACCACGGTATCGAACGGGTGATCGGTCACGAATATTTTCACAACTGGACCGGCAACCGCGTCACCTGTCGAGACTGGTTCCAGCTCAGCCTGAAAGAGGGGCTGACGGTATTCCGGGATCAGGAGTTCTCCTCCGATCTGGGCTCCCGTGGCGTCAACCGCATCAACAACGTGCGTACCGTGCGCGGCCCGCAGTTTGCGGAAGATGCCGGCCCCATGGCACACCCGATCCGCCCGGATGTGGTGATCGAGATGAACAACTTCTACACCCTGACCGTCTATGAGAAGGGGTCGGAAGTGATCCGCATGATGCACACCCTGCTGGGGGAAGATGCCTTCCAGGCCGGTATGCGTCTCTACTTCGAGCGTCACGACGGCTCGGCCGCTACTTGCGATGATTTCGTGCAGGCGATGGAGGATGCTTCCGGTGTCGATCTTGGCCGTTTCCGCCGCTGGTACAGCCAGTCAGGCACCCCCGAACTGACCGTGACCGACGAGTACGATGCCGCCAGCGGCATCTATCGCCTTCATGTGAGCCAGCACACCCCGCCGACTCAGGATCAGCCGCAGAAGCTGCCGCTGCATATCCCCCTCGACATCGAGCTTTATGACGAGCAGGGTGCCGTCATCCCGTTGCAGTATCAGGGAAAGGCTATCGGCAACGTGCTCGATGTGCTGGAAGCGGAGCAGACCTTCGAATTTGATCGGGTGCCGGTCAAGCCGGTTCCCTCCCTGCTGCGGGACTTCTCTGCGCCGGTCAAGCTGCACTATGACTACAGCGACGAAGCGCTCGCCTTTCTGATGCGCTTTGCCCGCAACGAGTTTGCCCGCTGGGATGCGGCCCAGATGCTGATCAACAAAGCGGTCTTCGACGGGGTGGCACGGGTGCAGCACGGGCAGGGGGTTGAGCTCTCCCAAACCCTGCTGGCCGCCTTCGTCGCTATTCTGGACGACAGCGATCTCGATTTGGCCCTCAAGGCGGAGATCCTGGCGCTGCCCAGTGAGGCGACCCTGGCCGAGCTGTTCGAGGTGGCCGATATCGATGCCATCCATCAGGTGCGCGACGCGATCCACACCCGTCTTGCCGAGGCCTTTGGCACGCGCTTGGCGGCGACCTATCAGAGCCTGCGTCTGAACGGTTATCAGGTGGTGCACGCCGACATGGCCAAGCGGGCTCTTAAAGGGGTGGTGCTGGGCTATCTGGCTGCGCTGGATGCGGAGCATGCCGATGCGCTGGTGCGCGAGCAGTACGCAACCGCCGACAACATGACCGACACCCTGGCGGCGCTGCAGGTGGCCAACGGCTATCTGTTGCCATGCCGCGCCGCGCTGCTGGCCGATTTCGAGGGCAAGTGGGCCAAGGATGGACTGGTGCTGGACAACTGGCTGCGGCTGATTGGCAGCAAACCGGCTGCCGATGTACTGAGCGAAGTGAAACAGGCGATGAGTCACCCCACTTTCAGCATTCGCAACCCGAACCGGCTGCGGGCGCTGATCGGCAGTTTTGCCATGAGCAATCAGGTGCAGTTCCATGCGGTGGATGGCAGCGGTTACCGCTTCCTGACCGATCTGCTGATCGAGCTCAACGAGGTCAATCCGCAGGTGGCCTCCCGCCTTATCACTCCGCTTATCCAGTTCAAGCGACTGGATGAGGCGCGCAAGGCCCTGATCCGCGCCGAGCTGACCCGTCTTGCCAACCTTGAGGGGCTGGCAAGGGATCTGTTCGAGAAGGTCAGCAAGGCGCTGCAGCAGTAAGTGTCGACGGGGCAGGGGCGATAACGCTCTTGCCCCACATTGATGTGCCGTGTGATCAGGAGCAAGCGTGAAGCAGTTTACTTTTCGGCTCTCATTGAGCAGTGACGAGGTGATGCTGATGTATCAGGGCCATGCCAGACGGCTGGTGGTGCGCAGCGAACAGGGGTTGACCCTGGAGCTTGGCATAGAAAAAATACGCCCCTTTGTCGCCATCAATGGTGTGCATGGCTACTTTCGGCTGAAAACCCAGGACGATTACCGCTTTATCAGTCTCGAACGCATAAATTAACAAAAATCGAACAGATTACCGACTGTTTATCTGCTTTGCGTCACTATCTATCCGGTAAACTGGCACAAAGGTAGTGGGAATTTCTGTATTTTTGGTTATTTGCAAAATTTCTCACAGTTTAAGCCGTGATCTGCACCTTGTTTTTAACATCTCGTTAGCACCTTTCCTCGCCTTCCCTTATCCAAGCCATTACACTTCGCAACAACTCTGCACCAGCGGGTAACCAGGGTGGTTGCCTCTGCGTCGGTGGTTAATGTCGTCCGATAAGGAATATAAAAATGGCATTGAAAGACGCCCCTACCTCAGTTCTGCTCGAAAACGTTCTCAGCCTGATCCATCAAAAGTTGCCCAAAAACAGCGCCTCTCTGGTCGAGCGCTTCGTTGCCAAGTTCTACGGCAACATGGCGAGTTCCGACCTGCACGATCGTAATGACAGCGATCTCTACGGTGCGGCCCTGAGCCTGTGGAATGCCCTCAATCAGCGCAGCGGTACTGATCCCTACATCCGGGTCTACAATCCCGAGCTGACCCGTCACGGCTGGCAATCGCCCCATACCATCGTCGAGGTGATCCTGCAGGACTCCCCCTTCCTGGTCGACTCCATCCGGATGGCGCTCAAGCGACTCAATATCACCGCCCACATGATGCTGCACCAACCGCTGCACCTCATTCGTGGAGCGGATGGCAAGATTGACGCCATTCTGGAGCTCGGCAATACCGACGGGCAGACCTCGGTTGAAACGGCCTTCCTTATCGAGATCGATCACCTCACCAGCGAGGAGCAGATGGCCGCGCTGGCTACCGAGCTCAACTCGGTGGCAGGTGAAGTGGCACTGGCAGTCGGCGACTGGCAGCCCATGCTGGCCAAGCTCAATGAGATCATTGACGAACTGCCCAAGCGCAAGCACCCGGTCAGCAAGGAGGAGGTGGCCTCCTGCGTTGCTTTCCTCAAATGGGTGGCTGCCCACAACTTCACCCTGATGGGTTATCGCCGTTACGACGTCAAGGCGGTGGAGGGGGATCACGAGATCCTGCCGCAGGCGAGCTCCAGCCTGGGGCTGATGAAAAACTCCATCAAGGAGGTGGGTCAGCGCCTTGGCAACATGCCAGCCAGCGCCCGTCACGCCGCTCTGAGTTCTGATCTGCTGATCCTCACCAAATCCAACAGCAAGTCCCGGGTGCACCGTCCGGCTTATGTGGATTACATTGGCATCAAGCGCTTTGACGAGCATGGCAAGGTGATCGGGGAAGATCGCTTCATCGGTCTCTACGCCTCTTCCATCTACAACACCAGCGCGACCCAGATCCCGCTCATCAGCCATCGACTCGAGCGCATCATGGCCGCCTCCGGTCACGAGAAGGGCTCCCACGCCTACAAGGCGCTGCTCAACGTGCTGGAAACCTATCCCCGTGACGAGCTGATCCAGGCCCGTGAAGAGGAACTACTGGCTACCGGCCTTGGCGTACTGGAGATGCAGGAGCGGGACATGCTTCGGCTATTCGTGCGCCGGGATGTCTATGGTCGTTTCTTCTCTTGCATGGTCTATGTCACCAAGGAGCGCTACAACACGGCGCTGCGGATCAAGACCCAGCAAATTTTGCAGAAATATTTTGGCAGCAATGAAGAGGTGGAGTTCAACGTCTACTTCACCGAAGGCGTGCTGGCGCGGACCCACTACATAGTGCGGGTCAACAACAATAACGTGGATGTGGATGTGAACGAAGTACAGAACAACCTGATTGAAGCGGCCCGCAGCTGGGACGACAGACTCGACTCCGTGCTGCTTTCCCACTATGGCGAAGCCCGTGGCAATGAGTTGCGCCGCCGTTTCAGCACTGCCTTCCCTCGCGCTTACAAGGAAGATGTGCTGCCGGGCTCGGCCGTGGCCGACATCATGGCGCTCGATAACCTGAGCGAAGCCGAGCCACTCGGCATGCTGTTCTACCGCGCGCAGGAGGAGGAGAACGATCGTCGGGTACGGCTCAAGTTGTTCCATCGCACCGAGCCCATTCACCTCTCCGATGTACTGCCGATGCTGGAAAACATGGGACTGCGGGTGATCGGTGAGACCCCGTATCAGGTACGCACTCCGGGTGGCGATCTGTTCTGGATCCTCGACTTCTCCATGTTGCTGCACGGCGAGCAGCCCTTTGATCTGGCCCAGAGTCAGCAACGCTTCCAGCAAGCCTTTGCCGCCATCTGGAACAAGCAGCTGGAAGATGACGGCTTCAACCGGCTGGTGCTGGGGGCGGGTCTCACCGGCCGTCAGGTGTCGGTGCTGCGCGCCTATGCCAAATACATGCGCCAGACCGGCGTCTCCTTCAGCCAGTCCTATATCGAAGAGACTCTGACCCGCTACCCGGATATTGCCCAATTGCTGTTCACCCTGTTCGAACAGCGCCTCGATCCGGCCGGCAAGCAGGACGCCAAGGTACAGGCCAAGTTGCACGAGGAGCTGGCCGCCAAGCTGGATCAGGTGGCCAACCTGGATGACGATCGCATCATCCGCCGCTATGTGGAGATGATTGACGCTACCCTGCGCACCAACTACTACCAGCTGGACAAGGCGGGCAACATCAAGCCCTACATCTCCTTCAAACTGGCGCCGTCCAGCATCACCGACATGCCACTGCCGCTGCCGAAATTCGAGATCTTCGTCTACTCGCCGCGGGTGGAAGGGGTACATTTGCGCTGGGGTAAAGTGGCTCGTGGCGGTCTGCGCTGGTCCGATCGCAAAGAGGACTTCCGCACCGAAGTGCTGGGTCTGGTGAAAGCCCAGCAGGTGAAGAACACCGTCATTGTGCCGGTGGGGGCCAAGGGCGGTTTCTACTGCAAACAGATGCCGGTGGGGGCGCCTCGCGCCGTTATCCAGGAGGAGGGCAAGGCCTGTTATCGCCTGTTTATCCGCGGTCTGCTCGATGTGACTGACAACATCATCGGCGGCGAGGTGATCCCGCCCAAATCCGTGGTGCGTCACGATGAGGATGACTACTACCTGGTGGTCGCTGCCGACAAGGGCACAGCCACATTCTCCGACATCGCCAACGAAATAAGCCTCGAATATGGCCACTGGCTCGGCGATGCATTCGCCTCCGGCGGCTCGGTCGGTTACGACCACAAGAAGATGGGTATCACCGCCCGCGGCGCCTGGGAGTCGGTCAAGCGTCACTTCCGTGAAATTGGCGTCAACTGCCAGACCACCGACTTCACTTGCGTGGGGATTGGGGACATGGCGGGCGACGTGTTCGGCAACGGCATGCTGCTCTCCGAGCACACCCGGCTGGTGGGCGCGTTCAACCACATGCACATCTTCGTTGACCCCACTCCGGATGCGGCCAAGAGTTTTGTCGAGCGCCAGCGCCTGTTCGATCTGCCGGGCTCCAGCTGGGATGACTACAACCGCGAGCTGATATCACAAGGGGGCGGTATCTTCCTGCGCTCGGCCAAGTCCATCAAGCTGAGCCCCGAGATGCAGACCCTGCTCGGCACCGACAAGACCAGCATGGCGCCGAACGAGCTGATCAAGGCGCTGATTTGCCTCAATGTAGACCTGCTGTGGAATGGCGGCATCGGCACCTATGTGAAGAGCGCCCGCGAGAGCGATGCCGAGGTGGGCGATCGCAGTAACGATGCTCTGCGGGTCAATGGTCGCGATCTGCGGGCCCGCATCGTGGGTGAGGGGGGCAACCTCGGCTTTACCCAGCTCGGTCGGGTGGAGTACGCCAGTCAGGGCGGTCGCATCAATACCGATTTTACCGACAACGTGGGCGGGGTGGACTGCTCTGACAACGAGGTGAACATCAAGATCCTGCTCAACCAATTGGTGGCGGCAGGGGATCTGACGCTCAAGCAGCGTAACCAGATGCTGTATGAGATGACCGACGACGTGGCGCAGATCGTGATCACCAACGCCTATCGCCAGTCCCAGTCCATCTCGGTCACCAGCTTCCGCGGCTCTGAACAACTGAAAGAGCAGCAGCGCTTTATTCAGGGGCTGGAGCGGGAAGGCAAGCTCGATCGTGCGCTGGAGTTCCTGCCATCCGATGAGGAGCTTTCCGAGCGGATGGCGGCAGGGCAGGGACTGACCCGCCCCGAACTGGCAGTGCTGGTGGCCTACGGCAAGATGGTGCTGAAAGAGCAGCTCAACTGCCCGGAAGTGACCGACGAGCCCTTCCTCGCTAACATGCTGGTCACCAGCTTCCCGGCCAAGGTGCAGCAGCAGTTTGGTGCACAGCTGGCCGATCACCCGCTACGCGGCGAGATCATCGCTACCCGGGTGGCCAACATGTTGGTCAATGACATGGGGCTCAACTTCGCCAGCCGGATGAAGGACGAGACCGGAGCCTCGGTGGCGGAAGTGGCCTGCTGCTTTGCCATGGCCCGCGAAGTGTTTGGCATGAACCAGCTGTGGCGCGATATCGAAGGGTGCGACAACCTGGTGGATGCCCAGACTCAGCTCGAACTGATGTTCTACAGCCGCCGCATTGTGCGCCGAGCCACCCGCTGGTTCCTGCGTGCTCGCAATCGCAGCTGGAGTATCAGCGAGAACATCGCCTTCTTCCGCCCGGCGTTCGAAACCTTAGGGAAGCACCTCTACGAGGTCATGGATGAGAGCGAAGTGGCCGAGCATCGTCAGGCTGTCGCCAAGTGGATGGAGAAACAGGTGCCGGAGGCCATTGCCCGTCAGGTCGCCCATATGAGCAGCCTCTTCTCCAGCCTGGATCTGGCGCAAATTGCCGCGGAGCACAAGACCGATATCCTGCGCGCCGCAAATGTTTACTATCGCCTCGGGGCCAAGCTTGATCTGCACTGGTTCCTCGACCAGATCAACCATCAGCCGGTCGGCAACCACTGGCAGGCGATGGCGCGTGCCTCCTTCCGCGAAGATCTTGACTGGCAGCAACGCAGTCTCACTTCTGTGGTACTGGAAGGGTGCAAAGATCAGGGAGAATGCGCTACCATACTGGCCGACTGGATTTCGGAGCATGAGCAACTCTTGTCCCGTTGGACCCACATGTTGGCCGACTTCAAGACCACCAGTACCCACGAGTTCGCCAAGTTCTCGGTGGCCTTGCGAGAGTTGAACCTGCTCCAGTTGAATTGTCGGGCACTTTAATTGCCAGATTAAGGCATGACACCGACATTACACCTAAAGCCCCGGCCAGTTGCCGGGGCTTTCTTTAAGGAGCAAAGATGTTGTACCCCATCGCCAGGCATTTCCTGTTCAAACTCAATCCGGAACAGGCTCACGATCTCTCCATGAAATATTTGCCCCGCCTTCTCGGTACGCCACTCGATTGTTTCTTCCGCCAGAATTTGCCGAAACGCCCCGTCACTGTCATGGGGCTTTCTTTTGCCAATCCGGTGGGATTGGCGGCCGGTCTGGATAAAGATGGTGAGTGCATTGACGCGCTGGGCGCCATGGGATTTGGTTTTATCGAAGTCGGTACCGTCACCCCCAGACCCCAAAGCGGTAATGACAAGCCGCGCCTGTTCCGGGTTATTCCGGCAGAGGGGATCATCAACCGGATGGGATTCAACAACAAGGGGGTGGATCATCTGGTGGCCAAGGTAAAAGAGGCCAAATATCAGGGAGTCATCGGCATTAATATCGGCAAAAACAAAGACACTCCCATCGAACAGGGCAAGGATGATTACCTGATCTGCATGGACAAGGTTTATGATCATGCCGGTTATATTGCCGTCAATATCTCTTCCCCCAACACCCCGGGTTTGCGTTCACTGCAATATGGCGAGGCGCTGGATGAATTGCTGGCCGCCCTCAAGGTGCGTCAGCAAGAGCTGGCCGCCCAATATAAAAAGTATGTGCCGCTGGCGGTTAAAATTGCCCCGGATTTAAGCCTTGAAGAAATAGATCAGGTGGCCGCGTCGCTGGTACGGAATGGTATTGATGGGGTTATCGCCACCAATACCACCCTCGAGCGCGAGATGATTTATGACATGCCCCACGCCGGTGAAGCGGGTGGCTTGAGCGGTCGTCCGCTGCAGCACAAGAGTACCGAGGTGATCCGTCATCTGGCCAAGGCGCTCAATGGTGCTCTGCCAATTATCGGTGTGGGTGGTATTGATAGTGCCATGGCCGCCCGTGAAAAATTGGCCGCCGGTGCCAGTCTGGTACAAATTTATAGCGGCTTTATTTATAAAGGGCCGGGGTTGGTCAAAGAGATTGTGACCAATATTTAAGAAATAGATGGCGGAGCCCTTTATTTGACGTTGCTGATTTCCTGCATATGGAATAAAGTCAACTGGTAATTATCAAGTAAGGGCTCCAACATGTTTATCCAACCGACCGATAGCTGGCAATGGCACTATGATGCCCAGAGTGACCGTCTGATGTTGGACCTGTCTGATAACATGTTATTTGCGACCGAGTATAAAGGGCGACAATTGGTGCCCAGTTCGTTTGCAGCCCAGCCTTTTTGTGTCGATGATGCCGCCCTCTATTATCAGTTGATGGATAAAGCAGCCGAACTTGAGTGGAGTATTCCCCATCAGGTTCAGTTGGTGCTTAATGCCATCGCGGTCAGTCGCTTTTATAAACCCCTGATGCCGCAAAGCTGGTTTTTTAGTGAACAACATCCGCAAGTGATCCCGCAAAACGGTGATCTGGTCCTGATGAATACACCCCATGGTAACGGCGAATTTATGGTCATTGAGGCAGGGGAGCAGGCCAGCGTCTGTTTGAACCTCACAGCCGATCTGGTATTGACCACCAGTAAAACTCTGCCGCGTTTCGGGGTGATCAAGGTGATGAATAACCGGATGAAGCCGCGTATTACCGTGACCGAGCAATATCGTCAGGTCAGTTGATATCTTTTCACCAATCTTTTTATCTCTGTGATTACACCGCTGCCTCTTTTTACTGTTGTCACCTCAATCGCGCCTCGTTTCTGATACTTCATTGATCCGCGTACATATTGCCCATTCTCATTGATCTTCATGGTTGTGATCCAGCCTCTCTTGAGGCTTGTTACATCCACTTGCACCTTGTGTTCTAACCCACGCAGTATCTTGGTCTTCCGTGCTGCAAGCATGGTGTCTTCCTCTTGTTTCGTTCTGCTTGCGTAGTGTCTCCCCCTAACTATCAACACATCACTCACTGCAGCGATGTTCTTCATACGACATTTTTTGCTTGAAACGAGAGCTATTCTCACTTACATTTTGTTATAACATAACAAAATGGAGTTGCCATGAAGTCTCATATTCACCCGGATTATCGTTTGGTGCTGTTCCATGACACGGCGGCAGATGCCTTTTTCCTGGTCGGTTCAACCATCAAGAGCGATCGCCGCTATACGTGGCAAGACGGGAAGGAGTATCCCTATGTATCGCTCGATGTTTCCAGCCAGTCGCACTCGTTTTATACCGGCAAGCAGAAGCAGGTTTCTAGTGAGGGAAGTGTTGCCCGTTTCAACAAGCGTTTTGGCGCATTTTCAAGCAAGAAGGAGTCCTGAATGCAGGTCGTCTGTTCACTCAAATCCGCACGGGCGCGTCATCCCGATTGTCAGTTGGTGCGCCGCCGCGGCAAATTGTTCGTGATTTGCAGAAGCAATCCCCGTTTCAAGGCTCGCATGAAGTGAGCCGCTAAATGATGTCTGGCCCCATGATCTCGCCATCGGGTAGTCATGGGGCCTTTTACCTTTATCGCCCCATATCAATCTGTTTCCATCCTGCTGTTTGCGCCGACTTTTGCATGCTCCAGTCCGCCTGATGAGGTATAATGCGGCACTATTTTTATGGGTTCCCCGTGAGCGTGATGAAAGAATTTTTTGCAACCTGCCCCAAGGGGCTGGAAAACCTGTTGGCCGATGAGCTGACCAATCTTGGCGCAGAGCAGGTCCGTGAGACCGTGGCTGGCGTCCATTTCAAAGGCGAATTGGCGATTGGCTACAAGGCCTGCCTGTGGAGCCGTTTTGCCTCCCGCATCGTGCTGGTGCTGTCTGAATTCCAGATGAACGATGATCTGGATCTCTATCTGGGCGCCCACACAATCCCCTGGGAAGAGCACTTCTCCGGTACCGCTACCATCGCGGTGGACTTTACCGGTACCAACCCTGCCATTCGCAATACCCAATATGGCGCGCTGAAAATCAAGGATGCCATCGTCGACCGCTTCACCAAGCGCGGTCACGTGCGTCCGGACGTGGACAAGAAGTCGCCGGATATTCGCATCATGGCGCACCTGGGCAAAGGCAAGGCCAATATCACGCTGGACTTGTCAGGCCCGGCGTTGCATCAGCGTTTCTATCGTCAGGGCACCGGTGAAGCTCCGCTCAAAGAAAACCTAGCCTGCGCCATGATTGCCCGTAGTGGCTGGGCCGGTGAGCCCATGATGGACCCGATGTGCGGTTCCGGTACGCTGCTGATCGAAGCGGCCTTTATCGCCGCCGACATGGCGCCGGCGCTGCGTCGCGAGCGCTTCGGTTTCGATCGCTGGCTGCAGCATGATAGCGAGCTGTGGCAGAGCCTGATGATGGAAGCACAAGTACGTGCCAAACGCGGCATGCAGCGTTGCGAAGTAAAACTGTTTGGTTGTGATGCCGACCAGCGCGTGCTCCTCAAAGCCCGTGATAACGCCAAAGCGGCAGGTGTGGCGCACCTCATCACCTTCAAGCAAGCCGATGTCACCAAGCTGGAAAACCCGCTGCCGATGCCTGCCCCTGTTGAAGGGGAAGAAGGTCAAGGGGAGGCCCGCAAGGTCGGTATGCTCATTTCCAACCCGCCTTATGGCGAGCGTCTTGGCGAATTTCCGGCGCTGCTGGAAGTGCACCAGGCGCTGGGCGATGCTCTGCGTCGTAGCTTCCAGGGTTGGAAAGTCTCCATTCTGTCCGCATCGCCCGAGCTGCTGAGCTGTCTGCGCCTGCGCGCCGACAAGCAGTATCGCCTGTTCAACGGTGCTCTCGAGTGTCAGCTGCGCAATTATCAAATCGCACTGGACTCCGTGGCCTCGCAAAAAGAGGTGGCACAGGACTTTGCCAACCGTCTGCGCAAGAATCTGAAGGCGCTCGAGAAGTGGGCCAAGAAAGAGAATCTCGACTGCTACCGTCTCTACGACGCCGACCTGCCTGAGTACAACGCCGCCATCGACCGTTATCAGGACTATCTGGTGGTGCAGGAGTACGCGGCGCCCAAGGATATTCCTGCCCAGAAGACCCGTCAGCGTCTGCTCGACATGGTGCAAGCCGCCATCAAGGTGACCGGGATGGACGGCGAGAAGGTGATCCTGAAAGTACGCGAGCGTCAGGAGGGCAAGCAGCAGTACCAGAAGCTATCCGAAGAGCAGCACCGGATGGAAGTGCAGGAGTATGGTGCCCGTCTGTGGGTCAACCTCTACGACTACCTCGATACCGGTCTGTTCCTCGACCATCGTCAGACCCGCCGCATGCTGGGTCAGATGGCCAAGGGCAAGCGCTTCCTGAACCTCTTTGCCTACACCGGCAGTGCCACCGTGCACGCGGGTCTTGGCGGTGCCAGCGAGACCACCACAGTGGATATGTCGCGCACTTACCTCAACTGGGCACAGGACAACATGCGCCTCAACTCGCTGGTGGGCCGTCAGCACAAGTTCGTGCAGGCTGACTGCCTGAAGTGGCTGTCTGAAGCGGACGAGCAGTACGACCTCATCTTCATCGATCCGCCCACCTTCTCCAACTCCAAGCGGATGGATGAGAGCTTCGATGTGCAGCGCGATCACCTGCTGCTCATGCAGCACCTGAAGCGGTTGCTGGCTGCTGGTGGCACCTTGGTGTTCTCCAACAACAAGCGCCACTTCAAGATGGATCTGGCCGGTCTCGAGGCCATCGGTCTCAAAGCGCAGAACATCACCGGCAAGACCCGGCCCAAGGATTTCGAGCGCAACCAGCACATCCACAACTGCTGGATCATCACCCATGCGGAGGCTGAGGCTTGATGCTGACCCTGTTTCACACCGACGGTTGCCACCTGTGTGAGCAAGCTTGGGCGCTGGTGGAGGAGGCGGGGGCAAGCGATGTGACCCGCCGCTGCGACATCATGGACGATGCCAGCTGGCTTGAGGCCTATCGGGTGCGTATTCCGGTGCTGCGGGACGAGGCTGGCCGCGAGCTGGGCTGGCCCTTCACGCTGGTGGAGCTCAAAGGCTGGCTCGCTCGTCAGGGTTGATTTGTGATTTGACGATGAAACGGGATCAGACCCAGTCTGTTGCCCGTTTTTTCATATGAGATAAGGAACGAACATGGCTCTTTTAACATTGCACGGCGCGTGTCTGTCGTTCAGTGATTTTCCGTTGCTCGACAAGGCCGAGCTGACCATAGAGCGAGGCGAGCGCCTCTGTCTGGTGGGCCGCAACGGGGCGGGCAAGTCCACCCTGATGAAGGTAATTGCCGGTGAATTGCCCCTCGATGATGGCCGTCTGGTGTTGCAGCAGGACTTGAAAGTGACTCGTCTTGAGCAGGATCCGCCCACCTCGAGCGAGCTCACCGTGTTTGATTACGCCGCCGAAGGGCTGGCCGGAGTCGGTGAGCTGCTCAAGCAGTATCACCACGTCTCCATGGCGCTGGCGAGTGACCCGTCCGATGCCAACATTCGCAAGATGAGCCAGCTGCAGGAGCAGCTCGATTATCAGAATGGCTGGCAGTACGAGACCCGCATCAATCAGGTGCTGACCCTGCTTGGTCTTGATCCTGACGTGACCCTCGACAGTCTCTCCGGTGGCTGGCTGCGCAAGGTAGCGCTGGCCCGTGCACTGGCATGCGATCCCGATCTGCTGCTGCTCGATGAGCCGACCAACCACCTGGATATCGAGGCCATCAACTGGCTGGAAGAGTTCCTCAAGGATTTCCGTGGCGCCATCGTTTTCATCTCCCACGACCGTGAGTTCATCCACAAGCTGGCGACCCGGATCATCGATCTCGATCGCGGCGTGATCACCTCCTGGCCCGGCAACTATGACGAGTACCAGCAGGGCAAAGAGGAGTGGCTGCGGGTCGAAGAGCTGAAAAATGCTGAGTTCGATCGCAAGCTGGCGCAGGAGGAGGTGTGGGTACGCCAGGGGATCAAGGCGCGCCGTACCCGTAACGAGGGGCGAGTGCGCGCCCTCAAGGCGATGCGCATGGAGCGTACCCAGCGTCGCGAACTGCAGGGCAAAGCCAAGCTGCAACTCGACGAGGCGAGCCGCTCCGGCAAGCTGGTATTTGAAGCTGAAGGGTTGGGACTCGACTTTGGTGATCGCACCCTGTTCGAGGGGCTGGATCTGCAGGTGCTGCGTGGGGACAAGATTGCGCTGGTCGGCCCCAACGGTTGCGGCAAGTCGACCCTGATCAAGCTGCTGCTGGGTCAGCTAGATGCCACTCGTGGTTCGGTGCGTCAGGGTACCAATCTGGAAGTGGCCTACTTCGATCAGTACCGCGAACAGCTCGATCCCGAGCAGACGGTGGTGGACAACGTCGGGGAGGGCAAGCAGGAAGTGATGGTGCGCGGTCGCTCCCGCCATATCCTCGGCTATCTGCAGGACTTCCTGTTTGAACCCAAGAGGGCCAGAACGCCGGTCAAGGCGCTTTCTGGCGGTGAGAAAAACCGTTTGCTGCTGGCCAAGCTGTTCCTTAAACCCAGCAACCTGCTGATCCTCGACGAACCGACCAACGACCTCGACGTCGAGACTCTGGAGCTGCTGGAAGAGCTGCTGGCGGACTATCCAGGCACTCTGCTGCTGGTCAGTCACGATCGTCGCTTCATCGACAATACGGTAACCGGTTGCTGGCTGTTTGAGGGGGATGGCCGCATCAGCGACTACGTGGGCGGCTATGCCGACATGATGGCGACCCGCGAGCAGCAGCGTGCTCAGCAACAGGCCAAGAGCACGCCTGTGAAGGCTCCCGAGCCGGTAGCCACAGTGAGCGAAGCGCCGAAGAAAGGCAAAAAACTCTCCTACAAGCTACAGCTTGAACTGGATGGTCTGCCGGCGCGTCTTGAGCAGCTGGAAGCCGAGCTGGATGCGCTGCAAAGCGAGATCAACCAGCACGGTTTCTTCTCCCTGCCAAGCGAGCAGACCCAGCCCAAACTGGCCGCATTGAGTGCCGCCGAGACGGCGCTGGAGGAGGCATTTGCTCGTTGGGAAGAGCTGGAAGGACTCAAAAATCAGGAGTGAGTTCCCTGTAATTAAAACTTAATCCAGTTCAGTGCCTTGTGTCACATAGCCCGGTTAGGGTGGAAGTTTTTGTTTGACCGAGTGCGCTCGCAGGAGTAAAGATGAAAGCGACCGATGAGAATTTGGTCGCTTTTTTTGTTCCACGAAGAGGGTCGTAGATGATGAAGAGACAGAAGCGGGACCGTCTGGAAAGAGCTCGTGCTCGTGGTTATCAGGCTGGCGTGGTCGGCAAACAGAAAGAAGCGTGTCCGTATCAATGCCTGGATGCCCGTGGGCATTGGCTTGGTGGTTGGCGTGACGCCATGGAAGGGCGGGGCTCAGGCCTCTTCATGAAGTAGCAGGTACTTCATCACTCATTACAAAAGGAAAGGGGCCGTTGTGGCCCCTTTGCGTTGTGGCTTTCGCCACATTCAGGTTCGCATCAATCAGAATGCGGTAGTGTCCTGGAACAGGCCCACTTTCAGGTCGGTTGCGCTATAGATGGGGCGGCCGTCAACTTCAACGACACCATCGGCAATGCCCATCACCAGTTTGCGATTGATGACTCGCTTGAAGGTGATCTTGTAGGTCACTTTCTTGGCGGTCGGCAGGATCTGGCCGGTAAATTTCACTTCACCGACACCCAGCGCACGGCCTTTGCCCGGGCCGCCTTTCCAGCCGAGGAAGAAGCCAACCAGCTGCCACATGGCATCCAGACCGAGACAGCCCGGCATCACGGGATCACCCGGGAAGTGGCAATCGAAGAACCAGAGATCGGGGGTAATGTCGAGCTCTGCCAGGATCTCGCCCTTACCGTGCTCGCCACCGTTGTCATTGATCTTGACGATGCGATCCATCATCAACATGTTAGGGGCGGGCAGCTGACTGTTACCCTCACCAAAGAGTTCGCCATGGCTGCAAGCCAGCAGCTCTTCACGGGTAAAAGAGTTCTTGCCCTGTTCACACAGAGAAAGGCGGGCTTCCAGGGTCGAATTGTCTACGGTCACGCTGAGTTTCCTTCAAATGAGTAAAGCTGCGCCAATTTAGCGTACAGATGTGCGCTAAACAACTCCGATCACTTCATTAGCGGCCAAACAGCCGATCAAGAAGGGCGCGCAGCAGCCCGACTTTCGCCGTGCTGCCGTTCAGCTCATCCAGTCGCTCCTGAATGCGGCCGAACAGGGTATCGGGCATGTCAGGCTCACCCGCCACACAGCCAGTCAAGAGCTCGATAGCCTCTTCCACATGATCTACAGGGTGGATATGGAACTGTCCCGCTTCAACTGCGGCGATCACCTCATCAGAGAGGTTGAGTTGCTGGGCGTTGGTGCCGGGCAGCAGGATGCCTTGTTTGCCAGTCAGACCGTGGATCTTGCACACCCGGAAGAAGCCTTCGATCTTCTCGTTGACGCCGCCAACGGCCTGCACATTGCCAAACTGGTCGACCGCACCCGTTACCGCAAAGTGCTGGTAAATAGGCTGGCGGGCGAGGGCAGAGAGCAGGGCACACAGGCCGGTCAGGGAGGCACTGTCACCATCGATTTCGTGGTAAGACTGCTCGAATACCAGATTGGCCGACAGAGGGGAGGGGTTCTCGGCACCGAACTTGTTGGAGAGGTAGCCGTGAATGATCATCATCGCCTTGGCATGAATATGGCCAGCCAGTTCAGCCTTGCGCTCGATATCCGCCACGTCGCCATCACCCAAGTGAACAGTGGCGGTCAGGCGTACCGGTTCGCCAAAGTCATATGGGTGACCGGAGACCTGAATGACGGAGAGACCATTAATTTGGCCAATCTCTTCACCATCAGTCTGCAGCAGGATCTGGCCGTCGATAACCCCCTGATCGGACTGCTCAACCAGATAGTTGAGGCGATAATCCTGCTCCTCCAGCGCACCACGAATGTGCTCGTCGGTGACCTCTTCCGCTTCCAGCTCCCGTGCCAGACTGTCAGCCATCCTCATGATGGCGGAGAGTTGTACCGCGGAGAGAGAGAGCCACTCCTGGTGATCACAGAGTCTGCTGGCATGGCGACAGAGTGCGACAAGGGCTGCCGGTGTGAAATCCAGCAAGTTCCAGCGTTCACGTAACCAGGCCAGATACTGCAGAAACTCCTGCAGGTCTTCCTCTATGTTTACTTCGGATACTAGGTCGGCGCGCAGGAATATACGCTCTGACATGTCACGATCCAGCATCTGGAACTCAGCCACGTCCAGTCGGTCACCCACCAAGATCAGCTTGAGCTTGATGGGGGTCGCTTCAGGTGCAAAGAAGGGGGTTAGTGTCTTGCCTTCCTGATAGGCGTTCCAGTCCAGCTCGCCTTTTTGCATAGCATTTTTGAGCTTAAACCAAAGATGAGGCTGGTCGAGCAGCTCATCCAGTTGAAGAATAAGGTAGCCACCATTGGCCTGACGTAGCAAACCTGGTTCCAGCAAGTGCTGATTCGCGTAGACAGAACCCTGTTCTGTCTGATAGTTGATGGAACCAAACAGGGTATCCCAGTTGAGATCACGACCGTAAATTACCGGTGCTTCCTGCTCTTCGTGATGAATAAGCAGGTTGATCAGCACCGGATGCTGAAACTCCAGTCCCAATGCCACATGGGCCGCCAGATCCGAGAGAAAGTCATCGATCTTTGGATCGTTGTTTTGCTTGCGCATGATGCGGGTTACGATTCGCTCGGCATCGAGATGGTGGCTAAGCAACTTGAGTAGCTCGCCAACCATTTCGCAAAACTCAACGCCAGTACCGGGTTGCAGTCGCAGCCAGATAGGTTTGAACGGGTTGTTGAGATTCTCGGTATAGCAGAGGTCGAACAGATCGCCATCCTTACCATTGGAGTCGGCAATCAGAGTGCGGCACACATCTTCATAATCGGCACCGGGGAAACCGTTGAGCAGCATAACCGGGCAATCACCATCAAAACTGGCCAGACGTTTGATACCGGAGATTGCTCTGGGTTGCAGAGCGGCAAAGGGGATGGGCTCAAGCTCACAAAGCCTGGGGAACTGTTCAATCGCAAAAGCGGGTTTTAATTGTTCTGATGTTAATTCAGCCACTTAAGACATCCGGTCGAAGATAGGATCAATTGTTGCCATTATACACAGTTCAATAAGCGGTGACAGGAAACAAGATACTATATTTAACATAATATGCATTATGCGCAGTGATGGGGTTCTACGTTTTGGAGTTATTTCCGATGAAACACAGCCGTCGCCCACAGGATCGACTCTTGCTGGATGCATTAACCGCCGGTGTCGATCTGTTGACACCACTGCGGCGCCATCGGTTTCGGCAGCTAGATATCAGTGTGCCCGATGACCACCAGTTGCTGTGGTTCGACGTGTTCCCGTTGGCCGGTGCGTTGGTGTTGATTCATAAGGACACCCCGTTGTGGATCTGCCGCTGGAGGCGATTTGTTGGCTATCCAGTCGTTACCAGGTTAAATGGGATTCGCCCAGTGGCAGGTACTTTTGGCAGCGCTGCCTGCGGGAGGCCCGCGCCCGTGGCCTGTCGGTGAACGCTAGTGCTATAGGCCAGCCCTAAACATTGCTCACCGGGTTGAATGGCTCAGGCATGATCGATTGGTGCGACCTCGCGGCGTGCAGCATGGAGCTCGTCGGACATTTCCCCTGGGCTGATGCGCCGCACCACATCCACAGGCCAGGCGCTGCCGGTTTGCAGGACGCTGATGATCTCGGTCATTTCTGGGTGAGACATGTTGAAGGTCAAAAATAACAGAGTCTTTACAAATTATGCCGATAACCCCATTTATCGGCATCTCTGTGAGAGATAACATTGAGTGAATTTAACCACTACGGCGACACAACTCCGGTCAATGCGATCCTTGATGAAGAACCATCTTGATACCTTGCAGCCAAATGCAGAAGAACCTCACCTAAAGCAGGCAATGCATCGTGCTTGGTGCCATAGCGTTGGCAATAGAATTGGCTAGTTCACCAACTGCTCATTTAGCTGTACCCGAACATGTCTTGGGACCATGTCCCCTCCCCTTAGTCGATATTCTGAAACCACAAATGTCCCATCTTGAGACAAGAGTCCACTATTAGAGGCTGTCTTGACCTAGTTAAAGTAGTCGCCTTAATGGGTGGACAGATCCCCTGCCCTTACTCAAAATGCTAAAAATGCAAATTTCCCGTATTGAATAGTTCACACTTACAACAGTGCCGGATCATCAATGCCCTTGATGCAATAAGCGCTCCCTTCCCTCTTGGTTTCCGTGACTTTTATAATGGTGAATTTAACGTAACCATTCATATATTTACGTTAGGTGGCGTCTGGCTCCTGAGAGTTTTCGGTAGCCCACGACGATGACCATTCGTATAAGTCATCAAATCACCTTTTTAGACCTCAATGCACTCCACAGAGAGAATGAAAAAGACCCGCCTTTTGCGAGACGGGTCTTGTTCTTTCATTCCGGCTGATCAGGCTATTAGCCAATGTTTGCGTTTGGGTATGGGCGTTCGCGGATGGGATATGTGGACATTGCTGCACATATCCATGATTAACCTCTTCAGTTCATTCATATCGACAGAGTGAAGTGTTAACGACCAGAATGCTCTCGCCTGGCTGTAGTGCATGCCGTTGGTATAGAGCAGGGTGTCATTTTCAAAACGAAGTTGGCTACAGGGTGCCTCCATCTGCAATCCTGTTTCGGGAAACCAGATATTCAACGTGCCTGAGGGGATAAGGGTAAATTGCGCCATCAGATCGCCTTGTCCGACAATCTTGTAGGTCTTCTTGATAATGTCTATCGGCATAGGGGGTTGTCTCGATGTTTGAGCAAGCGATTTGGTTATTTTTCTCTCTGATACGGAATAAATATTGATCCCGCGGATGGCTACCTGCTCGTTCTTAACAGCCCTGCTGTTCCCTGAACCGGTTGCTATCCAGAGAAGTACAAAATAACGGCACCAGCTTGAATGAGACCTTAATGAATCACTTTTTTAGGTCACGATGCTCACCCGCCCTTTGAACGATTATCTCTCGTTTGTTGGCTCAATCTGTCTAGCGGTTTTTGTTGCGCGCTCTCATGTCGTTCACTGTTGCTGGTGTGCAGGTACTTCGAAGTGGTGTCGATGCTGTCATGTCCTGCATCGGCCTGTACGTGGGAGAGCGGCCGCCCGTGCAGATTGATGTCATGGGTGATCCCGGTATGGCGGATCGCATGGGGAGATAGTTGCCGCATTTCGGCTGCATCCTGGGCAAATCCATCCTGCTCTGCCAATTCTGCCCCTTTACCGATGATCACCATGATCAAATCCCGTAACTGGCGAATGCCGAGGTTGGCGTTGATCTCCCCCTGCTCGCGGCCGTGGGCTGCCGCTTTATGACGAACGAACAGTGGCGTCTGTTCATCCGGTGTCGGCAAGGGAGAGAGACCGAGGAAACGGCGGTAGCGCTCGAGTGCCGCCAGCAGCGCTTGGGATACCGCTACGGTACGCCGTTTGCCCCCTTTGCTTTGCGGAATAAAGTAGCCCCAGACGCCGGTTTTGCGATCCCGCCTGAACTGCCCCATCACAGGGGTAAAGCCCGGCCGGGCCGCCACCTCAGAGATCCGCAGATAGCAGGCATACATCAGAATGATGAGAAAACGGCTGCGCTCGTGCTGCTCCGGATGGTCGTTGGCAAGGGTATCGGCGGCCTGCATCACGTATGACCACTGCAACTCGCTGAAGACCTGCACCTGATCATTGGCCTCCAACTGTTGCGGCCGTTTGACCCGCTGCAGTAGCAGAGCGGGATTCCTGTCCATGTACTCCTCCTGGATCAGGAACTGGAAGAAGGCCGACAAGATGGCGAGCTTGGTCTTCATCGCCTGCTCGCTCAGGCGATAGGGCAAGGTGCGGCCCAGCTCCCGCTTGCCGAGAAACGGTCGCCATTGCGGGTTGGGCAACCGCTCTCCCCACTCCTTGTCGAGGACAAACTGCGCCACGTTGCGATAGGCGATCAACTCGTCAGGGGGCGACTGACAGTAGTCGAGATAGCGGATCATGATGCGGCGAGTGAGATCTTTCGGGCTGATGGCCGCCTCGTGAAAGCACCAGTGCAAAAAAGTGGTCAGTTCGCTGCGATAGGTTTTGTAGTTGTTTTCGCTGTTGCGCTGTTCCAGCAGCCAATCGACCGCCAGTTCGTAAACCAGACCGGCATCGGGTACATCGTTGAGGCTGAGGTTGGCAAGGTACTGATTGACCTGTGGGTTACCGGCTTCCAGATAGATAAGGCTGTCAAACAGCGGCATGGCTGGCGGCAAGGATAATGGTTGTTGAGTCATGGTGTTGCTTGTTGATGCTGAGATGAGTCGATATGAGCCTGTGAGCCGAGTTGCTAGAAAAAGGCTCGTGATAGATGAATGCGGCTTCTATTGGGATTGGTACTGCCTCTTGTTGTTGCTGATTAATGTCTCCGGGAGCGATCTGGATAACGTTCTCTTCACTGTTTGCTCATTATTTTCTCATAGATCTGGCTGATGTCACTCAGTGGTGCACGCTATTTAGTTATGCATTGGATATGCGCCGTTGTTAAAAAATTCTCGGGGTAAATAGCCGTAAAAATGGTTTTAAATGCAAATAAAGTGAATGCCGCGAGCTGTTTATCCCGAGAAATAGCAGGTCTGTGCAATCAGGCCACCTGCTTTAGTGGCTTCTCCTTGCGCTTGGCTGCTGAAGCCTCTTCCTCTTTCGCGCCTGCCTGAACCTTGCCGCCGCGCAGCAGGGTTTGCAGCACATCGCGTTGCTCTGCCAGGTAGAATGCCAGACTCTCTTGCTGCTCTGGGGCCAGCTCGATCGGGGCGCCAGCCAACAGGGTCATCAACTCATCGGCTGTATCCAGCAGCTTGTCATAGGCATCGGCCTCTTTTTTGCTGGCAAAGGTCATTTTTTCCACTCCCCCACGAACAACCACATATTTGATCTCGACAGCCATGATGGCCTCCTCTTGGTGATGATGGATAGAGTATATGTATGGATATACAGTATTGCAAATAACCTCACCGGAAAAGAGTTCGCCGGGGTTTAGCGACAAAAGCCGCGCTGGATCAAGCTGTCTCAAAGCGCCATTTGACTTCCACGCCTGACTGGTCGGATCATGGCCTTATGACGATCGTACGACACCTGTTTATCCTGCTGATGGTAGAGGTGCTGCTCCTCGGGAGCATCGCCCATTTGGTCGTGGGACTCCCCTGGTTGCTGACCCTGCTGTTTGTCGTGTTTGCCCTGCTTGGGTTGCGTTGTCTGGTGGTGCTCGGCAGCTGGCTGTTTACCCGCTTCTACCCCTCCCCGGCTATCGGCCCCTGGCGCAGGGTGAAGATGATGGCGCAGGAGATGTTGGCCTACCTTTACACCTTCACCTTGTTGCTGCCGTTCGAACCTTTGCTGATGGCACCCGATCGGCTGCGGCCATGCCAGCGCCCCGTATTGTTGGTGCATGGTTACGGTTGCAGTCGCGGGATCTGGCACACCCAGCGCGCCCGACTGGAGGCTGCAGGCCATGTGGTCGCCACCATTACCCTGATGCCACCATTTGGTCATATCGATGAGATGGTGCCGCTACTGGCCAAGCGAATTGACGATGTGCTCGCGCAAACCGGGGCTGACAAGCTGGTGCTGGTCGGTCACAGCATGGGGGGGCTGGTCTGCCGCGACTATCTGGCTATCCATGGTGGTGACAAGGTCGTGCGCCTGATCACCCTGGCTACGCCTCATCAGGGCAGTCAGCTGGCCGCCCTAGGGCTTGGGGCCAATGCCCGCGAGATGGAGCCCGGTTCCGGCTGGTTGCAGCGTTTTGCCTCTGTGCCGCTTTGCGTGCCCGGCATCTCGGTGCGCACCAGTCACGACAATGTGGTGATGCCGCAAGAGCGGCAACGATTGGCGGGAATGGAAGATATCGAGTTGCCTGCCATTGGCCATCTCTCTCTGCTCTACTCCCGTCGCACGACTGATCTGCTGCTTGATCTGTTGTCCCGGGTCTGACCCTCCTTATTCGTCCTTCAACTGTTATTCCAAATAAAACAGGGGCCTGATTGCTCAGGCCCCTGTTGATCTCTTTATCCCATCATCCGGTTAGAAGTGTATCCCCTTGATCAGGGTCGAGACGGCAACCTGATCGGCGGTGGCTTTGGATTTGTCGCCATCCTTGGGATCGGCAAAGGTGCGGAAGCTGGTGTTCATGATCACCTGGGCGACACGTGGTGCCAGGGCATGCACCACCTGACCAAACACCCCGAGGCGAGTGGCCAGTCGCACATGCTTGTTGATGATGGTATCGCACACCAGATCGGCCGCCTCTTCCGGCGTCATCATAGGTACCTGCTCATAGACCTTGGTCGGCGCTACCATCGGCGTTTTCACCAGCGGCATATTGATGATGGAGAAGCTGACCCCTTTATCGGCAAACTCGGAGGCGGCGGTACGCACCCAGGCATCGAGGGCCGACTTGGAGGCAACATAGGCGGAGAAGCGCGGCGCATTGGTCAACACCCCGATGGAGGAGATGTTGATGATGTGCCCTTTTTTCTTCTCAATCATGGTGGGCAGCACCCCCATGATCACCTTGAGTGCGCCAAAGTAGTTGAGCTGCATGGTGCGCTCCAGATCGTGGAAGCGATCGAAGGAGTCCTCGATGGAGCGGCGGATGGAGCGGCCGGCATTGTTGACCAGAATATCGACGCCGCCGTGATCGGCCACGATGCGAGCGGTGATCTCCTCGGCCTGCGCCAGATTGGAGAGATCCCCCTGATAGATCTCGATGGTCAGCCCCAGCTCGGCAAACTCCGCTTTAGTCTCGGCAATCTTCTGCTCGTCGCGGGCGATGGTAACGACGTTGGCCCCCGCCCCCGCCAGCTTGCGCGCGGTTGCACGGCCGATACCGGAGGTGGCCCCGGTCACCAGCACCACCTTGCCCTCGACCCGACCACGCAGGGAGCGATCGATGAAGAGCTCCGGGTCGAGGTGGCGCTCCCAGTAATCCCACAGACGCCAGGCGTAGCTGTGCAGCGGCGGCACTTCGATACCGGTCCCTTTCAGTACTCGCTGGGTTTCGCGACTGTCGAAACGGGTGGGATAACTGATAAGGCGGAACACATCCTTGGGCAGACCCAGATCGGCGATGGCGGCATCGCGGATGCGGCGCACCGGCGCCATGGTCATCAGCATGGTGGTCAGGTGGCGGGGAATGAAATTAAAGAGAGAGGCATTGATGCGGATCGCAGGCTCCGGCGCATGGGCGGCGCGGGAGAAGGTGCTCAGCATGTCGCCGACCCGCATCGGGTTGGGGTCGGTCAGGTGGAAGGTCTTGTTCTCCTCGCCCTCTTGATGGGCGATATGCACCATGGCATCGACCACGAAGTTGACCGGCACGATATTGATGCGCCCGCCCTCAACCCCGATGGCTGGCATCCAGGGCGGCAGCAGACGGCGCAGCTTCTGAATGGTCTTGAAGAAGTAGTAAGGGCCGTCGATCTTGTCCATCTCGCCGGTATTGGAGTCACCGACAACGATCCCCGGTCGATAGACTCGCCACGGAACTGTGCACTCGTTTCGCACAATCCCTTCCGCTTCGTGCTTGGTCTGGAAGTAAGGCATGTCGAGGTGTTCGGCCTCATCGAACATGTCCTCGCGAAACAGACCGTCAAACAGGCCCGCTGCAGCGATGGAGCTGCAGTGGTGGAACTGCCCCGCCCCCAGCCGCTCGGCAAGTTGAACAGCCTGACGGGTCCCTTCGGTGTTGACCTGCTGCTGGATCCCCGCCTTGGCGTTGAGATCATAGATGGCAGCCAGATGGAAGAAGTGGTCGATCTTGCCGATCAACTGCTCCTGCATCTCGACCGATACCCCCAGCAGCGGTTGTGTCATGTCGCCAAAAACCGGGACTGCGCGCGATTCATCCACATTCCAGAATGAGAACAGCTCTGGCAATTTCTCCTGATGAGAGGCGCGCATCAGAAAATAGACGGTACAGTCGGGATGCTGTTGGAATAACTTTTTGATCAATCGACGCCCGATAAAACCACTACCGCCAGTAATGAAATAGTTCATAAAGAGAATCCTGCTACTGATTAGGGTGTTACTAGGTTGTTAGATATATCACGATTCATATGGGAATCTGCAATTTGATTGTCGGTTCGTGAGCAAACCCTAATTTCGGTGGTGTGCCTGTTCCGTTATTAGGTAGAACCCTCTATTTTTTGTCCCTAGACTGAAGTCGAAAAATCAGTAATGCCACAACCCGATTGCAGTTTCGTTGTCGCCATTACATTTAACTGTCGTTATTCAAGGAGAAGATCATGGCTAAGAAATTGAAAGCGCTGGCAGGGTCAGTGACCGACAACCAACTCACCTCCACCATCAAGGAGTCCACCCAGCAGATCTGGTTGGCGGGTCTGGGTGCCTATGCCAAAGCGCAGGAAGAGGGTGGCAAGATTTTTGAAGCCCTGGTGCAAGAAGGGGAAGCGCTGCAAGCAAAAACCCGTCAAAGTGCAGATGAGAAGATTGCCGCTGTGACCGACAAGACCGCCAATACCTGGGGCCGTCTGGAGCAGGTGTTTGAAGATCGTGTGGCCCGCGCTGTGGCCAGCCTCGGCATTCCGACCCGCAAGGATATCGACAAGCTCTCCAAGCGCATGGCCGAGCTGACCGACGTGGTCCAGCAACTGCTGGATGCGCAGGAAGAAGAAGCCCCTGCCGCTGAAGCCAAACCGGCTGCCGCCAAAAAGCCCGCTGCCCGCAAGCCTCCGGTAAAGAAGGCACCGGTAGCCAAGGCTAAAGAGGCCGTAGTTGAGCAGGCCGCCGATCTCCTCTCCGCTGCGGAAGATGCGGTGAAAGAGGTGAAGGCCAAAGCAGAGAGCGTCCTGCCCTGATACCTCGCGGTGACGGAAGGTGATTGATACCGGCCCATGCCCTGTGCTGGGCCGGTCTTGTCATGGTGAATGTCATGGATAGGGAGGCAACGCTATGAGTACCATCGCAATTGCCCTTGCTGGCGGCGGGCCGCTCGGCGGCATCTACGAGATTGGTGCCTGCGCAGCCCTCTCTGACAGCATCAACGGCTTGCGCCTTGACCATGCCGATATCTATGTTGGCGTCAGTTCGGGGGCCGTGGTGGCCTCGGCGCTGGCCAACGGCATCTCGCCGGCGAAGCTGGTGCGGATCCTGCTCAGCGATGATTCTGGGGAGATGTTTGACCCGGCCACCTTGCTGCGACCCGCCTTTCGTGAATACGCCGACCGTCTGACCTCGATCCCGCCGCTGGCGTGGCAGAGCCTGACCTACTATCTGGCGGCGCCCTGGAAGCGCAGCCTGTTTGAATCGCTGCAGGGGCTCTCCAAGGCCATTCCGACCGGACTGTTCGACAACCGCGGGGTGGATCGTACCCTGACCCAGTTTTTCTCTCGTCCCGGCCGCAGCAATGATTTTCGCCAGCTGCGCAGTCGACTGTTTGTGGTCGCTACCGAACTCGACACCGGTCATCCGGTCGCCTTCGGCAGCCCGGGGCTCGATGACGTGCCCATCTCGGCGGCGGTACAGGCGTCGGCCGCCCTGCCCGGCCTCTTTCCCCCTTCATTGATTAACGGGCGTTACTATGTGGACGGGGCGCTGATCAAGACTCTGCACGCTTCGGTAGCGCTGGAAGAGGGGGCGGATCTGGTGTTCTGCATCAATCCGCTGGTTCCCTATGATGCGGACATGGCCGCCGGCACCCCGACCAATCTGGTGGACAGCGGTCTGCCGGTGGTACTGGCCCAGACCTTTCGCGCCATCATCCACTCCCGCATGCATGTGGGGATGGATCGCTACAAGCACCAATATCCCGACGCCGACGCCCTGCTGTTTGAGCCCTCTTCTGCCGATGGCGAGATGTTCTTCACCAATGTGTTCAGTTACCGGGATCGTCGCCGCCTCTGCGAGCACGCTTACCAGCATACCCGTCGCGATCTCTGGCAGCGTCGTGACGAGCTGGCGCCAGTGCTGGCCAAGCATGGCCTCGAGCTCAATCTGGCCGCTCTGGCCGATGAAGATCGCACCCTGCTGGCCCCCGGCATTGGCTCGGTCGCCGTCCTCGACAAGTCGCTGGAGCAGTTGCAGCACTGGCTTGCCAAACGCTATCGCCACGGCGTGCGCCGTTCATCACCAAAGGAGTAGCATGGATCGCAAACCCAAACGTCGTACCCGGGAGCGGATCCTGACCACTGCCCTCGCCTGCTTCAATCGACAAGGGGAACCCAGCGTCACCACCTCGGCCATTGCGGCCGAGATGGAGATCAGCCAGGGCAATCTCTACTACCACTTCCACAACAAGGAGGAGATCGTCAACTCCCTGTTCTGCGAATTTGAACAGCAGATGGATCGCCTGCTGGAGGCGGTCAGCACCCCGTCCGATGAGCCAGAAGATATCTGGCTCTTTCTCCACCTGATGTTTGAAACCATCTGGCAGTACCGTTTCCTCTACTACGATATCGCGACCCTGATGAGTGGTTATCATCAGGTGGAACAGCGCTTTTCCGCCCTGCTGCGCCGCAAGGAGCTGACCGCCATCGCCATTTGCAACCATCTGCAAACGGTCGGGCTGATGGAGGGCACGGCGCAACAGATGCGCACGCTGGCGGCCAATGTGGCGCTGGTGGGCACATTCTGGATCTCTTACCAGCGGGCACTGCACCCCAAGGCGGACGCCGATATCGCCCTCGGCGTCTTTCAGGTGATGCAGCTGGTCGCACCCTATTTGCGGGCCGATGCCCGCGCTCATCTGGGCGCCCTCGCCCACCACTACACCGACAAGGTTTGATTCACATGCTACAGGGAGAACAAGCATGACCACTTCACAACTCGAATTTGTCCCCTTCCCCTACGCGGATGCGGCCTATGACTATGCCGGCCAGAAGCTGGCGGACAACTGGGATCGCCTCCATCAGGGGGATGCCGAACCTTGGCCCGAGGATGAACAGGTACAGGATGCTTGGCGGGCCTATCATGCCGGGGATTTTGCCCGGGCCGTCGCCCTTGGCGAAGCGGCCGGTGAGGCGGGCCTCAATGTGGCGAACAAAGCGCTGGTGATCCATGCCAGCTATCTGCTGGAAGACAAATATGCCAAGCGCGCCGCCTTCGAGCGGGCGGCCAGCAATGCCGAGAAGCTGCAAAAACGCCAGTCCAGGAACGCCAACGCCTGGTATTTCCACGCGTTGGCACTCGGTCGCTACAGCCAGGTGATCTCCATCTCCAAGGCCCTCTCGCAAGGAATTGGTGACAAGATCAAGGCAAGTCTTGAGAAGGCGCTGGAGCTGGCGCCCGATCACGCCGAGGCCCATATCGCCTTTGGCGCCTGGCACGCGGAGATCGTCGACAAGCTGGGGGCCATGATCGGCGGCCTCACCTATGGTGCCAAGAAGGAAGAGTCCGAACGTCACTTCAAGGAGGCGCTGGCGCTGATCCCCGAATCGGCTATCGCTCGCATGGAGTACGCCAACGCTCAGGTGATGCTGCACGGCAAGAGCCGCCTGAAAGCGGCCGAAGCCCTCTATGCCGAAGCGGCCGAGTGCGAACCCATGGATGCCATGGAGCGCCTCGATGTGGAGGCTGCGCGCGAAGAGCTGGCGGATTAACCGCCACTCTTGCCACGGATAGACAACAAAACAAGAGGCCAACCCACGGGTTGGCCTCTTTTATGATGGGTGCAGTCCGGTTGGCTACGCTGTCACTGGTCGCTCAAATGGTCGCTCAAATGCTCGCTCAACCGAGCAGCGCATCCAGCCCGTTGGGGTCAAACAGCAGCTCCGGTTCCATCAGCACCAGCAACAGCAGTTGTTCGAACTCCACCGCAAACCGCTCGACCACCCGACCCGGATCCGGTACCAGCTTCTTGTCGGTGATAAGGCCCAGCTGCACCTTGTGATCGTAAGAGAGGATGGATACGCCGACGCCGATATCCCCCGATTGCGGCACCCAGAACAGCGGCTGACGCAGTCTTGCGCCGGCCAGATAGAGGGTCTGCTGCGGGCCGGGCACGTTGGTGATCACCGCGCTGGCCTTGGCCGTGAGCAGCTCGACGGCCTGCTGCTGCACCGCATTGGGGGCCATGCCAAGGGCATGTAACAGGTTGAGCACCACCACGGGTTGTAGAGATGTGCGCAGCGCCTGCATCCGGTCACGTACGGTATAGAGCCGCTGCAACGGGTGTTCAACATCCAGTGGCAAGTCCAGGGCCACCAGCCCGAAGCGGTTGCCAAGTGCCCCCTCATCGTCCGGTGCACGCATATTGACTGGCACCAGGGCGCGGATCTTGACCTTGTTGGCATCATCCCCCTTCTCCTGCAGGTAGTGGCGAAACGCCCCTGCGGTGGCGGCGATCAGCAGATCGTTGACCGAGCAGCCCAGTACCTTGCCCACCGCCTTGATATCCGGCAGATCAATTTGCTCCGACCAGGCCACCCGCTTGGTGCTGGTAGTCTTGCCACGCAGGCGGCAGGGTGAATCATCACCGAGGGTGGCGATATTGCACAGCTCGCTCGCCACATCCCGCCCGGTCTTGAGGTAATCCACCGCCTTGGTGGGATGGGTGACCACTTCGACATATTTGGACCAGAGGCTACCGGTCAGCTTGAGGCCGGCCCGCACCAGACGGCTGCCCTGGTGGCAATCCTCATCATCCTCGTCATCGCTGTCATCCAGTGGCTCCGATGACGGTGGTCGCGGCGCCCCTTCCGGTGTGTTATCCATCATGGTCAGCATGGCCCGCACCAGCGAGAAACCATCGCCCATGGCGTGGTGAATGCGCACCACCAGCGCTTGCCCACCCAGCGACGTGTCGGTCAGGTGCATATCCCACAGGGGGCGCTGGTGGTTGAGCGGCGTCGAGGCGAGATCGGCCACCAGCTTCTCCAGCTCCAGCTTGCCCGCTTCACCCGGCAGGATCACTCGCTTGAGGTGCTGATCGAGATCGAAATCGGGATCATGACGCCAGTAGTAGGAGCCCCCCTCCAGCACGGCCCGCTGGTGGAAGCGGGGTTGCACCGAAATGGTATGGCGCAATCCGGCCCGCAGACGCGCTTCATCAAGCTCCCCTTCAAACATCAGGACACCGATGATCTGCATCAGGTTGTTGGGTCTGTCCATGCGTAACCAGGCGGTATCGACGCAGGAGATAAATTCACTCAGTGGCATGGTTGTTTCCCTACAAAATGAATTTACCGAGGCGGCAAATTGCTCCTGTCTTCATATCCGGATGAAGACTTGATGCAATCAGAATGACATTAATGAGTGCCGACTCGAAATATGAAATAAAGATGAAAGATTACTTGCAAAATAGAATCGAGACCTCGCTGGAGAATAAATCTGACAAACCATATGGCTTACCAACTTATTTCAAACAGCCATCGTTTACAGCTGATTTATTTAAAACCAGTGCAACGAAGAGTTTCAAACACGTTTGGGGCAAGGTAAGCGATTGTCGACATAATCGAGGATCTCTTGCTCCAGTACACTGCGTACTGGCAACAGCATCAAACCAAGATGCACTTCCAGTTCCAAGGTATCTTCGTCCAGGGTGAGAGTGCCATGTACCCCTGAGCCGCGAAAACGAAGCTCGGTCTCCTCTTCATCTGCCCATTCGCAATCGAGTTGATAGCTCTCGCTCATGTCCGCAGCGATGGCTTCGGCCGCGATCCGAGCGGCGGCCAATCCCAGCGGATGCTGACGGCTGATCTGGATGGTAGAGAGTGCGCTGCTGCCAGCGAGCGAGTTGAAGAACATGGTCGTTACTCTGGGTCATAAGTTAGTTATTGATATTAAACACATGTTCACAACAAATGAAAGGATGGTTCACATAAATGGGACTCACTTAACAGAGTCGAGAGGGATGCAGGCCATCAGCGGGGCATGGCATTTATTCCCTCCCCCGTGCGCGCTACACTTGTCACGGAACGGTCAGCAAAAGCTGCTTATTTTTCATTCATTTGTATCTTCGTATCACCGAATCCCCATCAATGGGCCCAAGGCCAGAGAGCTGTAGATGACGCATCAAGAACATGCCCACGACGACGATAGCACCCTGGGTCGGCTCTACCGCCAGCTCAAGCGGGTTGCAGCCTTGCGCGAGCAGATGCGTGCCCACCCGGAAGATCAGCAGGATCGGGATCGGCTACGCCAGTGGCAGGCCGACCGGTTGGGGCGAACCCATCGTGATCTGCTGGAGAGTGACCGCTACGGCCCTGCCGCCGAGTTCTTCCTGACCGACCTCTATGGCCCGGGGGATTGCGCCCGCCGCGATGCAGATGTGATGCGGGTGATGCCGACCGCCGAGCGGTTGTTGCCGGAGTCCGGTCTCAAGGTGCTGGCGCAGGCGATCGAGCTCGACGCTCTCTCCGAAGAGCTGGATTACCTGATGGTGGTGGCGCTGCGGCGTATTGATGGCATTGCTCCCATCACGCCGGACCATTACACCATCGCCTATCGTGCCGTAGGCGAGCAGGCGCGCCGGGAACATCAGATTGCGTTGGTGAGCGAGCTTGGCATGACACTGGACAGACTGGCGAGAAAACCGCTACTGGGTGCGACCCTCAAGCTGGTGTCAGGGCCCGCCCATCTGGCGGGGCTTGGCGAGCTCTTCTCCTTTGTCGAGCGCGGCTATCAGGTGTGTCATCAGATGGGGCGTGCCAACGAGTTCCTCGAGACCATCGCCAGTCGCGAGACGGCCATCATGACGGCACTCTTTAACGGCGACGACAGTGCGCTGGGGTAAGGCTTATCGAGGGATCAGCCGCCGGAATAACAAAGCGGGCCTATGAGCCCGCTTTTCGTTTATCACTGTTTGCCGATATGTTGGCCAATGCAAGACCGGTCAGATCACCAACAGATCCATAAAGGCGTGTACCGGGGTGGCTGCAAGGCGCGGCCCATCCTGACAAAGGGCCAGAATGTCGTTGACCCGTTTGGCCGGGAAACGGGTGGCCAGATTGTGCTGGAATTTCTCCACCAGCAGCGGGATCCCCTCCTCCCGGCGACGGCGATGGCCGACCGGATACTCCACCTCCACCTTGGCGGTGTGAGTGCCGTCCTTGAAGAAGATCTGGATGGCGTTGGCGATGGAGCGCTTGTCTGCCTCCAGATATTCGCGGCTGTAGCGTTTATCCTCCTGCACCACCATCTTGCCGCGCAGCCCATCGATGCGGGGATCGGCGGCAACATCGTCCTCGTAATCTTCGGCGATCAGGCGACCAAAGATGAGCGGCACCGCCACCATGTACTGCAGGCAGTGATCCCGATCGGCCGGGTTGTTGAGGGCGCCGACCTTGCTGATGATGCGAATGGCCGACTCATGGGTGGTGAGCTCGATACGGTCTATCTCGTCGAGCCGCCCCTTCACCTGCCCATGCAACTTCATGGCACACTCCACCGCGGTCTGGGCATGGAACTCGGCGGGATAGGAGATCTTGAACAGCACGTTCTCCATCACATAGCTGCCGTAACCTTGGTGCAGGGCGAACTGATTGCCCTTGAACAGCACGTCGTAGAAGCCCCACTTGGGGGCGCTCAGCACGCCGGGATAACCCATCTCGCCGCTCATGGTGATAAGGGCGAGGCGCACAGCGCGAGAGGTGGCATCCCCCGCCGCCCAGCTCTTGCGCGACCCCGCATTGGGTGCATGGCGGTAGGTCCGCAGGCTCTGGCCATCGACCCAGGCCTGGGAGACCGCATCGATCACCTGATCGCGGGTGCCCCCCAGCATATGAGTCACCACGGCGGTGCTGGCAACCTTGACCAGTACCACGTGATCGAGGCCGACCCGATTGAAGGAGTTCTCCAGCGCCAGCACCCCCTGAATTTCGTGGGCTTTGACCATGGCCACCAGCACATCGTTCATGGTAAGCGGCGCTTTGCCCTCGGCGACGCGAGTACGGGAGAGCCAGTCGGCAGTGGCCAGAATACCGCCCAGATTGTCGGATGGGTGACCCCACTCGGCGGCCAGCCAGGTGTCGTTGTAATCGAGCCAGCGGATGATGGCACCGATGTCCCAGGCCGCCTTGACCGGGTCGAGGCAGAGCTGGGTACCGGGCACCCGGGCACCATGGGGCACGACAGTACCGGGTACGATGGGGCCAAGGTGCTTGGTGCACTCGGGGAAGCGCAGGGCCAAGAGGCCACAGCCTAGCGTATCCATCAGGCAGTAACGGGCGGTGTCGAGAGCCGCCTTGCTGGTAATAGGGTGGTTGCAGACATAATCGGCAATATCGACCAGCACCTGATCGGGGTCTGGTCTGTGGTTGACGTCGACGTTGGCGGACATCGTGACTTCCTTATCGTTGTTGTAGAGAGACAAAGTGACGGGGGGCCGGGCCGACATAATCGGCGCTCGGGCGGATGATCCGGTTGTGCTCGCGCTGCTCCATCACGTGGGCGCACCAGCCGGTGACCCGCGAGCAGACGAAGATGGGGGTGAACAGCTTGGTCGGGATCCCCATGTAGTGATAGGCGCTGGCGTGGAAGAAGTCGGCGTTGGGAAAGAGCTCTTTCTCCTCCCACATCACCTTCTCCGCCTCGCAGGAGACGCGATAGAGACGATCATCCCCCACCGCCTCGGCAAGTTTGGCCGACCACTCCTTGATGATGACGTTGCGCGGATCCGAGGTGCGATAGATGGCGTGGCCAAAGCCCATGATCTTCTCCTTGGCCGCCAGCTTGGCCAGCAGTTCCCGCCTTGCCTGCGCTTCATCCTGCCAGTGTTCGATCATCGCCATGGCCGCCTCGTTGGCGCCGCCGTGGAGCGGGCCACGCAGGGTGCCGATGGCGGCGGTGATGCAGGAGAACATGTCGGAAAGGGTCGATGCGCAGACTCGCGCCGCAAAGGTGGAGGCGTTGAACTCATGCTCGGCGTAGAGGATAAGGGAGACATGCATCACCCGGCGCTCCAGCTCGCTCGGCGCTTTCTGGTGCAGCAGCGCCAGAAAGTGGCCACCGATACACTCCTCGTCGCTGTCGAGGGCGATGCGAACGCCCTCGTGACTGAACTTGTACCAGTAGATCAGAATGCCCGGAAAGGCGGCCAGCAGCCGATCCGCCACTTCGTGTTCATGCTCGAAACCATCTTCCGGCTCCAGATCGCCGAGCATGGAGCAGCCGGTGCGCAACACATCCATGGGGTGAGCATCGGCGGGAATGCGCTCCAGTACCTCCAGCAGCGCCGCCGGCAACATGCGCAAGCGGCGCAGCTCGCGTTTGTAGTCGGCCAGTTGCTGGTTACTCGGCAATTCACCCTTGAGCAGCAGATAGGCAACCTCCTCGAACTGGGCGCTATCGGCCAGCTCCTTGATGTCGTAACCGCGATAGGTAAGACCGGTGCCACTCTTGCCCACGGTGCAGATACTGGTCTCCCCTGCGCTTTGGCCGCGCAGCCCTGCCCCGCCCAACGGTTTCTGTTGTCCCATAAGCTGCCTCCTATTCCTTGGCTGAAAACAGACGATCCAGTGTCTGCTCGTAGTGGTGATATCCGAGAAAGTCGTAGAGCGACTCCCGGGTTTGCATGGTCTCCACGACGGCCCGTTGATGGCCATCCTGGCGAATATGGTGATAGACGTTGAGGGCGGCCTGATTGGCAGCGCGGTTGGCACTCAATGGATAGAGCACCATGTCGACGCCGTGGGCGGCGAGCAGCTCCTTGTCAAACAACTCGGTTTTGCCGAACTCGGTCATGTTGGCAAGGATCGGCACTTGGGCCGCCTGCTTGAACTGGTCGTACTGGGCCAGTTCGGTCACCGCCTCGGCGAAGATCATGTCGGCCCCGGCGGCAACATAGGCAGCGGTGCGCTCAAGAGCAGATTCCATCCCCTCTACCGCCAGCGCATCGGTGCGCGCCATGATGACGAACTCGCTATTCTCGCGGGCATCCACTGCCGCCTTGATGCGATCGCACATCTCCTCAAGCGTGACAACCGCCTTGTTGGGACGGTGGCCGCAGCGCTTTTGGGCCACCTGATCTTCCATATGGACGGCGGCAACCCCGGCTCGTTCGAACGCGCGAATGGTGCGGGCGATATTGAATGCCCCGCCCCAGCCGGTGTCTATATCGACCAGCAGCGGCACACGGGTTGCGGCGGTGATCCGCTCGGCATCGATCAGCACGTCGTTGAGTGAGGTCATGCCGAGATCCGGCAAGCCATAGGAGGCATTGGCCACTCCGGCGCCGGAGAGATAAAGAGCTTGAAAACCGCTGCGTTCGGCCATCAGCGCCATATAGGCATTGATGGTGCCGACGATCTGCAGGGGATGTTCATTGGCAAGGGCGGTGCGAAAGCGCAGGCCTGCCGAGGGGGGCAAACTGGACATCATGACTCCTTTCACCTGTCTAGTCTGGCTATCTAATATCACGTTTACGTTAACGTCAATTATACTTTCGTAACATTCCGGCCGCAGGCAAGACAGGAAACCGGTTTTAGGGTAAATTTCACCAATTCCTTCAACAGGTTGAATTGTATGATGGAGCCCGGTTCCGTGATTGTCTGTCCGGCGTGCGACTTGCTGATCCAGCGCAAAGCACTGCCGCTGCGTCGCCATGCCCACTGCCCGCGATGTCATCAACATCTCTATGGCCGTTATGCCTTTCGTCCCTCCCAGTTGATGGCCCTGACCATCACCGGATTTCTGCTGCTGCCCTCCGCATTTTTTGAGCCGTTGATCTATCTGCGGCTGGCTGGGGTCAACACCGACGCCGACCTGCTGCGCGGTATTCTGGTGCTGTTTGGCGAGGGCGAATGGTGGGTGGCCAGCCTGGTGCTCTGGTGCGCCGTGTTGGCGCCGGTGGGATTATTGGCGGGGATCTTTGTGCTGGCTTCGGGTCTGGCCAAACGTTGGCACATTCTTCCCGTCACCTTGAAGCTGGTCGAGGTGTTTCGCCACTGGGCCATGCTGGAGGTCTATATCGTCAGCCTGCTGGTTGCCCTGTTCAAACTGATCGACATCGCCGATGTGCGCCTCGGTGGCGGGTTGCTCAGCCTCGGTATTCTGATGCTGCTCAACATGACCCTGCTGATCCTGTTTGACCCCGCCCCCTACTGGGCGCGGATCCCGTTAAAGGAGCCGGAACATGACCAGCGCCCGTGAGATGGGGCTCTGCCGCTGCCATACCTGCGGTCTGCTGGTGCGTTATCAAGCCGGGGCAGTCTGCCCCCGTTGCAGCAGCAAATTACAGGTGCGCATTCCCCGTTCCCTCGCCTGGTCGTGGGGCTTGCTGGCGCTGGCCACCTTTATGCTGCTCCCCGCCAACCTGCTGCCCATCACCCATTTCTACAACAAGGGGCTATTGCAGTCGGATACCATCTTCAGCGGTATCATGATGCTCTATCGCAGCAAAATGAGCGGGATTGCCACCATAGTCCTCACCGCCAGCATACTGGTACCCGTGGGCAAGATATTGGGGTTGGGCTGGATCTGCTGGCAGTTGCAGCGGGCCAAGCCGGTGCGGCGCAAGCGCCAGCTGGTGATGTATCGGGTGATCGATTTTATCGGTCGCTGGTCAATGCTGGACCTGTTCGTGATTTCGCTGATGGTGGCACTGGTCGATCGGGGTGTACTGCTGAGTGTCCGCGCTGGCCCGGGGGCTACCGCCTTTGCCGGTGTGGTGGTGCTGACCATGATGTCGGCCCGCATGCTCGATACCCGTTTACTGTGGGACAAGGCGGCCCGTTAATGATTTCTCTGTTTTTGTCTGATGTGCTGTTTAATCCAGCCAATAAGGAGTCGGTATGATCGGGGCTGAACCCGTCATTGAAAAGCGTCGCTGGTTATCGCCGGTCTGGCTGTTACCCCTGATAGCCCTGCTGCTAGCAGGTGGCTTTCTCTATCAGCAGGTATTGAGCCGTGGCCAGCTTATCCAGATCAACTTCGCGCAAGGCAACGGCATCTTGCCGGGCAAAACCCAGATTCGTTATCAGGGGGTGGCCATCGGCGTGGTGCAAGAGCTGGAGCTGGCTGAAGATGGCCGCAAGATTGCGGTGATGGCCAAGATTGACAGCCGTGCCAGACCGCTGATCCGCAAGGGATCCGACTTCTGGCTGGTGAGCCCCAAGGCGTCGCTCACCGAGATCTCCGGTCTCGATACCCTGGTCTCAGGCAACTACATCAACCTGCAACCGGGGCGTGAAAGCAATCCGCTGGAGGAGACCTTCGATGCCTTGGAAGGCCCTCCTCCCGGCTATCAGGCTCAGGGGCGCATGCTGCACCTGACCGCCGATTCGCTGGGTTCGGTAGGGATTGGCGCCAAGCTCTATTTTCGCGGCATCGAGGTGGGCAGCGTCATCAATACCCGCCTGGGTCAGGACAACCAGAACGTCATTCTGGATCTGGTGATCGAACCGCGTTTCGAACATTTGGTCAAAGCTGATACCCGCTTCTGGAACATCAGCGGTATCAAGGGCTCCTTCAGTCTGGCTGGCGTCAACGTGGAGGCAGGCAGCCTCACCTCCATCCTGAGCGGCGGCATTGCCTTTGACTCGCCCAAAGATTCACCGGAGCCAGAGAAGGGACAGACTTTCGTCCTCTATAAAGGGCTGGCGGAAGCGGCGCGCGGCGAGCGCATCGATATCATGGCGGGCGATCTGCCCATCAAGGAGGGAATGCCCATTCTCTTCGAAGGAATCGAAATTGGTCGCGTCGATCCCATCCACCTTACTGACAAGGGGCGGGTGGTAACGGCACTGATCAATCCGGAGCAGGCTTATCGCATTACCGACAAGAGCCAACTGGTGTGGGAGAGTGTCTCCCTCTCCGCGACCGGTGTGCAGCATGCAGATCGCCTGCTCTCCGGCCCGGCCATTCGCCTCGACTATGTGGCGGGCAAACCGGTACAGAAGATGACCCTGACCGATCGCGCCCCCCAGAGCGGCACCAAGGTGACGCTGCAGGCTGACGATCTGGCGGGGCTCAATCAGGATGCACCTGTCTGGTACAAGGGATTGCAGGTGGGCCGTATCAGCCAGCTCACCCTGGATGCGCACGGCAATGCCAGCATTGAGCTGGTGATGGCGCCGAACTATGGCCATCTGCTCAACCGTGCCCGCTTCTATCGCGCCGCCCCGTTGCAGATCGATGCCGATCTGAGCGGCATCAAAGTAGAAACCAGTCCGGCCAGTGCCTGGTTGGGGGGCGGGATCAAGCTGGTACAAGCCAGCAGTGGCGAGCGGATTAACCGTCTCTACCCGAGTCAGGAGCTGGCACTGCTCGGCACCCGTGATGCCAAGCCCCGGCGCTGGTTGCTCAAGGCAGATCAGGCCGATGGCATTGGCATTGGCTCGCCAGTGCTTTATCTGGGGCTGGAAGCGGGCAAGGTCAAACAGCTGCGCGCCGCCAAAGAGGGGGTCGAGATCGAACTCGAGATTGATGGAGTCTATGCTCCCCTCCTCGCCCAGCAACCCCAGTTCTGGAAAAAACCGGCTATCGACACCAAGGTGCGGGTCGATGGGGTGCAGGTCAAGGTGGGCAACCTCGGTACCCTGCTGCGCGGTGCCATCGAGTTCGATCGGTTGGCCAATGGCCGCAGCAGTCATCAACTGTTCGATTCCAGGGAGCAAGCCAAGGCCAAGATGCGCCAGCTGTCACTGGTGGCAGAGAGCAATCCGGGGCTCGGGATTGGCAGCCCGATCCGCTATCGCGGTGTCGATATCGGCAAAATTGAAGAGATCGAGCTGGAGCCGTCACTGGGTCAGGTGATCTTCAAGGCTGAACTCGATGGCCACTATGCCGAGCGTTTCCTGCAGTCCGGCGCCCGCTTTACTCTGGTGCAGGCCAAGCTGGGGCTGGGCGGTGTCGCTCACCTCGATACCCTGATCAAGGGGGCGTTTGTAGAAGCACAACCCGGTAAAGGCGCTGGCAAAGATCGCTTCCCCTTGAGTCAGGTCGGCCCGGTGGGTCTGGCCCTGACCCTCAAGAGCCCCTCCGTCAATGGCCTGAGCGTCGGCAGTCCGCTGCTGTTTCGCAAGATGGTGGTGGGCAGTGTCACCAAGGTGGCGCTGGCTCGGGATGGTAGCGAGGTGGTGATCGACGTTAACGTGGATCAGGAGTATGCCCATCTGGTGCGTGCCAACTCCCGCTTCTGGAATGTCTCCGGGGTCAAGGCGGACATTGGCCTGACCGGTGGCACTATCGAGGTCGAGACGGTGCAGAGCCTGCTGGCTGGCGGCATTGCTTTCAATACGCCGGAGAGAGAGATGGGTCCAACCGTCAAGGCGGGACACAGCTATCCGCTCTACGGCAAGGCCGAGAAAGAGTGGCTGGAGTGGAGTCCGTGTATCCAGCCCTGATCTCTTCCCTTTGTATCTCATCCAAGCCCGGCACAGTGCCGGGCTTTTTTATATTCCGGTGTCTGTTGATAGGGTTCAGATTCAGAATATTCTTAGCCTTGTGGTAGGATATCGCCCCTCTTTTTCGGTCAACGAGACGGCACAGTGCACGACAACACCTTCCTTCCCGATTACTTTTTACGCCACATTGCGGCCATCATGCCGGCCCATCTCTCGATGGATGACTTTGTGGCCAGTTGTCGACGTCCGCTGCGCCGCAGCATTCGGGTCAATACCTTGAAGATCGCCGTCTCGGATTTCGTCGCCCTGATGGAGCCACTGGGTTGGCAGCTCGACCCTGTCCCCTGGTGTGATACCGGCTTCTGGCTGACCCGCAGCGATGAAACTGTCCCACTTGGCAACACCGCCGAGCACTTGAGCGGGCTCTTCTACATTCAGGAAGCGAGCTCCATGCTGCCGGTGACGGCACTCTTTGCCAGCGACAAGATCAAAGCGGATGGCATGTTGCTGGATGCGGCGGCGGCCCCCGGCTCCAAGACCACCCAGATCGCGGCTCTGATGAACAATCAGGGAATGCTGGTTGCCAACGAGTTTTCCAGCAGCCGGTTGAAAGTGCTTAGCGCCAATATCCAGCGCTGCGGCGTGACCAATGTGGGGATGACCCATTTTGATGCCAAGGTATTTGGCCAGTGGTTGCCGGAGACCTTCGACGCCATCCTGCTCGACGCCCCCTGCTCCGGTGAAGGTACGGTGCGCAAGGATGAAGATGCACTGCGCAACTGGAGTATCGAGAGCATCGACGAGATCGCGGCGGTGCAGCAGGGGCTGCTGGAGAGTGCCTTCCATGCCTTGAAACCGGGTGGCGTACTGGTCTACTCCACCTGTACCTTGAGTGAGCAGGAGAACCAAGCGGTCTGCCAATCCCTGCTGGACAAGTTTGGCGATGCCTTGAGTTTTGACTCGTTGGCAGACCTGTTCCCCCATGCAGAGCAGGCCTGTACATCCGAAGGATACCTGCACGTTTGGCCCCAGATCTTCGACAGTGAGGGCTTTTTCGTCGCCAGATTACGCAAGCATCACTCGGTGCCCAACACCATGTTCAAGCCGGGCAAGCTGGGTAAATTCCCCTTTGCGCCGCTTCCTGCCAAAGAGGCGGAACCAATGTTGCGCGAGATTGAAGCCAACTTCGGGGTGGCACCACAGGGTCTGCTGTTTGGCCGCAATGACGAGATCTGGCTCTTCCCCCAGCGGTTTGATCAGGTGCAGGGCAAGTTGCGTTTCGATCGCATCGGCATCAAGTTGGCCGAAACCTTCAAGAAAGGTTATCGCCTCACTCATGAGTGGGCATTGGCCTATGGCGATAAAGCGAGCAAGGGCGTGGTTGAGCTTGATAGCGCCAATGCGCGGGAATTCATGATGGGGCGGGACGTCTGGCCAGAACAGGATGCGGGCACTGGCGAGGTGATCGTCCGCTATCAGGGGCATACCCTGGGCATGGGGAAATGGGTGGGGAGTCGGGTCAAGAATGCCCTCCCCCGCGAGCTGGTGCGTGACAACAATCTGTTCAATGCGTAGTGGGTTGTTCGGTGCATCAGCACTTGAACGAGTCTGAAATACCCACACTCTGGTTGAACTTTTCTTCGGATCTTGAAAAGCCTTGAGCCTTGTCTAAGCTTAAGGCAATCCGAACACCAGTTAGCGCACGGCTCTGCAAGGAGCCAATTCCCCTATGCCAGGTACAAGGAATTCGTACCTGGCTTTTTTTATCTCTTCACGTATCGCTGTTACTTCACTCTTGTGTCTATTCGACGGTCTCTTCGACCGGTGTGGCGACTCTGTTTTCAAAAAGAGGTTCTCGACCCAGCTCATGTTGGTAGAGCAGGTCGATCGCCTGCTCGATAAGTGACGCCTGACTGTCTTCGAGATGAAGACCCAGAGCGGCTAATCGCTCGGCGTGGCGATTGCTGATCCAGCATTGCAGCCGGGTATGGGTCTCCTGCTTGCGTTTTACATGTTGGCGCTGCCGCTCGGCATTGTTTTGGGGCCCCGCCTCTTGCACTTCACGCACTGTCATTTCTTGGCTCATATGTCCTTGCGATATTACATTTCTGAGTTTGTTATCTCTCATCACATGCCATTATCCATTGGAAGATGCCCTTCCCCTTTGGGCTGTTGGCTGCGCGACAAATATATCATCAGATCAACAAGATATCATTTAACATAAAAAACTAAGTGACGCAGTTGTGTCAAAGCAAGCCATCAAGGGCATGATCGGAGAATTTATGGGCGTCATCGAAGTACTCCTGCAGGGTTCGCATATCCTTGTGGCGCGTTACCTCGATGATCTTGTTCATTGGCTTGCCGGCAGTCACCGCCGAGGTGATAAATCCGCGCCGCAGGCTATGGCCACTGACGTAAAGATCGTCGATGGTTTGGCCGGTTCGGCGTTTGATCATCAAATTGATGCCCTGGGGGCCGAGTGGCTCGGCCATCAGTTGACCCCAGCGGTTCATGCGCCGAAACAGCGGCCCCTCGCTGATCCGACTTTTGTGTAGCCAGTTTTGCAGTGCCGATACGGGGCAATAGTGCTTGCCCGGGATCAGGGCTATCTCGGTTTCATGCAGTTGATGTTTGCTCGGTTTGAGGCGAAGGCGGATCCCCTGCCCCACAAAATCGAGATCGCTCACCTCAATCCGGGCTGCTTCCGAGCGGCGCAAAGCACCACTGAACATCAGGAGCAGCAGGGTGTGATCACGCAAACCCGCGAGCTCCCTGGTGTCGATGCCATCCAGCACCTGGGTCAAAGGCTGCAGCGTCAGGGCACCGGTTTTGTGCTTGCGGTTATCCCCCAACCTGACAATACCGCGCATCATCTCCTTTATTTCGGGATGTTCGGTCGGCATCGGGTGAATGCCTTTCTGCTTGAAGGCATAACGGATCCCGGCAAGCCGTCTCACCAGGGTTGCCGGTTTTCGGGGCTCGCCATTACGCAACTCCCCTTTCCCCTCTTCTTTATCCAGCCATACCCAGTCTGCCAATACGCCGTCGGCCTGATCAGCGAGAAAATTCATGATGTCGTGATGGGTCGTTTGCAGCGGATCCAGCCCGTGTAACTGGCACCAGAAGACAAAAATACGGGTATCCGCCTGATAGGCATTGAGGGTGGAATCCGCTTTTGCACTGCGCAAAAAGCGGCGTGCCCGACTATTTAGCTGTGCATCGAAAACAGTCTGCAGTGACTGATGAGCTGGATTGGACAAGGTTGGATATGCCACGGAACTCTATGATTCATATGAAGTTTGAGAGGATCTTACAGGATCCTCCACACACATCAAGTATCGATAATGAATATTATCGATACTTAGAGCATCCTATTTTAATACCCATTGACCACGCTGAATAAAGGAAACATAGGAATATCATTCGACCCGGTTTAGCAAAAACGAAAAAGTAACATTTGAAGGAAGAAGTGAGAGATAACGCAGCTCGGTGTTGATATTCAGGTGGGTAATCAGCTTGGTATTTGAAAATTAAAAAGCCCCGAATAACGGGGCTTGGGGATTATTTTTTCGCCAGCTTGAACAGTTCAAAGAAATTCCGGCTGGTGGCTTCTGCCAATTCATTGAGCGGAATATGACGCAGGTCAGCAATAAACTGCGCAACGTCTCGCACAAAGGCGGGTTCGTTCTCCCTCCCCCGATGCGGTACGGGGGCAAGATAGGGCGAGTCGGTCTCGACCAGCAATCTGTCGAGGGGCAGAGCCTTGACCACCTCTTGCAGGGCGGACGCATTTTTGAAGGTGGCGATCCCGGAGATTGAGATATAGAACCCCATCGCCATCGCCGCTTGCGCCATCTCGAGGGATTCGGTGAAGCAGTGCAGCACACCGCCGACCTGATCCGCGCCCTCTTCACGCATGATCTGCAAGGTATCTTGCTGGGCATCACGAGTGTGGATGATCAGCGGCTTGTTCAGCGCGCGAGCAACCCGGATATGTTCGCGGAAAGAGGCTTGCTGAACTTCCTTGTTCTCGGGCGAGTAAAAGTAATCGAGACCGGTCTCACCGATGGCCACCACACGTGGATCGGCAGCTTGCTTGAGCAGCAACTCGGCATCGACACCGCGTTCCTGATTGAGCGGGTGTACCCCGCAAGAGGCAAACACCTGGGGATAGGGCGCGATCGCCTCGAGCATGGTCGGGAACTGTACCTGAGTCACACTGACACAGAGAAAATATCCCACGTCCAGTTTCGCGGCCTTGGCCAGTACATCAGCCATGCTGGTCTGCTTGCTGCCATAGCTGAGGCGATCGAGATGACAGTGGGAATCAACGAGTAACATATAAAACCTTTCTGCTTGTCGGTACTTATAACCAGCGACTGAGCCAGTTCATCAGATGGATGGTGGGATTGGAGAGCTGACCCGGCTGGCATGCCGCTTTCAGGGCAACCAGATCTTGTTCTGCCTCCAGCAGTTTTTCGCTGGAGTGCTGCTCCGCCAGCCGTTGGCTCAAAATTGCCAGATCCGGCATTGCCAGTTGATGGTGACCACATCCGGCCTGGGTTTTCAGGGCATCGCACAAGAAGAGCTGCAACCAGTGCAACCTGACCTGCGTCTCCTGACCCAGCTGGCTGCACAGTGCCGTCGCCTTGATCGGGCTTTGATTCAGAGCGACAAACTGTTCCAGCAATTCGCGGCGAGTGCCGTCCTGTTGCTGCTCGATATAGTCGAGTACCCGCAGCGGGGCCCCCTGACAGATCCGCACCTGAGCCAACGTGGCCTGATGACCCTGCTCGGCCAACCAGCGTACCGTCTCCCCTTCCGCAGGCAACTGACAAACATGTTTGTGACAGCGACTGAGAATGGTGGGAAGCAACCGCGAAACCTGGGAGGCGATCAACAACAACAAGCTGTCGCCGGCCGGCTCTTCCAGGGTTTTCAGCAGGGCGTTGGCCGCCGATTCGGTCATCCGCTCCGCATCAGGAATGATCACCACCTTGCCGCGGCCGAGCTGGGCAGAGCCCTGTAGCCGGGTGCAGATCTCGCGAATAGCTTCCACCCCAATGGTCTTGCTGTCGCGAGCGATGGTGCCGAGATCCGGGTGGTTACCCTTGTCAAACAGCTGGCAGGAGTGGCAATGACCGCAGGGTTCTCCGCGATCGGGGTGCTGGCAAAGGTGCAAACGCGCCAACCGCTCGGCCAGTTGCTCCTTGCCAAGACCGGGATCGCCGAGCAACAACCAGGCGTGACCGAGACGACCGGACTGGGCTGTCTGGCTCAGGGCATGCCAGTCGGGGATCAGCCAGGGATACATAGCGGCTCGTTCGACAGATAGTGATCCAATGCACACTCGATGGCCATTTTGACCTGATCCGGCGTTTGCGACGCATCGATCACCACAATGGAATCATCCTTGGCGGCCAGTTCGAGATAACGAGTTCGGGTACGCTCGAAGAAGCTCAGTTGCTCCAGTTCGATGCGATCCAGCTCGCCGCGATGGCGCGCGCGCTGCAAGCCAAGGGCGGGATCGATATCGAGATAGAGAGTGAGATCCGGCTTGAAGTTGCCGAGCACTGCCTGCTTGATGGCGCCGATAAGCTGTGCATCGATACCACGGCCGCCACCCTGATAGGCCTGGGAGGAGAGATCGTGGCGATCTCCCACCACCCAGACACCATCGGCCAGCGCGGGTTTGATCCGGGTCTCCACCAGTTGTACCCGGGAGGCATACATCAGCAGCAATTCCGCCTCGATGGTGAGGCGCTCGTCGTGCACCTCTTTGACGATGGCCCGCATCCGCTCGGCCAGTGGCGTACCACCCGGCTCGCGGGTGCACTCGATCCGGTCGATGCCGTGACGCTGCAGATAGTCGGTCACATAACGCACAGCCGAGCTCTTCCCTGCCCCTTCCAATCCTTCGATCACAATAAATTTAGACATTAGGGTTTCTTCAATATGTATTCGCGAACCGCCCGATTATGTTCATCGAGGGTCTTGGAGAAATAGTGGGCACCGCCCCCCTTGGCGACAAAGTAGAGATAGTCGGTCGACTTGGGGTTAAGCGCAGCTTCGATGGAGGCCTTGCCCGGCATGGCAATAGGCGTGGGCGGCAGACCATCGATCACATAGGTGTTGTAGGGATTCTTGTCGGTCAGATCGCTGCGGCGAATGTTGCCATCGTAGCGATCTTTCACCCCGTAAATGACGGTGGGATCGGTTTGCAACTTCATGCCCAGACGCAGACGATTGACAAACACCGAGGCGATCTGCGCCCGCTCATCCGGCTGGCCGGTCTCTTTTTCAATAATTGAGGCCATGATCAACGCCTCGTAGGGGGTCTTGTAAGGCAGGTTGGCCTGACGTTTCTCCCAACTCTGCTGCAGGAAAGTCTCCATATCCTGATGGGCACGACGCAGGATCGAGAGATCGCTGGCATGGGTGGTATAGGCGTAGGTTTCCGGCAGGAACCACCCCTCCAGCTTGCCATTCTCGATGCCGAGCTCCTGCGCCAGGTCGGCTTCGGATTGCTCGACGGTCAATCGCTCAAGGTATGGGGCACTGTAGAGCTGCTTCTGCCAATCCTCGAAACGGGAACCTTCGACGAAGGTGAGGCTGAAGTGAAACTCCTTACCCGATGCGAACAGAGAAAGGGTCTCCTTGAGAGGGGCCCCTTCCTTGATTTCATAGGTGCCCGATTTGATGGCCACCAGTTCGGGATGGCTGCGCAGCCAGAGCCGCACCGCCCAGGGGCTGGTTTCCCCCTCACCCAGTTCGGCAATGAGGCGCGCCGCATGGGCGCCCTTCTCCACCGTAAAGAGCCGGGTCGGCCCCTTGTTGGTGAGCGTCTCTACCTGTTGCCATTTGTAATGTACATAGCCCCCGGCAGCGGCTACCGTCAGTGCCGCCCCCGCGAGCAGGGTGTAAAGCCGATTAAACTTCAATGACCAAACGCTCCTGTAAACGGCGACTCAATACCGCTGGGGGATAGTGAATATCCTCGATGCCATTGACCGGCACGACCCCCATAAGGGTATTGGTGAGCCACACCTCTTCCGCCTGCCATAGTGACTCCAGCGGAGCCTCTACCACACGCAACTCAATACTCATCTGTTTCAACATCGCCATCACCTGGCGACGCATGATGCCATCGACACCACCGCGGGCGAGATCGGGCGTAAACACCGTCTTGCCCCGACGCCAAAACAGATTGGCACTGACCCCTTCAATGAGAAAACCACGACTGTTAAGCACTATCCCTTCGACTGCATTTCGGCTGACAAGTTCGCTTTTCAGCAATACCTGCTCCAGACGATTCAAGGTTTTAAGCCCGGCCAGCATAGGCGCATCACCGATCCGCTGGCGGCACACCACTATCTCGATCCCCTCCTGTTGCCACTGGCCATAGTGAGTGGGAAATGGCGCCAGAGTGACAATCCGGGTTGTGTGCTGACATCCGCTGCCATCATAGCCCCGCCCCCCTTCGCCGCGGGTCAGGATCACCTTGGCCACGCATTGTGGCTGCTCGGCCACCATCTCTTCAACCTCCCGGGTCAAGAGACCCCAGTCCGGTTCAACCAATCCCAACCGGTTGTTCGCCTGCTGCAACCGTGCCAGATGGGCAGGCCACTGCAACACGCGACCCTCCCTGACCGCCATGGTGGTGAAATGACCGTCACCATAAGCCAGCCCCCGATCATAGGCCGAGATGGTATCAAGCTTCATGCCATTGATAAGCAAAGGGATCCCTCCGATAAAAAAGGCCCGATACCGGCAGTATCGGGCCTGTGTCTTTGCCCTGCGGCAAATTATACGCGTTTGAAGATCAGTGAGCCATTGGTGCCGCCAAAACCAAACGAGTTGGAAAGGGCGTACTCGAAGCTGCCTGGCTTGGCCACATGGGGTACCAGATCCAAGTCGCACTCTTCATCCGGGTTGTCCAGGTTGATGGTGGGCGGAGCCACCTGATCACGCAGGGCCAACACTGTGATGATCGCCTCGATGGCACCGGCGGCGCCCAACAGGTGACCGGTCATGGACTTGGTAGAGCTCACCATCAGGGATTTGGCGTGCTCACCAAACACCGACTTCATGCCACGCAGCTCGGCCACATCACCCAGCGGGGTGGAGGTACCGTGCGCGTTGATGTAACCAATATGCTCGGGAGCAATGCCGGCATCCTTGATAGCATTTTTCATGGCGCGAGCACCACCGTTGCCATCTGCAGGAGGCGCAGTCATGTGGTACGCGTCACCGCTCATGCCAAAACCGACCAGCTCGGCGTAGATCTTGGCGCCACGGGCCTTGGCGTGTTCGTACTCTTCCAGTACCAGTACACCGGCACCGTCACCCAGCACGAAACCATCGCGATCTTTATCCCACGGACGGCTCGCTTTTTGCGGCTCGTCGTTGCGGTTGGAGAGTGCCTTGGCAGCAGCAAAACCACCCATCCCCATCGCGGTGGAGGCTTTCTCGGCACCGCCGGCGACCATCACATCGGCATCACCGTAAGCGATCATCCGGCCAGCCATACCGATGGCATGGGTACCTGTGGTACAGGCGGTAGTCACGGCGATGTTCGGCCCTTGCAGACCTTTCATGATGGAAAGATGACCGGACACCATATTGATGATGGTGGACGGAACGAAGAAGGGACTGATCTTGCGCGGGCCGCCGTTGACCAAGCTTTCGTGGTTCTGTTCAATCAGACCCAGACCGCCGATACCGGAGCCAATCGCCACGCCGACACGTTCGGCATTCTCTTCATTGATGGTCAGGCCGGAATCATCCAGCGCCTGCATACCGGCCGCGATGCCGTATTGAATGAAGAGATCCATCTTGCGAGCGTCTTTACGGTTGATACCGTACTGCTCGGGATCGAAATCCTTGACCAGACCTGCGAAGCGGGTTGCAAACTCGCTGGCATCAAAGTGTTCGATAAGGGAAATGCCGCTCTGCCCGTTGAGCAGTGCTTGCCAGCTGGATTCGGCAGTGTTACCCACCGGGGAAAGCATCCCCAAGCCGGTCACCACGACTCTGCGTTTTGACACTGAGGTAGTCTCCGAGAGGTGTTTTGAAAAGGAACAAATACAAAAGAAGCGGCCCTTGGGCCGCTTCTCTTAGAACAGGAACTTATTCCTGATTAGCGGTGATGTAGTCGATAGCCGCTTGAACAGTGGTGATCTTCTCGGCTTCTTCATCAGGAATTTCGGTATCGAATTCTTCTTCCAGCGCCATTACCAGTTCAACGGTATCCAAAGAGTCAGCGCCCAGGTCGTCGACGAAGGAGGCAGCGTTCTTAACGTCTTCCTCTTTAACACCCAGTTGTTCGATGATGATTTTCTTTACGCGTTCTTCGATGTTGCTCATGACCTGAATTTTCCTTTAAAAATACGCTATTTGCGTCTGGTTGGGGTAGTTTATTCAATTGACGTGAGTTTGCAAGTAGCTTGCCGCTGGTCAAACCACGAAATGTGCCAAACTTCGGCGTACTATCGCAAATTTGAACAGATCTTACGACAAATTGATTACACCATGTACATCCCGCCATTAACATGCAGGGTTTCGCCGGTGATATAGGCTGCTTCATCAGAAGCCAAGAATATCACAGCTGCGGCAATTTCTTTTGGATCACCCAAACGGGCGGCAGGCACCTGACTCATGATGCCGGCACGTTGATCGTCATTCAGGGCACGGGTCATGTCGGTTTCGATGAAACCGGGAGCAACCGCGTTCACTGTGATACCACGGGATGCCACTTCCCGCGCCAACGATTTGGTAAAACCAACCAGACCTGCCTTGGCGGCAGCATAGTTGACCTGACCGGCATTGCCCATGGTTCCCACCACGGAGCCGATGCTGATGATGCGACCATGACGTTTCTTCATCATGGCACGCAACACCGGTTTGCTCAGACGGTAAAGCGAGGTCAGATTGGTATCGATGATCTCGTTCCACTCGTCATCCTTCATCCGCATCAACAGGTTGTCACGGGTGATACCCGCGTTGTTGATCAGGATGTCGATGTCGCCAAAGCGCGCCTTGATGGCGGCGAAGACGGCTTCGATGGATTCCTGGCTGGTCACGTTCAGTGCCATGCCGCAACCATTCTCGCCCAGATAGGCGCTGATCGCCTCGGCACCGCTCTCGCTGGTCGCCGTACCGACCACTTTCGCGCCACGGGCCACGAATGTTTCGGCAATCGCACGGCCGATGCCACGACTGGCACCGGTCACCAACACAACCTTATCGGTAAAGCTCATCACTTGCTCCTGTTTACTTGATCTGGGCCAGCGCCTGCTCGAAAGAGGCGGCATCGTTGGCGTGAATACCTTCCACGCGCTTGTCGATACGCTTGGCGAGCCCGGTCAACACTTTGCCCGGTCCCATCTCGATCTCGAGGGTAACGCCCTCATTGGCCATCCGCTCGACAGTCTCGGTCCAACGAACCGGGCTGAACAGCTGACGTACCAGCGCTTGCTTGATGGCAGCCGGATCCTGTTCACAGGATACGTCGACATTATTGATGACAGCGATGGTTGGAACCTTGATCTCGATCCCGTCCAGCGCAGCTGCCAGTTTTTCTGCGGCAGGTTTCATCAGCGCGCAGTGAGACGGCACGGAGACCGGCAGCGGCAGCGCACGCTTGGCGCCCGACTCTTTCATCAGCACGTTGGCGCGCTCAACGGCCTCTTTGTGACCGGCGATAACCACCTGGCCCGGGGAGTTGAAGTTGACCGGAGAGACCACCAGCCCTTGTGCCGCTTTTTCGCAGTTGGCGGCGATGGATTCGTTATCCAGACCGATGATGGCCGCCATGGCGCCGGTGCCTTCCGGTACCGCTTCCTGCATAGCCAGACCACGCAACTCGACCAGTTTGACCGCATCGGCAAAATCGAGTGCGCCGCTGCAAACCAGCGCAGAGTACTCACCCAGGCTGTGACCCGCCATCATGGCAGGCGTTGCCCCACCCTGCTGTTGCCACAGGCGCCACAGGGCGACAGAGGCAGTCAGCAGCGCAGGCTGGGTGCGCCAGGTTTTGTTCAGATCTTCAACCGGACCATCCATCACCAGGGCAAACAGGTCATAACCCAGCACCTGACTCGCCTCGGCGAAGGTCTCCTTGATCACGGCATGTTGTTCGGCCAGCTCGGCCAGCATGCCAACGGACTGGGAACCTTGTCCCGGGAAGGCAATGGCAAATTGGGTCATCATTGATTCCTTTTAGATAAGACAAAAATGAAATCGGTGACGGGATGATGGAGACACCATCCCGCCGAAGATCAGAGGCGAACCAGCGCCGAGCCCCAGGCGAAACCGCCACCAAAGGCTTCCAGCAGTACCAGCTGACCCGGTTTGATCCGGCCATCCCGCACCCCTTCATCGAAGGCGACAGGGACGGACGCAGCAGAAGTGTTGCCGTGCTTGTCGAGGGTCAGCACCACTTTATCGAGGCTCATACCCAACTTCTTGGCTGTGGCGCTGATGATGCGGAAGTTGGCTTGATGCGGCACCAGCCAGTCCAGCTCGCTCGGCTCGATGCCAGCAGCGGCCAAGGTTTCGGTTACGATCTCGCTCAAACGGGTGACCGCGACCTTGAAGACATCGTTGCCCTTCATATACATATAGGCTTCGAGCTCGGCACCCGGCATGCCGCGACGAGGGTGCGGCAGCTTGAGCAGCTCGCCATAACGGCCATCGGCATGAAGATGGGTAGAGAGGATACCCGGCGTCTCGCTGGCACCGACAATCACAGCCCCTGCCCCATCACCAAACAGGATGATGGTGCCGCGATCTTGTGGATCGCACATGCGGGAGAGTACATCGGCCCCGACGACCAGCACATGGCGGGCGGCGCCGGATTTGACGAACTGATCGGCAATGGAAAGTGCGTAGGTGAAGCCTGCGCAGGCTGCAGCCACGTCAAAGGCAGGAATGCCCGGAACGCCGAGCAGCCCCTGCAGCTCGCAGGCGGCAGCCGGGAAGGCATTTTCAGCACTGGTAGTGGCCAGCACTATCATATCGAGATCGGCAGCGGTCAAGCCGGCTGCATCCAGGGCGCGCAGGGCGGCCTGGTAAGAGAGGGTGGCAACGGTTTCGTCAGCCCCGGCAATACGGCGCTCACGGATACCGGTGCGTTCCACGATCCACTCATCACTGGTCTCAACCATCTGCTCGAGATCGGCGTTGGTACGCACTGAACTCGGCAGGTAGCTGCCAGTACCCAGAATTTTGCTATGCATAGAGTTCTTATAGATCCCTGTCAGAGAAGACAGCTTCAAGGCGATCTGCTATTTGCAGTGGAAGTTGATGTTTGGCCTCTTGTGCGGCCAGCAGGATCGCATTACACAGAGCGCGCCGTTCGGCCCGCCCATGACTTTTTACCACAATGCCGCGCAATCCTAACAGACTTGCCCCGTTATACTGGTCGGGGTTCAGGTAAGAAAAACGCCGTTTGAACATAAATCCGGCGATCTGGCCAAGAAAAGTGCGTTTCTTGCGGGGATATCCGGCCAGGTGGGCCATCATCCGCACCACCCCTTCTGCCGTCTTGAGGGCGACATTACCGACAAAACCGTCGCAGACGATCACGTCGCTGTCGCCGCTGAAGATGCGATCCCCTTCGACGAACCCGACATAATTGAGCGCGTGGCACTGACGCAACAATTCGGCGCTGTGGCGCACCAGATCGTTGCCCTTGATCTCCTCCTCGCCGATGTTGAGCAAGGCAACACGAGGTAATGCTATGCCTTCTACCTTTTCAGCCACGACGGAGCCCATCACCGCAAACTGCAGCAAGGTATCCGCATCGCAACTGACGTTAGCGCCAAGATCCAGCATCACGGTGCGTTTCCCGCTCAATGTCGGCAACGCCTTGATAAGGGCGGGTCTGTCTACCCCGGGTAGGGATTTGAGCACGCACTTGGCCATCGCCATCAACGCACCGGTATTGCCGGCACTGACGCAGGCATCGGCCTCACCGGCTTTCACCAGATTGAGTACCACCCGCATGGAGGAGTCTTTCAGAGTACGCAGCGCCACGATCGGTTTATCGCCCATGCCAACCACTTGGGATGCATGTACGAAACGAACGCGGGGATGATTCAGCAAGCCATGTTGCTGCAGCAGAGAGAAGGTCTGGTGCTGGTCGCCGACCAGGATCAGTTTTAGCTGGGGTAAAAGAGACAGTGCCTGCACGGCGGCAGGCACTGTTTCCGAGGGGCCAATATCTCCCCCCATGATGTCTAGCGCGACAGTTTGCGTAGACAAAGGCAATCCTTAAGCGATTACCTTTTTACCGCGGTAGAAACCATCGGCAGTCACGTGGTGACGACGATGAATTTCGCCACTGGTCTGATCAACAGTCAGGGCAGCGGTGGTCAGCGCATCGTGGGAACGACGCATGCCACGCTTGGCACGGGTTTTACGGTTCTGTTGTACGGCCATTGTAGGCTAACTCCTAAATTCACTTACGTTTAAGCTCTTCAAGAACTGCAAAGGGATTCGGCCGCTCATCAGCAGGTTCGATTTCACCCCAGGTCATCTCCATGTTTCCTCTCGGGCATGCATCCAGAGAATGCATTGCGACTTGAGGCAACGAGAGGATGAGTTCATCCTCCAGGATTTGATGAAGATCTATCTCGCCGTTTTCGTCCAACTCAATGGGCTCATAAGCTTCCGGCAGTTCTTCCTCGTTTGTTCTTTCGAACAGCGGAGTGTAGATAAATTCAGCTTCACAGAGGTGTTCGAATGTCTCCCCGCAACGTTGGCAAACCAGGTTAACCTTGGCATGGGCAGTGCCTTTCATAACGGTCAACTTCTGGACATCTTTGCCAAAGTGCAGTGATACATCGATATCACTCTGCAAGCCAGCGGTTGATTCCTCCAGCCTGGGCATCTGCGACTTTTCCACTATCCCGATGTAATCGAGCAGCTTCAAGGCACTACGGACTGGATCAACCTTAACGGGCAACTTCACCTTTTGCATAGGGCGCGAATAATATAGGTCCAACAACTGATAGTCAAAGGAAAAAGTCCTTACCGCCGATGATTTTAACGTCACAAGTCCCTAGAATGCCGGTACTCGCTTTCATCGGTACCTGATTATGCCACAGAATCTGATCCTCGCCTCAACTTCTCGCTATCGTAAAGCCCTGCTGGAGAAGCTCGGCCTCCCCTTTGAATGTGCGGCTCCCGACGTAGACGAGCGACCACTGGCAGATGAATCCGCTCAGGAGCTGGTGGCCCGACTTGCCCGGGCAAAGGCCCAGGCCATTGCAAATAGTCGTGATCACGGGCTGATCATCGGATCTGATCAGGTTTGTGTCTGCAATGGCCGCATCCTCGGCAAACCGGGCACCATCGACAATGCCATCGCCCAGCTGATGGCGGCTCAAGGTCGCAGCGTCACCTTTTACACCGGGCTGTGCGTACTTAACGCTGCAACCAATGAGATTCATCAATTGATTGAACCGTTTACGGTCCACTTTCGCGATCTCGACGAATCCGCCATTCGCCGCTATGTAGAGGCTGAGCTGCCCCTCGATTGTGCGGGCAGTTTCAAATGCGAAGGGATGGGGATCGTGCTGTTCAAGGGGCTGGAAGGGCGCGATCCTAACGCCTTGATCGGTCTGCCGCTGATCGGCCTGATCGAGCTGCTGGAGCGCCACGGTATTGCCCTGCCCTGATCGCGGACGAATAGATAAGCTAGATCGAGCATATAAAAAGCCCGGTCAATAGACCGGGCTTCTGTTATCAATCAGATCGATGTCTCTTAAAGAGAGGCGTCTATAACAGCCCGCGAAGAGCCGCCATAGAATCCACCACCGCCACTGGCCCGTGACGACTGAGGGCATCGCGGCTATCCACCCCCCAGGTGACACCAATGCGCGGCATGGCGATTGCCTCGGCCATCGCCATATCGTGAACAGAGTCGCCGACCATCACGGCCTGCCGGGGTGAAAGCCCCAGTTCGTCTAGGATCTGCTCAAGCATCAGCGGATCGGGCTTGGAGTTGGCCTCATCAGCCCCACGACTGGTCATAAACAACGGGCGCAGCCCGGTCTCATCCAATACCCGATCCAGCCCACGGCGTGATTTACCGGTCGCGACGGCCAGTTGCAGGCCCCGTGACCGCCAGTCATGCAGCAGCTCCCCTGCCCCGGCAAACAGCGGACTGGGGGTCGCATCGTGCAGATAGTGATGACGATAACGATCGATGAGCATGGCAATCTGGTGCTCATCAATGGCGGTGCCACTGTCGCTACACAAAGGGAACAGGCGGGACATGGCGACATCAAGGCTCAATCCGATGATCTGCCGGATCTGGGCTGGTGAAGGTACCGCCAGCTCACAATCTCTGGCGGCCCCCTCCACACAGGCGACAATCCGGCCCACCGAATCCATCAGGGTGCCATCCCAATCGAAAATGGCGAGCCGGATATCCTGCATCAGCGTGGCAAGCCGTTGAGGAAGTTGTCGAGTTCAGGTGCCAGCGGCGCTTCTACCTGCATCTCGCGACCATCGGCCGGATGGGTGAAGCTGAGCTTCCAGGCATGCAAAAAGAGCCGTTTCAGCCCTTGGCTGCGCATTTTCTCGTCAAACGCCGCTTCACCATACTTATCATCACACGCAATCGGGTGACCGGCATGCAGGGTGTGCACCCGGATCTGGTGGGTACGACCGGTGATGGGGCTGCACTCGACCAAGGTCGCTTCGGCAAATTGACGCACGATACGGAACCGAGTTTCCGATGGCTTGCCATCCGCGCTGACCCGTACTACCCGCTCCCCAGACTGCAGATCGTTTTTGCGCAGAGGTGCATTAACCACCTTCACGTGAGCCTGCCATTTGCCGCGCACCAGCGCCAGATACTGCTTGCGCATGGTCTTGACGCGCAACTGCTCATGCAGGCTGCGCAGTGCGCTGCGTTTTTTAGCAACCAGCAGTACGCCCGAGGTATCGCGATCCAGTCGATGAACCAGTTCAAGGAACCGAGCTTCAGGACGCAGGGCGCGCAGCCCTTCTATCACGCCAAAGCTCAGGCCGCTGCCACCGTGTACTGCCATGCCGGAGGGCTTGTTCAGCACGATCATGGCATCATCTTCGAACAGGATCTGGCTCTCCAGACGCTGGATAACGCCCAGATTTGCTGAAGGCAGCTCATTCTTCTCGGCAACGCGTACGGGAGGAACCCGCACCTCATCGCCTGCGCAGAGTTTGTACTCCGGTTTGATGCGCTTTTTGTTTACTCGCACTTCACCTTTGCGAAGGATGCGATAGATCAGGCTCTTGGGGACGCCCTTTAGCTGAGTCTTGAGAAAATTGTCGATGCGCTGCCCGTCATGCTCAGCTTCGATGGTGAGCAGCTGCACTTGTTGTTGTATCTGTGTCATGGCGCGGATTTTACCACTGCCAGCGCCCCTTGGCTGCTGGTTTGTTGAAAAATGGCGCCTTGCTATAAAAGAGGTTTAAATGGGATAATAAACAAGGTTTTGTCATTGTGTTCAAGCCTTGTACTAAGTGGCCAAAAAGTATGCCACCCAATCCCGATACACCGTGTCTAGAAGAACATGACGGTTCCCGGGTGCGAGGTACAACGCATGGAGAACACAAACATCACCGTTTATTTGTCTCCATTTCGGCATCCTTATTCATCTCTTCTCGAGAAAAGATGACCAGAACGCCCTTAGTTTGCGCCTCATGCATACCCCAACCGGGAGGTTGCCCCAGTATGCTGAAGACCCGAGGCCGGCGCTGGCAGGACCCAGATGGAGGAAATCAAAATGACACAATAATGAGAACTCAATGAAAAGAATGCTTATCAACGCAACTCAAGAAGAAGAGTTGCGCGTAGCGCTGGTTGACGGACAACAGCTCTACGATTTGGATATTGAAAGTCCGGGACACGAGCAGAAGAAAGCGAACATTTACAAGGGTAAGATCACCCGCGTAGAACCCAGCCTTGAAGCTGCTTTTGTTGACTACGGCGCCGAGCGCCACGGTTTCCTGCCGTTGAAGGAGATCGCCCGCAATTACTTCCCCTCCGGTTACTCCTATCAGGGTCGTCCCAACATCAAAGAAGTGGTCCGCGAAGGTCAGGAAGTTATCGTCCAGATCGACAAGGAAGAGCGTGGCACCAAGGGTGCAGCCCTCACCACCTTTATCAGCCTGGCAGGTAGCTACCTGGTACTGATGCCCAACAACCCCCGTGCAGGTGGTATCTCCCGCCGCATCGAGGGTGATGAGCGGACTGAACTGAAAGAAGCCCTGAGTGGATTGACCGTGCCGGAAGGCATGGGTCTGATCGTGCGCACCGCCGGTGTGGGCAAGTCTCCGGAAGAGCTGGAGTGGGATCTGAACGTCCTGCTCAATCACTGGGACTCCATCCACAAGGCCTCCCAGGAGCGCGCTGCGCCGGTGCTGATCCACCAGGAAAGCAACGTCATCGTGCGTGCCATCCGTGATTATCTGCGTCGCGATGTGGGCGAGATCCTGATCGACAATCCGGTGATTTTCGAACGTGCCAAGGCCCATATCGAGCTGGTACGTCCCGATTTCCTCAACCGTGTGAAGCTGTACAAGGGTGAAGTCGCCCTGTTCAACCACTTCCAGATTGAGAGCCAGATCGAATCGGCCTTCCAGCGTGAAGTGCGGCTCCCCTCCGGTGGCAGCATCGTTATCGATCCGACCGAAGCACTGACCTCCATCGATATCAACTCCTCCCGCGCCACCAAGGGCGGCGATATCGAAGAGACTGCGCTGCAAACCAACCTGGAAGCGGCCGACGAAATTGCCCGTCAATTGCGTCTGCGCGACCTAGGTGGCCTGATCGTTATCGACTTCATCGACATGACGCCGGTTCGCCATCAGCGCGAAGTGGAAAACCGTCTGCGTGAAGCGGTTCATCAGGATCGCGCCCGCATCCAGCTTGGCCGGATCTCCCGTTTCGGTCTGCTGGAGATGTCTCGCCAGCGTCTGCGTCCCTCCCTCAACGAATCCAGCAGCCATATCTGCCCCCGTTGCCAGGGTCAAGGAGTGATCCGTGACAACGAATCCCTCGCCCTGTCTATCCTGCGTCTCATCGAAGAAGAGGCCATGAAGGACAACACCGAGCAGGTTCACGGTCAGGTGCCGGTGGATGTTGCCGCCTATCTGCTCAACGAGAAGCGTGCTGCCATCGCCAGTCTGGAACAGCGAAATGATGTGCGTGTTTACATCATTCCGAACCAGCATCTGGAAACTCCGCACTACGAAGTGACCCGCATTCGTCAGAACGAGATCCCGGAAGCGGCCAGCTATGAGCTGAAAACCGAGATTGCCAAGCCGGTCTACCAGCCGAAGCAAGCTCAGGTGATCGAGCGTGAACAACCGCTGCTGCAAGGCTTTGCCCAGCCGACTCAACCCGCGCCAGTTGCAGCACAGCAGCAGACAGCCCCGGCCGTTGCCGCTGCACCTGCCGAAGCAGGTTTCTTCAGCAAGCTGATCAAAGGCATTACCGGCCTGTTCAGCAGCGATGCAGCCCCTGCCGAAGTAAAAGCTCCGGCTGATAAACCGGCTGCTCGCGAAGCACGCAAGGAAGAGGGTCAGCGTCATCAGCGCGAAGAAGGTCGTGGCCGTGGTCAGCGTCCTCGTCGTGACGACAGTCGTGGCAGCCGCAACAATGCGGAAGCTGGCGAGAAACGTGAAAATGGCAACCGCGAAGGTGGTGAAAACCGCAATCGTCGTCCTCGTAAAGAGCGTGAGCCCCGTCAGGAACGTGAAGTTCGCACTGAACAGCGGATGGAACGTGAACCACGCGAAGCGCGTCAAGAACGTGAGCCCCGTGCTCCGCGCCCGGCTCGTGAGCCACGCGCTCCCCGTGAGCCTCGTGCCGAGGTTGTCGTTGACGCGGTGGAAACCGTTGATGCCATCGAACCGCGTCAGGAAAAAGAGCAGAAAGTGGCTGAGCGCCGCGAACGTCGCCAGCTGCGCAAGCAGATCCGCGTTGATGTTGCTGCGAGCGACACCCCTGCCCTGCCTGTCGTAGAAGAGGTTCAGGTTGCAGCTGTTGAGACTGGCGACCAGGATGAGCAGGCCGAAGGTCAGCGCCGTTCCCGCCGTACTCCGCGCAGCCAGCGCATCGAAGGCCAACGTCGCAAGCGTATTAATGAAGAAGCACGTAGCCAGCGTGATGAAGAGCAACAAGCCGAGCCTACTCTGACTACCGCCGCCCAGGCCGATATTGCCAAAGCGCAGGTTGAAGAGCCGGTAGTGCCTGTTGTTACCATCCCGAGCGCTGAAGCCGTCGCTGCTGCTCTGCAAGCCTCTGCGGCACTGACCGAGCATGTGGTTGTCGAAGCCGTTGCTGAAGAAGCGGCCGAGCAGGCTGCTGCCCAGGTCGAAGCAACTCCAGCCGATGTGGCTGCCAGCCCGGTTGTTGCAGCTGTCGCTGAGGTCGTGGTTGCAGCAGAGCCGGAAGTTGCCGTTGTCGACGCTCCGGCTGTCGACGTGGCTGCCGCAACCGTGGTTGAAACCGCTCCGGTTGTTGAAGAAGCCCCTGCAGTCAACACTCCTGTCGTGGAAGCTGTACCTGTTGCAGTCGAAATGCCAGCTGCTGTTGTCGAAGCCCTGACTCCTGTCGCTGCCGTTGCGGTGGAAGAGACTCCGGCCGTCACCAAACAGGTAGCTCACGGAGCTGGCCTGCTGGCTCGTGCCCGCAAAGCATCCGCGCCGATGGCAACCCCCGCCGAAGCCCCTGCCCTGCCTGCTCGTGAGCCGGTTAACTACCCGCCGCTGGTACGCAACGAAGTGAGCACATCAGGTCGTCACGGTGGCAGCACTGCCGCCGTCAACGTGGCCACCTGCCCGGCCGGCCGCCCCTGATATCCACCGGTAACGACTAAATCGAGAGCCACACCATTGTGTGGCTCTTTTTTTATCTTCATGACATAGATTGCTCGAGCTTCATCGATAAGGAGTTTGGATGAGGAACCTAATGCAAATATCCTCTTGAACACCCGACTCCGGTCAGTAATACCTCGGATATGGACAAACAAATCCGCTACCGATACGCCGCATGGCATTGACCAAGCCACAGACTGGCTCATGACTCTCTCCTCTGTTTGAACCGGGAGCTTGGCGACAGCAAACTGTGTCTGTGTCGTAAAGGTTTGTTAAACCGGCTCAAGATTTTCATTCTATCTTCCGACTCGTTAAAAATGATATTCGATTTCTAGTCTGTTGGCATATAACAGCAAAGCATCGCTCAGTGCATACACAATACAAACAGGGATTAATCGGCATTACTGCGCGACGAGGAAACCCTAGACTGGGCTGCACCAGTAGCGGTACTCGGCCAATATCCGAAACAGCCTGTCCCGCCCGACCTTGAACTAGGCATCATCCTGACCCTGAAGCAGATAATGCAGCTTGCTAGTGCCGACCTGCAGTTGTCGCAGCTGAACCTGACGCACAAATCGCACCACCTGCAGCCCCTGAGCTTAGATGTCCGTCCGCAACCCGATTGCGCTTGTAGAAAGCCTGCCGGCTTATTCCCAGAAACAGGCAAGCCCTGACAATGGTCAGCCTCTCGACCTGCCGCTGCGAGAGGACTTGTCGGGTCGCTTTTTTACGATGGAAACGCCTAGTCGTTCTTCAGCACATCGACGACTTGGGCCTTCAGGCTTATCAGCGCCAGCTGCTCGAGCTCTTTGATACATTGTTGGTGCGTCTGTTTGTCGGGGTCAGGCATGGTGATGCTATTGCCGGCGGGTACAGATACCTCAGGCTCCAATCTTGCCAACCATGTTTACGCAAACCACACCAGAATGGTCGAATTGCCCTGAATGCCATATCGGGCTTGTGCTTGCAGGCAGCTGAGCTCGCCTTTTTCAATCTGTTCGACCAACGCCAGTTTAAACGTCAGCGAGTCATCGCGCGGTGTCCGTTTCACACCTTATCCCATAGGACTGTTCATTTATTGGGGGGAAAGGTGTAAACCGTATTCAGGAGAGGACAGGAAACACAAAAAAGGGCCCGCAGGCCCTTTATCGAATATGGTATTGGCATTTAGCCAAACAGATGATGGCTGACGATGAACAGGCCGCCGGAGAGCAGCATGGTCAGCGGCAGGGTCAGCACCCAGGCCATCAGGATGGTCTTGATAGTCTGGCTCTGCAGGCCGGATTTGTTGGCAATCATGGTCCCCGCCACCGCAGAAGAGAGGATGTGGGTGGTGGACACCGGCATACCAGTCAGACTGGCGACTCCGATGGAGGTCGCAGCCGTGATCTGGGCCGCGATGCCCTGGCTGTAGGTCATGCCGGTCGTGCCGATCTTCTCTCCCACGGTATGGACGATACGACGCCAGCCCACCATGGTGCCACAACCGAGCGCCAGTGCGATGGAGACGATCACCCAGGTCGGTGCGTATTCAGCGGTCGCGGTCAGATCCTTGCGCCATTTGGCCAGGTCGGTCAGCTCCTTGGCGGGCAGCGGCAGCTTGGCAACCTTGCGGGCAGTGTCATCGATACAGAGCAGCAGACGACGCACTTCGCGACGGTCGGTCAGGCTCATCTGATCATAAGTACGCACAGCCCCCAGACGGGCATCCAGGGTGGCCATCGCCTGCAGCACGCCATCGGCGGAGCAGTGAGTCATCAGCTCTTCCTGAGCCGTTGCCGGTGCAGAGAAGTTGATGACACCAGAGAGGGCGGACTGGTTGCGCTGGTAGATCTCCATGATGCGCTGGTTGGCATCCTGGGTCCGATCCAGGTCATAAGAGCGGCTGTTCATGTCCAGCGCGAAATAGGCGGGTGCCATGCAGATCAGCACCAGCATCACCAGACCGATACCCTTCTGGCCATCGTTGGAGCCGTGCACGAAGCTGACGCCCATGGCCGATGCCACCAGGGTCAGACGCGCCCAAAACGGCGGGTGCTTCTTGCCATCCACCAGCTGACGCTCTTCCGGTGTTTTGTGGATCTTGTTGCTGGTCCAGATGCGTTTCATTGCCAGCAGCAGCAGCGCCGCGATGATGAAACCTATGGTGGGAGAGATGATGAGGGAAAGCATGATGTCGATCGCTTTGCCCACGTTGATCCCTTCTGTCACCGGTTTATGGGTGATCCAGGCATAGGCGCCGCCTACCCCCAGAATGGAACCGATCAAGGTATGTGAACTGGAGGCCGGGATCCCGAAGAACCAGGTGCCCAGGTTCCACACGATGGCGGAAAACAGCAAGGAGAAGACCATGATCAACCCTTGGGTGGAGTCCATCCCAAGCAGCAGGTCGATGGGCAACAGATGGACAATGGCATAAGCCACCCCCAGACCGCCGAACATGACGCCAAAAAAGTTGAAGATCCCCGATGCGACAACCGCCAGGTGAGCCGGCATCGCCTTGGTATAGATAACCGTTGCTACCGCGTTGGCGGTATCGTGAAAGCCGTTGATAAATTCATAGGCAAGCACAAAAAAAACGGCCAATACCAAACCGATTGACCACCACAAACCCAAACCACTAAACATTTCAAACATAAAAAAAAGCCTGTTTATGAGTTGCGGCGGATTATGCCAGATGGCGGCCAACACCATAGCCACCATTGAAATATTTCAGCCATAAAAAAAAAGAGCTTTTTGGAAAAAAATATCCTAGAGCCAGTCCTCATGCGGCTTGCCATCGATTAATTAAAGCCATCAATGATTGCAGGAAATGGCAAAATTAGCTGACAATTAAGCCAATGATTTCATTTTTATGACGTTTTTATGACATAAAAACAGGCAAAATTGGTGATAAAACGCCCCTACCCCACCAATCTCATCCGACCAGCACCATCAATCCCATATCCGTTTGATTCCAGATGCAAAAAGGGAGCACCTTGTGCTCCCTTGAATCGTTGCTGTGTTGCCAGTTATCAGTCCTGATTGATGCGGCTGGCGACGGCGCCCTGCTGGCTCTTGTACTTGGCATTTTCCCGCTTGTTGTAGGGACGGGCCGCGACGCCGGAAAGCATCTCGAAGTTCAAGGCGCCGATCTTCATCTTCGGGCGCAGCGCCAGCGGCAGCTTGCCGCCGTTGTAGAACTCCAGCACGATGCGACCGGACCAACCCGGATCGATGCGGTGCGCGGTCACGTGCACCATCAAACCCAGGCGCGCCAGTGAAGAGCGGCCATCCAGCCAGCCAACGATATCGGCAGGCAGGGTGACGGATTCGTAGGTCACCGCCAGCGCCAGCTGACCCGGGTGAAGGTAGAAGGCTTCGCCATCGGGGATGTGGATCTCGTCACTCATCACCCGATCGATGGCATCGGCCATCTCGCTGCTCGGGCCGCTCAGGTCGATATAGGGCGCGGTATGATCGCGAAACACCCGAAACTCGTTACCCAGCAGCACATCGACACTGACACCACTGATCCGCTCTACCCCGGGCCGTGGCTCAATGACGATCTTGCCTTCATCCAGATGGCGTTCAATATCGGTATCACACAGACGCATTGGGCGACTCTCCTGACAAATTGTGCTTTTAAAAAAGCCGGGCATCACCCGGCTTGTTTCATCTTAACCAATCAACATGTGGCGAATACGCGCCTTGAGCATGTCGATGGCGATGCGGTTCTTGCCACCACGGGGCACGATCACATCGGCATACTGTTTGGACGGCTCGATAAACTGCAGGAACATCGGACGCACTGTCTTCTGATACTGCTTGAGCACGGAGTCCATGGTACGGCCACGCTCCTGCACATCACGCACCAGACGGCGAAGCAGGCAGATGTCGAGCGGGGTATCCATAAAGATGGAGGCATCCATCAGATCCCGCAGACGGCTGTCGGTCAGCAGCAGGATCCCTTCCAGAATGATCACCCGGCGCGGCGCAAACGGGGTCACTTCGCTCATCCGGGTGTGTTCGGTGTAGGAGTACTGGGGAATGGCAACCGCGTCACCTTTGACCAGCTGGCTAAGGTGCTGTACCAGCAGGTCGTGATCCAGCGCGTTGGGGTGGTCATAGTTGGTCTTGACCCGCTCTTCCATGGTCAGGTGGGTCTGATCACGGTAGTAGCAATCTTCGGTGATCACACCAATCTGACCTGCGCCCAGTTCGGCCACCAGCTCTTCATAAATGGTCTGGGCTATAAGACTTTTGCCAGACGCAGATGCGCCCGCAATACCGATGATCACACACGAATGTTGAGTATCAGACATGACAAATACCTAAAAGAGAAGAGCAGTGGGGATGGTTTAAACCGATCCATTATATAAAAAAGGGTGGGTCATGCCCACCCTCAATTCCCTTTCAAGTGACCGACCGCCGATTATTCATCCAGCGCCATGGCATAGAGGGGGGTCGCAATCGGTTTTGCGCTGAAAAAGAGTTCAGCCCCTACCCTGCGCGCCAGCTTCAAATAAGCCTGAGCCAGGCTCCCTTCCGGTGCGCCGAACACCGTCGGACAGCCATCATCCATGTGTTGGCGGATATCGATGTGCAGCGGTAATTGACCAAGCAGTGCCACTTGATACTGCTCTGCCATCTTCTGGCCGCCACCGGTACCAAACAGCGGCTCATGATGACCACAGGCGCTGCAGACGTGATAACTCATGTTCTCGATGATGCCAAGCACCGGCACATTGACCTTGTTGAACATGGCGATCCCCTTGCGGGCATCGGCCAGCGCCACATCTTGCGGGGTGGTGACGATCACCGCCGCCGAGGTGGGCACCTGCTGAGCCATGGTGAGCTGGATATCGCCAGTGCCCGGCGGCATGTCTACCACCAGATAATCCACCTCGCCCCAGCGGGTCTCATGGAGGATCTGCGCCAGCGCCTTGCTCGCCATCGGGCCACGCCAGATGGTGGCATCCTGCTCGGAGACCAGATAGCCGATGCTGTTGCTCTTGAGGCCGCAGGCCATCACCGGCTCCATCAGCTTGCCGTCATGGCTGACCGGGCGCTCCTTGAGGGTGCCCATCATTGTGGGAATGGAAGGGCCATAGATATCGGCATCGAGAATAGCGACCCGCGCCCCCTCTTTTTGCAGCGCCAGCGCCAGATTGACTGCGGTGGTGGACTTGCCTACCCCGCCCTTGCCGGAAGCAACCACGATGATGTTGCGAATGCCCTGCACGGCATTGAGGCCCTGCGCCCGCGGCATGCTGGCGACGTCAATCTCCAATGCCCAGTCGATACGGGCAGCGCCGGTGGCACTACGCAGCCTGGCATCGTAGTTCTCTTTGAGCTGATCGAGCAGCGAGAGACCGGCAAACGGCAAGACCAGCCGGATAGTAAGCCCCTGACCCTGATTGATGATCTCGCGAACGAATCCGGCATCCACCAGATCCTTGTGCCAGCCTGCTGGCTTAAATTCGGCGAGGATCTGTTTTACTGAATCAATCACCATTAACTCCTCATTATCTTGTCATTATCTTGAGGTGAACGGTTACCGCACACAAATCAGTGGCTTGCCTGCCATCATAACGGCAGGTGCTGCCAAGGTTGGCATAGCCACAACCCTAGGCAGGCTACCCCCAATTCGGGTAACATGCACGGCACTCTATCATCCCAACAAGCACATCAAGAACGTAATATGGCAACTGATCCTCGTAAAATGCTGGTAACCTGCGCCCTCCCCTATGCCAATGGCTCCATCCATCTTGGCCACATGCTGGAACATATCCAGGCCGATATCTGGGTTCGTTATCAGCGAATGCGCGGCCATCAGGTGCACTTCATCTGTGCCGATGATGCCCACGGCACCCCGATCATGCTCAAGGCACAGCAGATGGGGATCACCCCGGAAGAGATGATTGCCGCGGTCTCCAAGGAGCACCAGGCCGATTTCGCCGGGTTCAACATTAGCTTTGACAACTATCACTCTACCCACAGCGACGAGAACCGTGAGCTGGCGGAGCTGATCTATGGCCGCCTGAAAAATGGTGGTTTTATCAAGAGCCGCACCATCTCCCAGCTGTTCGATCCGGAAAAATCCATGTTCCTGCCGGATCGTTTCGTCAAGGGGACCTGCCCCAAGTGCAAATCTCCGGAGCAGTATGGCGACAACTGCGACAGCTGCGGCGCCACCTACAGCCCAACCGAGCTGATCGATCCGAAATCTGCCGTCTCCGGCGCGACTCCGGTAATGAAGGACTCCGAGCACTTCTTCTTCGACCTGCCGCAGTTTGAAAAATGGCTCTCTGAGTGGGTGCGCGGCTCCGGCGCCATTCAGGAAGAGATGGCCAACAAGATGCAGGAGTGGTTCGAAAGCGGCTTGCAGCAGTGGGACATCACCCGTGATGCCCCCTACTTCGGGTTCGAAATCCCCGGCGCCCCAGGCAAGTATTTCTACGTCTGGCTGGATGCCCCCATCGGTTACATGGCCTCTTTCAAGAACCTGTGCAACAAGCGTGGCGACATCGACTTTGACAGCTACTGGAAAGCGGACTCCGACGCCGAGCTCTACCACTTCATCGGCAAGGACATCGCCTACTTCCACTGCCTGTTCTGGCCGTCCATGCTGGAAGGTGCCAACTTCCGCAAGCCGACCAAGGTCAACGTGCACGGCTATGTAACCGTCAACGGCGCCAAGATGTCCAAATCCAAGGGCACCTTTATCAAGGCATCTACCTACCTGAACCACCTGGATCCGGAGTGCCTGCGTTACTACTACGCCGCCAAGCTCAACAGCCGCATCGATGATCTGGACCTGAACCTCGAAGATTTCGTGCAGCGCGTCAACGCTGACGTGGTCAACAAGCTGGTTAACCTCGCCTCCCGCAACGCCGGTTTTATCGCCAAGCGCTTTGGCGGCAAGCTGGCGGCAACCTGCGCCGAGCCCGAGCTCTACGCCGAATTCGCCAATGCCCGTACCGCCATTGCCGAAGCCTATGAGAGCCGCGAGTTCAGCCGTGCCATCCGCGAAATCATGGCGCTGGCCGACAAGGCCAACCGCTATGTGGATGACAAGGCTCCTTGGGTCATCGCCAAGCAGGAAGGGGCTGACGCCGAGCTGCAAGCTGTTTGCTCCGTCGGTATCAACCTGTTCCGCGTACTGATGGCCTACCTCAAGCCCGTCATGCCGCTGCTGGCCGAGCGTGCCGAAGCCTTCCTGGCCGAAACCCTCAGCTGGGATGGCATCGAGATGCCGCTGGTCGATCACACCGTGGCACCGTTCAAGGCCCTCTTCTCACGCATCGAGCCGGCGAAGATTGAAGCCATGATCGAGGCCTCCAAGGAAGACCTGGCCAAAGAGCAGGCACCGAAAGTGACCGGCCCGCTGGCTGATGACCCCATCAGCGAAACCATCACCTATGACGATTTTGCCAAGATTGACCTGCGCGTCGCGCTGATCAAGAAGGCCGAAGCGGTACCGGAAGCCGAGAAGCTGCTCAAGCTGCAACTGGATATCGGCGGCGAAACCCGTCAGGTGTTTGCCGGTATCAAGTCCGCTTACAACCCGGAAGATCTGGAAGGCAAGCTGACCGTGATGGTGGCCAACCTGGCGCCGCGCAAGATGCGTTTCGGCATGTCCGAAGGCATGGTGCTGGCTGCAGGCCCGGGCGGCAAGGATCTCTGGATCCTGGAGCCGCAGGAAGGCGCCCAGCCGGGCATGCGCGTCAAGTAAGCGTATCGCTGACTGCGACCACAGCCAGATAGAGAAGAGAGGCCAAACGGCCTCTCTTTTTTTGTCTCACATATTTGGCTTGGATAGTTTCTGTAGATGCTGGTCGCGGATGACTTTCGTAGATTGCGGCCTCGGGGCTATCCACAACCGGGATTCGCGGTCGATACATTTTGTTCTGAATACCTGATCACCCGACTTGGCATGTCATTCATGTTGTGGCCTGCCTGCATCGCCAGTTTGAGCGCCACCAGCTCCGCCTGCTGGCAGTCCAATTGACGCAAACGGGTGGTGATCTTCCCCTTCAACTGCTGCCGCAGTTTCGTCTGCTTGCGGGTGTTCCCCTGCTCTGCTCGCAACCTCTGCCGCCATTGACGCCAATCCTGCAACTGGCCGAGTCGTTCCTGCCAGTGAGTCAGGGTGCTCAACCAGCCGGGATCTCCACTCCCCAGATCCAGCAACAGTTCCACGCCATAACGGGCCTGCTTGATCTCGAGGCGCAGCCGATGCCAGCGGCGCAACTGTTGCTGACGGGAGCTGGCAGATTTTCCAACGCAGGGAATAGGTTCATCGAGAGCGCCCTGCGCCTCATCAAGGCGCAGGGCCAGATGCTGCTGATAGAGCGATGCCAATGCCCGCGCATCCGGCACCTGCGCCACCGCTGCAAGCCAGCGGGCCAGTCGCCTCGACAACAGGGGCACGCGACAGGCCGATTTGTGGGTATTGCCCGTGCTGGCAGGCGGCTTGCCAAAACGCTCGGCGTAGACCTGAGCATCCCGCAGCGCCGAAAGCCGCCCGACCGAGCGCAGCAGACGCCGCTCCAGCTCGGGATGATAGGCGAGTGGTCGCCACAGGGCGAGCAGTGCCAGCAAGCGGCGCGCCGCGATACGGTAGCCATGCACGGCCGGTTCGCTGGCCTCTTCGCGCACCGCTCGCGCCGCCTCCTGATAACGGGCGACCCAGCTTGTTGCCTGAGTCAGCAACAGACTTTCCTTGTCAGCGTCCATCTCGTCCCCGCCCCTTCAGTTGGTGTGAAAGCCCTGGCCAGTGGGCGGCAGCGCCTCTTCATACTCCATCCGGGTCACCCTGGCGGTGCGCGGGCCATGCTCCAGCCAACCCAGCATCATCTGCACCCCCTGCGCGGGGCCGCTGATGAGGATCTCCACCGAGCCATCCTCCAGGTTGTAGGCATGGCCCCGCAAACCCAGTTGCAGCGCCCGCTCACGGGTGAAATAGCGAAATCCCACCCCCTGCACCTGCCCCCACACCCGAATGACAAACGATTGCTCTCCCATTTCTCACACCTTCCGCTTAAGAAAAAAATTCCCGAGACGATAATGTGCCCGACACTCTATCTCTGCAGGATGCAGCTCCATTATGAAAGAAGTTAAATTCCGGTGGGTTGACCGCTATCTCATTCACCTCACCATCAGTGAAAAATTCCATATCGCGTTCTGGTTACCTCTCTTCATCATCGCCTTTCTCAGCTGGTATATGCTGGCGGCCAGCCATCAGCAGGAGATCTCCCTGCGGGTAGCGCAGTTGCAGCAACGGGTCGAGACCACAGCGCAGCTGGTCAGCCAGCAGCCCACTCTGGTGTTGCCTGCTGATCTGCGTCTGACCCGGCAAGGCAGCAGCGGGTTGCAACAGCAAGGGGAGCACTACCTCTTTACCGCGCCAGCAGGTCAGGCAGGCTACGTCACCGGTGATCTCGATACCAGCAACCTCTCCATGTGGGAGGGTCAGGGCTCGACCCTGCTCCTGATCGGCGCGCTGGCCGCCCTGATGGCACTGGTGATCCACTACATGATGACCTTTGTCTCCGGTGCGCTCTACTCCACCAACAAGGCGCTGCAAACCGTGGCGGACGGGGATCTCACCTTCCGTCTCAACTTCTTCCCGGTGCGGGACGAGTTCTCCACCCTGGCGGGCAGCATCGACCGCTTTACCGACCGCCAGCATCAGATCGTCAAGCTGGTCGAAGAGTCTGCCGAAGCGCTGACCCTGGCCGCAGACGAGTTTCGTGACCATGCCCGCGAAGGCGAGACCATGGCGCGTTCCCAGCGCCAGCACATGGATTCACTGGCCACTGCCATGGAGCAGATGTCGGCGGCGATCCGCGAAGTGGCGCGCAATGCCAACGACACCCTGCAGCAGACCCGCCAATCGAGCGAAGAGGCGGCCAATGGCGCCAACCGGGTAGCCCGCACCATCGAAGCGATCCGCACCCTGGCGGACGAGATTGGCAATGCATCGGGCGCGGTCGAGCGGCTGACTCACAACGCCAATCGCATCAACGAAGTGGTCAACGTCATCAACGCCATCTCCCAGCAGACCAACTTGTTGGCCCTCAACGCCGCCATCGAAGCGGCCCGTGCCGGTGAGCAGGGTCGCGGCTTTGCGGTGGTGGCAGATGAAGTGCGTACTCTCGCCAGCCGTACCCAGCAGGCGACGGTGGAGATCCAGCAGATGATCGAAGAGCTGCAGACCGGTACCGGCGCGCTGAACGAGATCATGGAGAAAACCGTGGGGCGCGCCGCCAGCAGCCAGCAGCTCATCAGCGAAGTGGGGCTCGATATCGAAAAGCTGAGCAACCACAGCGATGCGGTGCTAGAGATGAGCACCCAGATCGCCACCTCCAGCGAAGAGCAGAGCTCGGTCGCCGCCGAGATCACCCACAATCTGGATCAGGTGCGCCATGAAGCGGCGCAGGTGGAAGAGTCCGCCAGCGCCTCGGTAGCTGGCACGCAGGGGCTGAAAGCCACCGCCAGCGAACTGACCCAGGCACTCAAGGGGATTAAGCTCTGACCATATGAGGTGTCAGATCAGGGCAACCCCATCCATTACACAGGGTTGTTTGAGTTTTACCTGCGGGCCACATAGAATGTGGCCCCTTTTCTTTCTACCATCGGCAAACATCCATGAGCGCTTCCATCTATCTCGTCAAAGGCCGCGAAAAATCCCTGCTGCGTCGCCACCCCTGGATCTTCTCCAAGGGGATTGAGCGGGTTCAGGGCAACCCCATTGACGGCGATACCGTCGAGATCTATGCCAACGATGGCAAGTGGCTCGCCCGTGGCGCCTGGTCAGGCAGCTCCCAAATCCGTGCCCGGGTCTGGACCTTCGACAAGGATGAGACCGTCGATCTCGACTTCTTTATCCGTCGCCTCAAATATGCGCAGGAGTCTCGCGATCCGCTGATCAAGCGTCAGGGTCTCACCGGCTATCGCCTCTGCGCCGCCGAATCCGACGGCCTGCCGGGTCTGACCATCGACCGTTATGCCGATTTTCTGGTGTGCCAGATCCTCTCTGCCGGTGCCGAGTTCCAGCGTGAGCTGATAACGCAGGCACTGCGTACCCTCTACCCAGAATGCAGCATCTATGAGCGCTCCGACGTGGCGGTACGCAAGAAGGAAGGGCTGAAAGAGCGCACCGGCGTCATCTATGGCGAGACCCCGAACGAGCCGGTGGTCATTGAAGAGAACGGTGGCGTCAAGATCCTGGTGGACATTCGCAATGGCCACAAAACCGGTTTCTATCTGGATCAGCGGGACAACCGTCAGGCTGCCGCCAAATACACCGAAGGCAAACGGGTCCTCAACTGCTTCTGCTACACCGGCGGTTTTGGCGTTTATGCCCTCAAGGGCGGCGCCAAGGAGGTGGTCAACGTCGATCTCTCCCAGAATGCGCTGGATATTGCCCGCCAGAACGCCGAGCTGAACGGGCTGGATACCAGCAACACCCAGTTTGTCCGTCACGACGTGTTCAAGCTGCTGCGTGAATACCGCGAAAAGGGCGAGAAATTCGATGTCATCGTGCTGGATCCGCCCAAGTTCGCCGAGAGCAAGGCGCAGCTGCTGGGTGCCTGCCGTGGCTACAAGGACATCAACATGCTGGCGTTCCAACTGCTGGCGCCGGGTGGCGTGCTCTTGACCTACTCCTGCTCCGGCCTGATGGAGCAGAGCCTGTTCCAGAAGATCGTTGCCGATGCAGCGCTCGATGCCGGTCGCGATGCCCAGATCCTGGAGCTGCTCTCCCAGGCCTCCGATCACCCTATCGGTACCGCCTATCCGGAAGGCTTCTACCTCAAGGGTCTGGTGGTACGCGCCCGCTGATCGGCAACCACCCTCCCCTTGTGATCAATCAGGCCCCTTGCGGGCCTGATTGTTTTGCTTAACGCCTATAGACCTGACCCTCGCCCCGTTGACCACCCTCTCTGCTTTATGGGTGTTCTCTCTACTCCTCTTTCCCTGCCTGCGTCCCACGTCTTTACCTGTTTAAATTTTTTGCACAAAAACTGCACATTTATGATTTGAATCACACCCGTATGGCTCTCTTTTCCGTAGTGTGATCCCGCCTGTGGCAGCCAAGCCGGGGCAACCGTCCCATCAGGATTGATGGACGGTACAACAACAAAAATCGATGTCAGGCCAAGCTGAACATCACAAGGGATCCCGTTATGAATCAATCATTGCCGCTGTTAACGCCGCTGCGGGGCATCGCTGCCCTGATGGTGGTGCTGTTCCATGCCCGCTTGCTGCTCTTTCCCCAGTGGATGGAGTCGATCGCAGGCCACACCCAACTCATCGAGAATGGCTACCTCTGGGTCGACCTGTTCTTTATTTTGAGCGGCGTGGTGCTGGCCCATGTCTATGGCGAGGCCTTCACACGCACGCCTCGCACCGTGAGCTATGGCCGTTTTCTCTGGCTGCGGCTGACCCGCGTCTATCCCCTCTATCTGGTGACCCTGCTGCTGCTGGTTAGCTGGGAGCTTTACAAGGCGCGGCACGGGGTGGGCTTCTATGCCGGCCCCTTGTTCAAGATGTGGGAGTGGGAAGGGATGCCGCCTTTCGGCTCCCCCTTTACCCCGGCCGAAGCGTTGCCGAGCGCCTTCCTGCTGCTGCAGGTGGTAACCGATCACGGGTTGACCTGGAACTTCGCCGCCTGGTCCCTGAGCGTGGAGTGGATAAGCTACCTGCTGTTCCCGCTGCTGATCCCGCTGGCGGTGACCCGCAGTCGCTGGAGCCATCTCGCCCCCCTGCTGGCGCTGACGGTGCTGGCCTTTATCGTGCACAGTCGCAGCACCCTGGATGTCACCAGCGGCGCGCTGGCAGTGGGACGCGGGGTGAGTGAATTTGTGCTCGGCCTCTGGCTGCTGCCGAGGGTGAAGGCCGCGAAAGGCTCGCCCATGATGCAGCGTGATCTGCCGCTCTTGATCGCCTTTGTGCTGCCCTTCGCGCTGATGCAGTTCGCCATGACGCCGCAGCTGACACTGCTGCTGATCGCCTCCTACGTGCTGCTGATCTGGATTGCCGCCGCCCAGGGGGAGCGCCGGAGTCCGCTGCTGCGCCTTTTGGATAACCGCTTCACCAACTGGCTGGGAGATCTCTCCTACTCCATCTACCTGCTCCATGCGCTGGTGCTGCTCACCGGCTGCGAGCTCATCCACTATCTGGCGCCGGGGCTCACCGAGTGGTGGTATGGCCAGACCAACCCGCTGCTGGGGGTAGTGGCCACCTTGCTGATGCTGGCGGTGCTGATCAGCCTCTCTGCCTTGAGCTACAACCTGCTGGAGCGACCACTGCAACGGCGCCTGCGCCGCAGGGGCAAGTCACGGCAACCGGCGCTGGAGCGGGTCGAATAAGCTAATCTTGCCCTGTCTGGATGAGTTGACGGTTTTATGCCAACTCATCCAGTACCAGTTCATCCAGATTGCTCATCACCCAGGCGCTCGGGTGCTGGCTAAATCCAAGCTTGGGGTAGTATGCAACCGCCTGCGGCGCGGCCAGCAGGATCAGCTTGCAGCCCGGCTGCAATTGCAAGAATGTCTCGCGAATAAGGGCTTTGCCAATCCCCTGCCCCTGCACCGACTCGGCCACCGCCAGATCCGAGAGGTAGCAACAAAAATGAAAATCGGTCACTGAGCGGGCCACACCGACCAAGGTCTCGCCCTGCCAGGCGGTGATCAGCAAATTGGCGTTATCCAGCATGCACTGCAGGGTGGCCGGATGGTCCAGCGGCCGTCTCGCCCCCAGCGAGGTCTGCGCCAACAACGCCGCAAACTGCGCCGTGGTAATGGGGTGGTTAACCAAAAATGTGGTGGTCACTAAGCTCTCCTGTTATAGATCGGCAGTTTCGTGCTGTTGGTCTCTTTGACGTTCTCTTTGCAGCATCTGTAATGCAATCAATCAGTCAGCGCCGGATCCAGACCGATGATAGGCAAGTGCGGGCAATTCCCTGCTGTTTATGTGAATTCCTGTTCGAACCCCAAGGGGCAAATGTGGCATAATGCCCCGTCCTGTGGCCCTTGGCGGGGCTGCGCTGGCGCACCTTGTCGCCCTTTTCTTCCCCGTCAGGCCTGGCGGTCTTTCATAACTGCCAGTCATCGCTGCCCCTGTTGGCACCGAGGCCACCCATATTTGCGGCTTCTTGTCTTCCTCTCTACAAGGCCGCCCATTGACCAAGATGGCTCCACAGAGCCTCTGCTCTGTTTGCAAATAAAAGGGGTAAGTATGTCTTCCATTCGTCTGACCCAATACAGCCACGGCGCTGGCTGCGGCTGCAAAATCTCTCCCAAGGTACTCGACACCATCCTCAAGAGCCAGATCCCGGGCTTCAACGACCCGACCCTGATCGTTGGCAACAGCAGCAAGGATGACGCGGCCGTGGTCGATATCGGCAACGGTCAGGGCATTGTCTCCACCACCGACTTCTTCATGCCCATCGTCGATGACCCCTTCACCTTTGGCCGCATCGCCGCCACCAACGCCATCAGCGATATCTACGCCATGGGCGGCAAGCCTATCGTTGCCATCGCCATCCTCGGCTGGCCCATCAATACCCTGGCGCCGGAAGTGGCCCAGCAGGTGATCGACGGCGGCCGTCAGGTATGCCACGAAGCGGGCATTTCGCTAGCCGGTGGCCACAGCATCGATGCCCCCGAGCCCATCTTCGGCCTCGCGGTCACCGGTATCGTGCCCCTGGACGCCATCAAGCAGAACGACACTGCCAAGGTGGGTGACACCCTCTATCTGACCAAGCCTCTTGGTATCGGTATCCTCACCACCGCCCAGAAGAAGGGCAAGCTGAAGCCGGAACACGAGCAACTGGCCCCCAACGCCATGTGCACCCTCAACAAGATCGGTCAGCGTTTTGCCGAGCTGCCGGGTGTCCACGCCATGACCGACGTGACCGGTTTTGGTCTGGCGGGCCATCTGCTGGAGATGTGCGAAGGATCCAATGTCAGCGCCCGCCTCGACTTCAAGGCACTGCCGCTGCTGGATGAGGTGGATTACTACCTCGCCGAGGGCTGCGTACCGGGCGGGACCCTGCGCAACCACGACTCCTACGGCCACAAGCTCGATGCCATGGACGATCGCACCCGTAACATCATGTGCGATCCGCAAACCAGTGGCGGCCTGCTGGTCGCAGTGGGTAAAGAGAGCGAAGCCGAGCTGCTCGCCATCGCGCACGAAGCTGGCCTTGCGCTCTCGCCCATCGGCCAGATCAAGCCCCTTGAGGGCTCCCGCTTTATCGAGATTGTCCAATGAGTGAATTGCCACTGGCCACGGACTACGCCGAACTCTTTTTGGACGATGTGCCGTTGATTGATGTGCGCGCCCCCATCGAGTTCAAGGAGGGGGCCTTCCCCTGCTCGACCAATCTGCCCTTGATGACAGACGATGAGCGCGCCCAGGTGGGGACCTGCTTCAAGAAGCAGGGTCAGGCCGCCGCCATTGAGCTTGGACACAAGCTGGTGGGGGGAGCAGTACGTGCCGAACGACTCGAAGGCTGGCTGGCGCAGTTGCGCCAGCAGCCCGATGCCGTGCTCTACTGCTTTCGCGGCGGCCTGCGCTCGCAAACCGTACAACAGTGGCTGGCTGATGCGGGGGTGACTCGCCCCCGCGTCGCCGGAGGCTACAAGGAGCTGCGCCGTTTCCTGATCGACACCCAGGACAAGGCCTCTGCCGAGTGTCGCTGGACTGTGCTGACCGGCATGACCGGCTCCGGCAAGACCCATATGTTGGACCACGTAGCTCAGGCGCTCGATCTGGAAGGACACGCCCATCACAGGGGCTCCTCCTTCGGTCAACTGCCCGGCGGCCAGCCCAGCAACATCAACTTTGAAAACAACCTCGCCATCGAGCTGCTTAAACGCCGCCATCGCGGCGAGCAGACCTTCGTGGTCGAGGATGAGAGCCGCCTGATTGGCCGTTGCTGCCTGCCTCTCTCCCTCCATGAAGCCATGAGTCAGGCACCGCTGGTGGTGGTGGATGTTCCGCAGATCGATCGGGCCGAGCAGATCCGTGAAGATTACGTGCACGATCTCTGGCTGCGCTATCAAGCCATGTATGGCCAGGAAGCCGGCTGGCCGCTGTTTGCCGCCTACCTCACCGATGCGCTGGCCCGTCTCAAGCGCCGTCTTGGCGATCAGGCCCACCGCGAGCTGGATGCCCTGATGCAGACCGCTCTCACCGAGCAGGAAAAGAGCGGTGATACCGCGCTGCATCTGGCCTGGATCACGTTGCTGCTGACCCGCTACTACGACCCCATGTATCTCTATCAGCTTGGCAACAAGCAGGAGCGCATCGTGTTTCGCGGTGACAAGCAGGCCTGTCTCGACTATTTCGCCGAGCAGCATGCCAGCGCGCTGCGCGGCTGACCCATCCCAAGAGAGGAACTCTATGTTGAAATTCGAGGTGATCCCGGTCACCCAGTTCGCCCAGAACTGCTCCCTCATCTGGTGTGACGAGACCCATCAGGCGGCCCTGATCGATCCGGGCGGCGAAGCGGACAAACTGCTGGCGGCCATCGCCAAGCGTGGCCTGACCCTGACCCACATCCTGCTCACTCACGGTCATCTGGATCATGTGGGTGCCGCCGCCGAGCTGCGGGAAAAAACCGGCGTCGCCATCACCGGCCCCCACAAGGAGGACGCCTTCTGGCTCGACATGCTGCCCCAGCAGAGCCAGATGTTCGGCTTCGCCCATACCCCCGCGTTCACACCGGATCGCTGGCTTGAGCAGGGTGACAAGGTGCAGCTTGGCCAGTGCGAGCTGGACGTTTACTTCTGCCCCGGCCACACCCCGGGCCATATCGTGCTGCTCTCCCAAGCCGAGCAGCTCGCCTGGGTTGGCGATGTGCTGTTTGCCGGCAGCATCGGCCGCACCGACTTCCCCCGTGGCGATCACGGGACGCTGATTAAGTCGATCACCGAGACCCTGCTGCCCCTTGGCGATGAGATCGTCTTTATCCCGGGCCATGGCCCCAGCTCAACCTTCGGCCGCGAGAAGGCGAGCAACCCCTACCTGACCCAGCCTATCTGGTGATCAAAAATGGCAGCGGTGTTAGCCGCTGCCTTTTCTTCTCTGCTCTCTTTTTCACTCTCGACTCCTGCCATCCGGCCAGCCACGTCCCACCAGCGTTTCCCATTTCGGCATGCCCATTTGTCTCTTTCGCCCAATAAAAATCCCCACCCGAGGGTGAGGATTGATTTATAGGTGCAACCGTCTGGTGGCTTATTGTGCCAGCAGGTGACCTACCAGCTCATGACGCCACCCTTGCAGCAGCATCGGCTTGTCGCTGCGAGCCCGCTCTTCGTCGTTCATCCGCCAGCTCCAGGTGAAGTACTGGTGAATGATCTTCTTGCTGGCAATCAGCTCGGGCGGAATATTGCTCGCCTTGGCCTTCTCTTCCACCATGGCCTTGATGCGCTTGAGCTCGGCCTTGTACTGGGGAAAGTCCACGAGCCGGCGAATGGGCTCGGGCCAGCTGTCAGGATCGCTCTGCTGCGCCTTGGCGACAATATCGAGCATCCGCTTGCCGTGGATCTTGATCTCGATGGGCGAGAGGCCGAGCTCGTTGAGATCCCGCAGGGAGGCAGGACGACGCTCCGCCACCTTGAACAGGTGCAGCTCTTTCACCACAAAATTGAGGGCCAGATCCCGGCGCACCGCCTCTTGCTGGCGCCAGGCGGCCAGCTCGCGCAGAATGGCGAGCTCGCGGCGACCCAGTTGCCAGGCGTTGACGATGTCAAGATATGCCTGACGGGGATCGCTACCCTGGGTCTTGCGGGCGGAGTGGTTCTGGCACTCCTGCTCGAACCAGGCAAACTTGCCGCTTTCCCGCAGTTTGGCCATCACCTTCTCGTAGAGCGGCATCAGGTAGAAGACATCCGCCGCCGCGTATTCGAGCTGACGCGGTGTAAGCGGGCGTGCCAGCCAGTCGGTGCGCGCCTGATCTTTTTCCAGCTCGACCCCGAGGAATTCATTCACCAGCGCACCAAAGCCGACCGAAACGCCGTAACCGAGAAAGGCGGTAGCAAGCTGGGTGTCGTGCATCTGGTTGGGCAGGTGGCCAGCCTGATGCTGGATAAGCTCCAGATCTTCGCCAGAGGCGTGCAGGATGGCGATCTGCCCTTCCCTGCCCAGTCGTTGCCAGAGGGCGGAGAGATCCAGGGTAAGCGGATCCAGCAGCGCCAGATGCTCGCCGTCATAGATCTGGAACAGGCCAAGCTGGGGATAGTAGGTACGGGTGCGAACGAATTCAGTATCGATAGCCAGGGGAACGTCGGCCAGAGAAGCGAGATACTGCTCAAGTTCGTCTTGCTGAGTGATAAGTTGATAGTGCATCTGTGCCTGCGCGGTTGATCAGGGCCAAAAAGAAAAAACCGTGGGATGACCCACGGTTTTGCATAACGACGGTGCTGGTTTGCAGAGGCTTCTGCAGCCACAGTCCGGTTATTGCTTGGCAATCTCCTCGTCGCGCAGTACGCGGCGCAGGATCTTGCCCACATTGGTCTTGGGAAGTTCGTCACGAAATTCTACCAGTTTCGGCACCTTATAGGCAGTCAGATGTTTACGGCAGTGGGCAATAATCTCGTCCTCCTGCAATTTTGCATCTTTCTTGACCACAAAGATCTTCACCAGCTCGCCGGAGACCTTGTGCGGCACGCCGACAGCGGCCACTTCCAGCACTTTCGGGTGCAGGGCAACGACATCTTCGATCTCGTTCGGGTAGACATTGAAACCGGAGACCAGGATCATGTCCTTCTTGCGGTCAACGATCTTGAAGAAGCCCTGCTCGTCGCAGACGGCGATATCACCGGTACAGAGCCAGCCATCCTGCATCACTTCGGCGGTCGCCTCCGGGCGCTGCCAGTAGCCCACCATCACCTGCGGGCCGCGCACCTGCATTTCGCCCGGGGTGCCGAGGGCGTGGATCACCTGACCGTTGTCATCCACCAGCCGGATCTCGGTAGAGCAGACCGGCAGACCAATGGAGCCGTTGTAGTCGGTCAGATCGTAGGGGCAGACGCTCACCAGCGGTGAGCACTCGGTCAAGCCATAGCCTTCCAGCAACGGGGTATCGGTCAGCGTCTTCCACTTCTCCGCAACCGCGCGCTGCACCGCCATGCCACCGCCGATGGTCAGCTTGAGCTTGTCAAAGGCGATGCCCTGAAACTCTTCGTTGTTGACCAACGCATTGAACAGGGTGTTAACCCCAGTAATGCAGGTGAAGGGGTACTTCTTGATCTCTTTGACAAAGCCCGGGATGTCGCGCGGGTTGCTGATCAGCAGGTTGTAACCGCCGATACGCATAAAGAGCAGGCAGTTCACGGTCAGGGCGAAGACGTGATAGAGGGGCAATGCGGTAACCACAAACTCCTTGCCACGTTCCAGCATGGGGCCGTAGACACCGAGGCACTGCTCGACGTTGGCAATCATGTTACGATGAGTCAGCATGGCCCCTTTGGAGAGGCCGGTGGTGCCACCGGTGTACTGCAGGAAGGCGAGATCGTCGTTGGTGATCTCCGGCTTGATGTACTGCAGGAAACGCCCCTTGGAGAGGGCCTGACGCATGGTGGTAGCGTGGGGCAGATTGTATTTCGGCACCAGCTTCTTGACGTACTTGACCACGAAGTTGACCAGAGTGCCCTTGGCCAGCCCCAGGTTGTCCCCCATCCGGGTCAGGATAACGTGCTTGATCGGGGTGTCGTAGACCACTTTTTCCAGGGTATGGGCGAAGTTGGAGACGATGACGATGGCTTTGGCACCGGAATCTTTGAGCTGGTGCTCCAGCTCGCGCGGGGTATAGAGCGGGTTGACGTTGACCACTATCATGCCGGCGCGCAGGATGCCGAACACGGCGATGGGATATTGCAGCAGGTTGGGCATCATCACCGCAACCCGATCCCCTTTCTCCAGCTTCAGCTCGTTTTGCAGGTAGGCAGCAAAGGCGCGGGACTGCTCTTCCAGCCGGCGGTAGGTGATGGTTTGGCCCATGTTGACGAAGGCAGGCTGATCGGCAAACTGGGTTACCGAGGACTCGAACATCTCGACCAGGGAGCTGTATTGGTCTGGATTGATCTCGGCGGGGACCCCTTCCGGATAACGTTTCAGCCAGACTTTTTCCACAAACTTCTCCTGCATAACTAGCACCTGTGCGCTCACTGTGTTGCCTCCGTCCCGGTTCACATCCATTTTAATCGGTTGTTTTAAGCTGATGCTCTAATGCCGCACATATTTACACAGCGCAACATCAATTAACAGCAAATTAACAACAGAAAAATGTGAGGGAGAAAACAAACCTGGAATTATTGAAAGCTGGCGATTCTACCGAACTTGACAAAACTTTACGATACAAACGGCCGTATCAACCGAATTTTCCATATGAAAATGGTGGTTTCCACCCAATATGACCCGCTCGATCTGCTGGAAGGCATCCTGACGGGCCTGCCATTGGGCTTCAAGCGCAGCAAAGCCCTGCTCCCCCTGAATCAACAGCACAGGACAACGGATAGCCACCATCAATGCACGAGCCTGTCCTTCGCTCATTCTCAGGGGTGAAAGATCCCGCAAGCGGGGGTCGCTGCGCCAGTACCAGCGCCCTGCCCGCTCTTCAAGCTGCCGTTCACAGATAAGGCGCGCCGCCTGCGGCGTGATATCCGCCACTTTGCAACGGGCGGCGACAGCCTCATCGATGGAAGCAAAGCCGTTGGCACTGCGCTCCCGGGTGCGACTGCGGTTTAAAATCGCACGTCGCAGCTGGGCAGGTACCTCCTCATCGGGCTGACTGAGCGGGCCCAGCCCCTCCAGCATGATCAACCGCTCCACCTGTTCGGGAAACACCCCGGCATAGGCCGAGGCGATCAACGCCCCGAGGGAGTGACCGAGCAGAGTGAAGCGTGACCAGCCCGCCGCCTGCACGATCTGGTAGAGATCGTCCAGCCAGTCGACAAAGACATAAGGGGTGGTCTTGTGATCGGAGTGACCGTGCCCCGGCAGATCGACACAGATGAGGTGAAAATCTCCCAGATGCGGCGCCAGCGGCAAGAAGCTGGCGCTATTGTCGAGCCAGCCATGCAGGGCGATCAGCAGAGGTTTGCCCTGCTGATCATGCTCCGCAGACTGGTTATCCAGCAGGGCTACCCGCCGCCCATCTGCCAAGGTCAGCAGACGTTCGTGCAGAGTGCTTTTGATGCTGTTGATCATGGCAAGCCTTAGCGACGCAGCGGCCGTCTCGGCCAGAAGGGATCATAGAAGGGGTCGTAGAAGTAGGGGTCCATATAACGTACCTCCACCTCCTTGACTGGCGGCCACAGCTTGCTGCCCGTCACATTGAGCACAGAGAAGCGGTACTTGTGCTCGCCAATCTGGCTATCAACCGGTTTGCCTATGGTGCCAAGCACAGTCAGGCTGCGCCCCTTGGCATAGAGGGTCGGGTCGACAAAGCCCTTCATGATGGCCAGAAAACGGCCCGGGCTCTGCTCGGTCTGCTCCGGCACGCCGTTGGACTTGAGCGGCAAATAGACCACTTCAATGACGCTCTGATCCGCCTTGTTGTGCACCGCCGAGATAACGCCGCTCCAGCGGGCCGGTTTGCCCTCCATTCCGCCAAGGGCGGGTTGATAGGCCACCAGCTGGTTTTCGGGCTCATAGGCCAGCTCTTTAGGAACCGAGCTGCAGGCCCCGAGCAGCAGGGCCAGCGCCCCGACCACCATCCCGCGTTTCAGCATGTCGCTTCTGGTATTACGCATCATGTCACTCTCCTGTTGCCAGCGTGGCCCGTAGGGGCCATCCGCTCGTGTTACAGCTGATGAGCGGCAAGAGCGACATGAAATCAGCGCTCCTGCCCTTATTCGCGACCCGGCAGTTTTTTCCAGGTCACCTTGTCACGCAAATAGACCGGCGTCGCCTGCTCCACCGGCACCGCCTCCCCCGCCAGCCAGGCGGCGCGGGCCAGCGGCAACATATCTTCTGCCGCCGGGAAACGCACCTGGCTCACCTCCAGCTCATCGGCCAGACCACTCAGGGTCTCGCCATAGGTCTCAAAACCAGTGCCGACGCAGGTCACTGGGCCCGCCAGCTTGCCACGGACGTCAACCAGTGCCGCGGGCTCGCTCACCACCTCGTCCCCCACCAGCTGCATGCGGCCATCAATCAGCTCATAGCGGCCGAAATAGACCTCGTTCATCCGCGCATCGATGGCGGTCAGCACCTGCTCGGCGCCATCCAGTCGATAGGCGCCTTGCGCCATGGCGGCCAAGGTCGAGATGCCAATCAGCGGCACACCTGCACCAAACGCCAGACCTTGCGCCACACTGATGCCGATCCGCACGCCGGTAAAGGAGCCCGGGCCGCGGCCGAACGCGATGGCATCGAGGTCACTCAAACTTATCCCGGCATCCTCTAACACAGCCTGAACCATGGGCAGGATTTTTCGGGTGTGATCCCGTGGCGCCTCCTCCCAGCGGGAGAACAGCTTGTCACCCACCAGCAAGGCGGCGGAGCAGGCTTCGGTAGCGGTATCAACGGCCAGGATCTTCAACTCGTTCATGCTTTCCAATCTCTATAAAATCAGTCAATTACATAACCGGCAAGCGAGATATGCTCACCCGTTGTTTAAATCTGTTATCTGGCGGCACACTTATTATTCACCGCGTTCAGTGCGATCGAAAAAGCTCCCCAACGTTCCCAACTCCCGGGTACGGGGGATGGCGGGCAGACTCTTGATAAAGGTGGCGCCGTAAGGTTTGTTGACCATTCGGGGATCACAGATCACCAGCACCCCGTGATCAGTGCGATCACGAATAAGCCGCCCCACCCCCTGCTTGAGGGCAATCACCGCCTTGGGCAACTGCAGCTCGGCGAAGGGATCGCCCCCCTTGAGCTTGCAATCATCCACCCGCGCCTTGAGCAGCGGATCATCGGGGCTGGCAAACGGCAGCTTGTCGATGATAACACACGACAACGCCGCCCCTCGCACGTCGATCCCCTCCCAGAAACTGCTGGTCGCCACCAGCACGGCACGGCCATTCTCGACAAACTCCTTGAGCAGCCGCTGCTTGTTGTCCTCCCCCTGCAACAAGACGGTGCGGCCAATCTCCCGGCGCAGCACCTCAGCCACCTGACGCATCACCTGATGGCTGGTGCAGAGGAAGAAACAGCCCCCCGGTGTCTTGTTGATGAGGGGGATCATCAGATTGGCCAGCTGCTCGCCACGGCCAAAGGCGTTGGGTTCCGGCAGATAGCGGGGCACACAGAGCCGCGCCTGCTCGCCATAGTCGAACGGGCTGTCGAGAATAAGCTCAGCACTGCCCGCCAGTCCCAGCTCGGCCTTGAAGTGATCAAACCGCATATCCACCGTCAGAGTGGCGGAGGTAAAGACCCAGGCTACTTCCGGTCTTTGCACCTCGGCACTGAATCGCTCGGCCACCGAGAGCGGCGTCAGATTGAGGGTGAAATGAAGCCGTGAGCAGTCATACCAGTAGGAGAAACCAGTCTGGTTGACCGCCAGCACTTCACCCAGGCGGGTGCGCAGTTCACTGATTCGTTCGAAGGCGTGATCCAGCTGCTCGCCCCGGCCGAGAGCCAGTTTCAGCACCTCGTAGCAGAGCCCGATGGCATCGTTAAGACGAGCCAAAGCCTGCCCCCAAAGCGGCTGGCGCAGCATGTCGCGGGTATTACCACGACCGCCATCCACCCCGAAGGCGAGACGCAAGTCCTGACTGGCGATAGCGAGCCGGTCCGCCGCCTTGCCGAGCTGGGCCATGTCGTGCGCCTCTGCCCGATAGGCCAGCTGGATATCCTGCGCCAGATCCTGAATCGTTCGGCTGCCTACCGACTTGCCGAAGTAGTTGGTGGCGATCTCCGGCAGCTGGTGCGCCTCGTCAAACACATAGACTTGTGCTTCGGGCACCAACTCACCAAATCCGGTGTCTTTCACCGCCATATCGGCGAAGAAGAGGTGGTGGTTGATCACCACCACCTGGGCGTCCATGGCGCGGCGTCGTGCCACCACCAGATGGCAGTCGTCGTAATAGGGGCAGTCGCGACCGAGGCAGTTATCGTTGGTGCTGGTGACGTGGGCGAGGATCTCGGCGTTCTCCTGCAGCCCCGGAATATCCCCCACGTCGCCATTATCGGTGGCAGTAGACCAGGACTTCACCTTCACCAGATCATTGAGCACTTCCGGTTTTTGCAGGTGGGATTCGCTCAAGAGCCGGTTCATCCGCTCGATGCACAAATAGTTACTGCGCCCCTTGAGCAGGGCCACCGGCGGGGTATAGGAGAGCGCGCCTGTGATGGTCGGGAGATCCCGATAGAAGAGCTGCTCCTGCAGGTTCTTGGAGCCGGTGCTGATCACCACCCGCTTGCCGGACTCCAGCGCAGGCACCAGATAGGCGTAGGTCTTGCCGGTACCGGTCCCCGCCTCCACCAGCAGACGGCCACCACTCTTGATGGCGCGCGCGACCGCTTCGGCCATCTCCAGTTGGGGAGCGCGGGCTTTGAAACCGTCGATATGGCTGGCCAGAGGGCCATCTGGCTTGAACAGGGTCTGGATGGTCAAAAGGGCGTCCCGCAGCAAAAGCGGCCATTATGCCAAAAGCGCGGCAAAAGCGGGACAGATAATCTGCCTAGACGAACAGATCGATCTGATGCTCGGGATCCGGCTTGTGATCGCCCTCCTCTGCCTTTGGCTGATCACGCTTGGCGGGCGTGCTATACGCCTGCTGACGCTGCTGGGAGTCACTGTTGTCAGTGCTGGTCTTGCGCAGCTGGTGCTTTTTGCTGATCTGATTCACTTCCCGCTTGATCTCTTCGCTGCCGGGCGCGGCGGGCGCCCGGGGCAAAATGGGGAACAACAGGTCCTGGCTGGGCATGATGGCGACTCCTGCAGGGGTTATTGTCTAGTTATCGACCAGAAAACCGTTTTCGCCACTTTAATCGATCAAATCACAATTTCGGGTTGCATTTTCTGTCAAGGCAGGTAGTTTAAATCAGGCGTCAATTACGACATCTTATTTTGTAAAGGATTGATTACATGAAGTTCACCACCCTGAAGACTCATCACCACCATCATCATCCCGACTAGTCTTTCAGGAGGTTGACTGCTGGAAGACACTTAACTGGTGACTTCCAAAAGGACCGCAAGATTCATAAACCCTCGGAAGCACCCACTTCCGAGGGTTTTTTCGTTTTTGACTAGAAGGAAATCGAGCAAATGGAAACACAACGTCTGCGTATCGCCATGCAAAAGTCCGGTCGTCTGAGCCAGGACTCCCAAGCCCTGTTCAAGAGCTGTGGCCTCAAGATCAACCTGCGCGAGCAGCGCCTCATCGCCCATGTCGAGAACATGCCCATCGATATCCTGCGGGTGCGTGATGACGACATCCCGGGTCTGGTGATGGAAGGGGTGGTCGACCTTGGCATCATCGGCGAGAACGTGCTGGAAGAGGTGCAGCTTATTCGCGCTTCACAAGGATTGCCTGCGGAGGTCAAAACCCTCAAGCAGCTGGACTTCGGTGGCTGCCGTCTCTCGCTGGCGGTGCCGGAAGATGTGACCTACACAGGGCCAGAGAGCCTTGCGGGCAAGCGCATCGCCACCTCCTATCCCGGGCTGCTCAAGCGCTTCTTTGACGACAAGGGTCTCGGCTTCAAGAGCGTGATGCTGGGCGGCTCGGTGGAAGTGGCACCCCGAGCGGGCCTGGCTGATGCCATCTGCGATCTGGTCTCCACCGGCGCGACCCTGGAAGCCAATGGCCTCAAAGAGGTAGAGGTGATCTACCGCTCCAAGGCGGTACTGGTCCAAGCCCCCAACCCCTTGTCTGATGCCAAGCAGAAGCTCATCGACAAACTGCTGCCCCGCATTCAGGGGATGCAGCAGGCCCGCGAGAGCAAATACATCATGCTGCACGCCCCCAAAGACAAGCTCGATGCCATCACCGATCTGCTGCCGGGTGCCGAGCGCCCCACCATCATGCAACTGGCCGGTGACACCAATCAGGTGGCGCTGCACGTCGTCTCCAGCGAGACCCTGTTCTGGGAGACCATGGAGCAGCTCAAGGCTCTGGGTGCCAGCTCCATTCTGGTGCTGCCCATCGAAAAAATGATGGAATAAGGAAGGGACATCATGCAGACCCTGATCTGGAAGACCCTCTCCCCTGCCCAGCAGGCCGACGTGCTGACTCGGCCCGCTCTCAATGACGAGGCCGATATTGGCGCCGTGGTGCGGGATATCATCGCCGCGGTGCGCAGCCGTGGCGATGAGGCCCTGCGCGAGCTGAGCCTGCGCTTCGAGCGTGCCCCCCGTGAGCAGCTGCGCGTCAGCGAAGTCGAGATTGAAGCCGCCTGCGCGCGGCTGGATAACGACATCAAAAATGCTATCGAAGCGGCCATTGCCAACATTCGCACCTTCCACGCCGCTCAAGTGCAGCCGGTGGTGCGAGTCGAGACCCAGCCCGGGGTGGTGTGCGAGCTGCGCACCCAACCCATCAGTCGGGTCGGCCTCTATGTGCCGGGGGGCAGCGCGCCACTCCCCTCCACCGTGATGATGCTGGCTATTCCGGCTGCTATTGCCGGTTGCCTTGAAGTGGTGCTCTGCACTCCGTCCCCCGCCAGCGACGAGATCCTTTTTGCCGCCCGCGCCTGCGGCGTCGAGAAGGTGTTCGCCATCGGCGGCGCCCAGGCCATCGCCGCCATGGCTTACGGCACAGAGAGCATTCCCAAGGTGGACAAGATCTTCGGCCCGGGCAACGCCTATGTGACCGAAGCCAAAGGGCAGGTATCCCGCGACTGGCGCGGCGCTGCCATCGACATGCCCGCTGGCCCCTCCGAGGTGCTGGTGATTGCCGACGAGAGCGCCAACCCCGCCTTCGTGGCAGCGGATCTGCTCTCCCAGGCCGAGCACGGCCCAGACAGTCAGGTCGTGCTGGTGACCACCTCGCCCCTGCTGGCCGATGCCATCGCAGGGGAGATCAAGAGCCAGCTGGCCAAATTGAGCCGCCGCGATATCGCCGCCCAGGCGCTCGGCAGCAGTCTGGTGATCCTCTGTGACGATCTGGCAGAAGCCTGCGCCATCTCCAACGCTTATGCACCGGAGCACCTGATCGTGCAAACCCGCGCCCCGCGCGATCTGCTGGATAAACTCGAGAACGCCGGTTCCATCTTTCTGGGAGCATGGACCCCCGAGTCGGTCGGCGATTACGCCAGCGGCACCAACCACACCCTGCCTACCTATGGCTATGCCCGCACCTGCTCGAGCCTTGGCCTCGCCGATTATCAGCGCCGCTACACGGTGCAGGAGCTGAGCGAGCGCGGCATTCAGGGCCTTGGCCCCATCGTCGAGCGCATCGCAGAGGCCGAAGGGCTCGATGGCCACAAAAATGCCGTCACCCTCAGATTGAACGCCCTGGCCGCCGCGCCCCAACCAACAGCACAGCAGAAGGATTTGTCATGAGCATTGCCAATCTGGCGCGCCGCGTGGTGCGGGCCCTCACCCCTTATCAATCCGCCCGCCGCATCGGCGGCAAGGGCCACGTCTGGCTCAACGCCAACGAGGCGCCGCAGGCCTATCCCTTCACCATCGAGGGGAGCCGCCTCAACCGCTACCCCGAGTGCCAACCAGCCGAGGTGGTGAACGACTATGCCGCCTACGCCGGGGTCAATCCCGATCAGGTGCTGGTGAGCCGCGGCGCCGACGAGGCCATCGAGCTGCTTATTCGCACCTTCTGCGAAGCGGGTGAGGATCAGATCCTCATCTGCCCGCCTACCTACGGCATGTACGCCATCAGCGCCGAGACCTGTGGCGTCGGCATCGTCGAGCAGCCGCTAACCGCCAGCCGCCAGCCGGACTGGCCCGCCATCGCGGACCGTCTGTCTGATGTGAAACTGGTATTTCTCTGCTCCCCCAACAACCCCACCGGGGATCTGGTGGGTCGCGACGGTCTCATAGCCCTGCTGGAGAAAGCCCGGGATCGCACCATCGTGGTGGTGGACGAAGCCTATATCGAGTTCTGCCCCGAGGCGTCCGTAGTGGACCTGCTGGCCCGCTTCCCCAATCTGGTGGTGACCCGCACCCTCTCCAAGGCTTTTGCCCTGGCGGGGATCCGCTGCGGCTTTACGCTGGCAAGCCCCGAGCTGATCGCCATGCTTGCCAAGGTGATCGCCCCCTATCCCATCCCCGAGCCTATCGCCCAGATCGCGGCGCAAGCCCTCTCCCCCATGGGACTGGAGCTGATGCGCGAGCGAGTGGTCGAACTCAACAAGCAAAAAGCCGCCTTCAAGGCAGAGCTGACAACGCTTGCCTGCGTGAAGGAAGTATTCGAAGACAAGGGCAACTTCGTGCTGGTGCGCTTTGTGGATGGCGCCGCCGTCTTTGCCGCCATGAAGGCCGCCGGCATCATACTGCGGGATTTCTCGACCAAACCCGGCCTTGATAACAGCATTCGCGTCACCATCGGCTATCAGGGCGAGATGGATGCCGTGCTGGCCGTATTGCGTGATCTGCCCTCTCCCTCTCTTTAAAACAAGGATGTAGCGATGAAGACCCCGTTTTTGTTTATCGACCGCGACGGCACCCTGATTGAAGAGCCGGTGACCGACAAGCAGGTGGATAGCCTCGCCAAGCTGCGCTTCGAGCCCATGGTCATTCCGGTGCTGCGCGAGTTGCAGGCCGCCGGCTACGTGCTGGTGATGGTGACCAATCAGGATGGGCTGGGCACTGCCAGCCTGCCGCTGGAGAACTTCCAGCCCCCCCACGACCTGATGATGCACCTGTTTGAATCGCAAGGGGTGAAGTGGGAACAGGTGTTGATCTGCCCCCATTTCCCGACCGACGGCTGCAGCTGCCGCAAACCCCACCTCGGGTTGGTGAAGGAGTACCTCGCCTCTGGTCGCATCGACTTTGCCAACTCCTTCGTGATTGGCGATCGCCAGACCGATCTGCAGTTGGCCGAGAACATGGGCATTGGCGGTATTCGCTACCACCCGCAGGATCACAACTGGCTCGCCATCCGTGATCAGCTGTTATCCAAGGGGCGCGTAGCCTCGGTGGAACGCTACACCAAGGAGACCCGTATTCAGGTAGCGGTGGATTTGGACCCTTCTGCCACAAACAAGAGCGGCGGCAACCAGATCGCCACCGGTATCGGCTTCTTTGATCACATGCTGGATCAAATTGCCACCCACGCCGGTTTCCAGCTCAAGCTGAACGTCAGCGGCGATCTGCATATCGACGATCACCACACGGTAGAGGATGTAGGGCTGGCGCTGGGTCAGGCACTGCGTCAGGCCCTTGGCAACAAGCGCGGCATCGGCCGTTTCGGCTTCGTGCTGGCGATGGACGAGGTACAAGCGGTGATCGATGCGCGCCCGCTGACCGAACAGGAGGTGAGCACGGCGCTGGATCTCAGCGGTCGCCCCTACTTCGTGTTCGACTGCCCGAGCGGCTTTGGCCGCGACAATGTGGGCGAGATGGCCACCGAGATGGTGCCCCACTTCTTCCGCTCGCTGTCGGATGCCATGGCCATCACATTGCAGATGAAGGTGAGCAGCGGCAACACCCACCATCAGGTGGAGGCACTGTTCAAAGGCTTTGGCCGCGCCCTGCGTCAGGCCATTCGGGTGGAAGGGAGCGAGCTTCCCTCCAGCAAGGGAGTGCTGTGATGGATGTAAGCAAGCAGAAGCTGGTCATCATCGATACCGGCTGCGCGAATCTGGCCTCGGTCAGAATGGCGTTCGAACGCCTCGGCGTGCAGCCGCTGGTCTCAAGCGTGGCGGCCGATATCGAGCAGGCGGACAAGCTGATCCTGCCCGGCGTCGGCACCGCGGTGGCCGCCATGAAGAACCTCAACGAGCGCGGGCTGGTACCGCTCATTCGCGCCGCCAAGCAGCCGCTGCTGGGCTTTTGCCTCGGCATGCAGATGCTGGCAGAGGCCTCCGAAGAGAGCATGGGTACGGATGACTCGTCAGAGCGGCTTATCGACTGCCTTGGCATAGTGCCGGGCAAGATCCGGCTGATGGAAGTGGGCACCTTACACCAGTCAAGCATGCGCCTGCCCCACATGGGCTGGAACCAGATTGAGCATGACGAGACCCATCCCCTGCTCAAGGGGATCCCGAGCGGCAGCTACTTCTACTTCGTGCACTCCTATGCGCTGGAGGTAACCGAAGCGACGCTGGCGACCTGCGACTACGGCAAGCCGTTTACCGCCATCGTCGGTGGGGTTGCAGAGCACAGTAACTTCTTCGGCGCCCAATTCCACCCGGAGCGCTCAGGCGCAGCCGGTGCCCGTTTGCTGCAAAATTTTCTGGAGCTATGAATGATCATTCCCGCAATTGACCTTATCAACGGTCAGGTAGTTCGCCTCTATCAGGGGGACTACGAGCAGAAGACCGAATACAGCAGCAGCCCGCAGGCCCGCTTCGACGAATATGTCTCCCAGGGGGCGGTGCAACTCCATCTGGTGGATCTGGACGGTGCCAAGGATGCCAAGGCGCGCCAGCTGCCCCTGCTGACCCAACTGCTGTCGGCCACCGAAGCACCGGTGCAGGTCGGTGGCGGCGTGCGCACGGAGCAGGATGTGGCAGATCTGCTGGCCGCCGGTGCCAGCCGGGTGGTGATTGGCTCCACCGCCGTCAAATCCCCGGATCTGGTAGCGAGCTGGATGGAGAAATATGGCCCCGAGCAGATCGTGCTGGCGCTGGACGTCAATATCGATGAGCAGGGCAATCGCCATATCGCGGTGGCAGGCTGGCAGGAGAACAGCGGTGTGACCATTGAAGCGCTGATCGAGCGTTTCCTCCCCGCCGGGCTCAAGCATGTGCTCTGTACCGACATCAGCCGTGACGGCACCCTGGCTGGCACCAACGTCGAGCTCTATCGGGATCTCTGCGCCCGCTACCCGAGCGTCGCCTTTCAGGCCTCCGGCGGCATTGGAGGCATCGCGGATATCGAGGCGCTCAAGGGCTCCGGCGTCAAGGGGATCATCCTTGGCCGCGCCCTGCTGGAGGGCAAGTTCTCGGTGGGTGACGCCATCGCCTGCTGGCAAGCCCCCGCGGCCGTTACCAGAGGAGGCAACTGATGCTGGCAAGACGCATTATTCCCTGCCTCGACGTGAAAGATGGCGTGGTGGTCAAAGGGGTGCAATTTCGCAACCACGAGGTGATGGGCGGCATTGTCGAGCTGGCGCGCCGCTACGCCGAAGAGGGCGCTGACGAGCTGGTGTTCTATGACATCACCGCCTCCAGCGATGCCAGGGTGGTGGACAAGAGCTGGGTGAGCCGGGTAGCGGAGGTGATAGATATTCCCTTCTGCGTCGCCGGTGGCATCAAGAGCGTCGAAGATGCCCGCCAGATCCTTGAATTTGGCGCCGACAAGGTCTCCATCAACTCTCCGGCGCTGGCCGATCCGACCCTTATCAGCCGACTGGCCGAGCGCTTTGGCGTGCAGTGCGTGGTGGTGGGCATTGACTCCTACTTCGACGCCGAAACGGGCCACTATCAGGTCAAACAGTTTACCGGTGACGAGAGTCGCACCCGCACCACCGCCTGGCACACTCTCGACTGGGTACAGGAGGTGCAGAAACGAGGCGCAGGCGAAATCGTGCTGAACGTGATGAATCAGGACGGCATGCGTCAGGGTTATGATCTCGACCAGCTCAAACTGGTGCGCAGCGTCTGCAAGGTGCCGCTGATTGCCTCCGGCGGCGCCGGTGCCATGGCGCACTTTCGCGATGCCTTCACCCTCGCCGATGTGGACGGGGCGCTGGCCGCCTCTGTGTTCCACAAGGGTCTTATCCCCATTCCCGAATTGAAACGCTGGCTGAAAACCGAAGGAGTCGCCATCCGTGAATAACTTCTCAGATAACACACAAACAACCGCCAGCGCGCGCCCTCTTGCCGAGCAGCTCGACTGGGAAAAGTGTAAATGCGCCATGATCCCCCGCCCAGAGTGCCGGTCTGATAATAGAGGAGCCGATACCCGTGCATAATTCCAACTTATTAATTGAACAGCTCGACTGGGAAAAATGCGATGGCATGATCCCCGCCATCGTCCAGCATGCCGCCAGCGGCGAGGTGCTGATGCAGGGCTTTATGACCCGCGAGGCGCTGGAGAAGACCCAGACTACCGGTCAGGTCACCTTCTTTAGCCGCAGCAAACAGCGGCTCTGGACCAAGGGTGAAAGCTCGGGCAATGTGCTCCAACTCGTGGCCATCAGCACCGACTGCGATCAGGACTCTCTGCTGATTGCCGCCAACCCCGTCGGCCCCACCTGCCACAAGGGCACAACCTCCTGCTTCCATGGTCACCCACTGCCGCCCCTCGGTTTTCTGGCGGAGCTGGAGCAGGTGCTGGCAGCCCGCAAAGGGGCCGATCCGGCCACCAGCTACACCGCCAGCCTCTACGGCAAAGGCACCAAGCGCATCGCCCAGAAAGTCGGTGAGGAAGGTGTTGAAGTGGCGCTGGCCGCCATGGCCAAGGATCGGGAGGAGCTCATCAACGAATCCGCCGATCTGCTCTACCACCTCACCGTGCTACTGCAAAACGAAGGGCTGGGATTACAGGATGTCGTTCAGCGGCTTTATGAGCGGCATCAAAAATAATATTCATGTTTAGAAATGGGCTTATGCCCATTTCTATTTTAAATTGCATGCTAGCTCAACCAGATCTTGATAATAATTAATATTGATATTTTGATTTGCCAAATAATATGCTAGTAGCGCTTCTTCATGTCTAGCCTCGGCAAATGAATCCATTGAATATTTACCCAATACTCCCCCTATCGAAATAGCTTCCTTTGCGGCAACTAATTGAGCTTTATTTTTGATGGAGAAAAAGAAACAACCTATGTATTTTGATATACTTACTTCAGCTTTTAAAAGCTCTGAGCTATTGTTCTCCCAAGGCAAATAAAAACCTAACTCTTTATTAGATTTAAATCGCTCGTAGAACCCAATGTTGGAGACTTACTTTTTACTATCATTTCTAAGTGATAATTCTAAACTAACTATCTGTCTATATAGCTCAGGCTCACGCTCTTTGGCTAAAAGAAGTATGGAAAAAATGACCAAATCAAAACTATCACTAAAGTTTGATATTGCAGCCTTTACTTTGTCTATGTATTGTTCAATATCTCTAAGCTGAAGACTAAAGGCATCTGCGAGCACAGATAGCAACAATAAAAATTCGCCTATTGTTTTAAATCTTGGAAAAAGGTGCTCAAATAATGCATCATCAAGAGTCATGTAGCTTTCAATAAATGACGCTTTTGATATTTCCTTTAAGGCAAATTGCCGCCTGAAAAAACGTCTTAGATAAGCAGATGCATGAAATCCTTCACCATAAATGACCTTGATAGAATGCTGTAACTGCTCGGTATCCGTGGCCAATACAAAAACCACTTCGGGAATATCGAAAATATGCTTGATGGTCTCAAGCATCTCTACTGCATAAGAGGGGCGACAGCGATCCAGCTCATCTATCAAAATGAATGCGGGATAATCCAGTTCTCCTTCACTTAAACCAACAGCTCCCTCAACCCATTGCCGGATCTCTTGTTTAAGATACTGAATAGATTCATAACGCTCTTTGTGATTGCTGCAAAGTGTATCAACCAGCTTATCTGCGTCTTCGCCTTCCACAGAAAAATCACTATCTTCCCATCCAGCTTTTTTAATGGCTGACTTGAGCACCAATTTCCCGCCAACTTTGAGCAAACCCAATAGTTTGGACTTGATGCCATCAGGTATGGCAACCTTATTTCCCGTTGCATCTCTCAATTGATCGATAATCGACGAAATCACCGTCAATAAGGGATCATCGGAAAAGTCCTGCTGCCAAGCGTCGATATAGACGGTCGGATAGTGCGCTTTCAGCTCCATATACCAGCGCTTGATAAACCAGGTTTTACCCGCCCCCCACTCGGCATTGAGGTTGAGCACATAGTTGCGCTGCTTGCCTTCGGCGGCGAGGTAGTTGGTCAGAAATTCGGCATAGCGGGCGCGATCCAGCCGATCTGCGCTCAAACTCTCTTCGCTACCCGCAATGGCCCCCGGCCCGTCCCACTGAACTGTGTCATTCCAATTAAACGGTGCCACTGCCATCTCGTATCTCTCCATATTGCGTTGCTGGAGATGATATCAGGGACACCGAGGAAATAGTTTGACTAAAGACCTGTTCGTTACCCTTTTTGCCACTTGGGGAGGTTTATTTAGCTGTTGTTCAACTTCTCTGCCGAGAGCCGATGATAGAGGGTCGATACATGGTGGCAAGCTATCTCAACAACCATGGACTCAACTGATTTCCTTTGATTTGCTCAGAGGTTACAACCATGTGACATAACGCAGAACCTGCGGAAATAAATGAGAAATATGCCGTGAAGAGTGCTTAATTTAAAGCAGTTGATGCACGTTGGCCTCGTGTTCAGCCAACCAATCACAGCGACCCAAGGATGGCCAACTTCATGAAGGATGAACCCTTCTCCACCCGATTGCAGCACGAGCTGGATCACCTCAGATCCATCTTTAACGAGATGGGGGCTTACCTCTTTACCAAGGATCTGGATGGCCGTTATATCTATGCCAATCAGGCTGTGCTGGATCTCTTTGGTTGTACCCTGGCCGAACTGCAAGGCAAGGATGATCGCGCCTTTTTTGACCTCGACTTCTCGGAAGATCTGAGACGAAATGATCGTCAGGTGCTGGAGCAGCAGGTCGCCATCGCCCGGGAGGAGATCAACTACCTCAAACCCACGGGAGAAAAACGGGTCTACTGGAGCGTGAAAAAGCCGATGTACGACCGAGATGGCAACCTGATCGGTCTGTGCGGCATCTCCACCGATATCACGGAACACAAGCTGATTGAGGCCCGTATGGCCGAGCAGCATCAGTTGCTGGAGATCATCCTGGCCAATGTGGATGCCCATATCTATATGAAGGACAGCCAGCACCGCTTTCTCTACGTCAATCAGAAGGTGTGTGCCCTGCTCGGTTTACCCGCCGAACAGATCATCAACCGCAGCGATAATGAGCTGTTTTCCCCACACGGAGCCAACCAGCTGTGGCAGCTGGACAACCGGGTGTTCGAAACGGGTGAGCTGCAAGCCGGTGAAGAGTCACTGACCGATACCGAAGGCAAGCAACATTACTACTGGTCTGTCAAAGTCCCCTTCAAGCTGGCTGATGGTACCCCCACCCTGATCGGTATCTCCTCCGATATCACCGAGCTGCACCAGCTCAAGGAACAACTGCAATATCAATCGGTTCGTGACAGCCTCTCCGGACTTTATAACCGCCGTTTCTTCTTCGAGGTGTGCGAAAAGAACCTGAGTATGAACATGCGCCACCAGCTCACCTCGGTGCTGATAGTGCTGGATGTGGATCAGTTCAAATGCATCAACGATCGCTACGGTCACCCGCTGGGCGATCAGGCGCTGATCCATCTGGGCAGGGTGATGCAATCGGTGCTGCGCAGCGAAGATGTGCTGGCCCGCATCGGCGGTGACGAGTTTGCCATCTTGCTGCCCAACACCACCCTCTCGGCCGCCGCATCACTGGCCGAACGGCTGCGCAAGCAGGTGATGCAAAGCCCGTTACCCCTTGCCGATGGGGATGAGCTGGTTATCACCATCAGCGCCGGGCTGGTGGAAAATAGCAAGGGGGAGCAGATGGAGAGCCTCTACGCGCGCGCCGATCAGATGCTCTATCAGGCCAAACAGAGCGGCCGCAACTGCGTCGCGTGCAAGGCACGATAGCTGGCTGGCCAGTCAGGCACTCCCACTTCCCTTGCTGCATTTATCCCGACAGCTTAGTCATCCTATTGCACGCTGCTTTCACTCACGCTCGATTAGCACCTAACCCAGCTGTTTGCGCAGCACAAACTTTTGCACCTTGCCGGTGGAGGTCTTCGGCAGCGGGGTGAAGATGATGCGTTTGGGGGCCTTGAAGTGGGCCATCTGCTCCCGGCAAAAGGCGATCAGCTCCGCCTGGGTGGTCTCTCGCCCCTCTTTCAGTTTGACGAAGGCGCAGGGCACCTCCCCCCACTTCTCATCGGGCATGGCGATCACCGCCGCTTCGTCCACATCGGGATGGCGATAGAGCACATCTTCCACCTCCAGACTGGAGATATTCTCCCCGCCGGAGATGATGATGTCCTTGGATCTGTCCTTGATCTCCACATAACCATCCGGGTGCCACACCGCCAGATCCCCACTGCGAAACCACCCCTCCGCCATCGCCTCGGCGCTGGCCGCCGGATTTTTCAGATAGCCTTTCATCACCACATTGCCCCGCAGCACTATCTCCCCCATGGTTTTTCCATCCTTGGCCACCGGCTCGCCACTGACCGGATTGATGACCCGCATCTCCCCCTGCAGGGGTGAGGCTACCCCCTGGCGCGCCTTCAAACGCGACAGCGTGGTGGCATCCTGCCCCTGCCAGCGTCTTTGCGGCTCGCACAGCACGCAGGGACCATAGGTTTCGGTCAGGCCATAGACGTGGGTCACGGCGATCCCCATCGCCTCCATGCCGGCGATCACGGTGGCGGGAGGCGCAGCGCCAGCGGTCATCACTTTGATGGGGAGATCCAGCCCCTGCTTGAGCGCCGGGCCGGCATTGTTGAGCATATTGAGCACGATGGGCGCTGCGCAAAAGTGACTCACCTTGTGCTCGTGCAGCGCCTCATAAATGGCGGCCGCCTGCACATGACGCAGACAGACGCTAACCCCGGCGGTGGCAGCCAGCGTCCAGGGGAAGCACCAGCCGTTGCAGTGAAACATCGGCAAGGTCCAGAGATAGACGGGGTGTTTGGGCAGCTCCCAGGAGAGCACGTTGTTGATGGCGTTGAGGTGGGCGCCGCGATGGTGATAGACCACCCCCTTGGGGTTGCCGGTAGTGCCGGAGGTGTAGTTAAGGGAGATGGCCTGCCACTCATCTTGCGGCAACCAGCCGGGTTCATCGCCGTTACCAGTGGCAATAAAGGTCTCATAGTCGAGGTCACTAACAAGCGCCCCCTCCCGGTAGAGGGGATCGTCGATAGCGATGACCAGCGGTTGGCGCTCCAGCAGATCCAGCGCCTTGCGCACCACGGCACCAAACTCCCTGTCCACCAGCACTACCTTGCTCTGGGCATGCTGGAAGATAAAAGCCATCGACTCGGCATCGAGCCGGGTATTGATGGTGTTGAGCACAGCGCCGCTCATGGGCACCCCGAAGTGAGCTTCAAACATCGCCGGGATATTGGGCGCAACGATGGAGACGGTATCCCCCTCCCCGATGTCGTGAAGCCGCAGGGCCGAAGCCAACTGGCGGCAACGGCGGGCGGTCTCGCCCCAGCTCTGGCGCAGCGAGCCGTGGATCAGCGCCGGATAGTCAGGATAAACCCGCTCCGCCCGCCCCAGAAAGCTGATGGGGGTCAGGGCCTCGAAATTGGCGGCGGTTTTGGCAAGGTCGCGCTCATAGATGTTCTGCACTGTCATCGGATTCCTTCCTCACAGGTGGCACAAAACGGGCAGTTTCGGGATCAATCAGAGATCAGCAAGCGACATGGGCATCCTGCCCGTCACTGGTCTCTTATGGGGATGACAGCCTAACAGTGAGCCTGCGGCGGCAGGTATTAGCAAAACGTCTTAGACAGGGACAGCCTTCTGCCAACAGGGCCCTCTGTTTTCGTTGCAAAAAATATTGCGTTACGGGAAAGCGTGCCATTTTTTCACAGGCTTTTTTTTGGCGAATAACGAAAGATGACGATAGTGGAATATTATTCCGCCAAAGCTGCTTTATATGTCATTTCATTCATCTCGGCACGAACTATTTTCATGGCATTTATTTAAGGCAACCCACGTTAAGCGAAAAGTGAAATAGTTATTGCATAATAACTTTTATTTCATATCAGCTGTTAAATCCATGGAAAATAAATTTTGTGAGCCATCCCATAAAGCGAGCATGGCACCATGTTCATCCAGCCGCACACGGGTTACGGTTACAACGTGAAATAATCTACCGGATGTTCAATATCAGGCCAGATTTCTCGCCAATCACTACGCAATCCACAGTGAGTTTGCGTACCTTGGATGTATGACGCAGAAACCCTATCGACCCGATATTCCGCCGAGCCCAAACCTGCTTTATCAAGGAGCATTTTATGTGTGCCGTGCCGAATACCACACCACGCAGACAATTCCCTACTGCATTTACCATTCTGTTTCTTATTATGTTACTGGCCATTGCACTGACCTGGATAATTCCGGCGGGCGCCTATGCCAAGCTCTCTTATAATCCAGCCAGTGAAAGTCTGATGGTCAATAGCCCACAGGGGGAAATAAGCCGACTTCCCGCAACCCAGGATGCCCTGGCAAAACTTAACATCAATATTGCGGTGGAGCAATTTACCAACGGCACCATCCGCAAGCCCATTGCCATTCCCGGCACCTATGCCCGATTGGAGCAAGCGCCCAAGGGGTTCGGTGACGTGGCGGTCAGCATGGTCAAGGGCACCATAGAGGGGGCGGATATCATCGTCTTTATTCTGGTGCTCGGGGGGCTGATCGGCGTCATCAACAAGACAGGTGCCTTCAGTGCAGGGCTGGTGGCGTTGTCGCGCAAGACCCGGGGCAACGAGTTCCTGTTTGTGGCGCTGGTCTGCTTCGTAATGGCGCTGGGAGGCACCACCTGCGGACTGGAGGAAGAGGCGGTCGCCTTCTACCCCATACTGGTGCCCATCTTTCTGGCGCTCGGCTATGACTCCATCGTCTGCGTAGGGGCCATCTTCCTCGCCGCCTCCATGGGAACCACCTTCTCCACCATCAATCCCTTCTCGGTGGTGATCGCCTCCAATGCCGCCGGCATTCCCTTTACCGAGGGGCTGATCTTTCGCGCCATTGGCTGTCTGGTGGGCACCCTGGTGGTGATCGGTTATCTCTACTGGTACTGCAAGAAGATCAAGGCCAACCCTGCCTTCTCCTACACCTATGAGGACAGAGAGAGCTTTCGCGCCCGTTTTCTCAAAGAGGGCTCTATGGACGAAGGGGTGCCCTTCACCCTGCGCCGCAAGATCATTCTGACCCTGTTTATCCTCGCCTTCCCGCTGATGGTGTGGGGCGTCTCCATGGCCGGTTGGTGGTTTCCGCAGATGGCAGCCTCCTTCCTGACCATCGCCATCATCATCATTTTTATCTCGGGTCTCAAAGAGAAAGAGGCAGTCGAGGCCTTCACTCAGGGGGCGTCGGAGCTGGTGGCGGTCTCCCTCATCATCGGGCTGGCACGGGGGGTCAATCTGGTGCTGGATCAGGGGATGATCTCGGACACCATTCTGGCCTACGCCTCCGATCTGGTCTCCGGCATGCACGGCGCCGTGTTCGCGGTGGCGCAGATGCTGGTGTTCACCCTGCTGGGGCTGGTGGTGCCCTCCTCCTCCGGGCTGGCAGTGCTCTCCATGCCCATCATGGCGCCGCTGGCAGATACCGTGATGATCCCCCGCTATATCGTGGTGTCGGCCTACAACTGGGGCCAATACGCCATGCTGTTCCTGGCCCCCACCGGACTGGTGCTGGTCACCCTGCAGATGCTCGGCATCCAGTTCAACAAGTGGGTCAAGTTCGTGCTGCCCATGGTGGGCTTTGTGCTGGGATTTGGCGCCCTGATGCTGGTGGCGCAAGTGATGTTGGCCTGATGGGCCTGTGATACATGAGTGACAACACCCCGTGCCTGGCGCGGGGTGTTCTTTTGCCAACCTTAGTGGCGCATCCTCCCCTGCTGGCGGAAGCAGTAGAGTTTAAGGCTGATATCGGCGATATCGGCGGGAAGCTCCTCTCCCTGCTCGGCCAGGGGTCGGTAGAGGGATGAGAGCAGACGTTCGGCCTGCTGCACCGTGATGATGTTGGCCTGGATGGCTGGGGTGATCCAGCTGGGTAACATTGACATATCTCCCCCTCGTTGATCCGGTGATCTCGGGTGAACCTCTTCATTTCAGGTCTTACGCAGTTGTCTGCCGACCCGCTCACCCTCTGCTTCACCCAATCAAAGCAAAATGCTTGCCGTGATCTCTTATCGGCCAACATCTGATGGGGCTGGAGCCATTTATCAACCACTTGCGTGGCCATCTCAACGAACAGAGCCCTTGCTCAAAGCCTCCCTTGACCTGCCCCCGTCAGCACTTTGCCACTCTGGCATTCTGCTCACCGCCCGCCTTGCAAATTGCGACTCGAATTGCTCCTTATCACACTGGCAAAGCCCGCCATGCGCCGGAAACTGGTCACTTTTAGTCCGTTGTCGCCAAAGTCAGACACTTTTTCATGGTGGCTATTTTTTGACCTTGCCAGCGCCTGTCGCAGACCCATCCCCCTCGCCTTGTCCGGCCAGCCGGTTGTGACAAGATGGCGCCAGATTGGAACAGCCCGTATGGGTATGCAGGAGAAGAACAAGATGAACAGATCCATGATGGCAGGTATCGGTATTGGCATCGCCTCGGCCCTGGCACTCTCGGCGGCGGCCAGTGGCTCCCTCTTTACACCCCAGCCCACCTTTGCCGAGGTGATCGCCAGCAAGCCGATCACCGAGAGCATCAAGACTCCCCGACAGGAGTGTCGCAACGTCACCGTGACCCATCGCAAGCCGGTACAGGATGAGCACAAGATCCTCGGCACCGTGGTTGGCGCGGCGCTGGGGGGCGTGGTCGGCCACCAGTTTGGCGGTGGCAGCGGCAAGAAGGTGGCCACCGCAGCCGGGGCAGTCGCGGGTGGCTATGCCGGTAATCAGGTGCAGGGCAATATGCAGGCGGGCGATACCTACACCACCACCGAGCAGCGCTGCAAGACGGTGCAGGATACTAGCGTCAACACCATAGGTTATGACGTGACCTATCGTCTCGCAGGTCAGGAGGGGGTGATCCGCATGAAGCAAGCCCCCGGTGCCACCATTCCGGTCAAAGATGGCAAATTGGTGATCGACCAGCCAAAAGTGTGATTTCTCTTGGCGCTACTCAGCAGCAGGCCCGCCTCTTTCGAGGCGGGCCTGTGTTTTTGGGCGGCTTGTTTCCTTTCTCACACAACAGCATGCACCACTCACGGCACCCGAACTATCACCCTTTGCAGCACTTCTTCACCGCCCGCACCACGTTCTGATACCCGGTGCAGCGGCAGAGGTTGCCCGACAGCCCGCGGCGGATCTCCGCATCGGTCAGCGGACGACGTGCGGTCTTGTCGAGCAGAGCGGCGCTCGCCATCACGAGGCCCGGGGTGCAAAAACCGCACTGCACCGCCCCCTCGTCGATAAAGGCCTGCTGCACATCGGAGAGCTCATTCCCCTTACGCTCCCCCTCCACGGTACGAATGGATTTGCCATCGGCCCACACCGCCAGATAGAGGCAGCTGTCGATAGCAGTGCCATTCACCCGCACGGTACAGGCGCCGCACTCACCGACACTGCACCCCTCTTTCACACTGATAAGCCCCTGCCCGCGCAGGAAGTGGAGCAGCGACATGGTGGGCGACACCGCATAGGAGTAAGGCTTGCCGTTGATCTCGCACTGGATCTCCACTGCGGGACAGCTTTGCGGTTGCATCATAGGATCTTCCCTCCGGCACGTTCGACTGCGCAGGCGACCACCCGCTGCGCCAGGGTTTTGATGAGGTGCAGGCGAAACTCTTTTTCCGCCCGCCAGGAGGAGCGCGGTGCCACATCGGCCACCACAGCCTCGGCAATGGCGGCCAGTGTGGCGCGAGTCAGGGGTTGCCCTTCGGCCGCCGCTTCCGCGTGAGGCGTGCGCACCGGCGTCGGGGCCGCCACGCCATAGGCCAGCCGCAGGCGCTTGAAGTGACCATCCTCAATCTGACAGTAGGCGGCGCAGCCGATGGTGGCGATATCCATGGCATCGCGCATGGCGTATTTGAAGTAGTGGGAGCCCACATGGGGGTGCGAGTCCGGCGCAAAGTGAAACGCCACCAGAATTTCCGCCGGTTGCAGCGCCACCTTGCCGGGGCCGGTGTGAAAACCGGCGATGGGGATGCGGCGCGTACCGTTAGGGCCAGCAATCTCAAGCTCGGCCTCCAGCGCGACGGTCGGCGCCGCCGAGTCAGCACTGGTGGCGCCGTTGCAAATATTGCCGCCATAGGTGGCGACGTTGCGGATCTGCGGGCCGGCGATGGTGGCGGCCGCCTCGGCCAGCATCGGCAGGCGGCGCTGCACCAGCTCGTTTTCAATCAGCTCGGTAAAGGTGGTGCCGGAGCCGATACGGATCGACCCATCAGGCAGCTCGCTCACCCCTTTGAGCTCGGGCAAGTCGTGAATATCGACGATATGGCGATAGGCGGCGTTGAGGTGATGGAGCTGGATCATCACATCGGTGCCACCGGCCAAGAGACGCGCCTCAGAGTCGGCCTGACGCAGGGCGACCGCCTCGGCCACACTGTGCGCCTTGTAGTAACGGGCAATATCAAACATGGTGTTGCTCCTCCCCTGCTCCCTCGCCAATCAGACCCGCCGCGACAAACTCCCGAAACAGGGTTTTGGGGGTGATGGGCAGCTCGTTGATGGCCACCCCGGTCGCCATGCGAATGGCGTTACGGATGGCGGGGCCCGGCGAGATGATGGGCGGTTCCCCCAGGGATTTGTGGCCATAGACCGACTGGGGCTCGTAGGTCTGCACGAAGTCGCATTCAAGCTCTGGCAAATCCAGCATGGTGGGAAACTTGTAGTCGAGCAGGTTGGGATTGCGCACCACGCCGCTCTTGGCATCGATGATCATCTCCTCGAACAGGGACCAGCCGATCCCCATCCCCATGCCGCCATGCACCTGTCCCTCCGCCAGTTGCGGGTTAAGGATCTTGCCCGCATCGTGCAGGTTAATGATGCGATTGATAGTCACCTTGCAGAGATCGATATCGACGCTGAGATCGACAAAGGTGCAGCCGAAACTGGGCGGGTTAGTGGTGGTCTTGTGGGAGACCTCGGAGGTGATCTGACCGCCGATAGTGAGGTGGTAGTAGGCGTTGACCGACACTTCGGCGACGCTGATCAGTACCTTGTCCGGTGCGCCAGCCAGCACCACGTAGCCGTCGATCAGGGTCAGCGATCCTACATCCTGATGGCAGAGTTGGGCCGCCAGCGACAAAATGCGGGCCCGCAGCTGCAGCGCCGCCTGATGGATGGCGGGCGCCGCCACATAGCTCTGGCGCGAAGCGAACGAGCCAGGATCATAGGCGGTGATGTCGGTATCCTGAGTCGAGATGACCCGGATCTGCTCAAACGGAATGCCTAACGTCTGGGCCGCCATCTGGGCAAAGACGGTATCCGACCCCTGCCCTATCTCGGTGGCACCGATCTGCAGATTGACGGTGCCATCCTGATTGAGCAGCATGCGGGCGCCGGCAATTTCGACCCCCACCGGGTAGGTGTTGGAGCCGTAGCTAAAACACGCAACCCCGATGCCGCGCCGCACCCTGCTTGCCGGATCCTGCGCCAGACATTCGGCCTTGAGCCGTTCCCACTGGAACTGCTCGCCCCCCCGGCGCAGACACTCAGGCAACCCGGCGCTGTAGATGGTCTTCTGGTTGACCTGATTGACATCCCCCTCGCGCGCCACGTTGGCGATGCGCACATCAAGCGGATCCAGCCCCAGTTCGGCGCAGGCATCGTCCAGCATGCACTCGAGGGCAAAAATCGCCTGCGGCGCGCCGTAACCGCGCATTGCACCGGCGGTGGGCAGGTTGCTGTAGAAGGTTTTGGCGTCATAACCGAAGGCGCTGCGCGGATAGAGGTAGCTGATCTTGTTGCCACCGGCGCTGGCGATGGAGTGGCCATGGGAGGCATAGCCGCCGGTGTTGGAGAGCACATCGAGCTGATACCCCTTAAGGGTGCCATCCCGGTTGATACCGAGGGTGCCGTCGATGGCAAAGCCGTGGCGGGTGCGGGAGGCAAAAAAGCACTCTTCCCGGCTCAGGGTCACCTTGACCGGCACACCGCCAAGCTTGTAGCTCAGAAACGCCGCCATCGGCTCTTCCAGCACATCCTGCTTGTTGCCAAAGCCGCCGCCCATATAGGGTTTGATCACCCGCACGCTCGACCAGGGCAGGCCGAGAGATTTGGCCACCCGGCTGCGCACTATCTGGGGGATCTGGGTACTGCTGACCACTATGATGTGGTCCGGCTGATCCATATAGGCGTAGCAGGTCACCGTCTCCAGATGGCAGTGCTGCACCACCGGCGTCCGGTAGTGCCCCTGAAACTGCAGATCGGCCGCTGCGATGGCCTGCTCCGGGTCATTGGCACGAAGCTGGCTTTGGCGCAGCAGATTTCCGCTCGGGTGGATGGGATAGGCATCGTCGGCCAGCGCACTTTCGGCATCCGTCATCACCGGTAGCGGCTCGTAAGTCACCTTGACCAGGGCGGCAGCCTTCTCGGCGACCAGCGGATCGCGCGCCACCACGATGGCGACCCCATCACCAAAGTGACGCACATGGTCGGTGAGCAAACGCCGGTCTTTCACATCCCGTTTCTCCTCATCAAGGGACCAGGCGTGACCGGCGGTGCGAAAACAGGTGGTAGGGACATCTTCATGGGTAAACACGGCTTCAACCCCGTGCAGGGCCAGCGCCTCGGTCGCGTCGATGGCGAGCACCTTGCCGTGGGCAATATTGCTGCGCACATACTTGGCGTGGCGCATCCCGAGCATGATGTTGTCATCGGTATAGCGGGCGCTGCCGGTCACCTTGGCCTCGGCATCCACCCGCTTGAGCGGTAATCCTATGGACATATGCAAGTCCTTTTTCGAATGGAAAAATCTGGAACCGGCATAAAAAACAGCAAGATATGCGCCTGTTTCCCGCCATCGTCAGGAGAATGGGGAGAAGTGTGAAGGGGATCCCATCTAGCCCGCTTTTGTTGGCCCGAAGCGACAAGCCAAGGGCAGCCCCTGAGCAAATGGGGCACATCAGCGGTGAAAAAATCGGCAGAGCGAGTAGAGCAAGGGTGGGAGCCTATCAATCTGGTAGGGGGATTTATCAAAATGGTATCGAGATGGCCCCCCAACTGCGGAGACGGCCGAGGCGTGATAGCCAGCGTGGGCGGGCTGAGCGCCGCAAACATAAGCAGATATAAAAAACGCAGATATAAAAATGGGGCCGCCAGTGCGACCCCAAACGGGCGGGTTATCCCTAAATAGCCCACCCCCCAGCATAAAAGAGCACCAGCGCCAGGGCGATGACCACGGTGCCGACGTTGAGCTTGTGCCACTCCTTCGAGCAGATGCGGCCGATCACCAGCGAGCTGAAGCCGAGCATGATGCCGGTGACGATATTGCAGGTGAGCACAATAAATACCGCGCACACCAGCCCGGACATGGCCCCGACAAAGTCATCGAAATCGAGCTTGGTGACATTGCTCAGCATCAGGAGTCCCACATACATCAGGGCCGGTGCGGTGGCATAGGCCGGCACCAGATAGGAGAGCGGCGAGAGGAACAGCATCAACAGGAACAGGCCGCCGACCACGGTCGCGGTGAGGCCGGTTTTGCCCCCCGCCGCCGTGCCTGCTGCCGATTCGATATAGACGGCAGCCGGGGCCGCCCCCACCAGACTGGAGAAGATGCTGCTGACCGAGTCGGCACTGAGTGCCTTGCCGCTGTTGATGATGTGACCATCCTTATCGAGCAGGTTGGCCTGCCCCGCCACGGCGCGGATGGTGCCGGTGGCATCGAATACCGCTGTCATCACCAGCGCCAGCACGCTGGGCAGCACCAGCGGCGAGAGGGCCCCCATGATATCCAGGCTGAAGATGAGGGACTTGCCCTGATCGTCCGAGAGGCTCGGCAGGGCGAACAGCCCCTGATACTTCACCGCCGGATCGAAGATAAGGCCGAAGATGGAGATGGCGATGATCACCAGCAGGATCCCCCCCGGTACTCTCAGCTTCTCCAGCCCGAAGATCACCGCAAGGCCGATCAGGGACATAATGACCGGCATGGAGGTAAAAGCCCCCAGCGCCACCGGCAGCCCCTCCAGCGGGTTCTTGATCACCAGCCCCACCCCGTTGGCGGCAATAAGCAGCAGGAAGAGACCGATACCGATGCCGGTGCCGTGGGCAATCCCCATCGGCAGGTTGTCGAGGATCCAGCTACGCACCCCGGTCACCGAGATGGCGGTAAACAGTACCCCCATCAGGAAGACGGCCCCCAGCGCCACCGGAATGGGGATCTGCTGCCCCAGCACCAGACTGAAGGCGGTAAACGCCGTGAGGGAAATAGCGCAGCCGATGGCCATCGGCAACTTGGCCCAAAGCCCCATCAAGAGTGAACCGAACCCCGCCACCAGACAGGTGGCGACAAACACGGCGCCGGGAGGAAAGCCCGCCTTGCCGAGCATGCTCGGCACCACGATCACCGAGTAGACCATGGCAAGGAAGGTGGTGAGGCCCGCCAGCACCTCCTGTCTGACGTTGCTGCCCCGCTCGCTGATCATAAAGTAGCGATCAAGAGCCGTGAGCGGCTGTTGCTTTGCTGCGCTCTGGCTGGCGTCATCATTGGCCAGCTGTTCCACGCTGTTTGTCCTGCTGTTTGCTTGGGTCATACCCAACTCCTTCACACGCGCCTGAATGTTCCATGACGAAATGGCGACAGGATCTGCGGGTCTGCCGAGCGCCAGTCTGATGAGAAACAGGCGATGGTGGCAGAGGATGCGACAGACAGACCAGGGCAGGCAGCCTTGACTCAAACGTTTGCCTTGCTGGTCAAAAAAACCGGGCCATTTCACGTTCTATGCGGGGAGATCCCCTGTCGTGCGGCAAGACTGGCGCCCCTGTGGGGCACGCCAGCCGCCGTATTCGTTGGGGCTGCGCCGCGGCAGCCCACTCCAGCCCCTACCCCCGTTCATGCACCAGTTGGCCATCCACGTAGGTGCGATAAATGGATCTGTCATCCCCTAGGGTCAACAGCACAAAGAGCTTGTCCCGCAAGGTGGTGGAGTTGTCATAACGCAGCTGCTGCAGCGGGGTGGCGACCGGGTCGAGCACCACGAAGTCCGCCTCCTTGCCCACCGCAAAGCTGCCGATCTTCTCATCCAGCCCGAGCGAATGTGCGCCGCCCAGGGTCGCCAGATAGAAGGCCTGATAGGCCGAGAGCCGCTCACCCTGCAACTGCATCACCTTGTAGGCCTCGTTGAGGGTCTGCAGCATGTTGAAGGTGGTACCGGCGCCGATGTCGGTGCCCATCCCCACTTTCACCTGCTTGCGCCACGCCTTGTGCAGCTTGAAGAGGCCGCTGCCGAGATAGAGGTTGGAGGTGGGACAAAACGCGATAGTGGAGTTGGTCTCTTTCAGACAATCCCACTCCTGCTCTTCCAGATGGACGCAGTGGGCAAACACGCAGTTGTGGCCGGTGAGCCCATGCTGGTGATAGACATCGAGATAGCCCTTGTGCGCCGGGAAAAGAGATTTGACCCAGGCGATCTCGTCCTTGTTCTCGCACAGATGGGTGTGCAGATAGGTGGTGGGAAACTCTTCGCGCAGTCGCCGCGCCATCGCCAGCTGCTCGGGTGTCGAGGTGGGTGCAAATCGTGGTGTGATGGCATAGAGCAGTCGACCATTGCCGTGCCAGCGCTCGATAAGCTGCTTGCTCTGCACATAGCTGCTCTCGGCGGTATCGAGCAGATAGTCGGGTGCATTGCGATCCATCATCACCTTGCCGGCGATCATCCGCATATTGATGCGGCTGGCCGCCTCGAACAGCGCATCCACCGACTCGCGGTGAACGGTGCCGAACACCAGCGCCGTGGTGGTGCCGTTGCGCAGCAGCTGCTTGATAAAGAAGGTGGACATCTCGCGGGCATATTCGAGATCGTTGTAGCGCCGCTCGGCCGGGAAGGTGTGGCGGTTGAGCCACTCCAGCAGCTGCTCGCCATAGGCCCCCACCATTTCACTTTGGGGATAGTGAATGTGGATATCGACAAAGCCGGGCACTATCATCTTGCCGCGGTAATCCCGCACCCGTACCTCGGCCGGAATGCGATCCTTGCCCTCCTCCCACTCACCAAACCAGTCGATGCAACCGTTGCGAATGATCAGCAGACCATCCTCTATAAGGCGGGCGTTGGACTCAATCTCCTCGGGCTGATCCACCACCCGGGTGATATCGAAGAAGCTGCCGCGTACCGCTTTGACAGAGTTGTCGTTTTTCATAACCGTTTCCCTGTTTTTCTTGTTCTGTTGACGTTTTTGCCGGTTTAACCGTCAGATCCGTTCCACTTGTGGCGCAACCGCCTGCCCGGGCACTGGCTCTGGTGACCCCTCACCCTTGCTGGCCGATGACAGGCCCGCGCTGCGGGCGGTAAAGATCACATCCGGCTTGTCGCTCAGCTGGATCACCTCTACCGCCTCGGCATCCTTGATGGCCGCCTTGCGTTTGCGGCTTTGCGGCAACACCAGATTCATGATGATGGCGGTGATGCCGCCGGCGCAGATGGGGTTCTCCACCAGCATGTAGATACCCGCCGGCAGCACCTTGAAGACGTTCGGGTCGTAGGAGACGCCGAGCCCCAACCCCAGCGAGGTGGCGACAATCAGGGTCTCCCGTCGATCGAAGCCGTGGCTGATGATGATGCGACCACCAGCGATGGCGATCATGGAGAACATGATGACCATGGCGCCCCCCATCACAGGTGACGGTATGGTGGTAAAGAAGCGCCCCACCACCGGGAAGAGCCCCAGCAGCACCAGAATGACGGCGATAAACTTGCCCACATGGCGTGAGGCCACCCCGGTCATCTGGATGACGCCGTTGTTCTGGGCGAAGGTGGTGAGTGGCAAAGAGCCGAGGGCAGAGGCGATCACCGATACCAGACCGTCAGCCAGCACGCCGCCGGAGAGCCGTTTTTGAAACTCGGGGCCCTGAATATCCCGGTGGGAGACCATGGCGGTGGCGGTGATGTCCCCCACCGCCTCCAGCACGCTCAACAGATAGATGGTACCCGCCAACATAAAGGCGTGAAAATCGAAGGAGAAACCGTACTTGAACGGGATAGGCACCGTAATAAGCGGCAGGTCCTCAAGGGCGGAGAAATCCACCATACCGAGCATCAGGGCCACTGCATAACCCACCATCAGGCCGATGGCAATGCCGCTCATCCGCAGCAGCGGGCTTCGGCTGCAGTTGAAGGCGACGATGACACAGAGCACCAAGAGCCCCAGCCCGATGTGCTCGTATTTGCCAAAGGTGCCGCTGCTCATGGCGGAGAATCCGCCGCCAAAGTCGATGATCCCCACCTTGATAAGGCTCAGGCCAATCATCAGTACCACTACCCCGCTCACGGTCGGGGTGATCACCCGCTTGAGGTAGGGCAGCACAAAGGAGGAGCCCATCACCAGAAAGGCACCGACGAAGGAGACCCCGAGCAGGGTCGAGACGATCAGCTCCTCGTGGATGCCATCTTTTTTCATGGCGCCGCCCAGCGCGATCATCACGGTGACGAAGGAGAAGTTGACCGACTGGATGGAGAGCAGCCCCGAACCGATGGGGCCATAACGGTTCACCTGCAACCAGGTGCCGATACCGGAGGCGATCATCGCCATGGAGACCAGATAGGCGGTGGTCTCGGTGGAGAGGCCCAGGGCGCCGCCGACGATCAGCGCCGGGGTCACCATGGGAACAAAAATGGCCAGCAGATGGGTCACTGCGCCCATCAGGGTTTGATAAAACGGGGGGTTGTCTTCCAGCTCGTAAATGAGATCCGAGTGCTTGCGTGTTGTTTTAGACATCGTGTTTGTCCCATCACACAGAATGTAGGCGGAGTACTCATTCCGCCGTCAGGTGCTGGGGGCGAGCTGGCGCCCGCCCCTCACCTTTTCTTTTGTTATGCCGACACTTTTTGCTCCAGCTTGCCCAGCTCGCGCAGGATCTGCTCCGGCGTGAAGTGCCACTTGCGCAGCCAGACACCGCAGGCGTCGTGGATGGCGGTGGCGATGGCTGGCGCCGCGCCGTTGACCCCGATCTCCGAGATGGACTTGGCGCCGTAAGGGCCGACCTTGTCGTCACTCGGTACCAGGAAGGCCCGGAAGTCACGCGGAATGTCGCCAATCTTGGGCGCGCCATAGCTCTTCAGATCCCGGGTGAGCGGAATGCCCTTGCTGTCGTAGCAGATCTCCTCGGTCAATGAGTGGCCGATGGCCCGCATGGTCGCCCCGTAGATCTGACCGAGGGCCAGTTCCGGGTTGATGGGGGTGCCGCAGTCGAGCAGGGCGTAGAACTTGTCGAGCCGGATCTCGCCGGTTCTGACGTTGACCGCCACCTCGGCGAAGTTGGCCCCGTACGGGAAGGCAAGCTCAGAGGTGATGTAGCTGGCGGTGCCCACGAGGATACCGAAGCCGGTACCGGTCTCGGCCTTGTGGGCCAGCTTGGCGAGGGTCACCTCCCCCAGCTGGCCGCGCACCAGGCCCGGGAACGCCAGCTCAACATCTGTTACCGGCTCGCCCAGCATGGCGGCACCGTGGAACAGGATCTTCTCCTTGAGGTTCTCGGCCGCCTTCTTGGCCGCGTTGCCGGAGAAGCAGGTACCTGACGAGGCGTAGGCCCCCTTGTCAAACAGGGCGTGGTCGGTATCACCGGAGATGACATGCACATCCCCGAGCGGGCAGTGCAGCACTTCAGCGGTCAGCTTGGCCACCACGGTATCGAGGCCGGTGCCGATATCGGCGCCACCGGAGTGAACGATAAAGGTGCCGTCCGATTCCAGCTTGACCATGCAGTTGGCCTGATCGATATCGGGGATCCCCGATTTTTGCATGATGATGGCGACGCCACGGCCGATGCGCCAATCCCCGTCAGCGGGTTTGGGGCTATCCCAAGCAATCAGTTCGCGACCCTGTTTGAGGATGGGCTCGAGGGCGCAGCTGGCGGCGTGGGGCACAGAGGTAGGCATCTTGCCCTCGCCGATGGCCCCCAGCACCTTGAGGATGTCCCCTTCATGCACCCGGTTGTGCTCTACCATGTCGAGCTGATCGATGCCCAGTTTCTCGGCCAGCTCGGCAATGGCCATGGTCAGGGCGAAGTTGCCCTTGGGCGCGCCATAACCCTGATAGGCACCGGTCGGGCAGATGTTGCTGTAGTAGGTGTTGACGGTAAAGCGCACGTTGTCGCACGGATAGAGCGGCAGGGAGAGCGCCGGGCCGTTGCTTGGCACCGTCAATGAGTGGTTGCCGTAAGGGCCGGTGTTGGCACGAAAATCCATATCTATGGCGGTGATGGTGCCATCCTTCTTGGCCCCCACTTTCACCTTCACCTTGGCCACGTGGCGGGAGGTGTTGCTGATGAACTCCTCTTCACGGGTGTAGCGGAAGGTGACCGGACGGCCGGTGACCCTGGTCGCCCAGGCGCACACCTCTTCCAGCAGGATGTCCTGCTTGGAGCCAAAGCCGCCCCCTACCCGCTCCTTGATCACGTGCACCTGATGTTGCTTGAGGCCGACGATCCGCGCCACCTGACGGCGCACGTGCCACGGCACCTGGGTGGATGCGTGAATGACCAGACGATCCCCATCCATGTAGGTGAAGCAGATGTGCGGCTCGGTCGGGCACTGCTGGGCCTGAGTCGATTCGTAGGTGCGCTCGACTATCTCGTCCGCCTCGGCAAAGCCTTTTGCCACATCGCCGATCTGGCCATGGACGCTGGCGGCCAGGTTCTCGTGCGGGCGAGAGCCGATGGGGAAGTTGATGATCATGTGCTCGTCGCCGCGGCGCACCGAGCAGGCGTTCTGCTGCTCGAGATCCGCCGGCGCCCCGGCCATATAGACGATGGGCTCGTCGTGGACCAGCGGCGCATTGGGGGCCATAGCCTCGTCAATGCTCATGACCGCCGGCAGCACCTGATACTCGACCTCGATGAGTTTGAGGGCCGCCAGCGCGACAGCTTCACTCTCGGCCACCACGGCGGCGACCCTGTCACCTACGTGGCGCACCTTGCGGCTGAACATACGGCGATCGAGCGGTGACGGCTCGGGAGCACTCTGACCACCCGGGGTGTAAAACACATCCGGACAGTTGAGGTGGGTGATGACATGCACGACGCCCGGCAGCGCTTGCGCGCGGCTCACGTCGAGTCTGGTGATCACCGCATGAGGATGGGGACTGCGCAGCATCTTGATGATCAGCGCATCTTCAGTAACCCGATCCTCCACGTAGCAGGGCTTGGCCTGCACCATCTTGGCGGCGTCAACCTTGGGGCAGCTCTTGCCGATATGGCGCAGATCGTCGCGAAACTCCGGGGCAATCTGGCACAGGTAATCGGGATCCTTCATCCGTGAACTGGCAAGCTCGATAGCCTGATAGAACTGCTGGTAACCGCCGTCCCGGTGAAAGAGGCCCGAGAGCGCGTCGTCGATTTGATCACGGGTGGGCTCGGGGTGGCGATCAAGCAGGTCGGTGACGATGAGCGCGGCGGCCGGATCGTTGTAGCCGGACTGCACCACCCCCACGTCCACCATCGCCTGCTGTAACAGACTGAGCTGGTTCCAGCTGCCCAGCGACTCGGCGGTGCGCACGTCGGCTCCATCCAGCTGGGCGGCGATCAGCAGGGAGGCGTTGATCACCTTGCCGTTGAAGAGAATGGCGTCGGAGCCGGCGAAGCCGAAGCCGTCGTCGCTGTTGCGCACCGAATGCATCCGGCACTGGTTGAACAGCACCCGCTGGGCATTGTCACCGGCCTTGCAGATGACGGTGCGCAGGGCACCGTTCAGGGTAAAGTTGAGTTCCATCATGCTTGCACCTCCTGCTGCTGGCAATCCACCAGCAGATCCGCCACCACTACACCGGTGATATACCGCTTGTAACTCACGCTGCCCGCCAGATCCTCACGGGGCGCAATCAGCTCGCTCACGGCGGCCTCCAGCGCGGCATCGTGCAGATCGCGGCGCTCCAGATCCCGCAGGCGCATCGGCTGCGGGGTAACGCCAGCGACGGCTACCCGCATTTCGCCAATGCTGTCGAGGGCTACCGCGGCGGTCATTACTGCCAAGCCATCGGCGTTGCGGCTGATGCGGCGGGTGGCGCAGCGCAGTTCGGGCTCCGGCAGCACAACTCCCAGCACCAGGGCATTGCGCTGACCCGCCAGATAGGCGTCGATGGGTTGCAGCAGGTTGTTCTCCAGCACCACCACGGCTTCGAGGACCAGCAGTACCGGCAGCAAGGGGGAGTCCTGCTGTTGGCAGGCAATTTCGCCGCCAATGGTGGCCTGATTGCGCAGGTGGCGGGAATAGACAAACCCCAGCGCGTCGCACAGGGCGGCCGGGGTACGGGGATCATCTTTCAGGGTCTGCAGGGTGACGGTGGCGCCGATATGGAGCTGGCCGTGCTGTTGCTCAATCTGGTCAAGCCCCAGCTTGTCCAGCGAGATAGCGACCTTCTTGTCGGTGCGAGTCGGAGCGGCGTTAAGCTTGCTACCGCCTCCCATGTAGACGGCGTCGTTGCCGAAACTGGCCTTGAGTTCCAAAGCCTGACCCAGTTGCTCGGGTCGGAAGAATTGCTCAATCATGTGTCGTCCTTACTCTTGCTGCCCGCCGCCGGGCAAATCCACAGGGCGGGCAATCCGGTCCAAAACTGTGGAAGGTGGCCTTAGGCCAGCTGATCCATCCGTTGCCACAGGCGGCTCGCCACCTTGCTGGCCTGCTCATAAATGGGCGCGACATCGAACGGGAACTCGCGATCCTGATAGACCATGCGCCCCTCCACCATCACGCTGTTGACGCTGTTCGAACCCATGCCGAAGGCGAGATGGCCACCGAGGTTACGCGGCGCCAGCGGGGTCGGTGCGTCGTAGTCGCAAATGGTGAGGTCGGCCTTGTAGCCTGGCTCCAGGCGGCCAAATTTGGCGCCGAAGTTGCGCTCCAGCAGGGTGTTGCCGTTCCAGAGGAACCGGGCAAAGCTGTCGGGCCACAGCGCTCCGCCGGCATCCTTGTGTTTGAAGTAGGCAAACTTGAGCTCTTCGAGCATGTCGGAGCCGATGCCATCGGTGCCGAGCGCCAGATTGCGATACTCCGGCAGGTGCATGTTGTAGCCCACGTGGTTGTTCATGTTGGAGCGGGCGTTGTGCACCAGGAAGGCATCGCGGCTGTTGAGCAGCTCGATGTCAGCCGGGCTCAGGTAGATGCCGTGGGCGACAAGCGACTTGCTGTCGATAAGACCAAACTCGTCCAGCCGGGCGATGGGCTCCTTGCCATAGTGGTGGTGACCGTGGGCCATGTCGTAGCGGTCTTCCGCCACATGGATATGCAGACCGCGACCGGTGACCTGCACCGCTTCGCGCAACATGGCTAGCCCCTCGTCGGGCACGGTGAAGGGGGCGTGGGCGCCGATATGAGCCTCCACCAGATAGGGTTCGTTCCCCTTGGCTTTGGCCGCATCGATCTGTTGGGCGAACAGGATGTTCTCCTCCACCCCGGCCTGCAGCTCGGCAAGGCCGCCGTTGCGATCCGTGGTCTCGAAGCAGGTCATGCCGCGCAGACCCGCCTCCATAAACCCTTTGCGCAGCACATTCAGGGAGCCCTTGATGAAGTTGGGCGAAGCGTGGTGGTCGATCACCGCGCTGCAACCGCTCTTGATCGCTTCCAGCGAGCAGATGAGGCCGCTGTAGTAGAGGGACTCTTCATCGAGCGCCCGATCGAGCCGCCACCAGAGATTTTTCAGGGTGGAAATAAAATCCGGGCAGGGGGCGATGTTGGCCATGATCCCCCGCGACAGACCTGAGTAGAAGTGGTTGTGGGCACAGACGATGCCCGGCATCACCAGCTTGCCCCCCATCTCCCGATAGTTGGCCTCCGGGTAGAGGGCCCGCAGATTGGGCCCCACCGCTTTGATAAGGGTGCCTTCGATGGCGATATCCACCCCTTCCAGCACCCGAGTCGGCTCCAGCTGGACGGCGGTGACGTTTTTCAGAATAAACATGGTGTGCTCCTTCGCTTATTCGTGGTTCGCTCAGGCCTCGACGGCCCCCAGCAGGTAGTGGTGATGAGCGTGGACATGGCTGATGATCCGGCACATGTCGCCAAGGGCCGCTGGCGCATCCTTGATCCGGCTCTGGGCGTCTATGGTCAGACGATAGGTCTCGCCATCCTGACGCACCCGCAGTTCGCCACTATCCGCCAGATAGAAACCGGGGTTGCGGCTGTTGTCGAAATCCTCGGGCAGGCTGAAGATGGTGACCTTGTCCTGATAGGGCTTGCCCTGCCACGGGCAGAACTGGGCGCAGTTGCCACATTCGTTGCAGTAGGCATCCAGGTGCAGGGTCTGGAACTGGTCTTTGAAGCCCGGCACCGCGATGGCGACGTTGGCCCGGTTGGGGCAGACATCCACGCACTTGCTGCAGAGGTAGTTGCACTCGAGGCAACGGTGCGCCTCTTGCGCCACGAAGGCATCGCGCTCGCTCTTGTCTACCATGGTGACGGCGATGCTCCCCTTGCGACGGTAGATCTCGTCCTTGCCCGACGGCTGGATTGAGACCTCGGCCTGACTGCCAGCGATATGCTCGCGAGAGAGCACCAGATCCGCGGCGCGGCGGGCACCACCGATGGCTCCGACGATGGAGGATGGGCCGCTCTGCACGTCACCGATCAGGAAGACGTTGCGACGGCTGGTTTCGCCGGTCTGGCTGTCCACCTGGGGCCAGCCATCGCTGCCAAGAGGAATGCCCATGGCTTTGAGCACCTCGCAGTCAGGCTGCTCGCCGATGGCGGTGATCAGGGCATCCATCTGCATCACTTCGGTCTGCTCGGTGGGCACCGGACGGCGGCGGCCCTGCTCGTCAGGATCCCCCAGCGCCATCATCCGCACGGTGAGCTTGCCATCTTTCTCAAAACGCTCCGGATTGGTGAGGAAGCAGAAACGCACCCCATCCTCCACCGCTTCCAGAACCTCCTCGCGATAGGCGGGCATCTCTTTTTCGCTGCGGCGGTAGATCACGGTCACATCGCTGACACCCGGCACCTTGAGAGCGGCGCGGGCGCAGTCCATGGCGGTGTTGCCGGCACCGATCACCGCCACATGGCGACCCAGCGGCAGCGGTTTGCCCTGATTGAAGCTGCGCAGGAAGTGGAAGGATTTGTAAATCCGCTCGTGACCCCCCTCGAGGCGCATGCCACCATTCTTGTCGGCGCCGATGCCAACGAAGACATAGCTAAAGCCCTGGGCATGCAGTTTGTCGACGGTGAGTGCCGGATCGCAGCCAAACTCGAACTTGACCCCGTGGGCGGCAACAAAGTCGATGTCGTGCTGGATAAGCTCGGCCGGAATGCGGAACTCGGGGATGATGTGCTTGACCACGCCACCGGCATCCGCTTCGCGCTCGAACACGGTGACCGGGTGACCGGCACGGGCCAGGAAGTAGCCGGCGGAGAGACCGGCCGGACCGGCGCCAATCACCGCCACCGGATGCTTGTCACCACTGCCTGCCGGTTTGTGCCAGCGGGCCTTGTACCCTTCCCAGCCGCGCTCCAGCGCCACTTTTTTCAGCTCGCGGATATTGAGCGGGCTGTCGTAGTCGAGACGGGTGCAGTTGTACTGGCACTGGTGATCGCAGATATGGCCGGTGATGGCGGGCAAGGCGTTGCGCTGATAAATCAGCTCAAGGGCTGCCACATACTGCCCCTCGCCCATCAGGCGAATGTACTCGGGGATATCCTGATGCACGGCGCAGGCGGTGACGCACGGCGCTACGTAGCAGTCGGTCAGCGGCAGGCCGCCACCCACTTCGATGCGATCGTCGGACTTCCACTCCTTCTGGGTGTAATCCATGGTGAGGGCCTTAGCGGCAAGCGCTTCCAGCTTGGCCACATCCACCTGACTCATGCCCCAGCTGTCGGAGGCGTCGATCTCTTTGAGACACTCGATCTGGCGCAGGTAACCACCCGGTTTCAGCAGATCAGTGGCCATGGTGATGGGACGAATGCCGGTTTCGAAGATCTCGGCGATGTTGAATTTGCTGGCACCACCGGAGTAAGAGATGGGCAGCTTGCCATCGAAGGCGCGGGACAGCACGGCCGCCACGTTGATGGAGAGCGGGAACAGTGCACGGCCGGACATGTACATCTCATCCCCCGGCAGCGCCCCTTTGCGGTTGATGGTGCCGAGAGTGTTGGTGAGCTTGACCCCGAAGGTGAGCCCCTTCTCGGCTCCCAGCGCCATCAGACGGGTCAGCATCGCCTTGGCCTGATCCAGCTTGAGGTCGTGATCGAACGACTCTTCGCTCAGACCAATGTAATCAAAGCCACAGGTATCGAGGATCTCGCGCACCCGCGAGTAACCCAGCAGGGTCGGGTTGAGTTTGACGAAGGTGTTGAGCCCCTTCTCTTCCAGCATATAGCGGCAGATGGCCTCAATTTCGTTGGGCGGGCAGCCATGCATGGTGGAGAGGGTAACGCCGTGCACCAGCTCAGCCGGGATGCGCTCCACCAGCTGTTGCAGGCGATCGCGGCGCGCCCCCAGTCCCAGCTCGGCGATAAACTGCTCGTCGGCCACCAGCTCGCGCAGCACTTGCTGGTATTCGGCAAACTTCGGACTGGTGCTGGCATCCTTCAAACTGTCGATGAACTGCTGCATCGGCGGCTGTTTGATGCCATCGAGGTTGTACCCCACGCTCATGTTGAAGATGAAGGACTTGGCCTCCCCGTCGAGACGCGGGTCAAACACCTCCTCCAGCAGATAGAGGGCAAACCAGGCCTTCAGGTACTCGTCGAATGCCTTGGGCAGGGTGAACTCGGTGGACCACTCGGTGTTGAAGCACTCATCCTCGGCATCGATACAGGGTTTTTCCAGTTCGAGACGGTCCAGGATCTGCACCGTCTTGAGCTCGATAAAGCGCCCGCCGGTCAGCCAGGAAGTGACGATGTTCTGGGCCAACTGGGTATGGGGGCCGGCTGCCGGGCCAATGGGGGTCTCGCAGGTTTCACCGAACACCTTGATCTTGCGCTCGTCCTGCTTGCGATAGAATTGCGCGGCGGGAATACCGAAAATGCTCTGACTTTCTTTATATTCCGCAAAAATACGGGTCAGCAGGTTCTTGAACGGAACGGGTCGCATAATATCGCCCATGGCTATCTCCTTGCAGCTGTTCTGCCCATTGGCAGCATGAATAAATGGGGTATCCCGCACGGGTGTTCCCCCTTGGCAAGGAGAAGAGCAACAATCAGGCCACTGCAGTTACAAAACTATTTTTTACGGTAAAAGCGTGAGACAGCTCCAATTAATGGAGAGAATTTACGATGCCACCATTATGGGTATTGCGAGTAGTTATCAATCACTCTGGAATTTACTTAATGAGCTGTTCAAAAAGAACTCGCCCTATCAGATCAAGTGCGAGAAATATCACTTTGATACGCCATTTATCTCCCCGTTATCTTTTTAAACTGGGTTATTTCGTGGGCTCGCTCTCATTTTCAAGAATGCCACCCAGCAGCGCCTGATAGCGCTCCGGGGTATCCACATCAAACAGGATGGCGGGGCTGTCGACGGGCACCATACGGTGCGGATGCCCTTGCAACCAGCGGCGCACCGAACCTTGTGCCGGCGTGGTAGCCAGCTCCCTTGCGATGGATTTTGGCAGCAACACCGGATGACCCGCCTCCCCCTGCCAGGTGGGAAAGAGTGTCTCACAGCCCCGTGTCTGCCAGAGCTGTTGATAGACCTCGCGCGGGATACAGGGGAGATCCCCGTGGCTGATAAAGAGGTAGTCAGCGTCACTGGCCGCCAGGGCGCAGCGGATGGAGCTGCCCAGCCCCTGCCGATAGTCGGGATTGTGGACGACAACAATATCCGGCCGTGATCCGTAGCGGGCTTGAAGCTCCTCGCCACGATGGCCCACCACCAGAATAACCCGCTGACAAAAAGCCAGGGCATTTTTGAGACTTGCATCAAGCATTGTCCCCTGGCAATAAGGTAGCATCATTTTCCAGGTACCCATTCGGGAAGATAAACCCGCCGCTGTTATTATACAGTCACACTGCACTTGTTCCTGGCAACGTTGTTTTCCACTCCCTTCGATATTTATTTTGGTCGTCATTATGTCGCTACCACACGTTGTTGCTGTCGAATTTCCAGATATAGATCCGCTATTAAACCCGCTCACCAAAAATATTGATAGCCATACCACCTTAATTAGCCTCTGCGGGGCCGGTGGAAAAACCAGCACCCTGTTCTGGCTGTCGGAATATTTTTATCAACAGGGTAAAAGGGTGCTAATTACCACCACCACCCGCATGTTTCTGCCTGTCCCGTCACACTATCGGGAATTGATTATCGAGACGGATCCCGTTCGTCAACTTATCCGCTGTCAGACGCTACCGGATGGCCCGACCCTGGTTGCCCTGTTCAGCCATCTCGACGAGCGCACCGGAAAGGTGGCGGGCCCCACGCCCCAGCAGATTGATCTCATCAAGGGGCAGCAGCGCTTCGATCTGATCCTGGTCGAAGCGGATGGCGCCCATCACAAGTTATTGAAAGTGCCCGCTTTGCACGAACCTTGCATTCCCCAGAGCAGTGATTGGGTGATCGCCCTGACGGGCGGCGCCATGGTGGGGGCCCAGGCCGACCCGCAGCAGATCCACCGCTGGGCCGAATTCCAGGCCCTGTGCGGGATAGAGGTCGGTGACCCCCTCGACTGGGCGCTGTTTCACCAGCTGCTCTCCCACCCCGAGGGGCTGTTCAAGGGCACCCCGGCCAGGGCGCGCCGGATCTGGTTTATCAATGGGGATTATCAAAATGAGGCGTCGTGGCTGGCTGAATTGATAAAGCTGCATAGCCGCCACCCCGAGATCCATGCCATCTGGCAGGGGGCGGTTCGCGAACCACAGCCCATTCGCCTCGCACTCGGTTACTTCGCTCAGGATGAGGCACAACCGCCTCGCCCATGATGGTTTAAGGATAAGAAGAGGTACCTTATGAATCTGTTTGCACACGCAGCCCGACTGGAACAGGAGAACATTCCCTTTGCCATGGCCCAGATCATCGAGAGCCGGGGCTCCACCCCTCGCCATCAGGCCCAGATGCTGGTGATGGCCGATGGCCAGATCCTCGGCACCATCGGTGGCGGCATGATCGAGCGGCTGGTGATCGAAGAGGCCGTGGCGGCCATTGCCGAGCGCAAGCCACGCATCTTCCACGGCCGGATGGCCCGCAACGGCGAGCATGCGGTAGGGTCGGATTGTGGCGGCGCCATGTCGGTCTATATCGATGTCTATGGTCTGCGCCCCCGGCTGGTGCTCATTGGTGCCGGTCACGTCAACCGGGCGCTGGCCCATGCCGCCGCGCCACTGGGTTTTGATATCCATGTGGGCGACTGTTTTGAAGGGAGCCTCAATCCCGATCACTTCCCCGTCGGCACTCACCTCAAACAGGCTGATACCATCAGCGCGGTGATCGAGGCGCTGGCCATCGAGCCCGCCAACTTCGTCATCATCGCCACCAACCATCAGGACAAGGAGGCGCTGGAGCGGCTCATCAATCGCCCCCTCGCCTATCTGGGGCTGCTCGCCAGCAAGCGCAAGGTGCAGACCTTCTCCCAGGCGCTGCGCCAGCAAGGGGTGAGCCAGGAGCAACTGCAGCAGCTGCACGCCCCCATCGGTTACAACATCGGAGCCGAAACCCCAGAAGAGATCGCCATCAGCATCCTCGCCGAGCTGCTGCAAGTGAAAAACGGCAAAGCGGGTGGTCTGATGCAGGATGACGTGCGCCTCAAGCGGGATCAGCTGGTGGTGATGCGTGGCTCCGGCGATATCGCTACTGGCGTGGCGCTGCGGCTGCACAATGCCGGCTTCAAGGTGGTGATGCTGGATCTCGACAAGCCCACGGTGATCCGTCGCACCGTCGCCTTCGCCCAGGGGATGTTCGACGGTGAAACCAGTGTCGAGGGTGTGCGCGCCAAGCGGGTCGAGAGCGTTGAGCAGGCATTCGAGCAGCTGGTTCGGGGCGTCATTCCGCTGCTGGTTGACCCCGACTGCGCCACCCTCGCCGAGCTCAAGCCCCGCTATCTGGTGGATGCCATCCTCGCCAAGCAGAACCTCGGCACCCACAAGGAGATGGCCCCCATCACGGTGGCCCTCGGCCCGGGGTTTGAGGCGGGGCGCGACTGCGATGCGGTGATCGAGACCAACCGTGGCCACCATCTGGGGCGGGTCATCTATCAGGGCCCCGCCCAGCCCAACACCGGCATTCCCGGAGTGATCGAGGGGCACTCCGCACGCCGGGTGGTGCGCGCCCCTGCCCCCGGGGTGATGAAGAACATTATCAAGCTCGGTGATCTGGTGCAGGAGGGCGATGTGATCGCCCATGTAGGTGACACCCCCATTATCGCGCCGCTCTCCGGCATGGTGCGGGGGCTGCTCAGCGATGGCATCGAGGTGACCGTCGGCTTCAAGATCGGTGACATCGACCCCAGAGGCGAGCGGGCCGACGCCACTACGGTATCGGACAAGGCTCGCGCCATCGGCGGCGCCGTGCTGGAGGCCATGATGCATCTGGCCCAGCGCCGATAACGGCTCTTCGCGTCCCTCTTCAGCACCAAGTTCAGCACCAAGCAAAAGCCCCTCCATGATGGTGGGGCTTTTTTCGGCCTGTCTGTTGATGCAGCTCCTTTACATCAGGAGAACCTGCATCACGACCGGGTTCGTTGCAACCGCCAGGCTCGCACCGCCAGCACAACCAGAGTGATGGCGGTGAGCGGCAACACAAAACCGGTTAGCGCTGCACTGAACTGACCTTGCAGCGGACTGGATGTGGCGTGGAGGATCAGCCAGCAGGTGTAGCCGATGTAGTAGGCCAGAAACAGGGCCCCTTCCCAGCGGGCGATGGTGTAACCGGTAAAGAAGATGGGCAGGCAGGCAAGCGCCACCGCAATCATTACCGGAATATCGAACTGAAGGGCGGTGGCCGACACTTCAAGCCCACCGGGAGTGACAATGGAGGTGAGCCCCAGCACGCAGAGGATATTGAAGATATTGCTGCCCACCACGTTCCCCACAGCGATATCCCGCTCCCCGCGCAGGGCTGCGACGATGGAGGTCACCACTTCGGGCAAGGAGGTACCGGCCGCCACTATGGTCAAGCCGATGATCAGATCGCTCACCCCGAAGTAGTGGGCAATCTCAACCGCACTGCCAACCAGCAGGCGGGAGCCAAGGATCAGCAGACCCAGACCTGCGGCAATAAAGAGCAGATTGCGCAACCAGTTGCCCGCCGTACTCGCTTCACGGGTACCAAACTCCTGCTCGTACTCCGCCTGCACCGCTTTGTTTTCCCGTCGACTCTGGACAAAGAGAAACGCGGTGTAGGCGATGATGCCGGCAAACAGCAGCGCCCCTTCCAGGGGCGCAATACGGCCATCGTAGCCCAGCAACAACACCAGAAAAGAGATCACTATCATCAAGGGAACATCGAGACGTACCAGTTGCTGGGAGACGGTCAACGGTACGATCAGTGCCGAAATACCTAAAATAAACAGTACGTTGAAGATATTACTGCCGACCACGTTCCCCACGGCGATCCCCGCCTGCCCCTCGAGGCCAGACTGGATGCTCACCGCCAGCTCGGGAGCACTGGTCCCAAAGGCCACTATGGTCAATCCCACCACCAGTGGCGATATCCCCATCATGGTGGCGAGGCGAGAAGCACCCCGCACCAGAAATTCGGCCCCCACCACCAGACACACCAGGCCTACAGCCAACCACACCAGCGTCATCATACGGTCTCATCCTTGCCGTTAGGTTCGTTGAAATAATCACAATAAATCAGATACCTGTGCTCCAGCACAGTCAGACCACGCCATTGTAACGAGGGGCTGGTCCCCTGTCGCGGGCTCTTTTGAGTGCTGTTTATCGTGCCACTGGCAGCCCAGTCACCACTCAACCGTGCTTGATACGGGTTTCCCCCGCCACCGACACCACGGAGCGCTTGCCCTTGCGACTGATGACGAGAAGCGCCAGCACGATAAGGGCGATGCCGCTCCCCTCCACCGGCCCCGGATTTTCGCCCAGCAGCCACCAGGAGAGCAGCACGCCGCTCACCGGCACCGCCAGGGTGCTGAGGCTGGCGATACCCGCTGGCAGCTTTTTCAGCACGAACAACCAGAGGCTCCAGGCCAGTGCCGTGGCGAAGATGGCGCTATAGGCCAGCGCCCCCATCACGTAGGGCTGCCAGTCGATGGGGCGCTCCGGCACCAGCGCCGCCACCAGCGCCATCACTACGGTTGCGTAGATCATCTGCCAGGTGGTGAGGGACATCAGATCCACCCCGGGATGGCGGGCATACATCCGCTTGGCGATGATGGCGCTGATCCCCCAGCAGATGCCGGAGAGGATCGCCAACAGCGCACTCTTGAGGGATTCAAGATGCAGCAACCAGGGCTGGATCACCAACAGCAGGCCGCAGGCCGCCACCCCAACAGCCAGATAGTGCAGCTTGCGCATCCGCTCGCCGAGAAAGAGCGCCGCGAAGATCACCACCCAGAACGGCATGGTGTAACTCAAAATGGCCACCTTGCCCGCCCCGCCGCTGATCAGCGCCCACTGGGCCAGCCCCACCATGCCACAGGTCTGGAACAGGGCGATAGCCAAGGTATAACGAAACGGGGTGGGTTTGAGATAACGGCGGCCGCGCAGGGCCAATACCAGCAACAACACCAATGAACCACACAAGCAGCGCAGGGCGGTGAACTCGAACGCCCCCGCGTAGAGCATCACCTGCTTCATCACGATCCAGCTGTAACTCCAGATGGCGGTGAGCAGGACCAGTCCCCCCAACGCCGCCATATTGATCTTTCCACTCATCTCTCACCACGCATTGCTCTGCCTTTCGCCTCTTGTTCCGATGGGCCAATCCCTTATCGGGGTGGCTATCTTACCCCTGTGCTGGCGGGCTGCCCACGCTCTATGGGAAATCGACCTCAGCCACAGTAGCGCCCGAGCCAAAAACAGCAGGGGGCCAAGGCCCCCTGTCTATCACCCTGTCATCGCGCTGCACGCTACAGGCTGATCACGGTCCCTGTTTTGCCTGCGATCCCCTCGGCCGCCTTCTCCAGCAAGGTGATGAGGGATTTGCGCCCCGACAAGGATGTGGCGAACGAGAGCGCCGCCTCCACCTTGGGCAGCATGGATCCCTTGGCAAACTGCCCCTGTGCAATAAAACCGTTGGCATCAGCCACGCTCAGGGTGTCGAGCCACTGCACATCGGGCTTGCCGAAGTTGATGGCAACCTTCTCCACCGCGGTGAGGATGATCAGCATGTCGGCGTCGATAAGCTCAGCCAGCTTGGCACTGGCCCAATCCTTGTCGATCACCGCGCTGGCACCGCGCAGGTGATTGCCCTCCCGCAGCACCGGAATGCCGCCGCCACCGACGGTGATCACCACCTGACCGGCGGCCAGCATGGCAGAGACAGTCTCTTTCTCGATGATATCGACGGGTTTGGGGGATGCGACCACCCGGCGATAGCCACGACCGGCATCCTCTTTGAGCCGCTCCCCCTTGGCCATCAGCGCCTCGGCCTCCTCTTTGCTGAAGAAACCGCCGATGGGTTTGCTCGGGTCAAGGAAGGCGGGATCGTTTTTATCCACCTCAACCTGGGTCACCAGCGTGGCAACCGGCTTGTGGATGCCGCGTTCAAGCAAGGCTTCGCGCAGGGCATTTTGCAGGTCATAGCCGATATAACCCTGACTCAGGGCCACGCAGACCGACATCGGCAGATGGGGGGATTTTGGCTCGTGGCGGGCCGCTACTTCGAACGCCTGCTGGATCATCCCCACCTGCGGCCCGTTGCCGTGGGTGACCACCACCTCGTGCCCTTGGGCGATAAGGTCGGCGATAGTGTGCGCCGTGCTCTGCACCGCCTTCATCTGCTCGGGCAGGTTGTTGCCCAGAGCATTGCCCCCCAGGGCCAGTACGATTCTCTGTTTCATCTTGTTATCTCCAGTGATGGGACAAGCCGGCGCAATACCGGCCCACCTTTCGTTGTTCACATAACCTTGCTGCTCTGCCTGTTTCGAACGGATTGTCAGCCTGCCACGGTGGGGCAAGGGGAGTGCAGATCCGGCGCCAACGCCGGATCAAAGGGCGCTCTGGCCAAAAAACGTCCATGCCCCCGTTGTCCGGTAAACTCGCCATCGCGAGCGACTATCTCGCCGCAACTGAGGGTCATCCTGATCTGGCCGGGACAGCGCATCCCCTCGTAGGGGCTGTAGTCACCGTTGTCATGCAGCGCGGCATGGCGGATCAGGGTCTCGCCACGGGGATCCATCAGCACTAGATCGGCATCAGACCCCGCTTGCAAGTTGCCCTTGCGCGGCCAGAGGCCAAACAGGCGCGCCGGGTTGGCGCAGGTGAGGGCCACGAAGCGGGACGGCGAGATGCGCCCGCTCAATACCCCGTGGGCAAACAGCAGCAGCATCCGGTTCTCGACCCCGGGCAAGCCGTTGGGGCAGCGGCTGAAATCGCCGCCTGAGAGGGTCATGCGCTGGGCGTGGGAGAAGTTGCAGTGATCGGTCGCCACCGTGTCGATGTCGCCCGCAGCGATGCCGACCCACAGCTTGTCCTGCTCGCTGCGCCCACGCAGCGGCGGGCTGAGCAGATAGTCGACCCCGTTCTCCTGGTAGTAGCAGGAATCATCCAAAAGCAGATATTGCGGGCAGGTCTCCACCCAGACCGGCTGACCCTGACGACGCGCCAGCTTCAGATACTCCAGCCCCAGTCCGTTGGAGAGGTGGACGATATAGAGTGGCGCATTGCCCGCCAGCCCCGCCAGATTGATCATCCGAGCGATTGCCTCCGCCTCGCACTCGAGCGGGCGGCTTTGCGGGTGATACCAGGGCTCATGGTGACCGGCGGCCAGCAGGGCCGCCCGGCGCGCCGCGATGGCGGCATCGTTCTCGGGATGGACGGTGGCGAGCGCCCCCACCTCTTTGAGGCGAGCCAGGACGCGCAGCACGTCGTGATCCCCCAGCTTGTACTGGTAGGTGAGATAGAGCTTGAAGCTGCTGATCCCCTCCTCCTGCACCATGGCGGCCATCTCGTGGAGGATGGCGTCATCCACATGCTGGAGCACGCCGTGAAAGCTGTAGTCGATCACCGCCTGATCGGCGGCGTAGTCGTGATAGCGGGCCAGCTGGTGATGCAGGTTGCACCCCGCCGGGCCAAATCCCATGTGGTCGACGATGGTGGTGGTGCCACCACAGGCGGCGGCACGGGTACCGCTGAAGAAGTCATCGCAACTGCGGGCAATCCCCACATCGATGTTGAAGTGGGTGTGGACATCGATACCGCCCGGCATCACGTAGCAGCCGCTGGCATCGATCACGTCGGTTTCGCCATCGGGCTGGATATCGGTGGCACGGGCGCGGATCACCCCGTTCTCGATCAGCAGATCCTGACGATATTCACCCTGCGCATCGACCAGCACGCCGTTCTTGATCAGCCGTTTCATTCCCACCACCTCGAATGCATTTTGCCTTCAAACAGCAATGCCCCGCCTCAACAAAGACGGGGCACTTGTCACACTTGCGACAGCCGGGCGACGATGGCAGTCACCACCCGGCAGCCCCCTTACTTGTCCAGCTCGGCCAGATAGAGCATGGGGATCACGGCGTACATGGCGGCGCACTTGACCAGATGCTCTTTCCAGGTCTTCTCATTCGGTGCGTGGGCTTCCGGCTCTTTACCCGGGCCAAAACCGATGACCGGAATGCCGTGGCGACCCATGATGGAGACACCGTTGGTCGAGAAGGTCCACTTGTCCACCACCGGCTCCTTGTTGAACAGCTCGCGATAAGCCTTGGAGAGGGTTTTGACGGTGATGTGATCCTCTTCCACCTTCCAGGTCGGGAAGTAGCACTCGGTCGGATAGACCAGACCGGTGTAGGCCGGACGGTCGTACTGGTACATGGAGACCTCGGCACCGGCGGCTTGCACCGCAGGCAGGGCGCGGATCTCGTCGAGCGCACCTTGCCAGGTTTCGCCCCAGGTCAGACGACGGTCGATAGAGACGGCGCAGCTGTCCGCCACGGCGCAGCGGCTTGGCGAAGTGAAGAAGATCTCGGAGACGGTCAGGGTACCCTTGCCAAGGAAGTCGTCATGACCGAGGTTGTGGCTGAGCTCATGCAATTCGCCGAGGATCAGGCCCATCTTGAAGATGGCGTTGTCACCGCGCTCCGGCGCAGAGCCGTGGCAGCTCACCCCCTGCACTTCCACACGGATCTCCATGCGGCCGCGTTGGCCACGGTAGATCTGGCAGTCGGTCGGTTCGGTACTGACCACGAACTCGGGGCGGATCTTGCTCTGCTCGATGATGTACTGCCAGCAGAGACCGTCGCAATCCTCTTCCTGGACGGTACCGGTCACCAGCAGGGTGTACTGATCTTCCAGCCCCAGATCCTTGATGATCTTGCCGGCATAGACCATGGAGGCCATGCCGCCTTCTTGGTCAGATGCGCCACGACCGCCGATGATCTCGTGATCTTCCATCCCCTCATAGGGGTCGAAGGTCCAGTTGGCGCGGTTGCCGACACCGACGGTATCGATGTGGGCATCCATGGCGATCAGGTGAGGGCCATGGCCGATATAGCCCAGCACGTTACCCATAGGATCGATCTCGACCTTGTCAAAACCAACCTTCTCCATCTCCTGCTTGATGCGCAGCACCACGCGCTCTTCATCGCAGCTCTCGCTCGGGATGGCGATCATGTCGCGCAGGAACTGACTCATTTCGGCCTTGTACTGGTAGGCCTTCTCCAACACCATTTCAAACGGAATTTGCTTGCTCATTGTGATTCTCCATAACAACTGAGAGTGCGCGGCCTGTTCGTCGGCAGCGCCCTGTGCCCGTTACCGCGCCACGTTGACGAGGCGCGATCAATGCTTCAATTCGTGTCTCTGCTCTGGCGGGAGAGTTAGTCGCAGGCAGGATGTTTGCCTTCCCACACCACTTCCCGGTAGTGGGTCACATCGGTGTCCCCTTCGGTGTTGATGATGAGTACGACCGAGTTGCTATCCAGCCCGAGGCGAGCCATCAGCGCCGCACGATCCGGGTGGTGACGCACCGCCGCCAGCACGCCGGTACCGACCGAGCCGGACTCACCAGAGATGATGCGGGGGTCATTGCCAAGAGGGTTGCCGAGCACTCTCATGCCCAGTGCCGACACCTTGTCGTGGCAGGAGATAAACTGGGTGGTGCAGCTTCTGAGCAGTGGCCAGCCGAGGGGGTTGGGTTCGCCACAGGCGAGACCGGCCATGATGGTGCGCATGTCGCCCCCCACGTTGACCATCTCCCCCGCCACGCCGGAGCGGTAGATGCAGTCGGCCTGATCCGGCTCGACTACGATACTGTGCAGGTTTTTCGCCCCGAAGCAGTCCACCAGATAACCGAGCACACCGCCCGCCAGCGCCCCTACCCCGGCCTGCAGCAGCACGTGGGTGGGCTGCTTGATGCCCATATCCTGCATCTGCTCGACCGCTTCGTCGGCCAGAGTGGAGTAACCCTGCATGATCCAGGTCGGGATCTTGGTGTAGCCCTCCCAGGCGGTGTCCTGCACTATGTGCCAACCGCGCTCTTCGGCCATCTTCATGGTCAGGCGCACGGTGTCGTCATAGTTCATGTCGGTGACGATGCACTCGGCACCGAGATTGAGAATGTGGTCAACCCGCTCCTGGGCAGAGCCCTTGGGCATGTAGACCACCGCATGCTGACCCACCTGCTTGGCGGCCCAGGCGACGCCACGACCGTGGTTGCCATCTGTGGTGGTGGCGAAGGTCATCGGCTCCTTGATGGTGCGTTTGATGAGATCGAAGGAGAAATCCTCGATGGCCACCCCGTATTTTTCACAGAGCAGGTTGGCAATGGCGTAGACGCCACCTAGCATCTTGAAGGCATTGAGACCAAAGCGCTTTGACTCATCCTTGACCAGAATATTTTTTACCCCGATATAGGCGGCCAGATCTTTCAGGTCGCACAATGGGGTCGGCTCATAACCGGCCAGTTTTTTATGAAAAGCGCGAGCCTTTTGTGCTTCGGCGCGAGAAAACAGCGGAGATGGCTCGGCGGTAAAAAAGCGGTTATCGGCAATATCCATCTTCAAAGAAAATTGGGACATGCTTACCTCACTAGGCGTTACCTGATAAAGAGCTGCCTCGCCGGGAGATCCGTTATTCAGATACCACGGGGAGAAAACTCGAAATAATGGGTTCGACAGTGTGGGCAGGATGAATATTCACCCTGCCCTGCCGTTATTTATTTCACCCGCTTTTGCGCCTCTTTAATCAGATTTTCCAGGGTTTCTGCCGGGGCGGAGAATTTACGGGCCATGATCATGGCGGCGATAATATAGGGCTTCCAGCTCGCCTCTTTGTAAGTGGCGATACGGTATTTCTCGAATACCCCTTCGGTCACTTCGCCCTCTTTGCAGGAGACGCCGGAAATATCGGCCGGCAGGCAGTGCATATAGAGCGCCTCGCCCCCCTTGGTGAGCTTCATCATCTCCTCAGTGCAGTGCCAATCCTTGTGCTTGGCGTTCTGCTCAAGGCAGTGTTTCTCCAGCTCTTTGAGGCCGGCGTGGTCATTGGCGCGCAGCAACTCGGTGCGCTGCTCCATCACCTTGTAGGGGGCCCAGGACTTGGGATAGACGATATCCGCATCCTTGAAAGCCTCTTCCATGGAGGTGACCTGACGGAAGCTGCCGCCGGAGGCCTTGGCGTTCTCTTTGGCCACTTCGATCACGTCCGGGATCAGGTCATACCCTTCCGGGTGGGCCAGGGTCACGTCCATACCGAAACGGGTCATCAGACCAATGATGCCCTGGGGCACGGAGAGCGGCTTGCCGTAGCTGGGGGAGTAGGCCCAGGTCATCGCAATCTTCTTGCCCTTGAGGCTCTCCAGACTACCGAAGTGCTCCTGTAACCAGGCGAGATCAGCCATCGACTGGGTCGGGTGATCAATGTCGCACTGTAGGTTGACCAGCGCCGGACGCTGGGGCAGCACTCCCTTCTCGAACCCTTCATCCAGTGCGGCGCCCACTTCGCGCATATAGGCGTTGCCGGCACCGAGGAACATGTCGTCACGGATCCCGATGGCATCGGCGCAAAACGAGATCATGTTGGCGGTTTCACGGACGGTTTCGCCATGGGCGATCTGGGATTTGCCCTCATCCAGATCCTGCTGGGCCAGACCGAGCAGGTTCAGCGCAGAGGCGTAAGAGAAGCGGGTTCGGGTGGAGTTATCGCGGAAAACCGAGATACCGAGCCCGCTGTTAAACAGTTTGGTGCAGATATTTTCGGCGCGCAGGGTCTTGAGTGATTCGGCCAGTTTCAATACCAGCTCCAGCTCCTGAGGCGTTTGCTCCCAGGTCAGCAGAAAATCTTTTTCATGCAGGTTGGATTTGAGTGCCCTGATCTCTTTGATTAATTCGTTAACTGCTTTCATCGTTCGCCCCAATCATTGGATGAGATATGGATAGCTCCCCTTTCACTCACGATGTCACCAGCATCCCGGTTGTGGGTGAGCGCGTCGGTTAGCGTCGATATGAGGCAATCAATAACCGTGCCAAACCAATAAAATGCAGGCAGATATTAATAAATGGCGAAAGTGTGTGATGCCACCCACAAAATCAGCGGCTATTTAAGCGGTTTATTCAATAAAAAGGTGAGCGGATCAGCCAAGCCATAAAATAGCCGAGTGATAATAATCAGAGGTGATATCTCGCCATCGGTGAGAATTATCATCAAAGGTCAGTTTCAAGGGCTGAAATGATATCAGCGGGGCTGTCGTTATCATTATGATAATGCCCGCAACACCTTTTCTCTTGGAATGATCTCTCCAGCGTTGACACTGCTGCTATCTCGTCTCCCCTGCACTCCCCGCTCGTATCGCCTCTCGCCTTATCTTCCGGCCACATCGCTGGGCGCGGTTGGCCCAAGGTGCTAACGTGAATACGCCAGCTGCGCATCTGTCTCGGATGCTCAGAAGAGCCCGACGTTCACTGCCGCAACTGCGCGGAAGCACCTGCATGACTTACATCTTTGAGGGATTATCTATGTCCAAGAATGCTGCACTGCTCATCACCCTGACCCTGCTCGGTATCACCCCTGCCCACGCCATCAATGCCAAATATGCCGAGCAACTGGAGCGATCCGGTTGTACCCAGGTTACCGAGGCGCAGGGCTGTGACATTCACAAAACCAAAGCGGAAAATGCCAAGGCGGGATTTGGCACGGCCGCCCCTGCGGCGGAGGGCGGTCTGAATCTGAGCTATGAGCAGAAGCTGGAGCGCTCGGGCTGCACTCAGGTGAGCGAGCTTAATGGCTGCGATATCAACAAAACCAAGGCTGAGAACGCGGCTACCGGTGTTGGCAATGCTCCGGCCGCGGCAACCAGCGCCAGCCCCTATGCGGGCAACTGGATCGCCACCTTCCCCCAAACCGGCGCCACCGTGGCCAATATCCGCATCGATGGCAAGGATCAGGTGTGGGTCAACGATAAGAAGGTCAATGCCAAGAAATCCGATGGCGCGCTGGTGTTCAAGGATGGCATGGTCATCTACACCATTCAGGGTGATCGCCGCATCAAGGGTGAAGATGGCTGGGTCGATAATGATGCCGGCACCAAGGGGCCCATCAACGCCAAGTAAGCAGCTGACCACGAAATGACGGGGAGCGCGGGCTCCCCGTTTCACCCCTGATTGCCCATCGCGTCCAATGACCAGCTCCGCCAGTGAGGGGCCAGAATCAATACCTCCTGCTCCAGCCAAGTCCCGTCTGTGATCAGTTTATCGAGCCAGGGAACGCCTGCCAGCGTGCCATGACCATCGACCTGATCAGTCTGCGTCGTCACACGCCAGGGCACCTTGCCACTGTCCGTCGCAAAGGTGCGTACCGGACGGGCATAGTGATCCAGATAAGGTTGCAGCTCACAGGGAAGCCAGAGCATGGCCGGTCGATTTAGCTCGCGCGCCAGCTCGATGGCAATATCGATACCCCGTTGATCGAGATCGCCAAAATGGGCCCACTGCACGCCCGCAGGCAGCAGCGGGATCAGCTGTTTGGCCAGGGTGGTATTGCGACCGGGGGCAAAGAGCAGCAGTTGCCCGGGTTGCAGCGGGTAGTCGACAAAGGCCCCCTTGTTCTCCACCGTAATGACCCGATCCCCTTGCCAGCCGATGGCCGCCAGCGTGCCCAGAGTCCGCTCCGGCAACGCTAATTCCCCCAGCAGCGCCATCATTGCCGTCATATCGTGCTGCTGACCCTGCCGATCGACCAGTGAGAGCGGTTCGAGGGTTCGGATGCGGATCACCTCATCCTGCGTGAGCGACAAGTTCGCAAGCTGTGGCGCTGCAAGGGGTGCTGACCGCGAATGCTTGCTGTCCCCATGCCAGAGGGCATAAAAGCAGGCCTGATTGAGCCGTGCAGGTAAACTCACTCCCATTCGTTGCAGCTGCTCCCCCTTGTCCGGTTCGGGGGGCGCTGCCCGTGCCAGTTGTCCGGTCAGATAAGTCCGCCCCGCGTCGGTCAACACATAATGAGCACCTCGGCCAACCGGTTTGATCCCGCCCACCGCCTGCAACAGCTCCTTCAGCTCCCTACCATGCCGACTCTCAAGAGAGCAGCCCTTCTCGTTCTGGCTATCGAGCAACCGTGCACACAAATCCTGTACCCGCACCTCATCAAACAGCGACATCCTTACCTCTCCATGTGGCTTCATATGACGAAGTAGAGGTGATTTTCCCTGTCATTACCGTGACCGGCTTCGCAAGCGGTTCTTATCAGCCCCGCCATGCATGGCCCGTTACTGGTAAACCCGCTACAAAGGGAGCAAGCTGGTTTGATATAGAGATACGCTGCGCTCTTCGCGGCACGACAACGCGATACCCGCTTCCACAAGGGCTTGCCATGACCGACGCCACAGACCCATTGCCATCCTCTTCCTGGCATCTTTCGGATATCCGCGAGCTGGCGCAACTGCTGACTCTGGCGCTGCCCGCCGCGGTAGAGATCACCGAAGCGGTACATCAGGCGGTACTGAGCGGTATGGGGCTCAAGGGACGGGATGAGGGAAAAACAGCCGGGATCACCGGGCTGGTCTACAAGGGGGTACATGGCACCGCCAACAACCTAAGCAGCGGCATCAACCATCTGCTCAGCCGCCTGCCAGCCACACCGCCGCCCCACCAGATCCCCGAAACCCCGAAACGCGCGGCCCTGCTCGCCACGCTCAACGGCGTGTTGGGGGACAAGCTGGTCGAACACCACAATGCCTTCGCCACCCCCATGACCCTGCGCTATCAGGGCAAGCCCCTCGATTGGCAAGCGATGCCGGAGGATCTACCCCGCGAGGGACGGGTGCTGCTGATGATCCATGGCCTCTGCATGAACGATCTGCAGTGGCAGACCGAGCATCAAGGCAAACCGGTCAATCACGGGGAGCAACTTGCCAACGCGCTTGGCTATCTGCCTCTTTACTTGCGCTACAACTCGGGCCTGCCCATCGCACAAAACGGGCAGCAACTGGCCATGTTGTTGGAGCAACTGCTCGCCCACTGGCCGGGAGAGCTTAAAGAGATAACGATAATGGGCTACAGCATGGGTGGACTGGTTGCCCGCAGCGCCTGCCACCATGCCGGCGTGGCCGGGCTCACCTGGCCTGCGCACCTTGCCAATCTGATCTTTCTAGGCACACCACACCACGGCGCGCCGCTCGAACATGCCGGTCACTGGCTGGAACAGTTGTTGCCCGCTACCGCCTACAGCGAACCCTTCGTCAGACTGGCGCGGCAGCGCAGTGCAGGCATCAAGGATCTGCGCCACGGCAAGGTGAGCGATGAAGTGGCCCAGCCCGATCCCGCCGCGCCCTTGCGCGATCCCCGCGTCCCACTCCCCTTGCCCGGCAGCGTCAACTGCTATGCCATTGCCGCGACCACTACCGCCAAGCGCAGCCTGCTGGCCGACCGGCTGATTGGCGATGGACTGGTGCCGCTACGCAGTGCCCTCGGTCAGCACAACGAAGCGCGCCATCAGCTGGCTTTTCTTCCTGCCCATACCCTGATTGTCTATCGCACCAGCCATATGGCCCTGCTCGCCAACCCACAGGTTGGCCAGCAACTGCTGCGCTGGCTCAGCCCCTTGCAGTTATAGCGAACTGGCTATTAAAGCAACAGAATGCTGGTTCACACAGGAGCCCTGTGGCACTCTGGGACGTCAAAGGGAAGACCCACACTGACACTTGATGTGTCCCCACTGCAAAGGAGCGCCACCGATGGCCAAAGCAAGCAAGAAAGAGATCAAGAAGAAGATCGCCGCTCGTCTTGAGAAAATTGCCAAGCATGAAGGCAAGATCAAGAAGCTGAAGAAGGCCCTGAAGTAGGGCCCATCGAATAAGAAAAACCGCCAATAGGCGGTTTTTTCATCCCCCTTTCGCCCCTTTACCATCGTTTTGATACCAAGGGCCTTGATGTAAACGCCTCAAGCGCACCTCAGCAGAACAACCCGACTGAAGCCACGCACGTTCTCATCGCTGATATTTGGTCTAACAGCGCCAATCGGGCGCCGCGCGCCCCCTTGCCAGCAACTACCTTCAACGGAGTGTTTGATATGAGCCAGCAGTGGAGCGCCATATGTACTCTTACACCCTCACCTTCAAGGAAGATGTCGATCGCCTGACTTCCCCCGAGCAGGAGATCACCTTGCAGAGCCCCGCTCAGGCGGGGGATTTTATTATCCTCTCCGACGGCAGCCGCCATCAGGTGATGTTTGTCACCCACAGGGCCAACTACAGCAGCCTCTATCTCGATAAAGGGGTCAGGGTGCCGCAGAGTTAGTGGCTATCGCCTTCAATTGATGGGGCTGAGTGAAATATTCACGCCGGAGACATAATGATCATCGCATCATGTCAATGTTCCTTTATCTCTATCACGATATATCTGAGGAAGCGCGATGAAAAAATACAACATTGTCTTATATCAAATTCAATTTATTTAGCCACGAAAAAGCAAATCATACCTCACAAAAACGAACCATCATCACTCAATATCATTGACCACATCCTTGGTCCGTTATAACAATTACTTTGCTGAACATATTTATTCGCAAGTCATTATTAGTGATGGAGTTATCACAATGAATAAACTTATCTTACCCATAGCATTAATTACCTGTGCCACGCTCGCTCACGCAGAGTCCAGCACTATTATCAACGGTCTGGATTTTGGTCCATTAGCTCAGTTGGCTGGCACATGGAAAAGCACTGATGCTGGTGGTGTAGATGTAGCACCCGGCCAGGAGGGTAGCAAAGTTGGCAAAGGGGGGCCGGCAGTGGAACCCTTTTACGAAGTCATTACTTTTGAACCGGCAGCCGATGCTAAAAATGCCAGCGAACAATATCTGGTAGCCATGTATTACAAACAGGAAGTATTCAGAAAAAGCGATAATGGGAAATTTCATGACCAACGCGGCTATCTGATTTATGACAAGACCAATCAGCTTGTTTACAACTCATACTGTATACCCCGTGCAGTCTGTGTGGTCACTGAAGGCAAAGCGGGTAACAAAATCGAGTTCAAGACGGGCAAGCGCGGTATTGCGGAAAGCAATTATATGACCATTAATGATTCCACCACGGATTTCTCGATGACTCTGGACTTCTCAGAGAAAGATCTCCTCAAATACAGTCAAACCACCAACCTGATGGTGTATGGCAAGCCATTCGCACACTCCGATAGTGCATCCCTGACCAGAACCAATTGATGTTTCATGGCCAAGGTATTCATTACCTTGGCTTTTTTATATTCGTCGATAGTCTATCCTGATGGCATCCCTATCCCACTCGGGGTTAAGCACACCGGCATACCAGAGTGTCAGAATGACATCCATCTGATTGTTATGCTTAACAACCTTGCCGCTCTTACAGGCCGAGACCACTTCCAGCCATAACTGCTCGGGATTGATCGGTTTGGTAATATCCTTGTGTGACAATAAATCAATGGCAGCCAACACATATGCTCTGGTTTTGGTCGCAGCTACATAATGAACTGGCATGATGCAACTGATACAACCAAGACTGCAAAGAGTCAAAAAAGTTACCTTTGGATTATTCTTGAATTTCCCTGTACTAATATCATCACCAAATGCTTCAGCAATAGCCATATCCCAAGCGGTGGCATGCCCATAATTATTCTGCACCATCAGATGAACAGCTCTCAGCGCTGCACCACCATATTTACCATAGATAATCATCACTAATCCCTCCTTTTGCCCCATAGTAAGGCCGAACAGGCGAGATAAGCTAAAATAAATATCAATCACGATCATCGATTTTTTCCATTGATAACAAATCCATTTGTAGCTGAATTAAATATTGATCCAAATCAATGTTATATCTTTATCTACCGAAAGGCTGACTGGTCGATGTCAGCCTCCCAATATCATTCATCAACATCCATTTTCGTGTATAAACAGGTCCCCCCAGCCTAGAGCACCTCTATTTTTACATTGATAATCCCGTCACGAATATTGCCGATGGCACTAAACGCAGATTTGGAGAGATCGATAATACGTCCCCTTTTAAAGGCGCCGCGGTCATTGACCTTGACCACTACACTCTTGCCGTTGGCGAGGTTGGTGACCCGCACCATAGCGCCAAAGGGCAATTCCATATGGGCGGCGCTATTGAGGTTGTTACGATATAACTCGCCGCTGGCGGTCTTTTTGCCGTGATAGCGGTCGGCATAATAGCTGGCATAGCCGGTTTCGCTATAGCCGCGCCAGCTGCCGCCGTGACTCTCGTCATAACGGCTGCTACAGGCCGCCAGCAGCAGGCAAAGAGATAACAGCAGCCCTTTCTGGATATGTTGCACCTTTCCCCTCTCCTCTCTTCTTCTTTCCACTCTGCGCTATTTTTGCATCTTCGATGCGGCCGGTGACACTGGCGGCATGTTCGCAAGCAACTTCTCGCCTTATTGTCAGGCCGCAGCGATGGTGCGGCTACTTTGCCATATCTTCCATGTAAAAAGGGAGGCAAATGCCTCCCTTTCAACTAGTTACCGGTCATCCCGTGCCGGGATGAGCCAGAGACGTCTCAGGCAATCAGCTTGTCGTCGGCGAAGCCGAAGCCACGCAGACCCACCACATGCACGTGCTCGTGCTTGCCCTGTACCTTGCGGATGAGCTTGTAGGTGGTGCCCTTCTCGGGACTGATGTTCTCGGGCGCCGCGATAAGCAGCTGCATATCCTGCCGCTCGCACAGCTCGAACAGGGTGGCGATGGATTTGCCATCCAGACGGGCCGCTTCGTCGAGGAACAGCAGACGGCAGGGGGCGATATCCTTGCCACGCAGACGGCGTGACTCCTCCTCCCAGCTGATCAGCACCATCAAGAGGATGGCCTGACCGGTACCGATCGCCTCACCGGTGGAGAGCGCGCCGCTCTCGGCCCGCAGCCAGCCATCGGCCCCGCGCTGCACCTCGATCTCCAGCTCCAGATAGTTGCGATAGTCGAGCAGCACGTCGCCCATCACCTGATAGCTGCGATCCCCCTGCTCGATCTGCGGATTCAGGCGCTGGAACAGCTTGGCCATCGCCTCGGAGAAGCTGAGCTCCTTGTCGGCGAACAGATCGTTGTGCATAGCACTTTGGTCGGCCAGCGCCGTCAGCAGACGGGTGTGAGCCTCGCGGATATTGACGTTGAGGCGCACTCCGCGCACCAGACCGAAGGCGATGTTCTGCAAGCCCTGGTTGAGCACCCGGATGCGGTTCTGCTCGCGGCGGATGATGTTGGTGATCTTGGCCGCCACCTCGTGGGAGGAGAGCGACAGGTGGGTTTCCCGCTGCTTGAGCTCGTCAGCGAGACGGGCCAGCTCGATCTCCATCTCCTCGATCGCTTCCACCGGATCATCGGAGCGGATGATGTCGTTACGAATGCGATCTTTAAGGTAGCGGTATACCTGCACGTAGAAGGCCACCTTCTGCTCGGTGCTGCGGTTGCCCTCGGAGAGACGCAGTGCATCGCGCAGAGCTTCGTCGTGGGCCACCGCTACCCGCAGGGCGCCGAGGGCCTTGTCCGACATGGAACGCAGCTCGTCGCTGTCGAGATAAGCCAGTTCGCGCTTGTTGAGGCGCTTCTCGACGTCGGTCTCCCGCGCCAGACGCACCACCCGCGACCAGCTTGCCTTGTGACCCACCAGGGATTTACGGGCGCCGTAGTAATCCTTGCCTTCGAGCTTGAGACGGCCGCCAAGGGATTCGATCTCCCGCTTGGTGACCTGCAGCTGGGCCTCGGCGCTGGTGCGACGGGAACGGGTGCGGATCAGCAGCTCTTCGATCTCTTTCTTGTGGGCACGCGCCTTCTCTTCCATATCGTCAGAGAGGGTCAGCCCCATGGCCGCCAGCTCCTGCTCGAACTCGGTCAGGGTCTGACGCTTGGCCTCGACGCTGGAGTTGAGGGCGGTGCGCAGCTGCAACGCCTCGGTGTGGCGCAGGGCAATCTGCTTGTGCTGCTCGCCAGCGGTGCGGGCTGCCAGCTCGGCCGCTTTCAGCTTCTCTTTGAGCCGCTCGCTCATCTCGGAGGCCTTGCCCAGCAGGTCTTGCGCATCCTGATAAGCAAAGTGCGGCAGACGGGCCACCAGCTGATCGAGGGCATAACAACGTCGCTTCTGCTCGGCCAGCAGGTCGCTCACCTCATCATAGGCTGCCTGCAGCGCGGCCAGATCCTGCGGATCCTGACGCAGCACCTGCACCATGGTTTCCAGCTTCTCCAGCGACTTGCCGTGTTTGGCGATAAAGGCTTCGGCTGTTTTAAGGGCCTCAACGTCGGCATGAGCCGCCTCGAGGCGGGCCGCCAGCTCTGTCTCGGCAAACAGGTGAGCAAAGGGCAGCATGCCCTGCACCAGCTGGATATGGCGAGTCAGCTGGGCGCCGGCAGCTTTGGCCTCGGCCAGCTGCTTGTCGCACTCACCGATGGCACCTTGCAGCGCGCGCAGTTCGGCCTGCTTGGCCTGCACTTCGGCTTCGGGGTCGGGGCGGAAGGCGATATCCAGATGCTGGCCGATAAAGTCGCGGAAGTGACCGTAGAGACGGTGGTACTTCTGCTGCTCAAACGCAGCCTTGGCGTAACCCTCGATCAGCCCTTCGCGCTCAAGGTCGAGCTGCTCAATCCGTTTTTCCCGGGCGGCGCGACCAAACAGCGGCAGCTCGGGGTAGCGGGAGAAGCGCACCTGACGCTTGCTGGTGCGCACCAGCACGGCGTCTCCCAGCTCGTCCGCTTCCACCAGATCCTCGTCAAAGGAGTCGGGGTTGCCCTGAATGAGGTAGATATCTTCCGGGCAATCTTCCAGCTTTTTCAGCCGCTCGATGGCGCCCTCAAGGTCGAGCACCACCAGGGCGCTGCGAGCCGGGCCGTAGAGCGCGGAGTAGTAAGGGGCATCGTCGATGGAGATGTCGTCGTAGACATCGGAGAGCAGCACGCCCCCCACCTGCTCGGCGATGCGGGCAAGACGCGGATCCGCCTCGCCAGCACCCAGCTGCAGGTTGCGAATTTGCAGCTCCAGCGCCTGTTTCTGCGCTGCGATGCGGTTGCTCTCCTGCTCGAACTCGCGCTCCTTGTCGAGCACGGTCTGCATGCCGGCCGAAAGCTCTTCAGCGGTAGTCAGCGGCAGACCGCTCTGCTCGCGCAGCTGCTCGAGTTTTTCAAAGGATTTCAGCCAGCGCGGCGCCAGCTTGGTCAACTCCGCAATATCACGGCCGAGCTGGGTGCCCTGATGCTCGAGGCTGGCGCGGCGCTGGTTCACCTCCGCCTGCTGTTCGGAGAGCTCCTCCTGACGAGTGCGCTGGGCTTCGAGGAAGATCTCCAGCTCATCGCTGCTGGCAATCAGCTGGCCAGAGGCCTGCTGCAGCTCGTCACGCAGCTTGAAGAGACTCTTCTGGCTTTCGCTCTCTTTCTCGAGGCGAGCCAGCGCGGCGCGCAGCCCCTGCCCCTGGGCAATACGGGCCTTGTCTTCGATGTGACGCTTGAGCAGCGCCTGCGCGGTGGGCCAGGCGGCCTCGCGCACTGTCTCGGGGGCGATGCTCAAAAGCAGCGCCAGCGCCGCTTCGTGCTCGGCCACTGCCGCCTTAGCCAGCGCCAATTGCTGCTCGGCCCCCAGCACCCGGCTGGTGAGGCTCTGCTCGGCTGCGCGGAACTGGTGCAGGGTGTCGCTCGCCTGTTCGGCAGTCAGCCCCGGCAGCTCGCACTGCTCGCGGGCAGCTTCCAGCGCCTGCACCGCCTGACGGTACTGGATGGCGCGGGTCTGCTGGATATCGAGCGCCTGCTGATAGTCGGCCAGCTGGGTCTTGAGGCTGTCTACTTCTGCCTGCGCCAGCTCCTTGCGCTCTTCCACTTCCAGCAGTTGGCCGTGGATCTCCTCCACCACCGCCTGCTGCTGTTCGAGTTTGTCAGAGAGATCCGCCAGATCGGCGCGGTACATCTCGATCTTCTTCTGCAAGCTGACAGCCGCCATCACCTTGGCCAGATGCTCGGAGGCAGACTCCAGCTCGTCGGTCAGCAGTTTCTCGCGGTTGGTGAGCTGCTCCACCTCGTCGGCCAGATAGATGGCGCGCTGCTTCTCTTCGGCCAGAATGCGGCGCTTGTCGGCCAGCTCCTGGCGCGCCTTGAGGGCCAGCTCGGAGAGGCGGCTCTTCTCGGCGGCATTGCGCACATAGTCCGCTGCCACATAGTGGGTGGTCTCGGTGATCAGGTTCTTGAACAGATCCCGCTGACCTTGCGTCTCCTTGATGGCCTCCAGCGTGCGGCGGTTTTCATAGATGGCCGCCTCCATGTCTGCAAACGCCTTGCGCACCCCGGAGTTCTCCGGCAGCAGGTATTCGCGCAGAGAACGGCTGATGGACGAGGAGATGCCGCCGTAGAGGGAGGCTTCGATCAGGCGATAGAACTTGCCGCGATCTTTTTGATCACGCAGCTTCTTCGGGGTGATGCCGAACTCGAACATGAAGTTGTGATAGTCGGTCACCGTATTGAATTTGGCGACTTTCAGCGCCCCCAGCTCGGCGGCCGCCCCTTTCAGGTCGGTAAAGGCACGTACCCGCCCCTTGCCGCCATCGAGCTTCTCCAGCAGCAGGTCGGTCGGTGCCAGATTTTCCGGCACATCCACCAGCGCAAACGGGGTGATGTTGACCTTGTTGTCGCGGTTGGCCACCTGCTCGAGGTGCACGCCGACCCAGATCCGCTGTTCGCGGCTGTTCATCACTTCCAGCAGGGAATAGCAGTGACCGCGCTGCAGCTTGCCGTAGAGCCCCTTGTCACGGGAGGCGCTGCTCGATCCCGCTTCCGTGGTGTTGCGGAAATGGAGCAGTGACTGGTCGGGGATGAGCGCCGCGATAAAGGCCGCCATGGTGGTGGACTTGCCCGCGCCGTTGCCGCCGGAAAGGGTGGTGACCAGCTGGTCGAGATCGAAGGTCCGGGCAAAGAAGCCGTTCCAGTTGACCATGGTCAGGGATTTGAACTTGCCTCGCACCGGTTATACCTCCAGATCCAGTTGTTCTTCATCGAGATCCGCCTCGATGTCATCAAAGAGCGAGTCGCTGCTCGGCATTTCGTCGTCGTGGAAGATGGCTTCACCCTCCTGGATCATCCGCAGCTGGACGGCGCGCGGATCTTCATCGGAGCGCACGTCGGCGGCGAAACGGAACACCGATTCGTTAACCCGGAATTTATCCCCGTTGCCAAGGGCGGTGATCATGCCAAGACGGCGCAGGCGGCGCATGGAGGTACGGATCTTTTCGAGCAACTTCTTCTTGTCGAGATCGGTACCGCCGGAGCGGCTGTTGACCATCCGCAGCAGCTGCTTCTCGTCGGCGAGGCTCAGCACCTCTTCTTGCAGCTCGGCCATGGCGAATACCCCTTCCGAGGCGAGACGATCCGGGCTCAGGTAGAGGTAGCAGAGCACCTTGCCCACCAGCATATCGAGCTCGGAGAGCACAGTAGTGCCGATGTCGGAGCTCGGGCGCGGGCGCAGGTAGAAGAAGCCTTCCGGCGCCTTGATCAGCTCCACCTGATAGCGGCCGTAGAAGATCTCCAGCTCGCTGTGATATTCGACCAGCGCCGAATGCTGCTCGAACTCGTCGGCACTGATATGGCGACCGGAGCGCAAGGCTGTGTCGATGCGCGGAAACAAGGGGTTGGCAATCGCCTCTGCTAGCCGCAGCGGCAAGGGAAACTCAGTATTGATCAATGACATAGGCCTGAACCTTGGATCCAGCTTGGTTAATGGGTTTCCATGCGGGTTGGCGATGCAGTTCGCGCTCGCCGCTGGCATGGCCCAGGCGCACGGCCTGGTCGATCAGAAGACGCGCCACATCGAAGTGGGCATGAGCCGGGTAATCCAGCAGGTATTCCCGCAGCACGTCGGCTAGATCCAGCTGCTGCCCCTGCTCGGGGTAGCGGGCCAGATAGCGCTCTATGCGCTCGGCCAGCTCCTGGTTGATATCCACCATCTCGACGTACTCCATCTCGAGGGGCACCTCACCGGTCACCTCCTCGTCGTGGATGGCGATGGTTTCGTCGCGCAGCTCCAGCAGACGGGGCTCTTCGGCCACCCGCAGCTGCCAGTTGTGCTGCTCGAAATTGCGGATGGACTCGCGCAGCCGCTGGCTGAAGGCGCGGTTCTTGTCCATGTCGATGGCGTTGCGGATAAATTTGTGGACGTGCCTGTCGTAGCGGGACCAGAGCTCGATGCACTGCTGACCCCAGCTGGTGATGACGTCAAGACGACCTTGCAAGGCGTGAGTCAGCTCCTCGACGTGGAACAGATCGTCGCGCCCCTGCGCCGCTTCCTGAATGTTGAGCAGCCCCGCCTGCAGGCGGTGGCCGGCAGCGTCCAGGGTATCCTGCAGCTCGCGCAGGGTCTGGCCGGTCTCGTGCAGCAGCTTTTCGCAGCTGTGAATGGCATCGACCCAGTTCTGGGTCAGCAGGGCCGCGATTTCGCTTTTGACCTGATTCTGCTGCTCATCCATGGCGCGCTGGGTGAGATCGATACGTCCCAGGGTCTCTTCCAGCGAGAAGGTAAGGCGCGGCAGCACCTCGGCATCCCACTGCTCGCGGGTGTTGGTTTCAAGCGCCGCCTTGCGGGCTGTGTCGAGCTCGGCAGCCAGGTGTTCGAGCAGAATTGAGAGCTTGATGGAGTCAACCTGACGCTGATCCATAAAGAAGTCGACGATGCTCACGCCAAGGCGAGACAGGCGGTAGAGGCTCTCCCCCGCCACCATGTCGGTGTTGAAACGCGACAGCAGCTGCTGGCGAATGAGATCGTTGATGGCGTTGTTGGCGCGACCGGTGAGGGTCTCGTCCATCTGGCCGAAAGCGCTGCTGACATAGCCAAAGGCATCGTGCAGCGCTGCTTCCGACAGGTCCGACTCATCTTCGGACAGGGTCTTGATTGCAATCAGAAAGGCCAGCCGGTCGGTCGGCAGGCTCAACGCCAACCCCTCCTGCCTGACCCACCCTACTAGCTCCGGCAAAGAACGCTCTGGCAGGGTACGGGATGTACTCATCATGATGTTGTCATCTCGTTGTTGTATTGGGCGCAAAATCGTGCGCGCGGCTACATCCGGTAGCATCGAAAACATGGTTCACATTATTGACGTGAACCGCGAGCAGTCAGCTGGCCGGCTTCTGGGCCATCACATGGATATAGCGGCCGAGGGCGACAAAAGGCTCCTGACGGCAATATTGCTGCTCCATGGCCAGCAGATCGTCGAACTTCTCCACCTGATCCTGCTTTTGACGCATATAGTCGTGGATCACCCGCACCCCCGTCTTGCCGATGATGCGCAGCCCCCCGCGACCAATCCAGTCATAGACCTGCTCCGGCAACTGGGGGTTGGTGGGCGTAAGCGCTGTCTGGCGCTTCTTGCGAAGGCCAAGGCGCACATAGTCAAAATTGCCCACCACCAGGCTCTGGAACAGCAAACCATGACGGTTGTAGAAAAGCAGCGACAGTATGCCCCCGGCATTGACGAAAGGGAACAGACCCAGCAAGGTCTGGCGCGGCTCGGCAAGCCACTCCAGCACCGCATGGCAGAGCACCAGATCAAAGGTACCGGTCACGTGTTGCTTCAGATCCTGAATGGGGCAATGGATGAGACGGATTTTGTCTTCCAGCCCCTTCTCGGCGATCTGGCTGCGGGCCAGTTCCAGCATTTCTGCTGACAGATCGCACAGCTCCACCTGATGGCCCATGGCCGCCAGCTTCTGGGCGAAATAGCCAAAACCGCCCCCCGCATCGAGGATGCGCAGCGGTCGGTTGCCAAGGCGGGCCAGGCAGGCTTCGATGTCGCTCCAGACAATGGTGGTGCGGATGCGCCCCTTGGTGGAGTCGTAAATGTTGCGGGCGAACTTGTCGGCGCGCCCGTCAAAACTCTGATCGTGCTTCAAGGAGAAACTCAACATTAGCGCCACAGGGTTGTGGCCATCCCAAAAAAGAGAGGTATTCTGTCACATCCCGAATTTGCTGAAAACTCAAGGAAGTGTCTGTCGTGTTTGTGATTAAAAAGTGGCTGGGTCAGCTGTTGATGCCGCTCCCCTTCTCCCTCTCCCTGCTACTGGTCTCCCTGCTGCTGCTCTGGTTCACCCGTTTTCAGAAAACCGGCAAGCTGCTGGCCACCCTCTCGCTGCTCATTGTGGCCCTGATGGGGATGCGGCCGGTGAGCTATGAACTGGCCCGCGGGCTGGAGCAGACCTTCCCGCCGTTCGAGGTGAGCCAGCATCCCAACATCGATGCCATAGTAGTGCTCGGCAACGGCCATGTCAGTGACCCGGCGGTGCCCGAGCGCTCCTGGCAAAACAATATCGCCCTGGCACGGACTCTAGAGGGGGTTCGCCTTGCCCAGGCCTATCCCGACGCCGAGCTGGTGTTCTCCGGTTATGTGTCGGGGGATACCCTCTCCAATGCCGAGGTCAATGCCCGGATGGCCGAGAGCCTTGGCATTCCCCGCGCGCGAATGACGTTGTTTGAAAACAACAAAGACACTCATGATGAAGCGGTCAGTATCAGCCGCCATCTGAAAGGAAAAGAGGTGGCGCTGGTCAGTTCGGCCACTCATTTGCCACGTGCCATGGCCCTCTATCAGGGTCAGGGACTCAAGGCCGTGCCGGCCCCCACCGATTACACCGCCAAGCAGAGCCAGGTACCCCAGCCGCTCTACAGTTTTTTACCCAAAGGACGTTATCTGATGTATTCCGAAGCTGCCATCCACGAATGGATTGGGGTATGGTGGGCTCGCTTGCGGGGGCAGGTTAACGAATGAGCGATCAAGCGTTTCATTCCTGATTTGGATCAGGAAAGCGAAAAAAAATTACGTCATTTGCCGCCGGGTCAGCTATCTTGGGCTCGGTTCAATTCATATAATGTCGCGCAATCAAATGCCTAGGAGATATACAAGATGAGACAGCACCTGGTAATGGGTAACTGGAAACTGAACGGCACCAAGGCTTCTGTAGAAGCTCTGATCAAAGGACTGACCCCGGCTGCTGCCGCTCATCCTTCTGTACAAGTCGCCGTCTGCCCGCCGGTTATCTTTTTGGGTCTGGTTGAGCAACTGACCGCTGGCAGCAAGATTGCCTACGGTGCCCAGAACGCTGACGTTCACGAGTCTGGTGCCTTCACCGGCGAAAACGCCCCCTCCATGCTGAAAGCTTTTGGTTGCACCTACTCTCTGGTCGGCCACAGCGAGCGTCGTACCCTGCACGCAGAGAGTGACGACGTGGTTGCTGCCAAGTACGAAGCGATCCAGAAAGGCGGCCTGATCCCGGTTCTGTGCATCGGTGAAACTCTGGAGCAGTTCGAAGCCGGCGTGACCAAGAACGTGGTTGAGACCCAGCTGAAAGCTGTTATCGACCGTTGCGGCATCGCCTCCTTCAACAACGCCGTTATCGCTTACGAGCCGGTATGGGCCATCGGTACTGGCAAGACTGCCACTCCGGAGATCGCTCAGTCCGTTCACGCTCACATCCGTCAGTACCTGGCCGGTTTTGATGCCGCCGTTGCTGCCAAAGTACAGATCCTGTACGGCGGTTCCGTCACTGGCGCCACTGCAGCCGACCTGTTCGGTCAGCCGGACATCGACGGTGGCCTGGTCGGTGGTGCGTCCCTGAAAGTGGACGACTTCTCCCAGATCATCGCTGGCGCTGCCAAGTAATCGCTGATTACGGCAAAGAGGGGGGCTCGTCCCCTCTCTTGTATCGCTTTTCCTATGGTGGCCCCCGCATCCCATATGAAAGCCGATATAGTAAAAGTGGCTTGTCTATTTAAACATTCGTATTTGACAACTCAGATCCAGAGGCACTCATGACCAAACAAATCAAACGTATTGGTGTTTTGACCAGTGGTGGCGACGCACCCGGTATGAACGCAGCCATTCGCGCCGTGGTTCGCGCCGGTTTGCATCATGGCCTGGAAGTTTACGGTATTTATGATGGCTACCTCGGTCTGCACCAGGATCGCATCGTCAAGCTGGAGCGTCACAGCGTCTCCGACGTGGTGAACCGTGGTGGTACTTTCCTCGGCTCCGCCCGTTTCCCTGCTTTCAAAGACCCCGCAGTGCGCGCCGAAGCGATCGAAAACCTGAAAAAGCACGGTATCGATGCGCTGGTCGTCATCGGTGGTGACGGCTCCTACATGGGTGCCAAGAAGCTGACCGAAGAGGGTTTCCCCTGCATCGGCCTGCCGGGCACCATCGACAACGATATCGCCGGTACCGACTTCACCATCGGTTTTGATACCGCTCTGAACGTGGTGGTTGACGCCATCGACCGTCTGCGTGACACCTGCAGCTCCCACCACCGTATCTCCGTGGTCGAGATCATGGGCCGCCACTGTGGCGATCTGGCCATGTCTGCCGCCGTTGCCGGTGGTGCCGAGTATGTGATCGTGCCGGAAGTAGCCTTCGACAAAGAGAAGCTGCTCAAGCAGATCAAGGAAGGCGAAGCCAAGGGCAAGAAGCACGCCATCATCACCATCTGCGAGCACGTTACCGACGTGAACGCACTGGCTAAAGACATCGAAGCCCTGACCGGTCGTGAAACCCGCGCCACCATCCTGGGCCACATCCAGCGTGGCGGTGCCCCGACTGCCCGTGACCGCATCATGTCCAGCCGTATGGGTGCCTATGCCGTTGAGCAGCTGCTGGCTGGTCACGGTGGTCGCTGCGTCGGTATCCAGCGCAACGAGCTGGTACACCACGACATCATCGACTGCATCGAAAACATGAAGCGTCCGTTCGATCAGGAGCTTTACAACCTCTCCACCACCCTGTTCTAAATCTCGCGGCTTTTTACCGGCTGTTGATGACAAAAACCCTCCATCGGAGGGTTTTTTAATATTTTACAAAAACGGGGGCATCGGCACGCTGTGTGGCCATCACCATAAGGGTTGCCTGATCCCCAAGCCTTGCGCCATCGGACAGATTACTAACCTTCCCCTCCTCACACCAACCGGCATCAGCCTACGAACAGAGTTCCGGTATCGTCGTGGATATGTTTTATTACTGCGAACCGGATTGCGTTGACCTGTGCTCTGTCGACCCTGAAACGAGCTTGTTCAGCCTCCTCGTCATACGCCGCTTTTTATATCTCAATCTTGTAGAAGGGATTCAGATATCTTCCCCAACCATGCTCCGGCGCAGTTCTCGTATTGCACTCACATGACTCACGCAGATGCACCGGCTACGCAAATCGCTACTCGCGCCCAGCCCAGCCCAGCCCAGCCCAGCCCAGCCAGAGAGTACGCCTCTGGCCTATTGCGCACCTCACTCTTGCTGCGATCATGTCTATTCCGAGGCCGACGGGAAAATTGGCGGTGATAAAACAGCCAGCTGCCACTCTGTATCCCCCCGATGCACCGCTCTCCTCCCTATGAACCCAGTCTATTGCTGTAAAAATGCGGAGACTCCGGACTGATAAAGTGATGGTACGACAAGGGCTGGCGACCAGATTGTCTCCATAGACTTCTTTTGGATGGGCTATCTACGTCAGGAATCGTCAAAGCATGGCCTTACACACTTTTTATGGCTTCAATGACACTATTGCAAGGGTGAAAACTTATAAAAAGCCACCAAGGCTCCATACAAAACCCATCATCAAGCCAACCAGCAGCTCACCAACCAATTGAATTTAAATGAAATAATCATAAAAACAGAATCTTGAATGCTAACCCCGCAAGATGAGGTGATAAAATCAGCTCAATATGACAAAAACAGCCATCTCAACCAACCAAAAACATAAAGTGGCCATTTTATCAATTTACACCTTGTTTTACCCCCTTGTTATGGTATCTTGACTACATCAACCAACAACTTAGGGAGAGAAAAATGAAAGAGTTTGTCGTTACTGCCGTTTTCACGGTGTTTTTCACCCTGGTTGCTGTCTCTCTGCCCTCACTGTCACAGTTCTGAGCCGGATAGAGAGGCATCAATCCGGACCGACCCTCTTTGCCATGTCTGTTTAATCGCCACCAACTGGCGCTTTTCAGTAATAATGCCGAGATGGTCAACATAGATATGATTTCATCACGTTGACGCTGTTTCTTTCGCCACAAGGGTGTAACCAGGATGGTTTAACCATATGGCCTGATGGAGTAGAACCAGCAGCAGATCATATCCGAGGGGAGCAAGGCTCCCCTTTTTGTTACCCGTCGTTTGACAATCCCCTACCCAGGCATCCACAACAGGCCGGTTGACGCCACACGGCCCATGCCCACAACTGATGTTTTCTCCTCCTGTACTCTCCATTCAACACAGCTAAATCCGTCAGCAATCTCTTGTGCACACCTTTGCTCTGATACTTGTCCGGCAGATATAAAAAAGCCCCCGCCATCATGGCAGGGGCTAGCGTTACGCAGTGTCAGCTTAGGGCTGTTATATCTCAGTCCAGCTCAAAGCAGTTATGCCTTGTTCCAGCGCTCTGGGTCATATTCCGGGCTGAAGCGGTCAACAATGACAGCACAGGCCGCATCGCCGGTGATATTGAGGGAGGTGCGGATCATGTCGAACAGTCGATCCAGCGCGAACAACAGCGGCAGCCCTTCGATGGGGATCCCGGCCGCCAGCAGCACGGCAACCACCAGGAAGCTTGGGCCCGGCACACCGGCCTGACCGATCGCCCCCAGAGTGGAGGTCACAATGATGGCCGCCCAGGCACCGACGCTCAGATCGATGTTGTAAACCTGCGCGAAGAAGATGGCAACCAGACCGTAATAGATGGCGTTGCCGCTCATGTTGATAGTGGCACCCAGCGGCAACACGAAGGAGGCGGTCGCGTTGGTCACTTTCAGATCATGCTCGCAGGTCTCCATATTGACCGGCAGGGTCGCCATGGAAGAGGCGGTGGAGAAGGCCACGATCTGAGGCTTCTTCATGGCAGAGAGGTACTTCATCACCGGCGTGTTGGAGAACATCATCACCAGCAGCGGATAGACCACGAAGCCGAAGATGAGGATGGCTGCCACATAAACCACGAACAGCTTGAGTACAAGGGTCAGCACGTCGAAGCCATAGGTACCGATGGCTTCCGCCATCAGACCGAACACCCCGAGCGGTGCGATGATCATCACCTTGTTAATCATCCAGACGAAGGCATCCACCAGAGTATTGAGCCCATCGACCAGTGGCTTGGCCCGCTCGCGCGGCTGTTTGGCCAGCGCAATGCCGAGGAACATGCAGAACACCAGGATCTGCAGGATGTTCGCTTCGTTGAGGGAGTTGAAGACGTTGGTGGGGATCATGCCAAGCAGGGTGGCGACAGCATCCGGCAGCGCCCCTTTATCGGCGTAGTCACCGCCAAACATGGAGGCAACGGAAGCGAAATCGACCCCGACACCCGGCTTGAAGATCTGCCCCATCACCAGCGCCAGCAACACGGCCAACGCGGAGGTCACGAGGAAGAAGGCCAGCGTCGCTGCCCCGATCTTGCCCGCAGCCGGGCTGGCGCCCAGATTGGCGGCGCCGGAGAGGATGGCAACCGCCACCAGCGGGATCACCAGCATCTTGATCAGCTGGATAAACAGGGTACCGAGCGGTGCAAACACGGTGGCTTGTTCACCCATGAACGCGCCGACCACTGCGCCCAGCACCATGGCGACCACAACCTGGAAGCCGATGTTTTTAATGAGTCCTTTAGTTAACACAATATGTTCCTTTATGTAGCAAAATTCACACTTTTCCCAGTGCAATTAACCAAACAGGGGAATGAGCGGCTGCCCATTCCCCTGTTTGCGCGTGTTATCTCACATTTAATTGCTGTTTTAAATCAGCAAATCATTAACCTTGGCTATTAATAAGTTTGCGAAAAAGTGAAGATTCAAAGCGGTCTCGGCGATTTTTACCTCATCCCCCATGACAACTGGCAAAAGATTGTGCTAGTTTGGCTGCACAAACGTACACACAGGGATGTAAAGATGCTGAAAGTTAACGAGTATTTCGACGGAAATGTAAAATCCATCGGTTTCGAACAAAAAGGCGAGAAATCAACCGTCGGGGTGATGAACGCCGGTGACTACCTGTTCAACACTGCCGCCCCCGAACGGATGACAGTGATCAAGGGCGCCCTCACCATCCAGCTGGCTGATGAAGATGAGTGGCACACCTACAACCAGGGTGAATCCTTTCTGGTGGCCGGTCACTCCTCCTTCAAACTGGAAGTGAAAACCCCCACCGCCTACCTGTGCGAATTTCTCGACTGATCAGGCCGGTTGAAGGGGATCAGCCCCTTCAACTTTCTTGGTCCCCCCAGCCCCATTATCTGTGTCCATGTCACAGCACCGCACATCCCCGCTTCCTATCCATGGCAAAAATCCTAGAATAAACAGACATAAACCATCACCGGATTGATGTCATGATCAGCGTGTTTGACCTGTTTTCCATCGGAATTGGCCCCTCCTCTTCCCATACCGTCGGCCCCATGCGTGCCTCTTATGCCTTCGTCCAGCAGCTCAAGCTGCAAGGGCATCTGCCACAGGTCACGCGGGTCGAAGTGGAGTGTTACGGCTCGCTGGGCCAGACCGGCAAAGGGCACGGCACCGGCAAGGCGATCATTCTGGGGTTGTCGGGCTTTGAACCGGAATCAGTCGATATCGATGCGATTCCCGCCATTCTGGCTCGAGTGGAAAAGGAACAGAGCCTGCCGCTGGCAGGCGAGCAACCAAGCCATTTTCCCCGCACCGGTGCCATCATCTTCAACCGCCGCAAAACCCTGCCGGCCCACACCAATGGCATGACTCTGCGGGCCTTTGATAAAGAGGAAAACCTGCGCTTCAGCCAGACCTACTACTCCATCGGGGGCGGCTTCATCATTGAAGAGAGCCACTTTGCCACGGCCAAAGAAGAGGCTGCCAAGTCCGATGCCGAACACCCAGTCCCCTACCCGTTCGACAGCGGCGCCCAGTTGCTGGCCCACTGTCAGGAGAGCGGCCTCTCCATCTCGGGGCTGATCCTGGCCAACGAGCGGGTCTTTCGCAGCGATGAGCAGATAAAAGCGGGGCTGCGCAAGATCTGGCAGGCGATGCAGGGCTGCGTCGAGCGAGGCTGCAAAAGCGAAGGGGTGCTGCCGGGCGGCCTCAAGGTTCGGCGCCGCGCCCCGGGGCTGTTCCGCCAGCTAAGCTGCGAGACCAACTTCAACAAGGATCCGCTGATGGTGATGGAGTGGGTCGATCTCTTTGCGCTGGCGGTCAACGAAGAGAACGCCGCCGGTGGCCGGGTGGTGACCGCCCCCACCAATGGCGCTGCGGGCATCATCCCCGCCGTGCTGCACTACTACGATCGCTTCGTGCACAAGGTGGATGACGAGACGCTGATCCGCTACTTCCTCACCGCGGCTGCCATCGGCATCTTATATAAGAAGAACGCCTCCCTCTCCGGGGCCGAAGTGGGTTGCCAGGGAGAAGTGGGAGTCGCCTGTTCCATGGCGGCTGGCGCGCTGACCGAACTGCTGGGGGGTAGTCCGGCCATGGTGGAGAACGCCGCCGAAATAGGCATGGAGCACAATCTCGGCCTCACCTGCGATCCCATAGGCGGACTGGTGCAGGTGCCCTGCATCGAGCGCAACGCCATGGGTGCGGTCAAGGCGATCAATGCCGCCCGCCTCGCCCTGCGCGGCACCGGCGAGCACAAGGTGTCGCTCGACAAGGTGATCAAGACCATGTGGGAGACCGGCAACGACATGAAGACCAAATACAAGGAGACGGCCCGTGGCGGCCTCGCCGTTAACATTACCGAATGTTAAAAAACGGCAAATGACTCCATTTGGTTCCGAAATGCCCGGCATCGCCGGGTATTTTTATGGGCAAACGCTTAACAAAATGGATAAGCACAAAAATAAATTTTATACTCGCGCCTCAGATTCAACAAAAATAGATCTATTTCAACTTTTTTTAGGTCTGGAGCCGTTACACTACGGTTATCTGGTTCTGTGACCTGCGCTGACAAGCGCGCTCCATGGATCTCCCAAATTTCTGTGAGTGGGCATGCCGCCCCCTTCTACCCTGAGGTAATAGTGACATGATCAGCGTTTTTGATATCTTCAAAATCGGTGTAGGCCCCTCTTCTTCCCACACTGTTGGCCCGATGAAAGCGGCCAAACAGTTTGTTGACGAGCTGCGCGCGGGCGGCAAGATCCGCGATGTAACCCGGATCAATGTCGATGTCTACGGCTCCCTCTCCTGGACTGGCAAAGGCCACCATACCGACACTGCCATCATCATGGGCCTGGCTGGCAACCTGCCGGAAAATGTCGATATCGATGCCATCCCCGAGTTTATCTCCCGTGTTGAGCAGACCGAGCGCCTGCCGATCGGCCTGCACTGCCACACCGTCAGCTTCCCGCGTGACGCCATGGTATTCCACGACGAAGCCCTGCCACTGCACGAAAACGGCATGAAGCTGACTGCTCTGATCGAAGATGAAGTGGTTTACAGCAAGACCTACTACTCCATCGGTGGCGGTTTCATCGTTGACGAAGAGAACTTCGGCAAGGCTGACAGCGGCGACATGTCCGTACGCTATCCGTTCAAGAGCGCCGCCGAGCTGGTTGCCCATTGCAGCCAGACCGGTCTCTCCATCTCTGCCCTGATGATGGAAAACGAGAAGTGCTTCAACACTCCGGAAGAGATCTACAAGAAGTTCGGCAAGATCTGGAACACCATGCGTGAAGGTATCGAGCGCGGCTGCCGTACCGAAGGTGTTCTCTCCGGCCCGCTGCGCGTACCCCGTCGTGCCGCACCGCTCTACCGTCAGCTCAACACCAACGAGAACCTCTCGAGCGACCCGATGAACATCGTTGACTGGGTCAACATGTTCGCTCTGGCCGTGAGTGAAGAGAACGCAGCCGGTGGCCGCGTGGTCACAGCCCCGACCAACGGCGCTGCCGGTATCATCCCGGCCGTACTGGCCTACTACGACAAGTTCATCCAGCCGGTTGGCCGCGACGAGTACACCCGCTTCTATCTGGCTGCCGGTGCAGTCGGCATCCTCTACAAGATGAACGCCTCCATCTCCGGCGCCGAAGTGGGCTGTCAGGGTGAAGTGGGTGTCTCCTGCTCCATGGCCGCTGCCGGTCTGACCGAGCTGATGGGCGGTAGCCCGGAGCACGTTTGCGAAGCTGCCGAGATCGGCATGGAACACAACCTGGGTCTGACCTGTGATCCGGTTGCCGGTCAGGTACAGGTGCCCTGCATCGAGCGTAACGCCATCGCAGCCATGAAGGCAGTAAACGCCTCCCGTATGGCCCTGCGTCGTACCTCCAAGCCGCGCGTCTCCCTGGACAAGGTGATCGAGACCATGTACATCACCGGCAAGGACATGGACTCCAAGTACCGTGAAACCTCCCGTGGTGGTCTGGCCATCAAGGTGATGCAGGTTGCTTGCGAATAAATAGGGGTTGCGACCCTCATCTGAACAAAGGCGGGATATCCCGCCTTTTTTATTGCCCGAATGGGATGCCGGGCACTTAAACCGGCATACCGACCATTTCACTGTAGGGCGTCGCTGATATGTCCCTGCTACGCCACCGCAATGCGGATTGCCTTATCTAAATACCTCTCTAATAACATGCCTTGATTCACTCTTCTCAATGCATTGAAAGGGACATTACGCCCCTACATGAAACCTGTACCTGCTATCTTGCCCCAGCCACGATTTCACAACTAATCGATATCGAGATGGCCCCTCAGCTCAATCCCCTCCCCTTTGGGCATACCCTTGCCTGGCAAAATGCGGTTACCGCTCACCCTGCGGATATCACGCCGCCACATTGATTTCCACCTATGTGGCACTTTCGTGATCAGGGCAAACAATCAAGCACACAAACAGGGGGTTAGCTCATCATTTTGGCCACAGCGCATCGCGCAAACTGGTTTTAGTACAGTTATCACCGCCCTCTTTACTCCCTATTTGATGTAAAACGCATCGAGCAGTGGAGGCCAAAAGCGCCCAAGGAAGAGGCTGAAAATAATCGATGAATGGGCCAATAGCCGTTGAAATGGAGGATATGAGCGTGCGCCACTCGCTATTTTTGTGAGCGCCAGCAAAGGTTGAGGATATGGAGTTGGGAGCAGATTGACTTTCTATTTAAACAGCGAAAAGTGAATATCACCAAAGGGAGGGTTTAATTTGGCCAGATCCTGTCACGGGATTATCGCAAGCTACCTCTCCGGGGCCGGAATGCGTCATGCAGAGTCACAAAGAATTAGCCCCGCTGGGCAGAACGCACCACGGGGCTGGATATTCAGGATGGTTTTTTCAGGCTGGCCTTGTGCTGCTCCAGCAAATTTTCGGGGGGCGGCGGCACCTGCAGGTAAAACCCCTGGTTGGTCAGCGCGGCCATCACCTTGCCGACATCAGCCAGCCCCAAGGGCTTGGCCGGATCCAGCTTGGTCATCAACACCAGCTCGGGACGCCCGAATGCGCTCAGCAGTGGCTCGGGAACGCGGGAGAAATCCTCTCTTTTTTCAACAAAAAGGTAGGTCTCGGCTTTTTTGCGACTTTTATAGACTGCACACAACATGGAAATTGATATAATCCGACGAGTTTATTGCCTCTGATGGGGGCAAACTATAACATCAGGAATTGAATAACAATAACGGATTAGCATCTCTGCCTCGGGGAAGATTCATGGTTGAGCGCGATAACGAATTGAAAGGGACCACCTTCACTATTTCTGTGTTGCATATCAGCGATGGCGAGCCTGAGCGGATACGTCAGTTGTTGGCCGAAAAAGTGGCCCAGGCACCCTACTTTTTTAATTGTGCGCCGCTGGTGATCAATGTTTCCCGACTGGAACATATTCCCGATTTCGAACAGCTCAAGGAGCTGGTGGAGTCCGAAGAGTTTGTGCTGGTCGGCATCACGGGTGCGCGCAGTGAAGAGATGAAGACAGCCGCCAAGGCTGTGGGACTGGCCGTGATGGCCTCGGGCAAGAGTCGCAAGAGCGAACCGGAACCCGAGCCTGCCCCCGCGCCAGCCGCCCCTGAGGTGGTTCCCGAGCCCGAACCCGCCCCCTTGATCCCGAGCAAGGTACATGTGGGACCGGTTCGTTCCGGCCAGCAAATTTACGCCGCCGGCACCTCGCTGGTGGTGCTGGGGTCCGTCAGTCCGGGAGCCGAAGTGCTCGCCGACGACAGCATTCATATTTATGGCACCCTGCGTGGCAGAGCCATTGCCGGCGCCCGGGGCAACACCCAGGCCCGGATCTATTGCCAGCAATTACAGGCCGAGCTGCTTTCCATCGCGGGCACATTCCAGCTGAGCGATGCATTGCCGGCAGGCCTGATCCAGCAACCGGTACACGTCCGGCTGGACAACGAACAACTCCGAATAGACCGTATCAAATAGAGTTACAAGGAAGCGAGAATGGCGCGAATCATAGTCGTTACATCGGGTAAAGGTGGCGTTGGCAAGACCACAACCAGTGCGGCCCTGAGCACCGGCTTAGCCCAGCGTGGTCACAAGACAGTGGTCATTGACTTTGACATCGGTCTGAGAAACCTGGATCTCATCATGGGCTGCGAGCGGCGCGTGGTGTATGACTTCGTCAACGTCATCAACGGGGAAGCAAACCTCAATCAGGCGCTGATCAAGGACAAACGCTCGGAAAATCTGTTTATCCTGCCCGCCTCCCAGACCCGGGACAAAGATGCCCTCACCCGTGAGGGGGTCGAGAAGATCCTGGATCAACTGGCGGAGATGAAGTTCGATTACATCGTCTGCGACTCCCCGGCGGGGATCGAGGCGGGCGCACTGATGGCACTCTATTTTGCCGACGAAGCGATCGTCACCACCAACCCGGAAGTCTCTTCCGTGCGCGACTCCGACCGCATCCTTGGTATCCTGGCCTCCAAGTCCCGCCGCGCCGAGCGTGGCGAAGACCCCATCAAGGAGCACCTGCTGCTGACCCGCTACTGCCCGACCCGCGTCAACCGCGGCGACATGCTGAGCGTGCAGGATGTGCAGGAGATCCTGGCCATCCCGCTGCTCGGGGTAATCCCGGAGTCCCAGGCGGTGCTGCGCGCCTCCAACTCCGGCGAACCGGTTATTCTGGACAAGGAGTCCGATGCCGGTCAGGCCTACGAAGATGCGGTGTCCCGCCTGCTGGGCGATGCCAAGGAATTTCGTTTTCTGGAAGAAGAGAAGAAGGGCTTCTTTAGCCGACTGTTCGGGAGTTAAACATGTCATTATTGGATTATTTTCGTTCCAACAAGAAACAGAACACCGCACAACTGGCCAAAGAGCGGTTGCAGATCATTGTTGCTCACGAGCGTTCATCCAGAGGGGGGCCGGATTACCTGCCCCAGCTCAAACAGGACATCCTCGATGTGATCCGCAAATACGTCAACATTGATCCGGAGAAGATAACCGTCCAACTGGATCAGAAGAGTGATGAGCTGTCGGTACTGGAGCTCAACATCACCTTCGCCGATGACAAGAAGGGATGAGCTGACGCCCTATGCGTGACCCCTTCCCCCAATGAAGACCGGATCCTGTCACTGGATCCGGTTTTTTATTGGCACAAAAACAGGCCACAGCGGCTCGCCTCATCTCGCCAAGGGGTCTGCCGACCGCTAGAATAGCGCCGCCCCGCAGGCAGTGATCTGCGCCGGCACCTTTTTCTCTTTTCTGGAACAGACCGCTTATGTCTATGAATGACGAAATGCACAGCGTCGAGGAGCTGCTCGATACCGCCCTCGAACTCTTTATGGAGCTGGCCTCTGACAACCTGCCGGAGCAGGAGATCGCCCGCTTCAATCAGGAGTTCAACGATCGCGGCCTGCTGGCCGAAACCGACCCTGCCGATGACTGGGAAGCGGACGTGGGTTTTGCCGTGAGCGACACCGACTATGCCGAGATCTGGGTTGGCCTTGGCAATGAAGAACAAGAGTATGAGCATCTGTTTGCCCGCATGCTGCTCTCCCGCCGTGTTGACGAGAAGTTCTGCCACATCGAATGGCTGCCCCAATAATTCCGGATCCCGATGATCCCAGCCACTATCAGTGGGAGTCTGTCCCTGACTCTGTGGCCCCTGAGCGTCCATCTGCATCGCTTGGGCGTCGGGTGTTGAGGTGGGCAGGCAAGATCGCGCTGGCCGGGCTGCTCTGCTCGGTCGGCTCGGTCGCCTTGCTGCGTTTTATCGATCCGCCGATGTGGAGCTGGCGTATCGAGCGGGCTCTGTTTCCGCCCGCCAAGATCACCCAGGTGCGCCATGAATGGGTAGATCTGGCGTCCATCTCCAAGGAGCTGCAGCTGGCGGTCATCGCCGCCGAGGATCAGCGCTTTGCCGAGCACAACGGCTTTGACATGGATGCCATCAACGCGGCCCTCAAGCACAACCAGCACAGCGAACGGGTGCGCGGCGCCAGTACCCTCAGCCAGCAGACCGCCAAGAACCTCTTTATGTGGAGTGATCGCAGCTTCCTGCGCAAGGGGCTGGAGGCCTGGTTTACCCTGCTGATGGAGCTGGGTTGGGACAAGGCCCGCATTCTCGAGGTCTATCTCAATATCGTGGAGTTCGGCCCCGGCATCTATGGCGCCGAAGCCGCCGCCCGCACCTACTTTGGCAAACCGGCCAGCCGCTTGACCCGCTACGAGTCATCCCTGCTGGCCGCCGCCCTGCCCAATCCGTGGCGCTATCGGGTCAAGCCCCCGTCACCCTATGTGCAGAAGCGCTCGGTCTGGATCCGCCGTCAAATGGGTCAACTGGGCCAGATCACCCTCAATCGGGTGCATCAGGCCGACTGATCCTCAGGGCTCATCGGGTTTCTCCGGTGGGCCCAGATGGCCGCCCACCGTTTCGCGGTGAAGCGGCAGATAGTGCCACCACCAGGCCTCGCGCCGTCGCTTGATCTGTTGCCGCCGTCCCCGCTGCTTCATCCCCTTACTCCCTGCCAGCTGATCCGCGCCTTAACCATACTCCCCCAACGGCAACTTGGACAGGCCAGCCACGCCCGGCGCACTGGTCTGGCCGCCACAGCCAATAATTGTTACAGTAACGAACCTCGATGTATCTGGAGTGATTTCATGGAACAGCGTACCCCGGATCAGCTGGTCGAATGGGCCTATGATCAGTTTCTTGAGCAGGCCGCCGATATGCTGGCCCCCGAACAAATAGTCGACATCACCCTGGAGTTTGAGCAGCGTGGCGCCGTGGAGGCGACCCTGCCCAATGCCGACTGGTCGACCGAGCTGGGTGAACCGGTCGATATGGAGCGCTGGGTCGAAGTGTGGGTCGGTTTGCTGGATCATCAGGATGAGTTTGAGGTGATCTTCGCCACCTTCCTGCTGCCCCGTCTGCTGACCGAAGATCAAGTGCATGTGCGCTGGCATCGCCAGCAGCAGGCATAAAAAAGGCGCCATCGGCGCCTTTCTTGTTTCTATTTTCACTTAATTCAGTTTTCTGCTAATCCTGCGCCGCGATGGCCTTGGCCAGACAGCGGCGGCACCAGCAAGCGCTGGCCTCCTGCATCGGCAGTACCGGCAACTGGCTGCACCAGCACTGCGCAATGGTCTGACCGGCAGAAACGGCGCAATAGGCCGGTTCGCCACAACCCGGGCAGCGGTGGGTGCTTTTCGAGCCATCCAATTCGGCCATCACCGCCAGCTGGGCCTTGCTATCCATCGCCGACCAGTGGCCGATCTCGCTCAGGGTGCGGCCACAACCAAGGCAAAGCCCGTCTTTCGCCTTGCAGAGGCCAACACAGGGGCTCGGCATCTTATTCGCTATCCACTGCCGAGTCGGTCTCTGTGGCCACCAGAGTGATGGCATTGTCTTCGATGACAATCTTGCCCTGCTTGTAGAGGCCGCCGATCGCCTTCTTGAAGGTGCCCTTGCTCATGCTGAACAGCTTGTAGATGAGTTCGGGTTCACTCTTGTCACCCACCGCCAGACTGCCGCCCTGCTTTTTCATCCGGCTCAGAATGCGCTCACCGGCATCATCAACCCGCGCCAGACCCGGCTTTTGCAGGGTCAGATCCAGCTTGCCATCTTCGCGAACCTGCTTGACCCAAGCGGTTTGCGGCCGACCGGTCATCACCCGGCCAAACACCTCGTTCTTGAACAGCATGCCGGGATACTGACCGTTGACGATCACCTTGATGCCAAGGGGCGAGTGCTCCCCCGGCAGCGCGGTCACTTCGTCACCGACCTTGAAGTTGCTGCCGGCCGGGGTCAGGAAACGCTCGATGCGGCTGGTGCCGACCATGCGCCCTTCATTATCCAGTTGCAGACGCACCAGATAGACGTGGCCCACCTGCATCGGCTTGTTCTGCTCACGGCTGGGCACAAACAGATCCTTTTTCATGCCCCAGTCGAGGAAAGCACCAATCTTGTTGGCATTGACCACTTTCAGACCGGCAAATTCGTCCACCATGGCAAATGGCTTGTCGGTGGTGATCACCGGCTCGCAATCGGCATCCAGATAGAGGAAGACCTGCACGCTATCCCCCTCTTTCACCCCTTCCGGCAGTTGACGCTTGGGCAGCAGCAGTTCACCGTACTCATCGGCCGCAAGCCAGGCGCCACGGTCTTCGAGTTCAACAACGGTGAGGGTGTTCATCTTGCCAATCTGTATCATGGTGCTCTCTTTTTTCATTACCCGGATGGGCCAACTGAACATGGCCCCTATGGGCGCGCATGTTACCTCAAGAGCGGTGATCCGGCCTAGTCCCCAAGCCACCACTGGCCGCTCTTTCGCCCTTACCTTATCCGCCAATGGTGATTAAATCGCCAAACAGGCGGCCATTTGCTGCAAATAACCCCACTTTTAGGTAGACTCCGCGGCTGTTCAAATCCAGAGGAACTGTCGATGAACCCATCCACTCGTACCCGCCATCTTAATCAATGGATCCAGAGCCACAGCGATCAGGACATGACCTACCCGGCCCTGCACGGTTTTCTCTGTGCTCGTCTGGTAGGGCCGGAAAGCCCTGACTGGCAACGCCCGTTGGCTGGTCTGCTGGAACAGGATGCCGAGTTGGATGAAAAAAGCGCAGAAGCCCTCAACCACCTGATCGCCGAGCTGGAATCCCAGGCCGACGACGCCCAGCTGGCCCTGCCGAGTCAATGCCGCCTGCCCAGCGATAACCCCGAGCAGGTGTTCGAACAGAGCCACCCACTCGGTCAATGGTGTTATGGCTTCAGCATGGGTTTTGCCACCTGGCCCAAGCCGAAGGATTTGAACGACCCGACCACCCAGTACCGCTTCAGTCTGGCCGCCGAGCTGAGCCTGTTTCGCGACAAGCAGATGGCCCAGATGCTCTATAGCGCCGCCGCCAGCGAACTCCCCTTTGTCGAGTTCTGCAAACGCCAGCGCCAGAACATGAAAACCGCCCTCAACCAGTTGCTCAACCTCGACCAGTATCAGGCCGCCCCCAGCGCTGATGTGGCCCTCAATAGCGAGCAGGCCCAACAGTGGCAGACCTGGTTCGAGCTGGCCGACAGCTGCCGCGATCATCAGGCCCGCCTAGGCTGGTTCGAGAAGATCATCGCCGATGCCACTCCACTCTTTGATGAAGCCTTCTGGCAGCAAATCGCCGGCCACGGCTGGAGTGCCCCCGAGCTGCGTCCTCTGCTGGCCGCCAGAGCCGGCCGTGCCGACTGCCTTTTGCGCCTTGGCAAGCTGGACGAGGCCAAAGCGGAGTATCTGGCGCTGCTGACAATCTGCATGGCCGATGAGCTGGGTTGCCGCTACAACCTCTCCACCCTCTATGCACTGCAAGGGGATTGGCAGGCGTTGGCCGCCCTGCTGGTGCGCTTCGATGAAGCCTCCAGCTGGTTGCTCTATAACAAGGCGCTGATGGTCTTTGCTACCGAGGGTGCCGAGGCAGCCAAGCCCCATCTGCTGGTCGCCATCGAGGCCAACCCGCACATTCCGGCCTGCCTGCTGGGTCAGCGCAAGCTGCCCAAACAGGAGCCACAAAGCTGGCAAGCGGGCAGCCGCGACGAGGCCGCGCTCTACGCTATCCACACTCGCGAGGCTTGGCTCAAGCAGAACGCCCTCATCTGGTTGCGTAAAGGCTGAACAACGTTGGCTTAAAATCCCGTCGGTCAGACCCGGTTTTTCCTTGAGGGCGTGCGCCACCGCACATTTCATCGCAACCGGGTCAGACAAATCAGCTTGAGTTTCGTATCATCAATGTCAAAGTATCAAAAGAAACTGCATCTGATGCAGCCGTCACAGCAGGGTGTAATATGTCAAAAATCATAGCGTTACTCGCTCACTACCCGCCCTATCAGTTGGTACATGCCGCCGAGATGCTACGGGATACCTTCGAACAGTTTTATGAACAGCGTTACCAGCTGACCGTGCCGCAATGGCGCCTGATGATGGTGCTCGGCCCCAACTACCCCATCAGCCAGAAAGAGCTGGTCGAGGCGAGCGGCATGGACAAGGTGCGCATCTCCCGCGAGATCCGCCGTCTGGTCGAAAAAGGGATCATCTTTACCGAGAGCAGCGAGCAGGACAAACGCATCAGCCTGGTCTCCCTCACCAATGCCGGGCTCGCCCTCTTCCTGCAGCTCAAGAGTGAAGCGGGCAGCTGGCAACATACCCTGACCGACTATCTGCCTAGCGAATCCCGCGAGGCGATCCGCCAGCATCTGCACAGCGTCAGCGCCGCCATTGAGCAGTTGCAATCACTGGATCGGGAGAAATAATCATGGATTTGAAAAAGTTCGCCACCATGGACATCAACATGCTGCTGAGCGTCGTCAATATGCAGCTGCGAGATCGCTATGACGATCTGGATGATCTCTGCAAAGCGCAGGAGATCGATCAGGCGGCACTGGAAGCGCGGCTCGCCAGCGGCGATTTTCACTACCAGCCAGCGCAGAAACAGTTCAGATAAAGAGAGCTAGCGGGATCGGGATCACAGCGCCAGTGATGGCGCTGGCTCTGCGGTAAAAACCTGATATGGTCTGAAGAGGCCCAACAGGGTGATGCACGGATACATCACCCTGTCACAAGAGGGCATTAAAATCGTTTCAGGTGAGCAAACCAAGGATGACCCCATGATATTGATGACCCGACAGAGCCTGTTGATCACGCTCTGTACCCTGTTGATGATCAGCCTCTTCACACCCTACTTGCCGCAAAGTACCGAACAGTGGCTAACCACCCTCTTGCTTGGCCTGCTGGTCATGGTGGCATTGCTGCTGGTACGTGGTTGTCGCCGCTTTATGATGGAGTAGTGACTCCGCCAGAGCGTCTATACCGACCACTTGCCGCGATACTCTCTGTAGCAGCAACGTCTGTCGCAATCATATCTAACCAAAAAACAAACGCAGCCTGATGGCTGCGTTCTTGTATCTCGCAGGGCAACCCCTTGAAGAGATAACCCCTGACGGGATAGAGAGCCCTTATAAAAGAGAGCCCTTAGATAGCCAGAGCCTCAAGCTGCGCTTTGGCCGCTTCCATCCCCTTGCTCTGGGCATCCGGGCCCATCCCCATCCCTTCGGCGTAGATGAAATCCACCTCTTTGATACCGATGAAACCGAGCACGGTACGCATGTAGGGAGTGACCAGATCGGTGGCGCTGCCGACGTGCATGCCGCCGCGGGGGCTGATCACCAGCGCACGGGTATTTTCAACCATACCCACCGGACCGGTCTCGGTGTAGCGGAAGGTGACGCCAGCACGAGCCACCAGATCGATCCAGTTTTTCAGCTGGGTCGGGATGTTGAAGTTGTACATGGGGGCCGCAATCACCACCAAGTCGCTCGCTTTCAGTTCGGCGATCAGCTCGTCGGACTGGGCGATCACCGCCAGTTGACGCTCATTGAGGTTATCACCACCACGCAGGCCGGAGGCCAGCTCGCCATCCAGCACCGGCAGGTTGAGGGCCGCCAGATCACGCACGGTGACGGCATCATCCTGATGATCAGCCAGGAAGCCGTCGATCAGGGCGTTGGATTGGGAATATTGACCCAGGATGCTGGATTTGAGTACGAGGATATTGGCCATGGTGAAACTCCATTTGGTTGTCGGTTGAACAGCCTTGCTGTCGATGGAGGTCACTCTAAACATTGTGCTTATTTGCTGATAGCGAAAATAGATGCTCAACTTGTTCAAATTTTTTGATGCAAGGCCACTTCCTCGCCAGCCAACCCTGCGGCCGCGCTTCCACCCTTGGCAGAACAAACGATTGCCGTTATGATCCGCCGCACTTTTTTCCAGCGACCCGGATCCCATGATACCCTCGCGCAGGCACTCTCCTTTGGCCGGTGCAGTCTGGATGATGGTGGCAGGACTCTGCTTCGCCGCCGTCAACAGCCTGAGCCAGTATGTCAGCTTCAAGCTTGGCCTCCCATCGACTCAGGTCGCCTTCCATCAATACCTGATCGCCCTGATCTGCCTACTGCCCTGGCTGGTTCGTCATGGCTTGCGCCAATCCCTGATGACCAATCAGTTCCGGTTGCACCTGTTGCGGGTATTGCTGGCAGTGATCGGCATCCAGCTCTGGCTCTGGGCACTGGCGTACCCCGTCCCCATCTGGCAGGGGATCGCCCTGCTGATGACCTCACCGCTGTTTGCCACCCTGGGCTCCGCCCTGCTGCTCAAGGAGCAGGTGAGCCGCACCCGCATTCTGGCCACCCTGGCGGGCTTTGCCGGCGCCATGCTGATCCTCGCCCCCTGGACTGACGAGTTCAACTGGGCCTCCCTGCTGCCGGTGGCGGCGGCGCTGTTCTGGGCCGGCTACTCCCTGATGGTGCGCTATCAGGCGGCCAACGAATCATCCCACACCATTGTGGTCTATCTGCTTATCTTTAGTACCCCGTTCAACATCATGCTGGCCCTGCCGGAGTGGCAGTGGCCAAGCGAGAGCCAGTGGCTGCTGGTAGCCGCCTCCGGCGTGCTGACGGCACTGGCCCAAATGTCCATCGCTCGCGCTTACAGCGTGGCAGAGGCCTCCTTCGTGCAGCCTTTCGATTTTGCCAAGCTGCCGATGAACGTGCTGGCGGGCTGGCTGGTATTTGGCTGGGCGCCCCCCGGCCGTCTGTGGCTTGGCGCCGCCATCATCATTGGCGCCATTACCTTGCTGACCCATCTGGAGCAGCGCGCTCACAAACCCGTTTCCTGAGGTACGCCATGCGTGCCTCTTTTTTTGTCCGCTATTCGTGCGATAGCGATCATCAACAATGACCATCGACATCAGGAGAGATCGTATGTTTGGAACCGCAACCCGCCCCGGCGCCACCCGTGCCCTGCTGCTGGGCTCCGGCGAACTTGGCAAAGAGGTCGCCATCGAGTTGCAACGGTTCGGGATCGAAGTGATCGCCGCCGACCGCTATGCCAACGCCCCCGCCATGCAGGTGGCCCACGCAGCCCACGTGCTGGACATGCTCGATGGCAACGCCCTGCGTGCCCTGGTTGCCGAGGTTAAACCCGACCTCATCATCCCCGAGATTGAAGCGATTGCCACTGATACCCTGGCTGCCCTTGAGCAAGAAGGGGTCAAGGTAGTGCCCAACGCCTGCGCTACCCAACTCACCATGAACCGGGAAGGGATCCGCCGCCTCGCCGCCGAGACCCTGGGTCTGCCCACCTCACCCTATCGTTTTGCCCAAAGCAAAGAGGAGTTTGTCGCCGCCGTCGAGGCTATCGGCCTGCCCTGCGTGGTGAAACCTGTGATGAGTTCGTCCGGCAAGGGGCAGAGTGTACTGCGCGATCTCGCCAAGCTGGATGAGAGCTGGACCTACGCCCAGGAGGGTGGCCGCGCCGGTCGTGGCAAGGTGATCGTCGAGGGCTTCGTTCCCTTTGAGTACGAGATCACCCTGCTCACGGTACGCGCCGTCGATGGCATTCACTTCTGCGACCCTATCGGCCACCGGCAGGAAGATGGCGACTACCGCGAATCCTGGCAGCCACAGGTGATGAGCGAGCTGGCGCTGGTCCGATCCAAAGAGGTAGCGGCCAAGGTGGTCGAGGCCCTCGGCGGTTACGGCCTGTTCGGGGTCGAACTCTTCATCAAGGGGGATGAGGTGTGGTTCAGCGAAGTCTCCCCCCGCCCCCACGATACCGGCATGGTGACCCTGATCTCGCAGGATCTCTCCGAGTTCGCCCTGCACGTGCGCGCCATTCTGGGACTGCCGGTCGGCACCATCACCCAGTACGGGCCGAGTGCCTCCGCCGTGGTGTTGCGCGAAGGGCACAGCCAGGACATCCGCTATCAGGGAATTGGTGAGGCATTGGCGCTGGTGCCGGGCGCCCAGCTGCGGCTGTTTGGCAAGCCGGAGATCGCCGGTCGCCGCCGTCTTGGCGTGGCGCTGACCCGCGCAGCGGATTGCCAGGATGCGGTGGAAAAAGCCAAAGCTGTGGCCGCCAAGGTCGAAGTACTGTTCTAAGGGCTTTTTTGCCACAGCAAAACAAACGTTTGCCGATGTGATCGAGCGCAAGGGGCATGGCAATGCCCCTTTTGCATTTCCCCGTCAGGCTTATAATCCCCTCTTCAAATTTGTCAGGAGTACAAGATGTTAGCTGCCGTGATCTTCGATATGGATGGTGTTCTGATCGACTCGGAACCCTTTTGGCAACGGGCCCAAATCGCCGTTTTCTCCGAACTGGGTCACCCCCACACCGTCGAGGATTGTGAGTCGACCATCGGCGTGCGCATAGATCAGCTGGTTGCCCACTGGTATCGCCTGCGCCCGTGGAGCGGCCCGACTCAGGAAGAGGTGGTACAGCGCATTCTGGATCGGGTCAACGCCCTGATCCTCTCCGAAGGTCAGGCCAAAGCCGGTGTGCAGGAGGCGCTCGACCTTATCGAGGCCCGCGGCCTGAAAGTGGGTCTGGCGACCTCCTCACCCTTTGCCATGGTAGAAGCTGTACTCGGCAAACTCGGCATTCGCGATCGCTTTATGGCGGTTCACTCTGCGGAAATCGAGCGTTTCGGCAAACCGCACCCGGATGTCTATATCCACGCCGCCGAGAAACTGGGGGTGGAACCGGTGCACTGCTTGGCCATCGAAGACAGCTTTACCGGTTTGCTGGCGGCCAAGGCGGCCTCCATGACAGCGCTGATCGTGCCGGATCCCGCTTTAGTGGGCGACCCACGCTTGGCCATCGCCAACTACCAGCTCGGCTCGCTGGCCGAACTCAATGCCGACATGTTGGCCAGCTGGGTCAAATAGCGCCTATCGGCGCCTTGCTGCGCTCGCGTTCTCATATCCGCAGGGGGCTCCAGCCCCCTGTTATTGCCAAACAACCGTTGGCAATTCCCCTCTTTTCACCCGTCAATCACAACCGGATTGTGCTTATCGCACACGACCAGTCCAGCCGGTTTCACCTTGCCATCCCTCAGGCTTGATCTCTGTCATAAACGTGCGTTTGCTCGCGGTTAACCCCCTGCAGCCCGACTAGAATCAGGGTAGATAGGCGGCCTCAGGGCCCGAGGAGGTTATCATGATCGAGTACACCAGCAAGCGCATCGTCTGCCCCCACTGCGGCCACCATACCCGGGTCGAGCTGGATGCCAGCCAGGGTGATCAGGAGTTTTACGAAGATTGCATGGCCTGTTGCAATCCGATCCATCTGCGGCTTCACCGCGACGAAGCACGCGACTGTTTGCAGTTGTTTGTGGATGCAGACGACGAGCAACTGTTTTGATTACGAGTCACAAAAGGCCGAGCAGCTGTTTTGCATGCAAGTCGCAAAGAGCTGAGCAGATGTTGTGACTGCGAGCCATAAAAAGTTGAGTGGATATTTTCACCATGTAAATAACAAGGGCCTGCACACTGCAGGCCCTTGCTTATGAGACGATTGAAACCGAGCCGGTTCCTTTCAGTTACCCCCGCGTGCCGCCAGCACCCGCTCCACGGTATCGACGATGGCCTGGGTCTGAGGATCGATCTCGATATTGGTCTGCCAGCCAGCCTTGGCCCAACCCAGGTTGGTGCGGGCCAAGGTCTCGGGGATCAGGTGGACGCAGAACTCCCGCTCACGCACCTCGCCGATGGTCAGACTGATGCCGTCAATGCCGATGTACCCCTTGGTCAGCACATATTTCATCAGCTCGGGAGCAAGGCGATACCACACCTGACGGTTGTTGGGTGTGTCGATCACCGAGGTAACCTCTGCCATGCCGATGATATGGCCAGACATGGCATGACCGCCGATCTCGTCGCCAAAGCGGGCAGCCCGCTCCACATTGACCTTGTCCCCCACCTGCAGCTTGCCGAGGTTGGTCAGGCGCAGGGTCTCCTGCATCAAATCGAAGCTGACCAGCTCCCCCTCGACCCGGGTGACGGTCAAACAGCAGCCGTTGTGAGCGACCGAGGCACCGAGGGCCAACCCTTCCCCCCACTCCCGGCTGGGCATGCGGATCACATGGGTACGGAAGTTGGGTTGCTCTTCGATGGCCACCAGTTCGGCGGTCCCCTGCACTATGCCAGTGAACATCTCTCGTCTCCTGCTACTGCAAAAAGGGCAGGTTAACCTCGGGCAGAGGGTGAGACAAGGGTACAGGCTGACAAGCTTGCGCCCGATCGCTATAGTGACGCCGTTCACATCCGGGTAAACAAGGAAAAAGAAATGCAGGTATATCAATGTTGTGAAGCGATCCGTATCGCCTATAACCAGATTGGCTCCGGCGAGCAGGGCTATGTGCCAAACGCCATCGCCGCTACTATCCGCGCCCTCAACGCGGTCGCCGCTGATGAGCGGGTACCCGCCGAGCTGCGCGAGCAGGCTGCCTATGCCGCTGCCAACCTGCTGATCAGCGATCACGAAGACGCCTGATCCTGCCCCTTGGGGTGGCAACTATTTCGTCCTGGCTGAATTTCAGGCTAGAATGCCTCCCCCACCCTTTGCACTTTCGTCCGAAAGTGCAAAGGCTCTTCCCGATTTCCGCTCTTTTTTACTCTTATCTGATCCACTCGGAGGTGTCAGTGCAACGTTATTGGTCCGAGGCGAAGCAGCTCGTCCGTCTAGCCAGCCCCATTCTGGTCGCCCAGGTGGCTCAGGTCGCCATGAACTTCGTCGATACCGTGATGGCGGGTCAGGTGAGTGCGGTCGATCTGGCCGCCGTGTCGGTGGCGTCCAGCTTCTGGCTACCGGTGATCCTGCTGGTGCAGGGGATCATCATGGCGCTCACCCCCATCGTCTCCCAGCTCAATGGCGCCCGTAAACGCGAAGCCATTCGCCCGGCCGTTCATCAGGGTTTCTGGCTGGCACTGATCGTCACCCCGCTGGCGATGATTGCGCTCTATTACAGCCCGCTGGCGTTGCAGTTCATGGATGTGGAGCCTGTGATGGCCGCCAAGACCACTGGTTACCTGCACGCCATCCTGTGGGGCCTGCCCGCCTTCGTGATGTTCCAGGTGCTGCGCAACTTCAGTGAGGGGCTCTCCCACACCATGCCCACCATGGTGATCGGCTTTGTCGGGCTGGCGGTCAATATTCCCGCCAACTACATCTTCATCCACGGTCACTTCGGCATGCCCAAGCTTGGCGGGGTGGGTTGTGGCGTGGCCACGGCAATCGTGCTGTGGGCCATGCTGCTGGCGATGATCCTCTATGTGAAGCTCTCCCGTCACTTCACCGAGATCCGGCTCTTCTCCCAGCTGGCTCGCCCCAACGGCAGCCGGATCTGGCGCTTGTTCCGCTTAGGGTTCCCCATCGCCATGGCGATCTTCTGCGAGGTGACCCTGTTTACCGTGGTGGCCCTGATGCTGGCCCCCTTCGGCGCCGAGACGGTGGCGAGCCACCAGATTGCGCTGAACTTCTCCAGCCTGGTCTTTATGCTGCCCCTCTCCATCGGGGTGGGTGTCACCATCCGGGTCGGTCACAGCATCGGCGAAGGGCAGCCCCATCATGCTCGGGTGGCGGCTCGCACCGGCTTGATGCTGGGGATGGCCATTGCCGCTGCCACTGCCGCCATGACGGTGTTACTGCGCGAGCAGATCGCCTCCATCTATACCGATGATCAGCAGGTGATCGTTCTGGCGGCCATTTTGCTGTTCTTCGCCGCCATCTATCAGATCTCCGACTCGGTACAGGTGGTCGCGGCCGCCGCACTGCGCGGTTACAAGGATACCCAGGCGATTTTCTACGTCACCATCGTCGCCTACTGGGGACTGGGGCTGCCCACCGGCATGATCCTGGGTCTGACCGACTGGCTGGTGCCACGGATGGGGCCGCAGGGTTTCTGGATCGGCTTTATCGTCGGCCTCACCAGTGCGGCCCTGATGCTGGGGGCAAGATTGCGCTACATCTACGGCCGTTTTGCCACTCCGGAGGCCTGCACTACCCTGTCGCGATCTCAGTAACAGGGCTTGGCAAGCGACAACTCGCCTGCAAAATCAACAGGCTGCGCAAGAACTGGGCAAACAGTCTCCTTTGTGCATATGGCCTGTTGACAGCCTTGGGGGGCATGGGTAGTATGCCGACCACGTCAGCAGCGCTGGCGTAGTGAAGTAAGAGAAAGTGGGTTTATAGCTCAGTTGGTTAGAGCACTACCTTGACATGGTAGGGGTCGTTGGTTCGAATCCAATTAAACCCACCACTTTTCTGTGATGCGTCCTTAGCTCAGCTGGTTAGAGCACCACCTTGACATGGTGGGGGTCGGTGGTTCGAATCCACTAGGACGCACCATTACAGAATACTGATTATGCGTCCTTAGCTCAGCTGGTTAGAGCATCACCTTGACATGGTGGGGGTCGGTGGTTCGAATCCACTAGGACGCACCATTCAGCATTGAAAGAAATGCAGATGTGGGTTTATAGCTCAGTTGGTTAGAGCACTACCTTGACATGGTAGGGGTCGTTGGTTCGAATCCAATTAAACCCACCACTTCTGCATAAAGAAATAAAAGTCGCATTGCGCACCCTGCGTCCTTAGCTCAGCTGGTTAGAGCATCACCTTGACATGGTGGGGGTCGGTGGTTCGAATCCACTAGGACGCACCAGATTATAAAAAGCCCGCTCATCGAGCGGGCTTTTTGCATTCTGCAATGCAGCCACTCCCCTGCCCCGCCAATCCGTTCAGCACTGTTCGGCAATGGCGCAAAGCCTTGTTCCCATAAAAAAACCGTGTCATCCGATGAACGACACGGGCCGGATAGATGCCGCCAGCGCCTCAGCTCTGCACGGCAATCTCGTACTTCTTTATCTTGCGATAGAGGGTGGCAATCCCAATCCCCAGCGCCTGTGCGGCCAGTTTCTTGTTGCCGAGCCGCTGCAGGGTCTCTTCAATCATCTGTTTCTCCATGCTCTCAAGGCCGCTCTCACCCGGAGCGGGTTCAGGCAGTTTCTCCGGCATTGCGGCGAGCGGAGCGGTGGCAGGCACATTGAACGCCGCATCCAGATTGGTCACCGGGATCGACTGGGCGGTGACGCGATGGGGCTCCTGATTGCGGATGATGTTGGGGGGCAGCAGGCTGGCGTCAATCACCTCGCCCGCCTGGCTGACGTTGACCAGATATTCGATGAGGTTGCTGAGCTCGCGCACGTTTCCAGGCCAGCGATACCCCTTGAGCAGCGCCATCACCTCGGGCGCCAGACCGGGATAGACAATGCCAATGCGGCTGGTGTGCAGGTTAAGGAAGTAGTGGGTCAGCAGCTCCACGTCCCCTTCCCGCTCCCGCAGTGGCGGCAGGTTGAGGGGGATGACGTTGATGCGGTAGTAGAGATCCTCGCGAAACTTCCCCTCGGCTATGTATTGATCGAGATGCTGGTGGGTGGCGGCGATGATGCGAATATCCACCGGCACCGGTCGGCTGGCCCCGATGGGGGTCACCTCCCGCAGCTCCAGCACCCGCAGCAGCTTGGCCTGCATGGTGAGCGGCATGTCGCCAATCTCGTCAAGGAACAGGGTGCCCTGATGGGCTGCCTGGATCAGGCCCTGCTTGCCACCGCTGGAGGCACCGGTAAAGGAGCCCTTCACATAGCCAAACAGCTCGCTCTCCAGCAGTTGTTCGGGAATGGCGGCACAGTTGATGGCAATAAAAGGCTTGTCCTGCCGCGGACTCAGGCGATGGACAGCGCGGGCCACCACCTCTTTACCGGTACCGCTCTCGCCACAAATCAGCACGCTGGAAGGACTCTGGGCGATGCGGTGCAGCAGTCGTTTGAGGGTGCGCATCGGCTTGCTCTCGCCGATCAGCTGATCGATCCGCACATCCGGATCCGGCTCCTGAACCTGACCGGAGTGGGACTGGTGAAACGCCATCAGAAAGAGCTGCTGGCCCTGCACATGATGTAGCTGGCCGATGATCAGCTCCTGACGACCTTCAAAAGTGATGATGTGCTGAAGATGACCACTCAGCCCCTGCTGGGAGAAGGTGAGCGGGCGGATCCCCACTTCGCGCCCCTGCAGCTGTTCCTGCTGGCAACCCAGATGATGGAGTGCCGCCTCGTTGGCGTAGAGCAGTTGACTCTTGTCATCGAGCAGCAGGCAACCCTGATCCATATTGGTCATCAGATTGAGGAACACCTTGTTGACCCCGTCCGACAGCCCGCGTGAATCGAGCAACTTGGCCACAAAGATAGTGGAAATGTGGCGCACATAGTCGCACACATCCTGCAGATTGTTGTTGAGGCGCGCCTGCTGCTCGTCGCTGAAGGCCACCAGACTGATCACCCCTATGCAGCGCTCGTCCACCATGATGGGCACCCCGAGGAAGGCGCGCTCACGGCAGCTCTCCTTGCAGGTACAGCCGTCACACACGGGATCATCGCTGGTGTGGGTAACGATCTTCTCCCGCTGATTATCAATCACATAGCGCAGCAGGCGGGAATCCCCCTCCAGCTGACGTCCGAAGAACTTGCCATAGGGCCCGGTGCCAGCCACCCGAACCATATCGGCATCCACAATCTCGACCTCAAGCTGCAGCACACTCGCCAGCATCTTGGCAAAGCGCAAGATGGTCGGCTGGATCTGCATCAACAGACACTGGTTGCTCACGGATCTCATCCATCATTCCTTTTTGTTCTTGTTATCTTCCCCCTAAAGGGAGTCATGCTGGCCAGATACTAAGGGATATCAGGGGGAACTACTTCGGGGGGGATCACGAAAAGGGAAAATGATCCGTATCCTCCACGACTTCAGAGGTACAGATAAAATTCAATAAAAACATAAAGATGAAAACACATGCAGCAAGATAAACCACTCGGAACAGCCAAGCCTGCTGATCCGCAAAGTCCATCGACAAATCATGCTGACTATGGGGAAAACAACCACTGAAATGGCATTTGGCTCACGCGCCACGTACCTGTTTCAAGACTTGGCACTCATGGTCGAAATCCGCTTTATCTTGCGGCTGAATGTAACTTTGCCAGCGGGCAAACAGCTCGGCCGTCGGATATCGATGCAGACGAATACCGGTGCGATAGAGTTTGGGAAAGAGTGGGTCTGGCTGGGATCTCACGACCAGACCGCGCAGTTTCTCGCCAGAGGGAATGGCAATCACCAGCTCATCCCCCTCCTTCAACCGTATGGCCCCCAGAATACCGATGCCGCCGATGGCTATGTCGCGCACCACCACATAGGGCACCGGGTTGAGCAACTCCAGAAACCAGTTACGACGGCTGCATTCTGCCTTGTAACCACCCCCACTGAGAATAAAACGGCGGTGTCTGCGCCAGTCATAACCGGTAGGCAATGCCGGGTCATAGCGCGATTTTGCCTGCCCCACAGGATCAGATTGCTCACTTGTGCTCATCCGGTTTCCCTCACTGGCATTGGTTAAACAGTGTCAGTCAGCTCTGTTTCAACTATAGCTGTCGCCGTTAGGGCCGGGGGCCGGGGGCCGGGGGCCGGATAAGGGGACGACAGATGTATCACGGAGGCAATGTTGGACAGAAATCGCATGGATGAGATGCTAACTACTGCGACTCGGTTCGATCAAGCAATAGACCAGTGAGTCGCACCGCCGCAGCGATTCAATCTGGCTTAGCCGGGCAGATGAAGTGCCAACCAGACCGCCAGCGGGATCACCAGCACAGAGAGGGCATTGCCGCCGAGCACGATACTGGCCACCTTGTCCGGCTGACAGTGATACTGCTCGCAGAGCATGTAATTCAAGACCGCAGGGGGCAAGGAAACCGACAACATCAACAGCGGGATCCACTCCGTCTTGAGCGGCAACAGCCAGATCGCCAGCAGCAGCGACAATCCCCCCGCCAGCAGATAGAGCAGGTTGCACTTGAGCGCGAGGCCCAGGTGATCGAGCTCCCCCTCCATCAGGCGAATACCCAACGCAAAGAGCATCAGGGGCACCGAGACCTGGCCAAGCAGCGAGGCCGTGGTAACCACATATTCCGGCAGCGTAATGTGCAGGTTGGCCACCAGCAAACCGGCCAGCGCGGCCCACAGAACAGGGCTGCGCAGCCACAGCCAGCGGGAGGTATTGGCCGAGAGGATAAACATGCCGACCGAAAAGTGCAGCAGATTGGAGAGCACAAAGAGGATCACGATGGCCCCCAGTTGCTGCTCGCCAAACGCCAGCACCATCAAGGGGATACCGAGATTGCCGGTATTTCGGAACATGGCGGGCAAGATCAGCGCTGCCCGCTCAATCCCTTTGAGTTTGATCAGTGCGAGCAGCAGACCGGGTAACAGGATAACCAGCGCCCCCGCTGCAATCAGCGGCAGATGCTCCGCCAGCGCCAGCGGGTACTTGACCAGCGCGGAGAAGACCAGCGCCGGGGTAAACAGCTCAATATTGGCCCGATTGACGTAACCGAGAGCGGCCCCCGGTCGCAATCGCCCGTAGAGTGCGCCGAGACCGACCACACCGAACACCGGGATGACGATATTGAGCAGGGCGCTGAACATGGGCGGCGTCCGTTACAATTCGCGGGCCGGTTTGCCCATCAGCACCACCGGATCTAGCGTCACTTCCAGTGCGCCGTTACTGACCCAGAGCTGACCATCGGAGATAGTGCAGGTGAGCTGCATGGTGCGCTCGACCATAGCGGTCAGCGGTAAAGTCTGGCTGTCGGAGAGTTCGATGATGCTGAGGTTGTCATGCTGGCTCAGCTTGCCCTGGTTCTGCTTCCACCAGACGCTGGTGCCACGACCGCCGTAGAGATAGAGCACCACCTGACGGGCGCGGTTGCAGGCTTTTTTCAGCCGTTTTTCATCGGGTTGGCCCAACTCGATCCAGAGCTCTATTTCGTCCGAGTAGTTCTTGCACCAGAGCTCGGGTTCATCATCGGCGCTCAATCCCTTGGTGAATTCCAGTCGCTCGGCGGCGTGCCAAGCAAAAGCCGCCAGCCGGATCATCATCCGCTCATCGGTTTCGGAGGGGTGGCGTGCCAGCGTGAGGGAGAAGTCCTGATACAGATTGCGATCCATATCAGACAAACTGATCTGGGCCTTGAATACAGTTGCCTTGAGAGCCATAGAAAACCTTGAACACCTGATAAGAGAAGGGTGAGTGGGAAATACGGGCGCCAGTGTAATCAAAATCGGCGGCAGGTTCGACCATACTGACCAAAGATTTCCCCTTCACTGCCGGGATAAGTGCTTTAAAAGACACAAAAAACAAATGCCAGTCCGAAGACTGGCATTTGGCGGCATGAGAAGCGACTCACTTCTCGGCGGACTGTACCCCGAACGCGTTCAGCAGCATGCAACAGGTCACTGCCACCGCCACGAATCCGCTCAGAAAGATAAAGGGCATGGCCCCGTATCCCAGTACTGTCCAGATGGTGTGTTCAAGAAGACTCATTGTTGTGTCCTTCATCCGGTGAAAGGTGTGTTCCTTCTGGCGGATATTGGCTCCGCTCTTCATGCCTCCATTTGACCTCAATCAGCGGTTGGGCCCTATGCCACCAAAGTGATAAATGCAGGGTTCATTTGCGCTGGATCAAGCTTTTTGGCCAAATATCCATGCAGTTCAAGCAATTACCATCACCAATCTAGGATAGACACAAACACGGCAGAATAAAAAAACGCGCCGGATGGCGCGTTTCTTGGAAAGCACAGACAAGGGATCAGTTGTCGCACAGATCGCTTGGCATGTCCTGACGCAGGCGGGTCCAGAGCTTGCCGGACTCGATACCGTACTGACGCACCGTCATGAACACGGCTTCGTGGTTCTTGGTCTCCGCCAGATTGAGCAGGGTCTTGTAGTAGGCATCTGCGGTCTCGCGGGCCTGCTTGTCGGAGAAGTAGTAGCTGCCGACCCGGCTGTACAACCCTTTGAAACCGTTCAGGATCAAAGCATAGATCGGATTGCCGGAAGCAAACGCCAGCTGGTGGTGCAGGCGATAATCGAACTCGGCATAAGCCTGGGCGTTGTTCTCGACCCCATCGGCGCCACGCAGGATCTCGGCGGCCTGTTCCGGATTGTGACGGATCGCCCCGCGGATAAAGATGGTGCAGATGTGGGTACGGGCGGAGAGCAGCTGAGCTATCAGATCAGGTACCTTGTCCTGATCCAGACGAGCCAACGTCTCCAGAATATTGAGGCCGGAGGTTTCCCAGAAATTGTTCACCTTGGTCGGCTTGCCATGCTGTATGGTCAACCAGCCATCACGGGCCAGTCGCTGCAGCACTTCGCGCAAGGTAGTCCGGGTCACCCCGATCAACTCGGATAATTCACGCTCGGCGGGCAGAATAGATCCGGGAGGAAAGCGATTGTTCCAGATGGACTCGATGATGTATTCCTCGGCAAACCCAGCTGGGCTCTGCGCTTTTATAACCATGAATTGACTCTGTTGTAATGCGTAAAAAGGCTGACGAATGATATCAAAGCGATGATGGCTGGCAAGCAGAAGGTCAGTCCTCTGCTCACATATGGCAAATATAGTGTTGGGAATATGTATCTAATCGCCGCAGGGGAGCCAGCCAACCCCGACAAGGTGGTTATAAAACAGACACATGGGCAGAGATCCATCGGCTATCATTTATAATCGTCACGCTTTTTGATTAAAATCACGAGGAATCAGACAGATAAAGGCCAACATCCGGAGGCACAGGTCGAATCATCCTTGACTGCATAGAAGCAGATCCTAACAACAAAGTTGAGACCCATTATCATGCCAATAAGCCTAGGGCAGGCATTCGCCAAGAACTTCTTGGGCAATGCACCACAGTGGTATAAAAGCGCCATCTTGCTATTTCTGGCGATCAATCCGGTCGCTTTCTACCTTGATCCTTTCATTGCGGGCTGGTTACTGGTCGTTGAGTTTATCTTCACCCTGGCCATGGCCCTCAAGTGCTACCCCCTGCAACCGGGTGGCCTGCTCGCGATCGAAGCCGTGTTGATCGGCATGACCTCCGCCGATCAGGTCAAGCACGAGCTGGTCGCCAATATCGAAGTGCTGCTGCTGCTGGTGTTCATGGTGGCAGGCATCTATTTCATGAAGCAGTTGCTGCTTTATGTCTTCACCAAGCTGCTGATCGGCGTTCGCTCCAAGATCCTGCTCTCCCTCTCCTTCTGTCTGGTCTCCGCCTTCCTGTCAGCTTTTCTCGATGCACTGACGGTCATTGCCGTGGTGATCAGCGTTGCCACCGGTTTCTATGCCATCTATCACAAGGTCTCTTCCGGCAAGGAGTTTGGTCACAGCCATGACCATACCGACGATAAGGAAGTGGCTGAGCGCAATCGCCAGGATCTCGATGATTTTCGCGCCTTCCTGCGCAGCCTGATGATGCATGCCGCCATCGGTACCGCGCTGGGTGGTGTCTGCACCCTGGTGGGCGAGCCGCAAAACCTCATCATCGGCGAGCAAGCCAGCTGGAACTTCGCCGAATTTGCCATTCGTATGTCACCCGTCACCGTCCCCGTCTTTATCTGCGGTCTGCTGACCTGCGTGCTGGTAGAGCAGTTCCGCTGGTTTGGCTATGGTGCCCGCCTGCCGGACACGGTGCGTGCCATCATGGAGGAGTACAATCGCTACGAAGAGGCAAAACGCAGCCCGCAAGACAAGGCCAAGCTGATCGTTCAGGCGTTGATTGCGGTCTGGCTGATCGTCGGCCTGGCCATGCACCTGGCAGCCGTTGGCCTGATTGGCCTCTCGGTTATCGTGCTGGCCACCTCCCTGACCGGGATCACCGAGGAGCACTCGCTGGGTAAAGCCTTCCAGGAGGCACTCCCCTTCACCGCCCTGCTGGCAGTCTTCTTCAGCGTGGTCGCCGTCATCATCGATCAGCAGCTGTTCAAGCCGGTGATCCAGCTGGTACTGGCTGCCAAACCGGAGAACCAGCTGGCCCTCTTCTATCTGGCCAACGGGGTGCTCTCCATGGTCAGTGACAACGTCTTTGTCGGCACTGTCTACATCAATGAGGTGAAGACGGCCATGCTTAATGGTGCCATCGACCGCGCCCAGTTCGATCTGCTGGCGGTAGCCATCAACACAGGTACCAACCTGCCGTCGGTCGCCACTCCCAATGGTCAGGCCGCTTTCCTGTTTATGCTCACTTCGGCATTGGCGCCGCTGCTGCGTCTCTCCTATGGCCGCATGGTCTGGATGGCGCTGCCCTACACCCTGGTGCTGGGGCTGATCGGCTTTTTCTCTGTCGAATTGCTGCTTGGTCCTGCCACCGAATGGTTCTATCAGCACGGATGGCTGGTGATGGAGAGTGCGCTGCCAGCGGTACAGCCGGCGCTGCATTAATCCATTGAGATGGTTTCCGAGGGCCCTTTCAGGGCCCTTTTCTTTTCTGCCCCGCTCTGCTCTAATTCAGCCACTGTTTTTTCTGAGAGATCAATGAGATGATCGAGTTTCTCCGCCGTATTGCCGCCCATCGGCTGGCTTGGGGCCTGTTGGCAGCATCAGCCCTGTTCCTCGAGTTGTGCGCCCTCTTCTTCCAGCATGTGCTGGGCCTCTCCCCGTGCGTGATGTGCGTTTACGAACGGTTGGCGACCCTGGGTGTGCTGGCCGCCGGTCTGCTCGGCATGGTGGCGCCGGATAAATGGTATGTTCGCTGGAGTGCCATGTTGCTTTGGGGCTACAGTGCCTTCCGCGGCTTCCAGCTGGCCCTCAAGCATGTGGACTATCAGGTTAACCCCTCCCCGTTCAACGTCTGCAGCCCGTTTGCCGACTTCCCGAGCTGGGCTCCGCTCGATCAGTGGCTCCCCTGGCTCTTTATGCCGGAAGGGGATTGTGCCCAGATCACCTGGCAGTTCTTCGGTTACTCCATGCCCCAGTGGCTGGTCGTCATCTTCGCCGCTTACCTGTTGGTCTTCACCGTAGTGGCCATCGGCAATCTGGTGAAAGGGCGTTGCTGCAACTGATCATCATGGCCGTGTGGAGATAAAAGGGGGGAGCCATTATGGCTCCCCCCTTTCTCGTTCTGGCTGACCGTATTTCTGGTTACGCCCTGGCAGTGCTCATCTTGGCCTTGACCGCGCCAATTACCATGGGCAACAGGGAAATACCGATGATGCCGAAGATCAGCAGGGTAAAGTTGTGACGCACCACCGGCAGATTGCCAAAGAAGTGGCCCGCATAGACGAACGACAGCACCCACAGCAGGCCTCCAACCAGGTTGAACGCCAAAAAGCGCGGATAGGTCATGGCCCCCATCCCTGCCACAAACGGCGCAAACGTACGCACAATAGGCAGGAAGCGGGTGATGATGATGGTCTTGCCACCATGCTTGGCATAGAAAGCGTGGGTCTTCTCCAGATAGTCGCGGCGGAAGATTTTGGAGTCCGGGTTGCGGAACAACTGCTCGCCGAAGAAGTGACCAATGGTGTAGTTGACCACGTTGCCCAGCACGGCAGCGATGATCAGCACGGCCGCCAGGGTATGGACGTCCAGCACGCTGCCCACGGTAAGCGCACCGGCGGCAAACAGCAGGGAGTCACCCGGCAGGAACGGCGTCACTACCAACCCGGTTTCACAGAAGATGATCAGAAACAGGATGGCGTAAACCCAGACGCCATAGTTCTCGAACAGCTCTTTCAAATGCACGTCAACGTGCAGAATAAAGTCGATTGCAAAGAGGATCAGATCCATTTTTTCCATACCCATAAAGTGAACGGCGTGGAGTCTACGCCAATGCCATTCGGGCGACAATCACCGGCCAGCCTCTTTTTCATCCTGCAGAGCCCACCTTCAAATGAAACCGTTTTTCCGCTTCCTTCGAGGGTGGGAGCGCACAGAGTGATGTCGAGCGTGGTGTTGAAAAGGTGAACTAGGAGGCCTGTTCCAGATCGCTGCGCACTGCGGGGGGAAGACAACGCTCCCAGCCCCATAGCAACACCAGCAGCAGGGTCACATCATCGAACCAACCCAGCAAGGGCACCACGTCGGGGATAAGATCCACCGGACTGATGCCATAGAGCAGGATAAGGATCACCAGTCCCCTCGCCCACCATGGGGTACCGGGATGGCGAAAGCCCTGATAGAGACGACGAAGTCGTTGCCAAATCAGCCAGCGTTTACGGCTCATGATTCGATCAACTCGCTGCGCAAATGCTGAATCTGATCCCGCAGTGCCGCCGCCTGTTCGAACTCCAGATCCCGGGCATGCTGGAACATCTGCTCCTCCATCCGCTTGATCTCTTTGGCAATCTCGCTGGCTGAGAGGACATGGTATTCCCCTTGCTGCTCGGCTGCCTTGCGCATCCCCTTGCCTGGTTTGCCTGCCGTGCGGCTGCCGCCCATGTCCATCACATCGCCAATGGATTTGTTGAGCCCTTTGGGGGTGATCCCATGCTTGAGGTTATGGGCATGCTGCACGGCGCGACGCCGCTCGGTCTCCTCAATGGCGACCTTCATCGAGTTGGTGATGGTATCGCCGTAGAGAATGACCTTGCCGTTGAGGTTACGCGCCGCCCGGCCTATGGTCTGGATCAGCGAGCGGGTCGAGCGCAGGAAGCCCTCTTTATCCGCATCCAGAATCGCCACCAGCGACACCTCCGGCATGTCGAGACCTTCCCGCAGCAGGTTGATGCCCACCAGCACATCGAACTTGCCAAGGCGCAGATCGCGGATGATCTCCACCCGCTCGACCGTATCAATATCGGAGTGGAGATAGCGCACCTTGACGTCGTGCTCCGCCAGATACTCGGTCAAGTCTTCCGCCATCCGCTTGGTCAGGGTCGTGACCAGTACCCGCTCCTCCACCGCCACCCGCTTGCGGATCTCGGAGAGCAGATCATCCACCTGAGTAGTCACAGGACGGACCTCGATCTCCGGATCGAGCAGGCCGGTTGGGCGCACCACCTGCTGCACCACATCGCCGCCGGACTTCTCCAGCTCGTAGGGGCCCGGGGTGGCCGAGACAAACACCGTCTGCGGCATCAGCGCTTCAAATTCGTCGAACTTGAGCGGCCGGTTGTCCAGCGCCGAGGGGAGCCGGAAGCCGTACTCCACCAGGGTCTCCTTGCGGGAGCGGTCCCCTTTGAACATGGCGCCGATCTGCGGCACCGTAACGTGGGACTCATCGATGATGAGCAGGCCATCCCCCGGCAGGTAGTCAAACAGGGTGGGCGGCGGCTCCCCCGGCGCACGGCCGGAGAGGTAGCGGCTGTAGTTCTCTATGCCGGAGCAGTAACCCAGCTCCTGCATCATCTCCATGTCGAACTGGGTGCGCTGGCTGATGCGCTGCTCCTCCACCAACTTGTTGAGAGACAACAGTTGCTCGCGGCGACTGCGCAGCTCCTCCTTGATATGCTCGATGGCGCCGAGAATGGTCTCGCGCGGGGTGGCGTAGTGGGTCTTGGGGTAGATGGTGTAGCGCACTACCGTCTGCTCGATAGCGCCGGTCAGGGGATCGAACTGGGAGAGGCGCTCCACCTCTTCATCAAACAGCTCTACCCGCAGCGCCAGCTTGTCAGATTCGGCAGGGTAAATATCGATGACTTCACCGCGCACCCGGAAGGTGCCGCGCTGGAACGCCATGTCGTTACGGGTGTACTGCAGCTCGGCGAGACGGCGCAGGATATCCCGCTGGTTGATCACATCCCCCACTTTGAGATGCAGCATCATGCTCAGATAAGCTTGGGGATCCCCCAGACCATAGATGGCCGACACCGAGGCGACGATCACCACGTCGCGCCGCTCCAGCAGCGCCTTGGTGGCCGACAATCGCATCTGCTCGATGTGATCGTTGATCGAGGCATCCTTCTCTATAAAGGTGTCGGTGGTCGGCACATAGGCTTCGGGCTGGTAGTAGTCGTAGTAGGAGACGAAATACTCCACCGCGTTGTCGGGGAAGAACTCCTTCATCTCGCCATAGAGCTGGGCGGCCAGGGTCTTGTTGGGAGCCAGGATCATGGTCGGGCGGTTCAGGGTGGCGATGACGTTGGCCATGGTGAAGGTCTTACCCGAACCGGTCACCCCTAGCAGGGTCTGATGAGCCAGCCCCGACTCGATGCCATCCAGCAGTTGGGCAATCGCCGTGGGCTGATCCCCGGCGGGTTGAAACTGGCTGGCTAACTTGAACAATTTGCTCATGAACACTCCCGACACAAAACAGCAGAGGAGCAGTGTAACCGAGGGGCTGGCAGCGGTACACCTGCGCCATCATCCCGCGAATGGCTTGACCACCTCGGACACCTTCTGTATGATGCTCCTCCTTGCCTGATGTTCCCCCGTAGTTCAGTCGGTAGAACGGCGGACTGTTAATCCGTATGTCACTGGTTCAAGTCCAGTCGGGGGAGCCAAATTCCTCACCATCTCGGTGCAAGTTATCCACTTTAGTGCCCTCTCCTGCCAATTTTAATGCACAAGATACTTCTTGCTGCTGACGCTCCCTTTTGTGACCCGTTCCGGCTCGACAGAGTTTTCTCCTGCCGCATCTAACTATTTGATTTTTATACAAACATTTTTCTTCCGGTATTTTTTGAACAGCCCTTGCATCCCAGTACTGGCGCGGCTTTCAGGGCGATGAACAAGTTTCATAAACAGGGTTATCCACAGATTCTGTGGGTAAGTGCAGCAAGCCCTGTCAGGACGCGGGATTGCCTGTTATCCCCTGCAACAGGAGACCATTTTACAGGCTAACCTGATTTTATTCTGTTTTGTCCCACCCTCTGTAACTGTTGATTAACAGGCTCTATTGGCACTTTCCGGAGATATCTTTTTGCCAGCCCTTTCCCCATATGGGAATGACGCTAGTATCTCGTCATTTGACTCTTTTACGACCAAGAGAGCCCCAGGTTGAATCTGCTGAAACCGATCTGTGGCGAAGCGCTAGACAGCAGAATCTAAAATCTCACCCATGAGAGTGCAAGCCCGGCTGCAACCAGCATGTTTCACTAATTGACAACGGGAAGGAGAGCAAAAATCACCTGCTTTTTTCCGATGCTCCCCTTATCCCGCCGCCTGCTCATTAAATAGCGTCCGATAACGTCCGATTAATCCCCCTTATGCTTCTTTATTAGTGATAGATACGGCACAATATCGGCCCCACTTTTTTCCTCGGTTTTTCCGGGCATGACTATAGATTTTGTGACACTGCTGCATCAAAGCGACTCCCTGCTGCTCTTCGTGGTATTGGCCTTCGGCCTGCTGCTTGGCAAAGTGCGGATTGGCAACTTCCAGATTGGCAACACCATAGGTGTGCTGTTTACCGCCCTGCTGTTTGGCCAGATGGGCTTCGAGTTTACTGCCACCACAGAAAACGTCGGCTTTATGCTGTTCATCTTCTGTGTGGGGATTGAGGCTGGCCCCCACTTCTTCAGCGTCTTCCTGCGCGATGGCATCCACTACATCACCCTGACTCTGGTGATCTTGCTGACAGCTCTGCTGCTGACAGTGGGGCTGGCCAAGTTCTTCAATCTGGGGCCGGGCATGGCGGCGGGGATCCTGGCGGGTTCCCTCACATCGACCCCGGCGCTGGTGGGTGCACAGGATGCCCTGCGCAGTGGTCTGCTCAACCTGCCCCATCAAACCGATATGCAGGCGGTACTCGACAACATGGGCATCGGCTACGCCCTGACCTATCTGGTGGGTCTGGTGGGTCTGATGCTGGTGGTGCGCTATCTCCCGTCACTGGCACGACTCGATCTCAATACCGAAGCGCAAAAGATCGCCCGTGAGCGGGGTCTCTCCGACAGCGACAGTCGCAAGACCTATCTACCCATCATCCGCGCCTATCGGGTTGGCCCCGAACTGGCAGCTTGGATCGGTGGCCGTACCCTGCGGGAGACCGGCATCTACCCCCATACCGGCTGCTATGTTGAGCGGATCCGCCGCAACGGCATTCTCGCCAGTCCCGATGGCGATGCCGTCATTCAGGAAGGGGACGAGATCGCCCTGGTGGGCTATCCCGAGAGCCACGAGAAACTGGACGTCAACTACCGCAACGGTAAAGAGGTATTTGATCGCAACCTGCTCGACCTGCAGATCGTCACCGAAGAGATAGTGGTGAAAAACGACGCCGTGGTCGGCCGCCATCTGGTGGAGCTCAACCTCACCGAGAAAGGGTGCTTCCTCAACCGGGTGGTACGCTCCCAAATCGAGATGCCGTTCGATCGCAACATCATGTTGCAAAAAGGCGATGTGCTGCAGATCAGCGGCGAGAAACAGCGGGTCAAACTGCTGGCCAACAAGATCGGCTTTATCAGTATCCACAGCCAGACCACAGATCTAGTGGCTTTCACCACCTTCTTCGTGCTCGGCTTGCTGATCGGCTCCGTCTCGCTTGTGTTCGGCCAGATTGAATTTGGCCTCGGCAACGCCGTCGGTCTGCTGTTGGCTGGTATTCTGATGGGGTATCTGCGGGCCAACCACCCCACCGTGGGTTACGTACCGCCCGGAGCCCTGCGACTGGCCAAGGATCTCGGTCTTGCGGTCTTTATGGTGAGCACCGGCCTCAAGGCGGGTGGCGGCATTCTGGATCACCTGAGCGAAGTGGGTGCCGTAGTGCTCTTCTCCGGCATGTTGGTCACTACCCTGCCGGTGCTTGTCGGTTATCTGTTCGGGGTCTGGGTATTGAAAATGAACCCGGCGCTGCTGCTCGGCGCCATCACTGGTGCCCGTACCTGCGCCCCCGCCATGGATGTGGTCAACGAGGCCGCCAACAGCTCCATTCCGGCGCTTGGCTACGCAGGTACCTATGCGGTGGCCAACGTGATGCTGACGCTGGCAGGCTCCTTTATTATCGGCTTCTGGTTCTAACCAGTAACCATCAAATTACCGCTAACAAAGAAGGGAGCCTCAGGCTCCCTTCTTGCTATCTGCCTTTCTCCCAAGATGCGAAGCAGGCTTATTGGTGTGATCTCACCTGACACCAACCATCAGCGCTGAACTCTGCCCCCTATCCTACAATGGTTGACGCTCTGCTCTGCTCTGCTCTGCTCTGCTCTGCTCTGCTCTGCTCTGCTCTGCTCTGCTCTGCTCTGCTCTGCTCTGCAATGAGTGATGGCAGATCACGGAAACAAAAAAAGCGCCCTGAGGCGCTTTTTTCATATCAACCGGATAATCATGCTTTGAACTTGCTGAACACCAGGGAGGCGTTGGTACCGCCAAAGCCGAAGCTGTTGGACATGACGGTGTTGAGCTCGGCCTCTTCGTACTCGCGCACGATGGGCAGACCTTCGGCCTTCTCGTCCAGAGTCTCGATGTTGATGCTGGGAGCGATAAAGCCGTGCTCCATCATCAGCAGTGAGTAGACAGCCTCGTGCACGCCGGCAGCGCCGAGCGCATGGCCGGTCATCGCCTTGGTGGCAGAGATCTTGGGACCGTTGGCACCAAACAGAGTCTGGATGGCTTCCAGCTCCTTGGTATCGCCAACCGGGGTGGAGGTACCGTGGGTGTTGATGTAATCAACCTTGCCAACCCCCTGCATTGCCATCTTCATGCAACGCACCGCGCCTTCGCCGCTCGGCGCGACCATGTCATAGCCATCGGAGGTAGCACCGTAACCGGTCAGCTCGGCATAGATGTGAGCACCACGGGCCAGCGCATGTTCCAGCTCTTCGATCACTAGGATGCCGCCGCCACCGGAGATAACGAAACCATCGCGATTCGCATCATAGGTACGGGAGGCTTTTTCCGGCATGTCGTTGTACTTGGTGGAGAGGGCCCCCATAGCGTCAAACTGGATGGTAGAGGACCAGTCCAGCTCTTCACCGCCACCGGCGAAGACCACATCCTGTTTGCCAAGCTGGATCAGCTCAAGCGCGTGACCGATGCAGTGAGCAGAGGTGGCGCAAGCTGAACTGATGGAGTAATTGACACCCTTGATCTGGAACGGGGTCGCCAGGCAAGCAGAGGTTGTGGAGGACATAGTGCGCGGCACCATGTAAGGGCCCACACGCTTGACCCCTTTCTCGCGGGCGATGTCCACAGATTCCGAAGTGTTCTTGCCGGAGGCACCACCTGAACCGACCACCAGGCCGGTACGCTCGTTGGAGACCTGATCTTCCGCCAGACCGGCATCTTCAATGGCCTGCTGCATGGAGAGATAGGCGTAGGCCGCAGCGTCGCCCATGAAACGCATGACTTTACGGTCGATCAGTTCAGACGGATCGAGTTTGATGTTACCCCAGACACGGCTGCGCAGATTGTGCTGCTCGAACTGCTCGGAATAGGTGATGCCGGATTTACCTGCTTTCAGGGAGGCCAGCACTTCTTCCTTGTTGTTGCCGATACTGGAGATGACGCCGATACCGGTGATCACTGCTCTTCTCATTAATTCATCTCGTCTGGAAAAACTGGCGCCAAGTCTACCCGCTTTCGGCTGCCAAACTGGTCTGCTTTCACGTAGAATGCCCGCGATTTTGTGACGCGAGCCGAGGAAAACGTGAGTCAAACATCCTTACATCATGCCCGATTGGACTGGAATGAAGCGGGAACTCCTGTCTCCAGTGACTTCGGGGATGTGTACTTTTCCAATGATAACGGTCTAGGTGAAACCCGCTACGTCTTTTTGCAGCAAAACCGGCTACCTGCGCGATTTTCGCACCACGATAGTGACAGTTTCGTGATAGGTGAAACAGGTTTCGGCACAGGTCTTAACTTTCTGGCGACAATGCAAGCCTTCCTGGAACAGGCGCCCCAATCCGGTAACGGCTCCCGTCTGCACTTCATCAGTTTCGAGAAATACCCCCTGACCCGGGACGATCTGCGCAAGGCGCTGGCCGCCTGGCCTGAACTTGGCCACTTGAGCCAGGATCTTGTCGCCCAGTGGCCACTGCCGGTTTCCGGTTGCCACCGCCTGCATTTTACGGGTGGCCGCATTCGCCTCGATCTCTGGTTTGGCGACATCAAGGATATGCTGCCGCAAGTGCCTCACCGGGCAGAGGGGCTGGTGGATGCCTGGTATCTGGATGGTTTCTCCCCGGCCAAGAACCCGGAGATGTGGACACAGGAGCTGTTTGATAGTCTCGCTCGCCTCGCCCGTCCCGATTGCTCCATCGCCACCTTTACCTGTGCCGGTTTTGTCCGTCGCGGCCTGATTGCCGCCGGTTTTGCCATGAAGAAGGTGAAGGGCCACGGTAGCAAGCGGGAGATGCTGGTGGGGGATCGCACCGACAAGCAGCCGCAGCAGACCATAGCCCCCTGGTATGCCCGTCCTGCCGGACGCGCTGGCGAGGTAGTGATCATCGGCGGCGGCATTGCCTCGGCCATGACGGCGCTCTCTCTGGTGGAGCGGGGCCGCAAGGTGACGTTGTTGTGTGCAGATGGCGAACCGGCCACCGGCGCCTCCGGCAACCGCCAGGGCGCGCTCTATCCGCTGCTCAACGGCGAGCACGATGCCCTGTCACGCTTCTATTCGCTCGCTTTTGGCTATGCCCGCCTACGGCTACTGGCGTTGGCCGCGCAACATCCCATCGCTTTTGCACTGTGCGGGGTAACCCAGCTCGGTTATGACGACAAATCGGCAGCCAAGCTGGCGAAAATGAGCCAGGGCCCCTTCCCCCCCGAGCTGATGTATCCCCTCTCTACAGCAGAGGTAGAGCAGGTGGTTGGCCTGCCCTGTGGCCACAGCGGCGTCAGTTACCCGCTGGGAGGCTGGCTCTGTCCGGCCGATCTCACCCACGCAGCTATCAAAGAAGCGCAAGCCAGCGGGCTGCTTGAGGTGGCGTTCAATACCGAGGTGGTCGCTATTACTGAACTGGCCGATGGCTGGCAAATAAAAAGCCAGGATGGCCGCCACTGGCAGGCCCCCAATCTGGTGGTCGCCGCCGGTCACCAGTTGCCATCACTGCTCCCCTTTGCCGAGCTGCCGCTCTATCCGGTACGCGGTCAGGTAAGCCATGTGCCGACCTCAACCAGCCTGAGCCGGCTTAATACCGTGCTCTGCTACGATGGCTACCTCACGCCAATGCACAACGATCAACACTGTATTGGTGCCAGCTATGGCCGTAACCAGAGCAGCCTTGAGTTTCGTGCCGAGGAGCAAATCCAGAATCAGGTGCGGTTGCAAGCCTGCCTGCCGGAGCAAACCTGGCCCGCCGAGGTGGATGTGAGCGGCAACGAGGCGCGCGTGGGGGTGCGTTGTGCCAGCCGGGATCACCTGCCGGTGGTGGGGCCAGTGGCCAGATTGCAAGGTCTGGCGGATCATTATGTGCAGCTGCAGCATGAACAGCACAACGCCCAGCCGCTCCCCCTTCACCCCGGCCTCTATGTGCTGGGGGCGCTCGGTTCGCGGGGTCTCTGCTCGGCGCCGCTCTGTGGCGAGCTGCTCGCCAGCGAGATCTGCGGTGAGCCCCTGCCACTGGCCGCCGATCTACTGGAAGCGCTCCACCCTGCCCGTTACTGGGTGCGCAAACTGCTCAAAGGCAAGGCGCTGGTCTAAACATGGCGCTGTCTGCAATGAAATGGCCGCCCGGTGGGGCGGCCATTTCAGATGTTGAATCGTGCCATATTGACCGGGTTTGGCAGGGCTTCGCACCTCCAGACAGAGTTCACTTGGGCCAATGCACCCCGAGCTGTTCGCCATAACCCGTCTGACGCTGGAAATCGTCTACCCGTGCCTTCACCTTGTTCAATTCGCCACTGCCCGCAGCCCAGGCGGCATAGCGCAACGCCTGGCAATCTGCATGGCCTGGTAGTGCCGCAATCGCCCCGCCCACCTGATTTCCGCCTTGCAGCACCATCTCTTTGAAACGGGATTCATAGTCAAACATGCTGGAGAGCAGCCGACCCCAGCGCTGGCGAGCAGGGTCACTCCCCTCCGAACTCTGACGCCAGCGGGGCAACAATACAGTGGCATGAGTCGTTACCGTTACCCGTTTGAGCTGGCAACGCCCCGGCAACTGGTCGGTTTCCAGCTGCCAGTCCACCTGATAACTCGCCTTGCCGAGCACAGGCTTGCCATTCACCTTGGGGGCACTCTGAGCAATGGCGCGTGCCAGTTGATCTGGCTGGGCAGCACTTACCTCATAAAAACGGACATTGATGCGGGACTCTGGCACCACTTGCGGCCGGCTCGGCTGAGCCTGACTCATCAGGGGCAACAGCAATAGCACGCTCCCCACTACTCCATAAACCTTGCTGACCATGCCAGACTACCTTCCTTGATTGCACGGGCGGAGTACCAACCTTGGTGAAACCCACCGCCACACAGATGACGGGTATAGCCTATGTGTGACCAAGAGGCGGCGCAATACAATGATGAGCCCAGAAATCAGAGCAAGCTCACAGGTTGCGTGAGCAAAGTATGGCACAAGGATGAAACTGTATTTTTATTGAGCAGTACGACTGATGCGCTGCCAGTCGAGGTGATAGTTTTTCACATTGATGTCATGACCATCTATCTGAATGAAATGATCATTTTTAAGACGGTTGGCAAAAAAGTCCTGATCTGCCCCCTCATTGAGCCACAGCTCGCAAAGTCCCCGTTTTCCCTCTTTGGCATAAAATCTCGGGGTGACCAGCAACGCGACCCCATCTACCCGGATGGCATGACGGGCCAGGCAGTTTGCTTCCGTGGTTTTGGATGCCAGCGCGGCAAAACGGGGTCTGTTCCCCTCGGCAACCACCAGTACGCCGTAAGAGTGAGGAGCCATGAGACGCCGCATGGCGACCGCCTGATGAGGACCGGTTTGATGAAAACCGTCATTGGTTACCGCAAACACGCAAGTAGGTGAAAATAGCATCGCGAGCAGGAAAAGAGAGCGTTTAATGCCTGAAAAATCACCAATCACCATATAAAAGCCTCAAAAGACAACCAAGGCTGGCAAGGGTAGGTAGCCAAACCCGCTGGGTAAAGTACCTTTACCTTTCTTTAATTCTGTTCATGGGGTTAAACGTTGATTTAGCTCACACAACATCCTGTTTCCAGTCGCCACTCTACCCCTATCGGAATAGACTCCTTCCACTCTCATCCAATCAGAAGGCAACATATGCTGGAACTCATTGTTGGCACCCTGGTCACCCTGGTGGTGGGCCGTGCCATTTTCAAAGGATACTCCGCAACCGGGGTGCTGCTGAGCGGCGGCTTGCTGCTGCTGATCATCACCGCCATGATGGGCAAGCCGGTATTGCCGAGCAAGGTGGTCAGCACCGGTTATCTCGCAACCGATATCTTCGAATACGTCCGCTTCCTGCTCAATGATCGTGGCGGTGGACTGGGGATGCTGATCATGGTGCTCTGTGGCTTCGCCGGCTACATGAGCCACATCGGCGCCAACACCATTCTGGTCAAGCTGGCCAGCAAACCGCTCGGCATCATCAAGTCCCCCTATATCTTGCTGGTGGCTGCCTATCTGGTGGCCTGTGCCATGTCGCTGGCGGTGAGCTCCGCTACCGGCCTCGGCGTGCTGCTGATGGCCACCCTGTTCCCGCTGATGGTCAACATGGGGATCTCCCGTGGCGCGGCGGCGGCCGTGTGCGCCTCGCCAGCCGCCATTATTCTGGCACCAACCTCAGGGGACGTGGTGATGGCCGCTCAGGCCGCCAACATGCCGCTGCTGGACTTTGCCTTCAAGCTGACCCTGCCCATCTCGCTGGTGGCGATCGCCTGTATGGCGGTGACCCACTTCTTCTGGCAGCGCTACCTTGACCAGAAATCCGGTGAGCACAACGAGCCGGTCGCCCCGGGTGATCTGGTGACTACCGCCCCCGCTTTCTACGCCATCCTGCCCTTTACCCCCATCATCGGGGTGCTGGTGTTTGACGGCAAATGGGGTCCGCAGCTGGATATCGTCACCATCATCGTCATGTGCATGGTGCTGGCCAGCCTGCTGGAGCTGGTGCGTATCCGCAATGGCAAGGAGCTGCTGGACGGTCTCCAGGTCTGCTGGCGCAACATGGCTGACGCCTTTGCCGGTGTGGTCATGCTGCTGGTCGGTGCCGGTGTCTTCGCCCAGGGTCTGATGACCGTCGGCTTTATCGACACCCTGCTGGCTCACGCGCAGGATCTCGGTTCGGGTGGTCTGATCATGATGCTGTCACTGGTGGTGATCACCACCCTGGCCGCCTTCACCACCGGCTCGGGCAATGCTCCCTTCTACGCCTTCGTGGAGTTGATCCCCAACCTGGCCAGCAGCCTTGGCATCAACCCGGCCTATCTGGTGATCCCAATGCTGCAAGCCTCCAACCTAGGTCGCACCATTTCTCCGGTCTCCGGGGTGGTGGTCGCCTGTGCGGGGATGGGCAAGCTCTCGCCGTTCGAGGTGGTCAAGCGCACCAGTATGCCGGTCGCCGTCGGCCTGCTGGTGGTGATCGTCGCCACCCAGATCATGGTACCCGCCTGATCGCTGACCAGCCCGGCACCCTGCCGGGCTGGTATCCTCCCCCTCCTTTGCAGTAGACTCGGTGCTCATTTTCCCCCTAAGGAGGACCGAGATGAGTATTACGGTTCAACTTGCCCATTTCAGTGATTGCCACTCCCACTTCGATGGCGCGCCCATGAGCTTCTCCCCTGTCGGTGAAGGCCAGTGGCGCACCCAGTGCGGCGGTTATGCCCGGATCCTGACCCGACTGACCCAACTGCGTGCCAAAGCCGCAGCAGCCGGCCAGCGTTTTCTATTTCTGCACGGTGGCGACTCCTTTCAGGGTTCGCTCTATTTCAACCGCTTCAAAGGGCGCGCCAACGCCGACCTGCTCGCCATGCTGGCCCCCGATGCCATGGTACTTGGCAACCACGAGTTCGATCTGGGCAACGGCCCGCTGGTGGAGTTCTTGCGCCAGCTCGATTTTCCGGTGCTGGCCGCCAATCTGGACAACAGTCAGGAGCCAGCCGACACGCCGCTGGGGCTGTGGGATATTCCCCACCTCTACGACGCCCATCAGCCCTGGCATCGCCGGGTGATCGACGGGGTTCCCTTTGCACTGCTCGGCATCACCCTCGCCCAGATGGCTGCCATCGCCAACCCGGATCCCCACACCCGTTTCCACGCGGTCGCCGACACCCTCACCAGGGTGTTGCAGGAGATCAAGCGCGAAGGGATCCAGCATATCGTGCTGCTGAGCCACCTCGGGCTGGATCAGGACAAGCTGCTGGCCGAACGCTTCCCCGAGCTCAGTCTCATCATCGGCGGCCACACCCACAGCCTGCTCGGCGATCTCGCGCAGCTGGGTCTGCCAAGCGAAGGCAGTTATCCGCTGATGAACAACGGGGTGGCTATTTTGCATGCTGGCCACAGCGCCCTCTGCCTCGGTGTCTGCGAGCTCACCTTCGATGAGGCGGGCCGCGTCGTGCAGAGTCAGGGTCAGCTGGAGTGGCTCCCCTGGCAGCCCTGGCCGTACGCCTCCACGCCACCTGTCGGGCTCACCTTCTGTGAGCCGGACCCACAGCTTGAACAACATCTGGCCAAACGCTACCGGCCGGAGATTGAAACCATGAGCCAGCGCATCGTCACCCGACTGGCGGCGCCACTTCCCCATCAGCGGCTGCCGGATGCCACCCAGCCCCACGGCAGCCAGCTCGCCCCGCTGGTGGCCCGCGCCATGCTGACCGCCGCCCGTGAACAGGTAGGCGAGGTGGACTTTGCCCTGCACAATGCTGGCGGCGTGCGCTGCTCGCTGGAGCCGGGCCCCCTGAGCGAAGCGGATATCGCCGGTCGCCTGCTGCCGTTTGCCATTCCCCTCACCCTCTATCGGGTGCACGGTCACGAGTTGGCGGAGGCACTAGAGAATGCCATCGACAACGCCACCAACAACGGCGTGGTCGGCAATGGCAACGGCAGCTTCCCCTACACCGCGGGGGTGCGATTCACCTATCAGGCCGATCGGCCCAAGGGCCAGCGCATCACCCGACTGGAGTGGGAAGCCGCCCCCGGCCAGTGGCAAGCGGTCAATGCCGAACAGGTCTATCGCGGAGTGTCGAGCGCCTATACCGCCTCCGGCAAGGAGGGCTACACCGCACTGGCGCGTACCCTGACCCAGCACAATCAGGAGCTCGGCATCACCTTGGCCGACGCCTTTATCCGCTGGGCCCGTCACCTGCCGACACTGGAAGCGCAGCCGCCCCTGCTTGAGTACCTCAGCTGATGCAGAGGGGGATGGCTTGCCACATCCCCTGACGGCCAAAATTGCCGCAGCCAGCGCCCGGTTCCCTGCAAGAACCGGGCTTTTTCGAGAATATTTGCCCCACACGGGCCCGCCCCATTGCATCGCACTCACTAGCTCGGCAAGATAGGCCCGCTTTCAAGACCAGCTGCAGGAACAGGCGACTTCATGAATCACTCCATCCGTTTCACTCCCCCTCGCGTCAACCCGGGTATCAAGCCAGCCATTGTGCTGCTGACCGCCTTGCTGGCGCTGCTCTTCTGTCTGCGCAACCCGCTCTTCCACGCCATGGCGCCGGGCTTTGATGCCTCGCTGTTCGCGGTGATGGGCAAGATGTGGAGCGAAGGTGGGGTGCTCTATCGCGACATGATCGACATCAAGGGGCCGATGATCTTCGCCCTCGACGCGCTGGGCTATGGAATGGGGGGTTTTGTCGGGATCTGGGCGCTGGAGTGGGTGCTCTGCTGGCTCGGATTGCTGGCCAGCTGGCAGGCCTTTGCCCAACTCGGACTCTCGTTCAAGGCGCGCCTTGGCGCCATGCTGGCGGTGCTGGCTCTCTACGGCACCCGTTACTACTACGGCAACATGACCGAGGACTGGACCTTCCACCTCGCCCTCATCGCCCAGTGGGCCTTCATTACCCTGCTCCTGGACAAGGGATTTCGCTGGTGGCCGGCGCTGGTTGCGGCCCTCACCTTCGCAATCGTCGCCTGGATGCGCACCAACAACGGCGCCTTCTGGGGCGCCTGGTATCTGGTACTGTTCTGCCACTGGTGTCTGCATGAGAAGTGGCGTGACGCCATCTTGCTGCTCATCTCCAGCCTGCTGGGACTGGCGCTGATTGGCGGCCCGCTTTACGCCTACTTCCAGCAGCATGATCTACTGGCGGCCTTCAAATACTACGCCTTCGACATCTTTTTCGAAGGGAGCTACGGCAATGGCTTCTCTCCCATGGTGGGCGCCGTCGGCCTGCTACGCACCGGCCTTATCATGCTGCTGCCCGCCTTCATCATTCTGATGCTGAGCCGCCGTCAGGAGTGGTATCTGCCCGCCTTGCTGGCGACCCTGTTTGGGGTGCTGTTCACCCTGATCGCCAACTCGGTCTCCGGCCATGTGTTCGATCACTACGACGTGCTCTATCTGCAACTGGCGGTGCTACCGCTGGCAGTATTGCTGGATCGCAGCGAACAGCAGGCAGATACCATCGGCCTGCTCTGCATCTCGCTGGTGGTGCTCACCGCCAGCTGGCTGCTGGCCCAGCAACTCGCCTTTGGCTGGAGCACCAAGGAGTGGTCCCTCGAGCGGGTCAACGAGGTGCTCGGCACCAGCCTGCTGTGGGCGCTGCCGGTGCTGATCCTCATCCCCCTCTGGCGCGCCTGGGATGTGCGCAGTGCCACCCCCTGGCTGGCAACGCTAGCCATGCTGCTGCTGATGATCAACAACGTCTGGGAAGGTACCCTCAAGGGTCGCCCCTTCAATCCGGCCGCGCAGGTACGGGTTGATCGCATCAAGGCCGAAACCAGCCCGAGCGACAAGATCTGGGTCGATGGCATCCAGCCGCAATATTATCTCTGGACCGATCGCCAGCCGGCGTCCGCCTACCTCTTCTTTGCCAACGTCAATCCGCCCTATGACGTGCGCGAGCGGGTGCTGGCCGATATCCAGCGCCAGAATCCGAAGTTCATCATCGCCAAGCCGGATCGGGTGAGCGAAGAGCTGAAAAAACCCAGCTCCCCTTCCCATCTTGCCTTCTATCAATACCTGACCAGCCACTATGAAGAGGTGGATCCGGGTCTCTATCGCCGACGCTGATCGTCAATACGCCCCGCAGGGCGGCCATTGTTGCAATGGCCGCCCTTTTTCTTGCGCCAAAGCCCCTTGCAGCAGCGGCCCGCAGTAGGCAAGCCCGCCCGAGATAACTACAATGACGCTCTTTTTGATGTAACGAGTGACACCATGGCGGAACTGACTTATCTGGGCGGCTATCCCGACCCCCTCAAGGCACAGGTACAACAGCTGATTGCGGCGGGCAAGCTTGGGGAGATGCTGGCCAAACGCTATCCGGAGAGCCACCAGATCCAGAGCGACAAGGCGCTGCTCGCCTACACCATGGAGCTGAAGAACCGCTACCTCAAGAGCTCGGCGCCCCTGTCAAAGGTGGTGTTCGATGGCAAGATCAACGTGATCAAGGATGCCCTCGGTCTGCACACCTACGTCAGCCGAGTGCAGGGCAGCAAGCTCAAGGCCAAGAACGAGATCCGCATCGCCGCCCTGTTCAAGGAGGCACCGCCCCCATTCCTGAAAATGATCGTGGTGCACGAGCTGGCCCATATCAAAGTGAAGGATCACAACAAGAGCTTCTACCAGCTCTGCCAGCACATGGAGCCCGACTATCATCAACTGGAGTTTGATCTCAGGCTCTGGCTCACCTGGCGCGATATCGACAAGGCCAACCGCTAGGTAGACAACCGTTTCAGGGAGGAAACATGTCATTTGCCGCCACCCCCTTTGGTGCCACCCGCCTTATTGCCACTTTGGTAATGGCCAGCTTGGGCCGCGCTGACTATCCCCGCAGCGCGTCACGTGGGCTGCTGGCCCTGCTGCTTCTGCTCGCGGGCCACAGCGCCCGGGCCGATGAGCGCTGGCAGAGCGACAGCTATCTCACCGAGAGCTTTATTGCCATCGCCATGGAGCGGGAATATGGCGAAGCCAGGCAGACCCGTTTTGCCCGCTGGCAGCAGCCGATCCGGCTGCAACTTATCAACGAATCGGGTGACAAGCCGCTGCAGGCCGACGTGGTGAAGGTACAGGCAGCCCATCTGGCCCGCATCACCGGCCACTCCATCAGCATGGTGACCGCAAAGCCCAACCTCACCCTGATCATGACCGACTACAGCAAGATGAAGAGCTGGGCCAACCGCACCATGGGGGGGGATCCATCAGTCAAGATGGCACTCAAGGAAGGGCTCTGCCTTGCCAACTTCGCAACCAATGCGAAACACGAGATCAGCCGTGCCACCATCATCATTCCGGTAGACTACAGCAGAGCCAAGGGGCGTTTTCTCGACTGCGTGGTGGAGGAGTTCACCCAGGTGATGGGGCTGCCCAACGATTCGGACAAGGTGTTTCCCTCCATCTTCAATGACAACAGCATCGACAGCTTTTTGACCGGGCTGGACTATGTGCTGCTCAAGATGGCCTATCACCCGGCCCTCAAAGCCGGAATGAGCAGTGACGAGATCCGCGCCGCACTGCCCATTGCGCTGGCCGACCTGCGCGCCAAAGGGGAGATCCGCGAAGCCAATCGCCGGGTGCAGCAGCAGAGCCTGAAAAGCTGGGCGGGGTTGTAACGGGCCTGGCTCAACCCAGAGCCAGAAAAACCATCGCGAGCCTCTCACCACCCACAAAAAACGCAGCCACCTGGCTGCGTTTTTTGTTGTCCGGGGATCAGCGGATCATTCGCGGGCATGCCCGTTTATCAGCAACCCATTTATCCAACGCCCGAGTTATCCACTGACCGTGCGGGATCAGGAGGCGACGTTCTCTTCCTGCATCCAGCTCTCGGCGTTCTCCCACACCTCCTGCACCATGGCTTCGGCCAGCTCTTTGTCTTCCTTGCTGGCACGGCTGACGGTCAGGGCCATGGCGCTGCCCGGCGCGACCCGCACATGGATGTCGGGGAATTTTTCGCCAAGCTGCTTGAGCAGCTCCTGACGCAGCGCCTCCATGGTCGAGGTCGGGATCTGATGTTTTCTGTCGATGATGATTTCAAGACGCATAGGAAACTTCTCCATGATTTATAACTGTATTTTTATCCAGTATTCATGGGAAGTAAAGTGCCAACTTGCACCAATCAGAAAAGATCCAGCTGCTGGCCGCAGATCCGGTCGAACGACTCGCCGATAAAGGGCAGGATGGCGTCGGCAATGGGCCGCAACTGCTTGTCGATATAGTGTTCGTAATCGATGGCACTGCGCCTGTATTCCAGCGGTTCTGGGCCATTGAGGGTCATCAGATAAGCGATGGAGCCCCGATGCTGATAGCGCTGGGGCAGACCGCGGCGCAGGTTCTCCTCATCGGCCAGCCGCGCTGCCCGCACATGGGGCGGCACATTCTTCTGATACTCCTCGAGCTTCTGGCGCAGCCGTTTGCGGTAGATAAGCAGATCGTCGTGACGACCGGCGCGAGTCTCATCCACCATGGTGCGCACATAGCCGCTGGGATCTTCATCGTGAAACACCAGCTCATAGAGGCGGGTCTGGAACTGCTTGGCCAGCATGGTCCAGTCGGTGCGCACCGATTCAAGCCCCTTGAATACCAGCTGTTCACTCTCCTCACTGGCTTTGCCAACCAGCCCCGCATAGCGCTTCTTGCTGCCCTTCTCCAGCCCGCGGATGGTGGGCATCAGAAAGCGGCGATAGTGGGTCTCGTACTGGATCTCGAGATAACTCGGCAGATCGAACTCGCGCCTGATCAGTGCAGCCCAGTTGTCGTTGATCATTTGCGCCAGTCGCTGGCCAATCTCGTCCGCCTCATCCGGGCTGGTCTCGCGCCCCAGATGGACAAAAGTGGAGTCGGTGTCACCATAGATCACCTCGAACCCCTTCGCCTCAATCCACTCGCGGGTCTGCTGCATGATGCTGTGACCACGCAAGGTGATAGATGAGGCTAGGCGCGGATCATAGAAACGGCAGCCCCCCGACCCCAGCACGCCGTAGAAGGAGTTCATGATGATCTTGATGGCCTGGGAGAGCGCCTTGTTGCTGGCCGCCTTGGCTCTGTCCCGTGCCGCCCACAAGGTAGCGATGAGATCCGGCAAGAAGTGCCGCTCGCGGGAGAACATGGCGCCGCGAAAGCCCGGAATAGCGTGGTCGGGGTGTTGCAACCCCTCGATAAGTCCCATGGGATCGATGCAGAAGGTGCGGATGATGCTGGGGTAGAGGCTCTTGAAATCGAGCACCAGCACATGGCGATAGAGACCGGGTTTGGAGTCCATCACATAGCCGCCGGGGCTCGCTAGCCCACCGTCGGCTGGCAAATTGGGGGCCACGTAACCGCCACGATGCAGCCGTGGCAGATAGAGGTTGGTAAAAGCCGCCACCGAGCCCCCCACCCTGTCCAGCTCAAGGCCAGTGAGGGAGGCGCGCTCGATGGCAAAGGGGATGAGGTGGCAGTAATCGAAGATCTCCCACACCAGTTTGCAATCTTCCAGGTTGTAGCGGGCCAGTGCCTCCTTGTCGGAGTGGAACAGCTCGGTGATCTTCTCCCCCCGATTGGCCACGTCCTCGATATCCTTGCCACGGCCAAGCAGTTCGCTCGCCACCGCATCCAGGCTGTAGCTGGCAAACTGCCAGGTGGCGCTTTTGAGGGTATCGATGCCATCGAGCACCATGCGTCCGGGGATAATGACGTTACCGGTCTGGGGATCACCCCGTGACGAGCGCCAGAAGCAGAGCTCACGACCCCGCCCGAGCCGCAGCCGCCGCTTGTTAAGCTCGGCGCGGCGTAGCAGCAGGCGAAAGTCAAAATTGACCACGTTCCAGCCAATCACCAGATCGGGGTCATGCTGGCTGAACCAGCTCTCCAGCGCACTCAGCAGGGCGCTCTCGTCCTCTACCCACTGGACCTGGGTGCCCCAGCTCTCGGCATCCGCCTCCGAGGTGCCGATCATGATGACCCGCGCATCCTGTTCGCTGTAAAGGCCGACCGAGAAGAGGGCACCGTCCATGGCGCACTCCACGTCGAGGGACACCCAGGAGAGGGTTGGCGTCACCGCCTGCGGCGCGCAGCGCGCCTCGTTGACCTCCCAGTAGCCCTGCTTGCCTCCCTTCTTCACCGCCCGGCCATCGAAACGCACACCAGCTGTGATGAAACGCTCCATCAGAAACCGCTCCGGCAGCCGGATATCCGCCTCAAAGTGCTCCAGCCCGCGAATAAGCAGCAGCTCGATGGCGCGGTGAAAGGCGCTCAGGGTGGCGAAATAGCAGCCCACCACAGGGCGACCGTCGAAGGTGTGCATTGGCAGGCGGCGAAACCGCCCGCTCACCCCGGCCCCCTTGAACAGCTCGGCGGCTTCTGCCATATGGCTCTGCGGCAGGAAGAACACCGGCTCCTGCCCCGGCACCACCACCCGTACCGGCCCCTGCGCGCTCCAGAGCCACATCACGATTTCGGTGGTTGCAGGCAGCCCGTTGCGGCCGCGCACGTCCCGACCGTGGCGGGTCAGGATAAAACCGTCGAGCGGCGGAGTGGCGGGTACGGTGGGCTGGGTTGCAGTCATGAAGCGTAAAGGGGCTGTCCGAGAATGGGACTATTGTACGTTCATACAGTGCCTGCTCGCAATCGTCACGCTGGCTGCGAGGCGGGAGTCAAACTGGTAAGCTCGATCCGGTCGTTATTCCCGCCCATCCCGTTCTGACCACTCTTCGCCGACAAAAGGAGTTTCTGTGGCAATCTATTCCCTGCTGGATCAGCTGGCTATCCCCTACCAGCACTTTGACCATCCCCCAGTGTTTACCTGTGAGGAGGCGAGCAAGTTGCTGCCCGACCTGCCCGCAGCCAAGACCAAGAACCTCTTTTTGCGCGATCCGAAAAGCGAGCGGCTGTTTCTGGTGGTGAGTCCGGAGGAGCGCCGGGTCGATCTCAAGGAGCTGGCGGTCATGCTCGGCGTCAAGCGGCTGAGCTTTGGCTCCCCCGAGCGGCTCGATGCTGTGCTCGGCCTTACCCCGGGCTCGGTGACCCTGCTCGCCATGGTGCGCGACAGGGAAAAAGCGGTAGAGCTGGTGGTGGACGAGGCCATCTGGCAGGCCGAACAGGCGCAGTGCCATCCGCTGGTCAACACCGCTACTCTGATCATCCGCCTCGACGATGTGCGCCGCCTGCTGGCCCACCTCGGTCGGGAGGCCAACGTCATGCGGCTGCCGGTCATTATTGACTGACCCAAGAGTGTGGGAAGCATAAACGCTCCGGCGTCATGCCCCGCCCCTGATTAATCGAGTCAGCAGCCCTCTTGTGGCGGTTGTTGCCGCGATCGTGCCCGGATCACTTGAACCATTGCTCAACGGCGCAATTCATGCTGTGATCCGGCACAGTCACCCGGCCCTGAGGTCGCTGCGCCGTTCCCGTCAGGAAGAGCCCAAACCCTTGATGCAGAGTCTGTTTTCCTCGGCCCAGTTGCTGAGTCTGGTGCTGTTCGTCAGCCTGTCGCACATCGGGGTCGCGGCCATTTTCGCCTACCTGTGGCATACCCAGCGACAGCTGCGCTCCCTGCTCTACTGGTCGGCCAGCGAACTGGCCATCGCCGCCGCCTTTGGCTGCCTGCTGCTGCGACCCCTTACGGGAGAGATCTCCCTTGCCAATATCCTGCTTACCAATCTGCTGATCATCGCCACCCCGCTACTCTATGAGCGGGGGCTGCGCCACTTCTTCCGGCGCGAGGCCGACCGTTTCGGCTGGCTCTGCCCGCTCCTTGCCCTCGCCGGCTTCCTGCTATTCGCTGTCACCGCCACACAGCTACCGCAGGATGACATACACAGCCGGATCGTGGTGCTATCCGGGGCCATCTCGCTGCAAATGTGCCTGCTGCTGTGGCAGCTCTGGCGCTATCAGCGGTTGGCCCCCGCCTACCGGGTGCTGCGCTTTGCCATCTTGCTGCTTGCGCTGCAACTGGCCCTGCAACTGATCAGGATGGCCAAGCATCAGTGGTGGCCTGAGTCGGCTGCCTCCAGCCTGACCGATCCCCTGCTCGGCCCGGTGATCCTGCTCAGCCTGCTCTTTACCATTGCCCGCAGCTTCATTTTGCTGAGCCTGGTGCACACCCGTCAGCAGCAGGCGCTGCTCGCCACCCAGCGCGAGCTGGAGCGGCGCGCCAACCTGGATGCCCTGACCGGACTGGACAGCAGACACTATTTCGAACACCAGGTGGCCCTGCGTGCCCGCGAGATGGCTAGCCCCGGCCAGCTGCTGCTGATCGATCTGGACAACTTCAAGCAGATCAATGACCGCCACGGTCATCCCGCTGGCGACGCCATGCTGCGGGCGGTGGGACGGGTGATCCGGGAGAGCCTGCCGACGGCGGGGCTAGCCGGGCGCCTTGGCGGCGACGAGCTGGCGCTGCTGGTGATGGAGACTTCGCAAACGCTGCCGGCCTGCTGCCAGACCCTGCAGCAGCGGGTCGCAGACGCCACTCGGTCGCTGGCCGGTGGCCCCATCAGCCTCAGCATAGGGCTCACTTCGCTGCAGCAGGGCGAGAGCTTTGAGCAGGCCTATTCGCGCGCGGATCGGGCACTCTATGCCGCCAAACAGGCTGGCCGCCAGCGCGCCTGCATCCAGGAGCCACACCACAGCGAACCCTGGCCGCTGTGGCCTCTGGCCACCCAGACCTGATGCAACCCCTCATCGAGTGCCGGGCCGCTCGGCTGACCGACGCCCCCACCTACCGCCGCTACGAGGCCGAATGTGGCGCCGCCGGGTTGCCGCTCTATCAGGTGGCGCAATTCGGCTCGACTCAGTGGCTGCAGGAGTTGCTCGCCCATGCCAATGGCCTGCATCTGCCGCCGGGCTACCTACCGACCACCACCTATTTTGCCCTCGAAGGGGAAGCGCTCCTCGCCACCTTGCGCCTGCGCCACGGCGACAAGCCAAGCCACCCACCAGTGGCTTGGCTATATCGATTACGAGACCATCCCACCCGCCGGGGTGAAGGTGCCGCCCGCATCCTGCTCGGTTGAGTGCAGCGCCATGTGCTCAGCGAACCTGTGCTCATCAGCTGTGACAAGACAAATCCCGCCTCGCTCAAGGTCATTGAAGCTGCAGATGGACAATGGCTGGATCGCCGCTATCATACCGGCGATCTCTGCTGGGTCCGGTTTTACCGGCTGGCCCCGGCCAAGAGGCCAGGGCTGTGCGGCAGACAATAAAAAAGAGCACCACTAGGCGCTCTTTTTCCATTGACCACGGCCACCAACAAGATCAGTAGCTGTCTTCCTCTTCGGCCTTCATCCTGGCCTGACGAGCCAGTGCCTCCTCCTGGGCGCTCTCGATCTCGTGCAATACAGAATCGAGATCCACCTGCTCGCGGCTCTCCTCGAACAAGCCGGTCAACTCGCTGTCGGGGGTCAGTTTGCCATCTTCATACAGGGCCCACATCTCCCGGGCGTAGCGGGTCTTGAGCAGCTCGGGGGCATACATGCCGTAGTAGTTGCGCATGTTGTTGACGTCCCGCTCCAGCATCGCCTTGGCCTGGTTGTTGGCGGCGGCATCCACCACCTGGGGCAGGTCGATAATGACGGGGCCCTGTTCATCCACCAGCACATTGAACTCGGAGAGATCGCCGTGGATAAGACCGGCGCAGAGCATCCTCACCACGTAACGGATCACCTTGGCATGGTCGATGACCGCCTGCTCGGGGGTAAGCGCCACATCGTTGAGGCGCGGCGCGACATTGCCATCCTCATCGGTGATAAGTTCCATCAAGAGGACGCCATCGAGGCAGACATAGGGCTGCGGCACCCGCACACCGGCCGCCGCCAGCTTGAACAGGGCGTCGACCTCGGTGTTCTGCCACACCTCTTCATGCTGTTTGCGGCCGTACTTGGAGCCCTTCTCCATGGCGCGAGCATCGCGACTGCCGCGCACCTTGCGGCCTTCCTGATAGACCACGGCCTGCTTGAAGCTGCGCTTGGACGCTTCTTTATAGACTTTGGCGCAGCGGATCTCGTCGCCGCAGCGCACCACATAGACGTCGGCCTCTTTGCCGCTCATCAGCCGGCTGATGACGTCATCGACCAGGCCGTCATCCACCAGGGGTTGGATTCGATTTGGAATTTTCATGGCCGCCCTTTTACCCTATTTCCGCTCTCGAAGATAGCTCCGCGCACGCTCACTTGCCTCTCCCTGTCATAAGACACCCTGTTATCCTCTGTTTGCGCTGTTTTTGTCCACCCGTTCGCCTTAAAAACCACCCGCAACAGACCAAATACGAAAGGCTCCTCTGCCAACAAAATTGGCCCGCATGCGGGCCAATTTTCAAGGTTCGGGCGGCAAGCCCTGACGAATACGCTGGATCCCCGCTTCATAGAGTCCGTCATCCCCCTCCTGATGCTCCAGGGTTTCAAAGATCTTGAGAAACCACATGTACTGCTCGGGATGGCGCGCCACCTGCATCTCCACCACCCGGTTCATGGCGTTGACGTCTGCCAGCAGATCGGCGGTGGGATAAGGGTCAAACGGCGGCTCGATCTCCAGCAGATAGCATCCCTCATCCTCGTCATAGCTGGCGAAGATGGGCACGGCTCTGGCACCAGTCAGTTTCACCAGCTTGGGCAACGCTGGCAGGGTTGCTTTGGGACGACCGAAGAAGGGAACAAACACGCTCGCCTCACGGCCGTGATCCTGATCCGGCAGATAAAAAAAACTGGCGCCAGCGCGGATCGACTTGATCGCCGGCTTGATACCGACACTGCGCTCATAGACCTTGCCCCCTTTGGCCCGCTCGCGGTTGATGTACCAGTCAAAAACCTGATCTTTCGGGCTCTTCATCATGGTGCACATCTCGATGCCCATCATGGAGAAGTAGCGGCCAATCATGTCGACCGCCCAGGTATGAGGCACCACCAGGATCACCGGACGGCCCGCAGCTTGCTCCGCTTGCACATGCTCCCAGCCGCTCACCTTGACGCGGCGGGTCAGGCGCGCCTTGCTGCGCCAACTGAGCTCGCCAAAGCCCATAAAGGTCTTGAGCCCGACCCGGATCGATTTGAGCAGCAGCGCCTGACGTGCGGCGGCATCCAGCGTTGGAAAGCAGATCTTGAGGTTGGTATCGGCAATATAGGCCTGCTTTTTCGAAAAACGCAGCAGGGTCGGTGAGACCAGATCGGCAAAGCGATCCCGCAACCTCGCAGGAGTAAATGCCAGCAGGGAGAGCAGGCCCAGTGCGAACCAGCTGCCCCACCATTTGGGATGCAGCAGGCGGCTATGAAATGAGGTATCAAATACCGGATCTAACGCAGACATGGCGACCATCAAGTCATCAAAAACAAGCGGTTATTGTAATTATCCTGACATTTTTTTCTACCCTGAGGAGGCTTGCTATCGACCTGCAAGGCACAGATCAGACTAGTTATCATAAAAAATGGCCCACCTGGGGCCATTTCAATCAATCTTAATTCAGGGTCAGCCGTGGGGCGACAATCCCTTGCGGATCCGCTGGATCCCCGCCTCGTAGAGGCCATCCGGCCCCTCCTGATCTTCACGGGTATCGAAGATCTTGAGGAACCACATGTACTGGCCCGGATGGCGCGTCAGCTGCTGTTGCACCATATCGTTCATCCGACAGGTATCGGCCATCACATCCTCGGTGGGATAGTTGTCAAACGGGGCATCTATCTCAAGCCGGTAACAGTGGTTCGCTTCGTCATAGCAGGCGAGCAGCGGCACCGCCTTGGCGCCGCTGACCTGAACCAGACGGGGCAAGGCTGGCAGGGTCGCCTTGGGGTGGCCGAAGAAGGGAGCAAAGATGCTCTTCTCGCGACCGTGATCCTGATCCGGCAGGTAGAAGAAGCTGCGACCACTCTTGATGGTTCTGATCACCGCCTTGATCCCGGCGCTGCGCTCGTAAACGCGGCAACCGTTTTTGGCCCGTGCACGGTTGAGGTGCCAGTCAAACACCGGATTGCGTGCCCGTTTCATCATGGTGCACATGGGCACCCCGCGCTGGGTGAAGCAGTAACCGGCGGCATCCACCGGCCAGGTATGGGGCACCACCAGGATCACCGGACGACCGGCAGCCCGCTCCGCCTCGATATGCTCCCAACCGATCACCTGCATCCGGCTCATCAGATAACGCTGACTGCGCATGGTGAACTCGCCAAATCCCAACAGACTCTTGAGGCCGACCCGGATCGAGGTCAGTGCAATGGCATCCCGCTCTTCCGGGCTCTTGTCCGGGAAGCAGATCTCCAGATTGGTTCTGGCGATATAGATCTGTTTTTTCGAGATACGAAACACCAGCGGTGCCAAGGCTTCGGCCAAACGGTCGCGCAATCGCACCGGCACAAAGGCCAGCAGCATCAGCACACCGAGCGCCAGCCAGCTGAACCAGTAGCGGGGATGCAGAAAACGGGCTTCAAAAGAGGAGTCAAATACGGGATCTTGGGACGACATGTATCGGGGTCGAGCGAAAAAGTGGTGCTGCATTGTAGTCGTCCTGACAGGTAATACCAGTTAAATCCATGTCAAATAGCCCGCCACTGGCGCCACATCAAAAAACCATAAAAAAATGCCCCGCACTGCGGGGCATTTTGCTCGTTACACAACCAGGGTGGAGGCTCTTTGTCCATCCATCGTATGACTGGTCGTTTATCCCGTCGCTCTCGGAGCGCACTGCTTATCCATTTCCCGATGTCACATCATCAAGGTTTATCGGTGAGCCCCTTGGCGAGCCATGCCGTTATTCATTTCGGTATTACGCTGCGGCAGAAAAAACATCAGGTAACGCAGTGCCACATACCCGACGATCACGGTAGCCACCCCCAGCTCGAAGTGAGCCAGCAGTCTGATCTGCTCGACGTAGTGACTCCCTTGCGCAAACCCTTCAACCAGATGAGCCACTTTGAACAGAGCGGTGGCACCGATCACCAGCGGGAAGGTGAAGGCGGCATAACCCGGCGAGAAGGGCAGACGCAGCAGTTTGATGAAGGCCAGATAGATGATGCCGGTCATCAGGATGGCGATCCCCAACAGCACGGCCACCAGCAGCAGTGACGGCTCCTGACTGACAGTCAGGTAACCGGCCAGAGAGAGGCTGGCAGGGGCAGCCAGAATGGCAATGGTCGGTTTGGCGGCATCCGGCACTTCATGGCTGAAGATCAGGCGGTAGAGCATCAGCGGCAGCATCAAGCCGTAGCAGATGATCCCGAACCAGAGCAGACCGTTGGCCAGCGGGGCAAACTGACCACCCGGGAAGGCGACGTCAGCCACGATGATCCCCACCGGCGGCACGAACCAGCTCGGCACCATGTGGTGGATTTCAAACTCTTTGGCGCGATGCCAGATAAAGGTGGCCAGGAACAGCAGATGAACCGCCACGGCAAACAGCCAGAGGGCCTCGCCCGCTTGCGGCGCAATCATACCGAGCGCTTTGGAGACCACCATGGTGCCCATGGCATAGGTCGGTACCACACTGCCCACCACGGGGTGAGCGAGATCCAGCAACAGCAGGCGGGGGTGAAGCAGAAACTTGAAGGTCAGGATCACTAGCAGCACGGCCGCAATGGCAGCACCCAGCAGTTGCATCCGGCCATCGAAGTGACCGGCATTTTCCCAACACCAACCAAGGCTGGCGATGCCCAGCGCCAGACCCGCCATGGGGGTTGGGGCGGCAGCCAGTGATTTACGGGTTCTTGCGATCATGATGACACCTTTCTATTGATGACTATGGCGATAGGATAATGGTCCCTTATCGTTTACGATATCTAAATGAATTAAATCAATCATTCAGGAAAACCAAACACGATGAAACTGACCCTGCAGCAGCTGAAAGTGTTCGCCACCATTGCCCGTTATGGAAACCTTGGCCTTGCCGCCAACGAGCTCTGCCTGAGCAAGGGGGCCGTCTCCCAGTCGCTACAGGAGCTGGAGCGCCAGCTCTCCACCCCGTTGTTTGACCGCATTCACCCCAGATTGCAGCTCAACAACGAGGGGCGCCTGCTGCAACCGGCCGCCGAAGAGCTGCTGACACGGATGCAAGATATCGAGAACCTGTTCAGCCCCGATGCCGAGCCGAGCGGCCAACTGCGCCTTGGTGCCAGCCAGACCATCGGCAACTACCTGCTCCCCACCCTGCTCGCCAGCAGCAAACAGGAGCTGGGGCTCCCCCCCAAGGTGACCATCAACAACACTCACCTGCTCTGCCATGCGTTGGCCAACTTCGAGCTGGATATGGCACTGATCGAGGGGGAGAACCACCACCCCGACCTGCTCGCCGAACCCTGGCTGCAGGACGAGATGCTGGTGGTGGCCCCACCCGGTCACCCGCTTGCCAACAAGAAGGAGCTCTCCCTCTCCCGTCTGGGGGGCGAAACCTGGGTATTGCGTGAAGCACAATCGGGCAGCCGCGAGCAATTTATCCAGCAGATCCAGCCCGAGCTGCCCCGCTGGCAACCAGGGCTTGAACTCAACACCCTGGAGGCGGTGATGCTGGCGGTGGAGAAGGGGCTTGGTATCTCCTTTATCTCCCGGCTGGCAGCCTCGGATCGCCTGGCAGATGGGCGGCTGATCGCCCTGCCCCTCTCCCGCCGCTTCCCGCGCCAGCTCTCCCTTATCTGGCACAAGCAGAAGTACCACTCCACCTCCCTGCGCCACTTTATCCACTTCTGCCGGGCTCAGGTGAAGGATGCCGAGGTGAGCCGCGCAGAGTAACGCGCGCTCGGAGCGCCGCTGACAGGCCCGCCCGCTAATGATGGAAAAAGCAGAGAGGGAGCCACGGCTCCCTCTCTTTGATTCGCTTCTGAGTATCACTTCGCCAGACTGCGCAACCAGCTGATCTCCTCGCCCCAGATGGACTCGTCTATGGTCTCGAGGATCAGCGGAATGCGATCGAAGCGATCATCATTCATGATGTGGTGGAAAACAGCCTCCCCCAGATTGCCCTCCCGCAAGCTGTGGTGGCGATCGACCCGGCTGCCGAAGGTGCACTTGGCGCCGTTGATATGCATCCCCTTGAGATAATGAAAACCCACCGTGCGGTCGAACTCGGCAAAGACGGCAGCGCAGCTCTCGGCGGTGCGCAAATCGTAGCCAGCGGCAAAGGCGTGGCAGGTATCGAAACAGATCCCGACCCGGCTCTTGTCCTCCACCCCCTCGATGATGGTGGCGAGGTGCTCGAACGACCAGCCGAGGTTGGTCCCCTGCCCGGCGGTATTCTCGATCACCGCCGTCACCCCTTCATTTCGCTCCAGCGCCCAGTTGATGGACTCGCTCACCAGCTTGAGGCTGGCAGCCTCTGGGATCTGCTTGAGATGGCTACCGGGGTGGAAGTTCAGATAGCAAAGCCCCAGCTGCTCGCAGCGCTTCATCTCATCGAGAAACGCATCGCGGGATTTGGCCAGACCATCGGGATCCGGGTGGCCCAGATTGATGAGGTAACTGTCGTGGGGCAGGATCTGCTCCGGCAGAAAACCGGCCTTGTCACAGGCCGCCTTGAAGGCGCGGATGGTGGCATCCGACAAGGGGGCGGCCTGCCACTGACGTTGATTCTTGGTAAAGAGGGCAAACGCGTTGGCCCCGATGGCCTGGGCGCGGGCGATGGTATTCTCCACCCCGCCGGCCGCACTGACGTGGGCTCCGATATATTTCATACAATCTCCTCGATACGGCAAGCCGCCATTATGCCGATCCCGCCCGGCCACGCAAAACCGGGATATCCGATAGCGGGTATCGACAAATAGCGCCACCTTGGCAAGGCGGCTGCGTTTCATGGCTCAATCGGCCTTCGCTGTGGCAACCTCTCCGCAGAAGGGATAGTTAGAGCCCGTCCACGCCAGCATGGCGCCCATAAAAAACGCAGCGTATCGCCTGAGCAATAACGCTGCGTCTTTGGGTCTCTCGGCCGTCCCCCTTGCCGTGGCCCGAATGGCCAGCGACAAGGGAGCAAGAATGCGCGGGGAGAGTCGCCTTAGAACGGCATCTTGAAGCCTGGCGGCAGTTGCATGCCACCGGTCAGCTCGCCCATCTTGGCCTTGTTCTGCTCTTCCACACGACGCACGGCATCGTTACAAGCGGCGGCGACCAGATCTTCCAGCAGCTCCTTGTCATCTTCCATCAGGGAGGGGTCGATCTCGATGCGACGGACGCTGTGGCTACCGGTCATGGTGACCTTGACCATGCCAGCACCGGCTTCACCGGTCACTTCCATCTGAGCCAGCTGCTCCTGCGCCTTCTGCATACGCTCTTGCATCTGTTGGGCCTGTTTCATCAGGTTCCCCATTCCACCTTTACCAAACATATGTCGTCTCTCGTCTTGAAATCCGGCATCCAGCGCCGGGCTGTGGGCTTGTCTGTCCTAGATGGGGACAGCCAAACTGCTTTTCAACCGGAAGCAAGCTCCCGGCCACGGAATTTAGCGGTTGAGGGGCTCGATGCTCTCGTGATGGAGCACGGCACCAAACCGCTGAACTAAAAACTGTACGTTGGGATCCTGCTCCAGATCCCGGGTCACCTGCTCGCGCACCCCGAGATAAAGGCGATGTTCGATCTCGAGGGGGGTCTCCTGGTCAGGCACCACGCCGAGCGTCACCTCGACCTGCACCGGTTGACCCAGCGCTGGCCCGATGATCTCGGCCAGATCGGCGCGCGCCTTGTCGCTCACCAGATGGCGCTGCTCGGGCTTGAGGGTTAGCAGTACCTTGTCCCCTTCCCGCGTCATCACCGAGTTGATGGCCAGCTGGCGCAGCCGCCCTCCCACCTGAGTGTGAGCGATCAACTCGGCCCAAGGGTCGCCGCAACCATTGAGCAGCGAGGAGGGGATAAGGCGAGTCGCCTCTCCCTCTTGCGGCTCGCTGTCGCTCTCGAGCTCATCCCAGTCGATGGTCTCCATCACCGGCTGAACGGGCTCATCCTGCGTCACAGGGGTAGCAGCCACCGCCGTGGTGGCAACGGGTGGCTGGGTCGCTGGGGCAGGCGTCACCGCAGGCGCCGCAGCGCTGCGCTCGCCGGGTCGATAGCTCGGCTGCCCGTCGAGATCCCAGGGGGGCAGATCGGTTGGCTGGGCCGGTGCCGTGACAGGGGCGTGGCTCATCACCTGAGTCTGCTCGGCAAAGCCCTGATTGAGGTACTCCTCGTATTCCCCGTTGTCACCCTGCGGCTCGTAACCGTCGCCATAGAGATCCACCGGCGGCAGATCATCATAGTGACCCATCGCCGCCATCCCCTGCCCGACCGATTGGCTGACCGGAGCAGGTTGTTGGGTGACGGCCGGTGCAGCAGCGGGCGCAACAGGGCGAGCTGGCGCAACCGGCACCGCGCGCGGCGCGGGCGCCGCCGGGGCATCCTGACCACGCTGGCGGCTGCGCAGCATGTTTCGCTTGCCAAGCAGGCTTTGCATGCTCGACACCGCCGAAACAGCTTCAGGAGCGGTAACCGGCGCAATTGTCGGTTCGAGCGCGGGCTCGAAGGGGGCAGTCAGCGACTCGCCACGGGAATGGTCCGCGTAGGCTGCGGCAGAAGCTTGTTCATCAGCATCTGCGGGCTGTGCAGCTGAGTGCGCAGACACATCGGGTTGCGCATGGGTCAACGCGGGCTCGGGTTGATACCCCATGCCTGCGGCTTCACGCAGCAGTTCATCCTGCTGGCTGAACAGCTCGGCGGCTTTTGCCTCCTCCTCGCTGTCGGCGGGGTTGCCGATGTCATCCACCATCGCAGGCAGGGAGACATCAACAGCGGGCACGGCACTGTTAGCAACAGGGCTGGCTAGCGGTGCAGGCACGGCGCCGCTGATCGGTGCCAGTGCGGCCGATTCAGCGGCCGGGCGCTTTCCCGGCAAGGAGGCTACCGGCGTGGCACTGCTCGCCGCACTGCTCGTCATTGACGGGGGCAACGCGGTGAGGCTGGCAGGATACAGGGCATCGCGCCTTGGCGAGAAGGCGAGCATCCGCAGGCAGGTCATCTCCAGCGCAGTGCGGCCATCGGGGGCCCAGGGCAGATCTTTACGGCCACCCAGCACGATCTGGTAGCAGAGCTGCACCTCTTCCGGGCTCATCGCCTTGGCCAGTTGCAGCAGGGAATCGGCATCCGCCCCCTGCTCCTGCACGCTGGCAGGCAGCAGCTGCGCCATGGCGATGCGATGGAGCAAGCCTTCCAGCTCGGCGTGGAGCTGATCAAAATCGGGGCCCAGGGTGGCGATCTCGGTGATCTTGGCCATGGTCGCGGGGGCATCTTGCCGCAAAATGGCTTCCAGCAGCTGGTGCAGATGGCGGTGATCGAGCGTGCCCAGCATCGCCAGCACACTCTCGAGGCGCACGCTACCATTGCCGTGGGCCAGCGCCTGATCGGTCAGGCTCAGGGCATCTCGCATACTGCCGTCGGCGGCTTTGGCCAGGGCCAGCAGGGCGCGTGGTTCGAAGGGCTGCCCCTCCTGATCCAGCACCCATTCGAGCTGCTTGGCGATCTGGGTCTGATCCAGACTCTTCAGATGAAACTGCAGGCAGCGCGAGAGAATGGTAATGGGCAACTTCTGCGGATCCGTGGTGGCCAGCAGAAACTTCACATAGGGGGGCGGCTCTTCCAGGGTTTTCAGCAGCGCGTTGAAGCTGTGGCGCGACAACATGTGCACTTCATCGATGAGGTAGACCTTGAAGCGGCCGCGGGCCGGACGGTACTGCACGTTGTCGAGCAGCTCGCGGGTATCTTCCACCTTGGTGCGGGACGCCGCGTCAATCTCCAGCAGGTCGACAAAGTTGCCCTGATCGATCTCGCGGCAGGTATCACAGACGCCGCATGGGTGGCTGCTGATCCCCTGCTCGCAGTTGAGGCTCTTGGCCAGAATACGGGCGATGGTGGTCTTGCCGACCCCGCGGGTACCGCTCAGCAGATAGGCGTGATGCAGCCGTCCCTGATCCAGGGCGTTGGTCAAGGCGGTCAGCACATGTTGCTGGCCTACCACTTGTTCAAACGTATGGGGGCGCCATTTACGCGCCAGAACCTGATAGCTCATAAATCCATCATGCAGGGAAGACAGGGCATTGAGGCCGGATGCTAACACAAATGGCGGGCTGGCTGTATCGGCTATCGGTCAGAGCGGGAGGGATCGCTTGATTTTCAAACCGATGCCCGCAAGGGCACCGGTTCAATGCAGGCCCGATGCAGAGGATCGGGCCGAAGAGGCATTACTCGCCGGCCAGCTCGACCAGTGAGACTACCTTGATGCCAGCAGCAGTCAGGCGGGCATCGCCACCCAGAGACGGCAGGGAGATGATGAAGGCCGCATCGGCAACTTCACCACCGGCACGGCGGATCAGCTTGACGGTCGCATCAACGGTACCACCGGTCGCCAGCAGATCGTCCACGACCAGCACCTTGTCACCAGGCACGATGGCATCGGTGTGCAGTTGCAGGGTGTCAGTGCCGTACTCGAGGGCATAGGACTCCTCGATCACTTCGCGCGGCAGCTTGCCCGGCTTGCGGACCGGTACGAAGCCCAGCCCCATGGCATAGGCAACCGGCGCGCCAAAGATGAAGCCGCGAGCTTCGGTGCCAACAATCTTGGTGATCCCTTGATCACGATAATGATTGGCCAGCAGATCGATGGTGGCCTTGAAGGCCTCGGCATTCTCGATCAGGCTGGTGATGTCACGAAACAGAATGCCCGGCTTCGGATAGTCGGGAATGGTCTTGATGCTTGCTTCGATAAATTTCAGGGTTTCCGGATTCATGTGTTGACCGCTTATTTTTTTGACCCAGGGGTGGCCATTTTTTCTCAATTCCCTTCTGCGGGAAATAAAAAAGCCTGTCACGCAAAAATGACAGGCCGACTCCATAGCATTATTGCTGCAATAGCTTAGGGACTTCACTTCACCATTGCAACTGGCTCCAGCACCGGCAGACGCATTAACCAGGTGAGCAGGATCACCATTATGATAACCAGCAACCCCTTGACCCACAGCAGTGGCACCACCGCCAGCGACACCGAAAAGGTGAGCAAAATGAAGATAATGGCGCGCCGTCTGGCCTGACGACGAATGCCGCGATACTGTTGCCAATCCACGATGGGCGGGCCAAACCAGGGATGGGTCAACAGCCAGCGATGAAAACGGGGCGACGAGCGGGCAAACAGGGCGGCAGCCAGCAACATGAAGGGGGTAGTCGGCAAGAGCGGCAGCACAATGCCCACAATACCAGTGGCAAATGCCAGCCACCCGAGCGCCATCAGACACCAACGCTTCATTCCTTCTCCTTGCGTGATTTATCTCCCTCTAGCCTAACAGAGTTTGAGCGGGTGCTGACAGCGGGCCGCAACCCCACTACAATCTGCGCTCTTTTTTCTCCCCACTCTCGTCGGAAAGCCGTTATGCGCGTTATTTTGGCCCCCATGCAGGGGGTACTGGATCACCTGATGCGGGAGGTACTCACCTCCGTCAATGATTACGATCTCTGCGTGAGCGAGTTTATCCGGGTCGTCGATCAGCTGCTGCCCGCCAAGGTGTTCTACCGCCTCTGCCCTGAACTGCTGCAAGATGGCAAAACCCGCGCAGGCACCCCGGTGCGGGTACAACTGCTGGGGCAACACCCCGAGTGGCTGGCCGAGAACGCCGTGCGCGCCATCGAGCTGGGCTCCCCCGGGGTCGATCTCAACTTCGGCTGTCCCGCCCCTACGGTCAACAAGAGCAAGGGCGGTGCGGTGCTGCTCAAAGAGCCCGAGACCATCTACCGCATCGTCAAGGCGGTGCGCGAGGCGGTGCCCGCCCATCTGCCGGTGAGCGCCAAAATTCGCCTCGGTTACGACGACAAGGATCTCTATCTGGAGAACGCCCAGGCGGTCTTCCAGGGGGGCGCCAACGAGCTGGCCGTTCATGCCCGCACCAAGCGCGAAGGCTACAAGGCACCCGCCCACTGGGAGTATGTGGATGCCATTCGCCGCGCCCTGCCCATCCCCGTCACCGCCAACGGCGAGATTTGGGATCATAAAGATGCCCTCGCCTGCGCCCGCGTCTCCGGCTGCAATGCCCTGATGGTCGGGCGCGGCGCCATCTCCCTGCCCAATCTGGCCAACGTGATGAAAACCGGCTGCCCGCACATGAGCTGGGCCGAGGTACTGCAGTTGATGGTGAGCTATACCGAGCAGGATCTGGCCAGCGAAAAAGCTGACTACTACCCCAGCCGCATCAAACAGTGGTTCAGCTATCTCAAGCGGGAATATCCCGAAGCGGACCTGCTGTTTCAGGAGATCCGGGTGCTCAAAGAGACGGATCCCATCCGCGATGCCCTGCTGCAAGCAGCCAAAAGCCACGGCTAACCACGTTTAACTTGACGCATATCATCTTGATAGAGTTATCGGATCCCTATACTGCCCCGAATCTGTCGTCTGTCCTGTGGGGGATAATGTGTGTGAAATGACGCATGCACAGTTGACTGTCTGGCGTAATCGCCTGCTGTCAGACTGGGCCCAAGTACGAGAAACGCTGATCGGTCAGCTTAAAGCTTGCCGCCGTGACGAGTGGGCCGAACAGGTCGGTCACTGCGAGCAGGATCAACTGGTGGAACTGACCAGCCGGCTGGATCTGCCGAAGGTTGAGCAGAGCGTGGCCCGCCTCAAGCGGATCGATGCGGCACTCTGTCAGATGGATCTTGGCCTCTATGGCCTCTGCTCCGATTGTGAAGAGCCGCTTTCCATCGAACAGCTGGAACAGGATCCGACCCTGCAACGCTGCCCGCGCTGCGAAGCCCGCTATCGCAAGGGATTCCACGCCCACGAACTGTGATGGATGCACCTCTGTGCATCCACTCACCCCTCTTCTCTACTGGTTAGTCCGTCATTCCTGTCCAATACTCAACCCTATCAGCCGATCCGGGGGGATAAGGTGTGTACAGAGTCTTGCTGATATGGTGTTTATGCTGCCAAGCAATAGCACAAGAGCCCCTGGTTGTAGGCTGGACAGAGTGGCAACCCTTCAGTTTTCGCGATAAGCAGCAACAGTTGCGGGGGCTGGACGTTGAGCTGGTCCACGCCATCTTCCAGCGAGCCGGTTATCAGGCCAGATTCAGCGAAATGCCTTGGTCTAGGGTGCTTCATGAACTGCGTTTTGGCACGGTACAACTTGCCATGTCTGCCAATATCACCACCGAACGACAACAATATGCGCGATTCACCCATCCCTACCGGGAAGAGCAGGCCGTTATTATTATCCGCCGGCAGGATGAGCAACGCTGGCGCGACATTACCTCGCTGGCATCGCTGCGCGAACGAGCTGACTTCAATATTGGTGTCCTCAAGAATTTTGATTACGGCATTGCCTTTCGCCAGCTGATGACCGAACCCGAAATGCAACCACGCCTGCAGATACGCCTGAGGCTGGATCAGCTGTTGAAGATGCTACGGGCTGGGCGAGTTCAGGGGCTCGTGCTAGACCCCCACGGGATGCAGGGGTTGAGTCATGATGGAGATATACTTTCCGAATTCAAGATCCAGCTGCCGCTCGAGCAGACACCAGTACACCTGATGCTGAGCAAAGAGAGCACCACAGAGGCGCAACTGCAACGGATCAATCAAGCTATCCATCAGTTGAAACAGAGCCCCGACTATCAGCAGATCCTCGACCGCTACCAGTTCAGATCCCTGCAACCATAACAAAACACCCAATGAGCAAGGGGAGCATCCGCTCCCCTTGCCGTCTCAAGCAAACCCTACTCTGTCTCAAACTAGCCTTGTTGCGACTTGCCAAGACAATTTTGTCACCGTTGACATGATGAGTTACCTCTACCCGTCAGCATCCCAGCACAATGTCGGCAAGATGGGCGAAGTGGTGGATCTCGTGGGTCGCATCGCATTCGCCCGAGTGCCGCCTCGGGTTATACCAGCAGGTAGCCAATCCCTGTGACGCAGCCCCGGCAATATCAGTTTTCGGATTGTCCCCCACCATTAGCACTCTGGCCGGATCCGGCTTCCCCATCAGGGAGAGTGTGTGCTGGAAAATAGCCGGCGCCGGCTTGGTCACCCGGATCTCGTCAGAGATCACCAGGGGCTCGAACCACTCGCTCCAGCCCAGTTTTCCAAGTCTGCCACGTTGGGGGACGCTGAAACCATTGGTGATGATCCCCATCCGCACCTTGCTGCGCAATTGCTGCAGGGTCTCGACCACCCCTTCGAGGGGCATGCTAAGGGCAATGATCTGCTCCAGAAAGGTATTGTTCATCGCCATGGGGTCGGCGGCAACTTGCTGGGCAAAGAGGGAGAAGCGGGTCTGCTGCAGCACTGTCGCATCGATCTCGCCATCGTTGTACTGCTGCCAGAGCTCATGGTTGATAGCATGGTACTGCGCCATGCTGGCGTCATCGGCCTCCACACCATAGATCTGCAGCGTTTGCACCAGTGCCTCGGCGACCGGGAAATCGAGCAGGGTTTCATCCAGATCGAACAGCACCCAGTCATAGCTTGGTTGTTTCACAGAAATCCTTTTATCAGTCAGATTATTCGGAAGCTGAGTGCCCCACTCGACCGAGTGGGCCAGCCAGCAGATCCAGCGTGAACCGCACACCAAAGCCGGTCACTTCGCTGGAGACCACCCCATTGCCCCCCTTGTTGCGAAAACCGCTCAGGTCGAAGTGCAGCCAGGGCGTCTGCTCGGGGATAAAATGGGCAAGAAAGCGGGCCGCATCAATGTGATCCGGCGAACTGCCTGGTGCACACTGCAACAGATCGGCCCACTCGCTCTCGATATTTTCATCGTAATCCTCATCGAGCGGAAAGGGCCAGACTCGTTCACCGCTGTGCTGACCCAGCTTGACCAGCGATGCCAGCCATTCGTGGCGATTGGTAAAGACGCCGCTATAGCGACTGCCCAGTGCCCGCTTGCAAGCGCCGGTCAGAGTCGCATAATCGATCAGCAGATCCGGGGTATCCTGCGCCGCCATCGTCAGAGTATCGGCCAGCACCATTCGTCCCTCCGCATCGGTATCCACCACTTCGATGGTGAGACCATTCATCGCTGTCACCACTTCACCCGGACGATAAGCCTGGGGACCGATATGATTCTCGGCAATCGCCAACCAGCAGTGAACCTCATAGGGCAGCTGAGCCCGACTGATGGCATAAAGGGTACCCAACGCCACCGCACTGCCCCCCATATCGAGATGCATGCCATACATGCTGCCGGATACCTTGAGGTTATAGCCACCTGAGTCATGGCAGATCCCCTTGCCCACCAACGCAATGCGGCGTACCGGCTTGGACGGGTAGTAGCTGAGCTTGACCATGGCCCCCTGATTATCTTCCGAACCGCGGGCTACCGCCAAAAAAGCCCCCGCTCCCAGCTCGGCCAGCTGCGCCTGATCGTAGTGATGGCACTGCCAACCTTCATCCTGAGCCAGCTGGCTGACGAACTCGCGATAGCTGGCCGCAGTCAGCTCCGAGGCGGGTAACACCGCCAAATGACGAGCCAGCCCATTGCCCCCTGCTTCGCTGTAGATACGAGCGAGATCCAGCACTACAGCAGGAGAGACCGACACATGCTGATAGTTCCAGCCACTTTCGCTACGGCTTTTGCTGGTCGGCAACGGTAGATTGGCGGCCAACAGAGCCGACAACATCAATTCAGCCAGCATCACCCGCTCTGAGGGGGAGAACCCCTCCAGATGCAGCCCGAGCCGCTCTACCTTGAGCCCGGAGAGCGGGGCTATCCAACCTCTGACCTGCTTATAAAGACGGTGATCCCGCGTCACATTGCCGGTCACCAATATGACCAGCAACAGGGTGGAACCATGCATCAGGGTGAAAGGTGCTTTTTGCCCAAGCGCCAACTGGGTGTTGATCCCCGACAGGGCCGGTAGCGACAGCAATGCCTCCTTTTGCTCTTCGGCGATCAGCAGCAGTTGCAATGGCAAGCCCTGTGAAAGGGTCTCGGTCAGCGTGGCATCCCGGCTTTCAATAGCAGGAGGAAGATAGGTAAAAGGAGTGATCACAGGCGCGTGCCTCATCCATGAAGAGATATCTGATGATACCTAACAAATGGTCGAGACGACCAGTTATGGTCTTGAAAAAGCGCAGGAAACAGCATTAATCGCCATCGGTTGCATACCCGATGGAGATATATTCAATGTAATGAGGGGGAAAAGAAGAAAACTATCAGGAAGTTGGTTGCGGGGGCCGGATTTGAACCGACGACCTTCGGGTTATGAGCCCGACGAGCTACCGAGCTGCTCCACCCCGCGTCCGAATTGTCACCCCAGACCGAGCAGAAGTCTGTGGCGTTTGTCTGCCTTCGATTGTTTGCACAATCGCATGCTGACGAAAAAGTTGGTTGCGGGGGCCGGATTTGAACCGACGACCTTCGGGTTATGAGCCCGACGAGCTACCGAGCTGCTCCAC